>JAFTRN010000029.1 GCA_017462265.1 Coprobacter sp. | reverse complement strand
GATAAGATACTACCTAACTTAAAAACATCGGATCTAATCTCGGTGAATCAATTTGGTCAACAACTAGTAACTCCTCAGAATGGTATTAACCCATACTCTTTTGGCGAAGTTATAGCAACTATTACATATCTAAATGGATATGGCAATAACAATTCATCATCCATTTGGGCTAATATACACCCTCAGATAATTTCCGTTGCTAAAGGTCGCTTTGATAATGGACACTATGCAGATGCAGTAGAAGCAGCGTTTAAAGAAATAAACATGCGAGTTAAAAAGATATATAAAGATAGAACGTCTGTAGAGAAGGATGGCGCAAAATTAATGCAAGCTGCATTTTCTGTTCAGAATCCAATAATTAAACTTGGAGATATATCTACAGAAACAGGTGCCAATATTCAACAGGGATATATGGAAATGTTTGCTGGTGCAATGATAGGAATCAGGAATCCTCAAGCTCATAACAATCTGCAGATTACTAAAGAAAATGCTGTTAGAAAACTACACTATGCCAGTATGTTAATGTACAAGCTAGATGATGAACTTGTTTGAATAATAAAAGTATTATATGACCGAAACCAACCGCATAGAATATAAAAGAGAATTGACCTCGGAACTTGATATTGAGATGGAGATTGTGGCGTTCCTTAACTACAAGGAGGGAGGATACATCTATATCGGCATTGATAAGGATGGTTCAACTGTGGGCGTCAGTGATGTGGATGATTGTATGTTGAGGTTAAAAGACCGTATCAAGCACAACATCTCTCCTTCGGCAATGGGACTGTTCGATATTGCAGAGGAGCAAAAGGATGGGCGTAGCATTATCAAAGTTACGGTGGCAAGTGGAATAGAGAAGCCATATTTCAAGACGAAGTATGGAATGACTCCGCGAGGTGCTTATATGCGTGTTGGAACATCTGCCGAGCCTATGCCACAGGAGCAGATTGACCGTCTGTTTGCTATGCGCACACGCAATTCTATCGGTCGCATTGTGTCAAACCGCCAAGATTTGAGTTTTGAGCAGTTGCGTATCTACTACGATGAGCGCGGCAAGAGGCTCAATGATAATTTCAAGCGCACATTGGAGTTGCTTACAGATGATGGCAAGTACAACTATGTGGCATATCTGTTGGCTGATGAGAACGGCAATTCAATCAAGGTGGCAAAGTATTCAAGTCTTGACCGTTGCGATTTGGTGGAGAACAATGAATATGGTTATTGCTCCCTTATCAAAGCGACCAAGAGTGTTTTATCAAAACTGGATATTGAAAACAAGGTGGCAGCAACGATAACCCCAATGGAACGTATTGAAACGCCATTGTGGAATAAGGTTGCCTTGCGCGAGGCTGTTATCAATGCCATTGTGCATAATGACTATTCGTTTGAGGTACCTCCCAAGTTTGAGATATTCCCCGACAGGCTTGAGATAACTTCTGCTGGTCGTTTGCCAGAATCACTTACAAAAGAAGAGTTCTTCAACGGCATATCTATTCCGCGCAATAAAGAATTGATGCGTATCTACCGCGATGTAGAATTAGTAGAGTCATTAGGTTCCGGTATCCCGCGTATTCTACGAGCATACGGTGAAAACTGTTTCAAGTTTACTGATAACTTTATCCGTATTACTTTGCCTATAAGTGTGCAAGCTGGCACCCAGTCGGCACCCAGTCGGCACCCAGTCGGCACCCAGTCAGCACCCAGTGTTGAAAATATTGATAAGCTGATAGTTTTCTGTGCCGAGGCACGTTCTTTTGGCGAAATGTTGGCTTTTATGGATCTTACCGATAGAACCAAATTCAGAAGAAAATATATTCATCCTCTTTTGAACGCTGGTATATTGGAACAGACTATGCCAGACAAGCCTAACAGCCGGAACCAAAAATACCGCCTTACAGCAAAGGGTATTGCTTTAAAAGATGCGTTAAAGAATAACGAATAGAGGTTTAGATGATGATGAAAGAAGAAAACAAAATAATACTCTATCAAGACGAGAACGAGATAACTCGTGTGTCGGTGCGCTTTGCTGATGAGGATTTGTGGCTTACGCAGGCACAATTGGTTGAGATATATCAAACAAGCAAATCAAATGTAAGTGAGCATATTAAGCATATATTCGATGATGGAGAGTTGGCAAAGGAGGCAACTGTTCGGAAATTCCGAACAGTTCAAATAGAGGGTTCTCGTAAGGTTGAGCGTGAAGTGGAACACTACAACCTCGATATGATTATCGCTCTCGGTTATCGTGTGCAATCGCAGGTGGCCACCCGTTTCCGTCGTTGGGCTACCCAACGCCTACATGAATATATACAAAAGGGCTTTGCTATGGATGATGAGCGTTTGAAACAAGGCGGCAATCGCTATTTTCGTGAGTTGTTGCAACGCATCAGGGATATTCGTAGTAGTGAACGCAACTTCTACCAACAAGTGACAGATATTTATGCTACAGCAACAGATTACGACCCTCGCAGTGAAATGACAAAAATGTTCTTTGCGACGGTGCAGAATAAGTTACATTATGCAGTTCACGAGAACACAGCTGCCGAGGTTATCTACAATCGCGTGGATAATGAAAAGCCATTTGTGGGTATGACCAACTTCAAAGGCGACTACGTTACCAAAGATGATGTGAAGATTGCAAAGAACTATTTATCGGAGATTGAATTACAACGCTTGAACCTGCTCGTTTCTGGTTTCTTGGATTTTGCTGAGTTCCAAGCATTGGAGATGAATCCCATGACAATGAAAGATTGGATTGAGGCTCTTGATGGTCAAATCATCGCTCACAAACAAATGGATTTGCTCGAAAGCGACTTTGATAGAGAAATCAAGAAGTTGAAGGAGAAGTAGAAATTACTCAACCTATCATATAATATGCAAACACCGCACTTTTTCTATATTTTATGATAGGTTATGATTATGAATCATTTTAGTAATACGATTAGAATATGAATAATTCTGCAATAGATGTTGCTTTATTGCTGCAAAGGTAGCAGCAATAAAGAATGAAAAGGCAAGAATGGTTGTTGGTGGTGCTTCTTTGGTGTATAATGTGGCACAAATAGCCCGTTTTCGTTCTATGATTGTAGAGTTATCTCAAATATGCAATTACATTGTATCTAAAGCTCAGATTATAGGCTCTTATACGATAGAAGAATATAATCTTGCTGTTGAATGCCAACGACAAATTGAGGAGTGTCATCAGCAGATAGCCAAACACGGAACAATGACCGTCATAGATGGTATATCTTTGCTGATTGATGCCTTTAATAATCTTAACAGAAGATAGAAACAGGAATTCTCATCAAAAAGAATTTGATAAGAAAATATTTTTTGGTGGTTTTATTGAAATATTCAAAATCAATCCTTACCTTTGCGCTCGCAAAGTCAATCGGGGTGTAGCACAGTTGGCAGCGCGCCACGTTCGGGACGTGGAGGTCGGAAGTTCGAGTCTTCTCACCCCGACAGAAAGCGATGGAGTGTTCCGTCGCTTTTCTTTTTATAGCAACACTCTATCTTTGAACAGAAATCGAGGATAGACTATGCCCGCTATGAATAATATACAGACATGCTTGGTATTTCTCGCACGTTTGTATCTATCTTTGCATGCACCTTTTGACCGACGTATGAAAATAGGAACAATAGACCTGGGTGAACAACCGGTGCTGCTGGCGCCGATGGAAGATGTGACCAATGCGCCATTCCGATTGCTATGCAAGGAGTTTGGCGCCGATATGGTAACGACGGAATTTGTGTCGAGCGACGCGTTGATACGCGCCGTGGATAAGACGCAGGCCAAGCTCACTATCAGCGACGCCGAGCGTCCTGTGGCAATACAGATTTACGGACGCGATGTAGATTCCATGGTCGAGGCGGCTCGTATATGCGAAGCTGCCCGTCCCGATGTGATAGACCTCAACTTTGGCTGTCCCGTGAAGAAGGTGGCCGGGAAGGGTGCCGGCTCGGGTATGTTACGCAACGTGCCGTTGATGCTCGCCATCACCCGTGCGGTGGTAAATGCCGTGAAACTGCCCGTGACGGTGAAAACCCGCCTGGGGTGGGACCACGACTCGCGTATCATCGTAGAGCTTGCCGAGCAACTGCAAGACTGCGGCATAGCGGCACTGGCGATACATGGTCGCACACGCAGCCAGATGTACACCGGCGATGCCGATTGGACACTTATCGGAGAGGTGAAAAACAATCCCCGAATGAGCATACCCATCATAGGCAATGGCGACGTGACCTCGCCCGAGATAGCCCGCCGACAGTTCGACCGCTACGGTGTAGATGCTATCATGGTGGGACGCGCCTCGATAGGCGCCCCTTGGATATTTGGCGACATCAAGCAATATATGGCTACGGGCGAAATACTACCGTTGTCGGTTTCCGAGAAGATGAACGTGTTGCGTCGTCAGTTGCGCGAGAGTGTGGCACGACTCGACGAACGGCGCGGAATACTGCACATACGTCGCCACCTGGCCGCCACACCGCTGTTCAAGGGAATACCCCACTTCCGAGAAACACGCATCGCCATGTTGCGAGCCGAGCATCTTGATGAGTTATACCCCATACTCGATAGGGTAGAAGAGCTCTTGCTCTCATCGGCGGAATAGCTCTCAATAAGAGAAATTTTATACAAAAACAAAAAAAATAGGTTCAAGGTATTGCACAATTCAAAAATAGGCATTACCTTTGCATCGCATTTTTAGGAATGTCACCTTCTTCAGTAGCTCAGTCGGTTAGAGCATCTGACTGTTAATCAGAGGGTCGTTGGTTCAAGTCCAACCTGAAGAGCAAAAAGCGTTGATGAAAATCAACGCTTTTTTGTTTTTTTATAAGAAACGACACAGCCCTACCCTCTCGGGCGGGACTGTGTCTCTCCATTTGCATTACTCTATTTCATAATCTGTTTTGAATTTTCTTAACAAATATGACGGCTTTAAAAAGCGACATTTCGGTCTCGAAATAAAATCAAAACAACTTCTTATTTCATAAGTTTTTCCAACTCTTTCTCTGTAAAATCCACGCCGCGGAAACCGGTCTGCTTTTTCCGCACCAGACCCTCTTTATCGACGAAGAAGAATGTGGGCACACCGCTTATTTCGAACCGGCCGGTGAGACTCGCTTTCTGCTCTTTGGTGAGGAATATGTGTTCGCCGGGAATACCTTTTATCATATCGCTCCACGTCTTGTGTGGCGACGACTCGCTGGCCACATATAGGAATACGATGTCTCGCCCCTTCATTCTCTCTTTGAGCGGACGCATCGCGGTCATCGCCATGCGGCAAGGGCCGCACCAGGTTTCCCACACATCTACGAGCACCACCTTACCCCGGTAGGGTGCCACCAACGCACGAAACAACTCCTCGCCGCGCAAGTCGTCGCTCAACGCCGTAACCTCTTTCGAAGCCTCCCGGGTGCGACTGATATAGGCCTGCATATCCTTGTGGAGCATCGTGATTTCACTCACGATATAGGGTATCTCTATCTTCTGCAAATCGGCCAGCATATCGGCTGTGAGCGGTGTATAATTTTCTACAATCAACTGATAGCAACGATTGGCAAACTCCCAGTCGAAAAACGGGCTGTTTTCACCCAGATATTGTCGTATCAGTCGGTTTTTCTTTTCTTTCTCTACATATTTAGCCATATAACCCGTCATGGTAGCGGGGAATGCCATTGTGAGCGAATCGACAAAAAGGCTGTCGGCACGTGTAGGAGTAATACCGGCTTGTTCTTTATCGGCTATCTCACGTACGCGCTCGGCAAGAGCCCGAGACAGAGTGATATTCCGCAAGGAATCATTCTGCATACATAGAAATCCGGCCAACGTGAGCGATGATACACGTCGTGAGGCATCGGCATATCTATCCACACTGTTTACAGCATCATAGGCGCGCGTAGATAATAGGAATTTACCACTGCCAAGGTGTGGCACCAACAGCGTCAGATAGTCGAAATAGGCGCTATCGGGAGTCTCGTAGTGTTCATAATAGCGATAGGACTTAGCCCCTTTTACTCCATTGTATTTATAGACCACACGCAGATAGAATTCCCCCTTATTCAGTATCTCGCAACACGCTATGTCGTTTTCGATATGGCATATCTCTTTATAGGCATCGCACCACGATTGAGCTTCGATCAGCGACTTAATGCTATCGTGATAATGCAACATCAGCGCCTTGTATTGGTCGATGGTAAAATTTGAAAATACAGCCTCCTCGTCCACATTGCGGAACTGTTGCCAGAATTTGATTACGCCCACCTCGTCGCGTTCGGCATCGGCGTTTACACGCGCCATAGCCCCTGCGAAATAGCCTTTACACTCCCCACTCTCGGCCCGGGGTATGCGCCCACTACGACGTGTTATCTCCCGGGCGTTTATCACTATCTGCGATTCTTTGCCCGGCTCCACATACATGGTGAACAGTCTATGCAGATTTATACACATAGGGGCGTATGCCGGTATTTTCAGGGTGAAAGTACCATCGGCGGCAACCGCAGCCGATACCTCTTGCGACTTGTAAGAGAACGGGGAGTAATAGTAGGCCGATAGCGCCGAGATTTGTTGTCCCTCGGGTACACCCACAAATCGGCCCGTAATGGTGGCTGTGTCTATGGCGGCAACTATCTTGGCGGGAAGGGGTGTATCGGGAAGTTTCACTTTCTCCAATCGAGCTATCTCCTTATTCTTGGGAAGTTTGCCCGTAAGGGATATTCCGGTTATCAACCAACTCGACTCGTCATCGCCCTCTACAAAATCGAACGATTTACACTTACGGGGCAATGGCTCGAAAACGAGTGAGAGCGACAATCTTCCGTCGTCGGGCATTTTCACACTTTTACCGGGTTTCATATCGGCGCACCATCGGAATGGATACATTTCGCCGTCGGCATCTCGCAAGGCGAGCGATTTTAGGAACTTCACCTTCTTTCCGGGAGTGTGATATACCTCCATCTCTACTATCGTGGCGGTATCGGATAGTGTAACCTGCGCCACTTCGAGCATACATGTATTGGAAAAGGTATAAAGCGGAGCCTTGACCGTTTTTACCTTTGCTGCCACAAACGATGTTGCCAACAGCAACATACATAAAAAAGTTGTTTTTCTCATGGTTGGTTTTATTTTTTTTGTGTTTCTATATATTTGACGCAACTTTTGAGAAAAGGTTACACATTTTGCATAAATTTTTTATTGCGAGTCCGATAATCGAAAATGGGAATATTGTATGGGGAAAAAATTGGGACTTAATGTTTCCAATCGAGCAATTACATAGCGGAACAATTTTATAATCCCTACTAATAAGAAAGCCGAGGCTACTCAATATAGAGCAGCCTCGGCTTCCTTATTAGTAGGCGAGTGATTATGCCAACATGGCTTTCACCTGATTATATACGTTTTGTGCGGTAAATCCGAGTTTTTCATCAAGCACTTTGTAGGGCGCAGAGAAACCGAATGATTCGAGACCGAATACCTTACCATTGGCACCTACAAGGCCTTCGAGATTGACGGGCAATCCGGCAGTAAGACCAAACACCTTAGCACCGGCAGGTATCACACTTTCTTGATATTCCTTGCTTTGGCTGCGGAAAAGGCCTTCGGAGGGAGCCGATACGATACGTATCTTTATACCCTCGGCACGAAGCAGTTCGGCGCCGGCTACCAAGGTCGAAACTTCCGAACCCGAAGCCACCAATATCACATCGGGATCGGCATCGGCACCGGCTACGATATAGGCTCCGCGAGCAGCTTGCGAGTAGTCGTTACCGGCAGGCAGGTTGGCTATGTTCTGACGCGAGAAAATGAGCGCCGTGGGGGTAGCGGTGTTTTCCATCGCCAGTCGCCAAGCCTCGGTAGTCTCCTCGGCATCGGCGGGGCGAAGTACCAACATCGAGTTGTGGCCTTTGTGATTTTTGAGTTTCTCCATGAGACGTATCTGAGCCTCTTGTTCCACCGGTTCGTGTGTAGGACCGTCCTCGCCCACGCGGAAAGCGTCGTGTGTCCATATAAATTTCACGGGAAGTTCCATGAGAGCTGCCATACGCACAGCGGGTTTCATATAGTCGCTGAACACAAAGAATGTACCACACGCGGGGATTACACCGCCGTGCAACGCCATACCTATACAGCAACAAGCCATGGTAAGTTCAGCAACACCGGCTTGCAAGAATGCGCCGGAGAAATCATCGGCTGTGAAGGCGTGAGTTTTCTTCAAGAATCCGTCGGTCTTATCAGAATTTGAAAGGTCGGCCGAAGCCACAATCATGTTCTCTACCTGCGTAGCGAGTGCACCGAGTACGGTAGCCGATGCGGCACGTGTGGCAGCACCGGCTTTCTGCTCGATAGCGGCCCAATCGACCTTAGGTGCTGCGCCCGAGAACCAAGCCTCCATTTTGGCCGCCAATTCGGGATTGGCTTGCGCCCATGCAGCTTTGGCGGCATAACGCTCGGCCACGATTTTCTTCAATTCCTCGGCACGACGGGCATAGAGTTCTTGTACCTCGGGGAAGATTTGGAAAGGCTTTTCGGGATCTCCTCCCAGATTTTTGATGGTATTGCTATAAGCGTCACCACCGAGGGGCGCACCGTGTGTAGCGCAATTGTTTTCGTAGCTCGAGTTATCGGCCTTGCGAGCACCCTTGCCCATTACGGTCTTACCGATGATGAGAGTGGGTTGTCCTTTTACGGTCTTGGCCTCATCGAGCGCGCCACGAATGGCGTCGGCGTCATTACCATCGATGGTAATCACCTTCCAACCCCAAGCCTCATATTTCTGAGCCACATTCTCGCTGGTCACGGCATCGCAAGCGGTCGAGAGCTGTATGTCGTTAGAGTCGTAGAACATAACCAGATTGTCGAGACCGAGGTGTCCGGCAAGACGACCGGCGCCTTGCGAAATCTCTTCTTGCACACCTCCGTCGGAGATATAAGCATAAATGGTCTGGTTCATCACCTCACCGAGACGTGCTTTGAGGAATTTGGCTGCGATAGCCGCACCCACGGCATAGGTATGACCTTGTCCCAGAGGACCTGATGTGTTCTCGATACCACGCATAACATCGGCCTCGGGGTGTCCGGGGGTGGGACTGCCCCATTGACGGAATTGGCTCAACTCGTCCATCGTGAATTTTCCGGTGAGCGAAAGCACCGAATAGAGCATGGGCGACATATGACCGGGATCGAGGAAGAAACGGTCACGGCCCTCCCAACGGGGATTTTCGGGATCGTAAACCAGATATTCCGAAAAGAGTACATTGACAAAGTCGGCACCACCCATAGCACCGCCGGGGTGTCCCGAGTTTGCCTTTTCTACCATCGAAGCGGCCAGAATACGAATATTATCGGCAGCTCGATTCATTACATTTTTGTCGTTCATAAGGTTCTTTTATTATGTTCTTAATTATTATCGGTTATTACACACCCTCCGTTAGTCGGAATAGTGATAGTTATTTTGCGACCTTTATTTACTTTGGTCTCATTAGCGACAAAGATACTGTTTTTTTTGTCACTATAAACGATTATACGCTCCCCTTCTGCAAAAGGTAAAGAAATTTCCTTTTTAATAGGGCTGTTTGTAGCATTGATAGCGGCCACATACCAATGTGATGCATGACGACGAGCTATCACGACATATCGGCCGGGATAGCCGTCGATAAAACGTGTTTCGTCCCATGTTGTTGGTACATCTCGCATGAAATCCATCGCCTCAATAGGTGCATCGTGTAGATTATTAGGGGTGAGACCAAACATCTGAATGGGATTTTGAAAAAGGATAGCCGTAGCCAGTTGGAACGCATCGCCCGTACGACGTATCGATCCGCCATCATTGGTACGATTGAGGCAGCGGTTGAGTATAGTACCTCCAAATTCCATACTACCCACGGCATTACGAATGAAAGGGTGCAAACAGGCATTAAATGCTTCACAATCGTTGAAATGCTGATTGAATTTCAGGTTTTCAGAGGCTAATACAGCCTCACTGCCCACATAGTTGGGATACATACGTTCCCATCCGCGGGGTAATGTGCAACCGTGAAATATACACATGATACCATAATCGTTGGCATCGCTCAATATCTGTTCGTAAAGGCGTATCGTTTCTTGCTTATCACCTCCCCAAAAATCGACTTTTATCCCTTTTACTCCCATATCGCGCAACCACGACATTTCCTTTTTACGGGTTATAGGGTTGCTCATACAATTACGGGGTCCTTGTGGCGCATCGTTCCACGCGCCATTTGAGTTATACCACAGGAATGTCTCCACACCTTTTTCTCGGGTATATTGTATGAGACCTTCAATCTTGTCATATCCTATCTGTTTGTCCCACAAGCCGTCGATGAGAGTATATTCATACCCCATCTCCGATGCTAAGTCGATAAATTTCTTTATATCATCGACGTTACAACTTTTATCGTCCCATATCATCCAATGCCATGTAGCACGACCAAATTTGTAATCGATAGATGGCGCATACAGCTCTTCTACCACATCAAACGGGATAGTTGTCTCTACAATAGGTTGCAAATTGTCGCCTACAGTAATGGTGCGCCAAGGAGTAAATTCCGGCAACGAAATTTGGGCCCCGGTGCTACCGAAACCATTATTTTCACCCGGCATGGGATAGGCAATGGTATATCGTCCGTCGATAGTACCTTCACTCAGTCTCGAAGCACAATATTCACCGGTAACTCCGGTTTCTGAAATCAATGCCCAGCAATCACCTATATGGAATAGCGCAGGGAATGTGTAACCACACCCATATTTCGAAGGTACCCCTATCGGTTGGTCGGCCACATACTCCTCCTCATAACTTGGTTTGGAACGTTTCCACCCCCACATAGCCGGAGATTGCGGGGAAAGGAATGTTGTAGTTCCTGCGGGAAGGTCGAAAGTCGTTGCCTCATCGGTAACCACGCAACACACACGCTCGGCAATAGGGTGTATCCGATACAGAAACGCTATGTCGTTGTTGCCCACATGGAATATTACGTCCATATTACGTTCCCCGGAATATTCATAGGTTACTGTGAGCCTATTGGCCTCATAATAGACTTCGCTCACTTTACAACGATTGAGTGTATAAGAGTCGGATACATTCTCAATGTTATAATTCCGAAAAACAGCATCGGCGGTATATGTCCCCTCGTTGGTGATAAGACCCAATGGAGAGGGTTCTATTATCGTTTGATTTTTATACTCTATGGTATATGTCGGTTGCCCGGCACGAGAAGACACGGCTACTCGCACATTTCCATTGGGGCTGCTCACAACTATATCCTCGGCCGACATATACATCGGAAAGAGAATTAATAACAAATAGATTACAGTGATTTTCATAATATATAAAAACGACAGAGAGATCTGACCGAAACAAAATCTCCCTGTCTATTATTTTTATTTCTTTGCGTTCACTGCGGCAGCCTCTATGGGCAGGCAGGCCTTATAGTTGGCTATATAGGCGTTGAAGCCGGCAACTTCCTCGGCCGTAGGGGCAATTTCCACACCGGCATCACCGGCAAACACCCGTTCATCGAGGAAATCGGGCAACGACTTACCGGCCTTATGCTCAGGAAGGTAAGCGGCAAGCAGGGCGATACCCCAAGCGCCACCTTCACCGGCCGTCTCCATTACCGATATAGGCGAGTTGATGGCAGCGGCCAATACGCGCTGGCCCACACCCGGTGTTTTGAACAATCCGCCGTGACCGGTAATACGATCGACCTTCACCTTCTCGTCGTTGAACAGAATGTCGTTGCCGACTTTCAGCACGCCGACAGAGGCGTTGAGATGAGCTCGCATGAAGTTAGCCAGATTGAATTTGTCGCCGGCACTGCGCACAAAGAGCGGACGCCCCTCGGCAAATCCGGTAATAGGCTCGCCCGAGATATAGTTGTACGAAACAAGTCCGCCACAATCGGCATCGCCCGTGAGAGCATGATTATAGAGCTTGCCATACACCTCGTTCATATCCACGGGGATACCCAGCAATTCCTGATATTCCTTGAACAGACCTACCCAGGCATTGAGGTCCGATGTGCAATTATTGCAATGCACCATCGCCACGAGACTACCATCGGGTGTCGTCACCATGTCTATCATCTCATAGGGGCGCGACAAGTCTTTTTCCAACACTATCATCGAGAACGACGACGTACCTGCCGAGACATTTCCCGTGCGTTGCTTCACGGCGTTGGTGGCTACCATACCGGTTCCCGCGTCACCCTCGGGCGGACACAGAGGTACTCCGGCCTGCAAATGGCCCGACACATCGAGACGGGCGGCACCCTCGGCGGTAAGCGTTCCGGCACTCTCGCCGGCGACAAGCACCCGAGGCAGTATATCGAGCAGCTTCCAGGGATAGCCTTTGGGAACAAGGAGGTTGTCGAACTTGGAAACCATCGCCGTTACATAATCCTTGGTATCGGGGTCGATAGGCAGCATACCCGACGCGTCGCCTATACCCAGCACCTTCTCGCCGGTAAGTTGCCAATGCACATAACCGGCCAAGGTTGTAAGGTAGTCGATGTCGCCTACATGCGTTTCACCATCGAGCACGGCTTGATAGAGGTGCGAAATACTCCATCGCAAAGGAATATTATATACAAACAGCTCTGACAACTCGGCCGCAGCCTTTCCGGTATTGGTGTTGCGCCAGGTGCGGAAAGGTGCCAAAATATGCCCCTTGGCATCGAACGGCATATATCCGTGCATCATGGCGCTGATGCCGATAGCTGCCAACGACACAATTTCCACGTCGTATTCTTTTTTCACGTTGGCCCTGAGGTCGGCATAGCAGTCTTGCAACCCGGTCCACACGGCCTCTATACTATAAGTCCACAAACCATCGACCAATTGATTTTCCCATGTATGACTACCTTGGGCAATCGGGTGATTTTCTTGGTCTATCAACACAGCTTTGATGCGAGTTGAGCCGAGTTCTATACCCAACACGGCTTTACCGGTTTCTATCGTCTTTTTCGCGTCCATACCTATATAATTAGCAGAGGGCTTTATTGAGCATATAATACACCTCGTTCATACGCAACTCTTTCTTGAACTCGGAAATGGTGGTATCTTTGTGGATATGCACCATCTCTATCCCGGCAATCTCGGCATAGTCTTCCCAATATTCGGCCGTGAGGTCGTAGGAGAAGCAGGAATGGTGAGTACCTCCGGCAAGAATCCACGCACCGGCACCCACTTCAAAGTTGGGCATGGGAATCCACAAGGCCGATGCCACGGGCAGCTTGGGCAGAGGCTTCGGTTCGATACATTCTACATCGTTTACAATGAGACGGAAACGATTACCCAAATCGACTACCGTAGCGGTACAACCTTTGCCCACTTTGCTGGTAAATACCAAACGGGCCGTCGGGGTTTTACGCACACCGATTCCAAGGAAATGCACCTCGAGGCGGGGACGATTGGCGGCAATAAGCGGGCATATCTCGAGCATATGTGATTGCAATATCGAGCTGTTGGCCCCATCGAAATTCAGCGTATAGTCTTCGAGGAACGAGCAACCCGTGGGTAGGCCTTGGTTCATTACCCACACGGTGCGATAGAGAGCGGCCGACTTCCAGTCGCCTTCGGCACCGAAACCATACCCCTCGGCCATCAGTCGTTGCGAGGCCAGTCCCGGTATCTGATCGAAACAGTTGGGACTTTCGGGATCGACATCGCCCAAGTCGTCGAAGTTGGTAGTAAATCCTTTTGCACCTTTATCTTTCAACAAGGCACGGATAGCCAGTTCGGCACGGGCCGAGTTCCATACCTTGCGATACTCCTCGGTCGATTTATCTTCGAGAATCGCGTCGTGATCGTACAGACGGAAATATTCAGCCACCAAAGCATCGACATCGGTAGCCTCTACACGTTTCTGATACTCCATCAACTCGCTTACGGGGCAGTAATCGACATGATAGCCCATACGTTGCTCGGCCTCTACTTTATCGCCGTCGGTAACAGCCACGTTGTTCATTTGATCACCAAAGCGCACGATGAGCATATCCTGAGCATCGGCCCAACCGGCACACACTCGCATCCACACGGCAATCTTGTGTTGTGTATCGGCATCTTTCCAATAACCCACTACTACCTTGCGACGTATGCGCATACGGGTGCAGATGTGTCCAAACTCGCGGTCGCCATGGGCCGACTGGTTGAGGTTCATAAAGTCCATATCCATGGTGTCCCAAGGAATCTCGGCATTGTATTGAGTGTGGAGGTGCAACAAGGGTTTGTTCAGTTGTTGCAATCCGTGAATCCACATTTTGGCGGGCGAGAAGGTGTGCATCCATGTAATGACACCTATACAGCGCGGGTCGTTGTTGGCGGCTTTCATCACATCGGTCACTTCGCGCGACGAGTTGGCCGTGCCTTTATATACTACTTTTACGGGAAGATTGCCCGAGTTGTTCAGACCGTTCACCATCTCGGTCGAATGTCCATCTACTGCTATGACAGCGTCGCCTCCGTACAGGAGCTGTGCGCCCGTAACGAACCATACTTCATAATTTTCAAATGCCATACTATCTGATTTTAGTTTATACGTTGTTTAATTTTAGAAGCTATAGGCTTCTTATTTCTTTTGTCCATAATAAGCGTTGGGCCCGTGTTTGCGGCTGAAATGCTTTTCTATGAGCAGGGGATTCATCGTGAGCGAGGGGTTTACGCCATAGGCTATATAGGCCATCTTGGCCACCTGCTCCATCACCACGGCGTTATGCACGGCATCGTGGGCATCTTTTCCCCACGAGAAGGGTCCATGATTTTTTACCAACACCCCGGGGGTATGCTCGGGATTCAATCCGGCGAAACGCTTCACAATCACATTGCCGGTTTCTCGCTCATACTCGCCTTCGACCTCGGTCTGTGTCATATCGGCCGTACAAGGTATCGCATCGTGGAAATAGTCGGCGTGCGTAGTGCCTATATTGGGTATATCACAGCCCGCCTGCGCCCATGCCGTAGCATAGGTCGAGTGGGTATGTACTATACCGCCTATCCGGGGAAACGCCCTATACAATACAAGGTGTGTAGGGGTATCGGACGAGGGGCGTAAATCGCCCTCTACGACATTACCTTCGAGATCGACTACCACCATATCGCCGGCCGTCATATCGTCGTAACTCACGCCCGAGGGCTTGATAACGACCAAGCGACTCTCTGCGTCGATGGCAGATACGTTGCCCCATGTAAATATTACCAATCCGTGTTTCACCAAATCGAGGTTGGCGCGAAACACTTTCTCTTTTAACGCTTCTAACATAATTTGAATTTTGTTTTTCGACAATTATAGGCCTCTATGTTGAATTTATAGAGCGAGGCTCCTCGTTTCGACGATATTTTGTCTATTTTATCGGTTTTCTCGATATAATCCATCTCGGCCACACGTTTGCGGAAATTGCGCTTATCGATGGCCTCTCCATAGATAGCCTCGTAAAGATTTTGCAAACGAGTGAGAGTGAACAGCTCGGGCAACAGGTTGAACCCTATAGGTTCGCGAGCGGCTTTCTGCTTCATCTGTTCACGGGCAAGCGACACCATCTCGTCGTGGTCGAAAATCAACGGAGGTATATTGTCCACCCCTACCCAATAGGCGTTGTGCTTCTGCACCAATTCGCGGTCGTACTCGTCGATGTTGATGAGCGCGTAATATACCACCGAGATAACCCGCTCGCCGGGGTCGCGAGTCACGGCGCCGAAAGTATGTACTTGTTCCATATACACATCTTCGAGACCTGTAAGATCGGCAAGTACGCGCTTGGCGGCATCATCAACACTCTCGTCGGGCCTCACAAATCCACCCATCAGCGACCATCGGCCGCGAGCCGGCTCCATCTTACGTTGTAACAGCAACAGGTTGAGTGCATCTTGATGAAAACCGAATATCACACAATCGACCGATACGTGTATCTTGCTTTCGGTCTTATAGTATTCTGTCATAGAAACTGTTTAAATTTTATTTCGAGATTATTTAAGAGATATTTTGGAATGATTTTTTCGTCAAAATACGCAGGGAATAGCGGGCCATTTCCAAGTGTTTTGATGAAAAAGGCGGCCAAAAGAGCCTTAAAGAAGCCGAAACTTTGTTTTTTGAAGCCGTAATAATTTTTTCAAGAAAATTTTAAACAGCTTCTTATACTTTATAGGGTTATAAGCTATGCGAGCCGAGGGGCGAAACTCTCGGCTCGCATCGATGACTTACCAGAAATACCAATAGAAAGCCACTGTAATGGCTAGAATGATACCGGTGTGTATGATATCCCACTTGTTCCAACTGGCACGTGTCTCGGCAATCTGCTCGGGCGAGGAGGTACCGAATACGAGACCTTTTATTTTTTCAGCCTCAGGAGCTTTGGTGCAATAGCTTACCACGATTACCACCACGATGCAGAAGAGGAACATCCAACCGCAGAAGAACAACCAGTTGAGGTCGTAGAAGAGGTATTTGAAAAGGCTGTCGCCGGCACCGGCCCCAATAGTGGAATAATATACTTTGGCACCGAGGCGGGTAAGACCTATAATCATGCCCGAAAGTAAGCCCCACATACCTCCCAGAGCCGAAGTACGTTTCCAACAGATACCCAGCAAGAAAGCTGCGGCAATACCGGGAGCAAGTACCGACTGTACATCTTGCAGATAGGCATACAACACATCACCCACGCTACGCATGATAGGAATCCACAATATACCCAGCAACACGATGATGACCGTTGCCACTTGGCCGATAACCACCAGTTTTTTCTCGGGTGTGTTGGGGCGGAATCGTTTGTAGAAGTCGATGGTAAAAAGCATGGCCGACGAGTTGAACAATGAGGCCAGAGAACTCATAAGCGCTGCCAAAATACCGCACACCACGATACCCTTCACACCGGCAGGTAACAATTTGGCCACGAGTGTGGGGAAAGCAGCGTCGGCATTATGCACACCGCTTGCCAACAAGGGTAGAAAGCCCTCACCACCGACGGCAAGAGATTTTTGGTGCAGAGCAAAGGCTATCATACCGGGTATGAGAAAGAGGAATACGGGTAGCAATTTGAGGTAAGCACCAAATATCGTACCTCGACGTGCCTCTTTCTGGTTTTTACCCGAGAGTACACGTTGTACGATATATTGGTCGGTACACCAATACCAGAAACCAATGATGGCCGAACCTATCAACGCTCCAAGCCACGGGAAATTAGGGTCACCGTTATCCCGTATCAGCTCGGTCATGGTATCGCCATATTCATTGACGGTAACACCACTGCATATACGCATCATCTCGTCCCAGCCTCCCAATTCGCGGAATCCGAGCACAAGTATTATCAGCGAGCCGAGGAGCAGAATGGGAGTTTGCAACACCGAGGTGTAAAGCACCGATTTCATTCCACCGAATATCGTGTAAAGCGCCGTAATTACCACCAACCCGATAGCCGCGATCCAGAAGAAATCGATACCCCACAATGTATCGATACCAAATACCTGTTGGAACACCAATCCACCGGCATATACCGTAACGGCTACCTTGGTGAGCACATAGCTTATAAGCGATATAAGCGAGAGTATAGTACGCGACTGAGGGTTGTAGCGGCGCTCGAGAAACTCGGGCATGGTATATACCATACTACGCGAATAAAATGGTACGAACACCCAGCCGAGTATCAATATCATCCACCCTTGAATTTCCCAGTGAGCCATAGCCATACCGCTCGACGCACCGGCACCGGCAAGTCCTATAAGGTGCTCCGAACCGATGTTCGACGCAAAGATAGAGGCACCGATGGCAATCCATGTCGCATCGCGACCGCCCAAGAAATAATCACTCGAGTCATTTTGCTTTTGTCGCATTACCCACACGATAATGCCGATAAGGGCCATACAAAAAAGCCCTATCACGATCCAGTCTAATGCTTGCACAATCTATAATATTTAAAGGTTTCTAATTATTTTTCCACACCAAAAGTGAATATACACAGGCTTTCGTATTTCTCGCCGGGGCGCAATACGGGCGACGGCCATTGCGGCTTATTGGGGCTGTCGGGGTAATGTTGCGTTTCGAGACAGATACCGGCACGACAGTTATACACGATACCCCCTTTGCCCTTCACCGTACCATCGAGGAAATTGCCCGAGTAAATCTGAATACCCGGTTCGTTGGTGCGTATCGAAAGCGAAATACCACTCTCGGGCGACACCATGTAGAGGGCCGTCTTCTCGGGATCACAACCGGTGTTGAGTACCCAGTTGTGGTCGTAACCGTTGCCGTTGCGCAGTTGCTCGTCATCGATATGCATACGCGCCCCTATGGCCGTAGCCGTGCGGAAATCCATCGGAGTACCCTCTACCGCAGCGATCTCTCCGGTAGTCATGAAGGTAGCATCGACCGGGGTAAATCCATCGGCAGACACGGTAAGCATATGATCGAGTACCGACTTGGCCGGATTGCCCGACAAGTTGAAATAGGAATGGTTGGTGAGATTGATTACCGTAGGCGCGTCGGTCGTAGCCTCGTAGGCCAACACTATGGCGTTGTCGTCGGTAAGCGTATAAGTCACTTTGGCCTCTACATTCCCCGGGAAACCATTATCGCCATCGGGTGAACGCATTACCAATTCGAGTGTCTGGTTATCGAGCTGACGAGCCTCATACACTTGATATTGCCAGCCCTTTTCACCGCCGTGCAGACAATGTCCGTAGTTGTTCTGCGACAGTTGATACTCCTTGCCGTCGAGGGTGATACGCCCTTGATTTATACGGTTTCCATAACGACCGATAGCCGCTCCAAAATCCGACGGAATAGTCACATAGTCGTTGATGTTGTCAAATCCCAACACCACATCTTGCATCACCCCGTTGCGGTCGGGCACCATTATCGACACGATGCGACCGCCGAAGTTGGTTATACACACCTCCATACCGGCATTATTGGTAAGGGTGTAGAGAGCCGTGGGTTTACCATCGACCTCAGCCACGAATTTCTCGGGCGAAAGGCCCGACTTGGTCAATGCTGACTGTTGCGTACAAGCACCTAATAACAAAGCCATTGTAGCAACCGCAAACGATAGTTTCTTCATATTATATATAGATTTAAGATTTTTGTTTTAGAAGCCGGAGTAGAATTTGTTCTCATTTTATTTTGTAAAAGATAGACCATACCTGCGTTGTGCTTGTAAATGAGCACGAACTCGCACACAATCAATATCTTTCTATATCTCACGAGGTATTATCACCTTTTTAACGGTGTAAAAATAACACTTATTATTTCTCCCACCATATTTTTTTATATGTTATACAACATACTCAGCAATTCCCCTCCCCCCCAATGGTGCAAAATAAGACTTCTACTATTTTTCTTTACAAAATTTTTTATAAAAATGTTATTCAATAATGATTTAGTTTTATATCTTTGCGCCAATAAACATGAAAATTTTTATTGTTATGAAAAAATTCTTTTTAATTGGCCTTATTCTTTTAGGGGGCATTACAAGTTCTTATGCTCAGAACTATCGAGGATTCATCGAAACCGGTACTATTGTAAATTTCAAAGCCAGCGGTATATCTATACCTAAAGGTGGATTTACGTTTACCACTACTCATGGCTATTTGTTCAATCCTTATGTGTTTTTAGGTGGAGGTATAGGAGTTGACTACCACAGTTCCGGAGGTAGAGTTTTCATTCCTATTTTCGCAGATTTCCGCACCTATTTTACCGATAGCAATATCGCCCCGTTTTTTGACACAAAAGTGGGTTACTCCATTGGTAAAAAAGAATCAGACGTAATAAATCCCGGAGTATATTTCTCGCCTTCAATAGGTTTGAGATTTAACATCGGTTCTTCCAATAAGGCCATGAATTTGGCTGTAGGTTACAATATGCAACAACAAGTTTACGGATATACAGACTATTACTATCATTACTACTACGATTACTATGAATATTTTGATTATAAATTGAAATACCTCCGTCACGGCCTATCCATAAAATTGGGTGTAGAATTCTAAGAATACAAACAATAGATAGTGATACTCCCGATAGCAAAATCGGGAGTATCCTATTTCTCCAAACAAAATCACCATGAATAAAAGACTTCTCATCGTTACCTTTTTTGCATTTCTATTATCTGCGCTACATGCCGACAATGTAATGGATTATGAAATCGTTGCAGCCGGAAGCGGAACGCAAGGAAATTATCTTGTAAACGTATATGTTTACTCAAAGAAAGCTAAACTAAGCCCGGAAGAATTGAAAAAATGTGCCGTACATGGCGTCTTGTTCAAAGGGTTCACGTCGAAAGAGAATCGTGTTTCACAAAAACCGCTGGCAGGAAACGCTCTGACAGAACAACAACATAGCGATTTCTTCAATCTGTTTTTTGGCGATAATGGCACATACAAAAATTATGTTTCTATGACATCTTCGGCTTACGAAGTCATCAAGGTACAGAAAAAGACTTATCGTATCGGTGCTACATTATCCGTGGCTAAAGAACAACTACGAAAAGACTTGGAAGCTGCCGGAATCATCAAAAAATTAAGTACAGGATTTTAAAATAGGTACACTATGAAGAAAATAATATTCGGGGGCATATTGCTCCTATGCATCGGTTTTACTTCTTGTCGCACAGCTTCTATATCATCATATTATCAATATGAAACAGAATGTTTGGGCGACCAATTAGATGGCAGTATTCTATTGCGTGTAAAGGGGCAAGGCATCAGCCGAAATGCCGCTATCAATGCCGCCGAGAAACAAGCCGTAAACGACATTATGTTTTCCGGGGTAAAAAGGGGACAATGTACTTTTGTACCCTTGCTCAAAGAGGTAAATGCCCGAGAGAAATACAGGACCTATTTTGAATCACTGTTCAGCGGTAATGACTATGACAAATATGTAAGAATAGCTCCAAGAAACAAACTCAAAAAAGTTGCCATGAAAGATGGAACCGTAGGCACCACCTATCTGATTGTACTGAAAGTTTTCAGAACTGAATTGGAACAAAAACTCATCAGCGACAATATTATAAAATGATACTATGAAAAAGATAATTCTATGTGCCCTGCTATTAATCGGGTCTAATGCTTGGGGACAAATAAAGAAACCGACCCTGATGGTTGTTCCCGCCGACGCTTGGTGCGCCAATAACGGATATATGATGTCTTATGAAGCCTTGGGGGTACAAACCGATGTCCCCGACTACAAACAAGCGTTGCAAAACGATATCGATTTACTGAACGTCATCTCCAAAATAGGTGAATTGATGCAAGAACGCGGATTTCCTTTAAAAGATCTCGCTTCAACCATAAGGAGTATTGAACAATCCTCGGCCGAAAACGAAATGCTCGTAGGGAGTTCAGGCCTGGGTATAGTCGAAACGCCTTATGAAAAATTACTGAACAGAGCCAAATCGGATATTATAATTGAATTGGTATATAAAATCAATACCGAAGGCCCTAAACGATCTGTGACCTACTCCATGAGAGGTATCGACGCATATACCAATAAGCAGATTGCGGCCGCCACAGGTACCGGAGCGCCCTCGTTCTCGGCCGAAATTCCGGTTCTCCTCGAAGAGGCCGTACTCAACAACATCGACAACTTCTCATCTCAACTGCAATCCTATTTTGACGATTTACAGACCAATGGAAGAGAAGTGGCTATCGAGGTCCTTGTATTTGACAATGTCGAAGGCACAAATCTGGAATCGGAGTTTGATGGTGAAATGCTCACCGACATCATTGAAAAATGGGTCAACGACAATACGGTAGAGCATCGATATAGCCTGACCGACGCCACCGAGAATAAAATGTTGTTGGAACAAGTGCGCATACCCTTGTATAGAACAAATGGTATGGCTATGGATACGCGGGCTTTCACCAATGAACTGCGAAAATTTCTGAAAGCGGCTCCTTACAACATCGAGTGCAAATTGCTCACCAAGGGATTAGGTAAAGCCGTAATAGTAATAGGTAATAAATAACACGATTATGAAAAAGTACTATATAATAACACTGCTCTTGTTGTTATCCAATACATTCCATGGATTCTCGCAAGATTGTGAAATTCATTTGATGTCTGTTATTTCCGACACCGACAATCGCACTCCCGAGAATGCCAAACAATTTATGCAAAACCGATTAGAGGCTATTATAAACAGTGATGGTATAAGCGCAACAAGCAATTACGCACAATTCTTCATCACCAGCAAATCTACTGTACTGAGCGAGCAGACTCTTGCCACAGCGCCCCCTAAAACATCGCTTGTATTGTCTCTCGACCTGTATATAGGTGACGCATGGGGCGAAAAAGTTTTCGCGCAAACCTCTATCGAATTGCGCAATGTAGGTAATAGTCGCGAACAGGCCTATTTAGCCGCATATCGCACCCTCAACAAGAGTAATAAGGCTCTATCGGAATTTATAAAAACAGGTAAACAGAAAATCATAAACTATTATGATACAGAATATCCGAACATCTTGAAAGAGGCCGACAGATACGCCCAAATGAAAGATTTCGATCGAGCTATATATCTCCTTTCGGTCGTTCCCGCCTGTTGTAAAGGCTATAATGCATCGACCGAAAAGATGTTAGAAATCTTTCAGACCTATATAGATCTCCAAAATCATAAGATACTGCAACAGGCCAAAATGGCTTGGGCTGCAAGTCCCGATAAACACGGTGCGGAAAAAGCCGGTGAATATTTGGGGCAGATAGAACCGTATGCTGCTTGTTTCGATGAGGCCATGAATCTGTATCAAGAGATTAAAGAGAAGGTAAAATCTGATTGGGATTTTGAAATGAAACAAAAATATTCCGATGAAATAGAACTCAAAAAACTGAAAATCGAAGCGGCCAAGGCTATCGGTGTCGCATTTGGAAACAATCAGAAAGCTCACACAACTAATTTATTAAACTAAGGAACTTTATATATGATGAAAAAACTATATCTGCTACTATTTGCTATTTTCAGCATATACAGCACACAAGCACAAAACTTATATCCCGATGAGAACGAAAAAGGCAAATTCGGATATAAGAACGATAATGGAGAAATCGTTATTCAACACATCTATACCGAGGCTTATCCATTCACCGATGGCGTAGCAAAGGTAAAGAAAGGTAAGAAATATGGGTTTATCAATAGCGCCGGCGAGGAAGTACTAACTCCTGCCTATGACGAAATCGGTACTTTTGAAGGGGGATTTACACACATAAAAAAAGGTAAAAAATATGGTATCATAAACGACAATTTTGAAACCATACTCGAACCCAAATATGTTGCTGTGGGGACTTTCGATAGGTATGGATTTTGCTGGGTGGCTGCCGGCGGGAAAATCGATAACAGCGGAAAACTCACCTGTAATAAATATGGTATTATAAACACAAACGGCGAGTTCGTTATACCGGCGAAATATCCCTTTGTCGGATACTTTTATGAAGTCGAAGGTTCCGAGCCCAGTTTTACAGCCTATGGGGCTACTTCATTTAATAAATACTCGTTACAAAAACCTTTTAGCCAATTATATAATGAGAAAAATTATCTCTCGGTCATGTTAGAGGATAGTGATACTCGGGAAAAGACCGATTCTCTGACTCGAATATTCAATCAAGTCAAAATATACACTAATCCAAAATATTTATATTTTGGTAACGCGTCTCGCAACTTCGCACTTGTCGATTCCGCAGGTAATATTGTAATAGCACCTAAAATAGCACATAAAATTGTAATCCCTTGCGATGATGTAGCTTGGGTAGAAATAAAAATTAAAAAAAATAAATACCCCGGATATTATAATCTCACAAATCAAAATCTGAAAACATTCAATGCCGACGATCAACTATCTTCATTTAACGAAAATCTGGGTAAAGTTACCCAAAAAGATGGTTCTTCCTATTTTGTAGATAAAGATGGCAACAAAGTTTCGCCAACATATCGCAAATCGTGGGATTTCAATGATGGTATATGTGTTGTACAAGATGATGTTTCTGGAAAATTTGGTGCCATAAACCGAAAGGCGCAAACCGTTATAGCCTTTATTTATAATGATATTTGGACCAAATGTCAAGAAGGCTTATTAGGGGTATCTCAATATGGCAAATGGGGGTTTGTAAATACCTCCGGTGAGAATGTTATCCCTATGGAATATCTGTCTGTATCGGCCTTTACCAATGGAAAAGCCGCAGCAAAAACAGCTAATGGTTGGGGTATGATAGACTCTCTCAACAATACTATTATCCCATTTGAATGGGAAGATCTTTTATTGCCTACGGAGGAAAAACAAAATTTGTTTTGGTGTAAAGATCGTGATAGCCTTTGGTATTGCTACGATATAGAAACAGATACATTGGCCTTTGAGCGAGGTTATAGTGGTGCCGGCAATTTTGTTGAGGGTGTTGCATCCATCTTGCATCAAGGTAAATATGGGGCTATCGATACCACAGGAAATATCGTTATTCCCTGCCAATTTGATGCCTTAGACTTATTGACCGAAGCTTTTGAATATATGCGTAAAAACAATAAGACATCATTGTCCGACGTAGATGGGTTTCGTCTCAATCTATACCAAGACGCGAGTGTAAACAGTTATAAAGTCACCGACGTAATTCCCGAAGAAAAGTGGGATTATTAATACCTTCTAATTGAAATATTATGAAAAAAATCTTTATATATTTATCTTTATTTTGCATATCTTTAAATACCTATGCACAAGATATTCCCGATACTTTGGATTATCGTCGTAGCTCTCTTTACAGCATTCTGATAAATCACGAAGAACAGAAATTTGCCAAAGAGATAGGCGATGTATTTCTGGAAATACCTATTCCCGACAAGTATAACAACCACGACCTTTCTGTCAAAATCGTATCTATGGACAAACGATTGCGTGGTAAAGAGGTTGTCGATAGTTTTATTGTAAAAAACGATATCGCCTCTCGTATGGTGGCTCGTTGGTTCAATCGCGACCAATTCACCGGTATTTGCGATGTCAATCTGGTTAAAGAACGTGGCTTGTACGATGCCTCAGAATTTGACAAAGAGCTGGCAGCGCGCTCTGCTCGCGGAAAAGCCCTGCTCGAAGATGCCGGTGAGGATCTCATAGGTAATACCTTCCTCTTGGTAAATGATATTCGTTACCGCGACAAAGAGAAAGCCTCCAAAGGTGCAGGTATAGCTTTTCGCGTTTTAGGCGCAATAGCCGGTGGCGTTGCCGGTGTAGATCTCTCTGATGCTACAGATGCCTTGGCCAATATGATAGAATCGATTAAGGGCTTCAAGGTGATTGTCAATACCCATCTGTATCAGTTGGTATGGGACGAAGAGACCTCGGCAACGTTCTATAGAGAATACTATTCGAGCACTCCCGACTCCGCAAAAGTCGAGGCGTTCAAAAATAATAGAGACAAATTCAAGATGGTGTATATAGGCTCACAGCGCAGTGATGGTAACTCGGTATCGGTCATGGGTGTAAATCTGGAAGAACCCGAGCAGATGGTAAGAAAAGCCTGCCAACGTGCCATTGATGAAAATATAGTTTCTCTTCAAAAAAATTTCGATGTATTCAAAGTGAAAACTCCGCTCATCAGCACCGATCCCATTTATGCCGAAATCGGCATGAAAGAGGGTATAACCACTGATTCTCGATTTGAAGTATTGGAGGTTGTTTTAGACAATGACAAAATCAAATACAAACGAGTAGGTGTCATAAAACCGGTCAAAGATAAAATTTGGGACAACCGATATATGGCCGTAGAAGAAGGTGCTACCGGTGCAAATCTGAAATACACGACTTTTACAAAGGTTAGCGGAAACAAAGACTTCTATCCCGGAATGTTGATACGTGAAATAAAATAACAACCCTATTTATAGCAAAGAGGTTACGGAGATTACCCATAACCTCTTTTTTTGTAATTTTACGACATTTGCACCCACAGAGTATTACGAGTTGGTATCAGCTGATGAGGGAGAAATCGACTTTTTTGTGGAAAATCTTGGAGAGTTGGCGGGTGAGTACGTAGTTTTCGGGCTTGGCAAGGTCGGGGTCGTCGTCGAGTACCTCGCCGGCAATATCGCGAGCAAATTGCAATATCTGACCATCTTTGGCGATATTGGCTATACGCAGATTGAAGGCTATACCACTCTGTTGCGTGCCCTCCATATCGCCGGGGCCACGCAGTTGCAGGTCGGCCTCGGATATCTCGAATCCGTCGTTGGTACGCACCATGGTCTCGATGCGCTTGCGGGTATCTTCGGACAACTTGTGCGATGTGACCAGCACACAATACGACTGGTCGGCGCCACGCCCTACCCGGCCACGTAACTGGTGTAGCTGTGATAGGCCGAATCGTTCGGCATTTTCTATCACCATTACCGAGGCGTTGGGCACATTCACCCCCACCTCTATCACCGTGGTGGCCACCATGATGTGGGCCTCGCCCGAGACAAATCGTTGCATCTCGGCCTCTTTCTCGGCCGGTTTCATACGTCCATGTACCATACACACGGTGTACTCGGGAAACACCTCACTGATGGTTTTGTAGCCATCTTCGAGGTTTTTGAGATCGATTTTCTCGCTCTCTTGTATGAGGGGATATACGATATACACTTGTCGCCCCTGCTCTATCTGTCGGCGTATCGAGGCATAGAGTTCGGCCCGGCGGTTGTCGTAACGATGTATCGTGGTGACAGGTTTACGACCGGGGGGCAATTCGTCGATGACCGACACATCGAGGTCGCCATACAGCGTCATGGCCAGCGTACGGGGTATGGGAGTGGCTGTCATGACCAGTACGTGGGGCGGACGATCGTTTTTACGCCACAACCTCGACCGTTGCTCCACGCCGAAACGGTGCTGCTCGTCGATGACCACGAAGCCCAGATTGGCAAATACCACGGTATCTTCGATAAGGGCGTGCGTGCCAACAATGATTTTTACCTCGCCGCTGCGCAACCCGGCATCGATACTGTCGCGCTCGCGCTTGCGGGTGCTGCCGGTAAGCAACTCTATGCGCAAGCCCAACGGCTCGACCAGTGGACGCAACGTCTCGTAATGTTGCGCGGCCAGTATCTCGGTGGGGGCCATCATACAGGCCTGATAACCATTGTCGATAGCCATGAGCATGGACATGAGGGCCACCAAGGTCTTCCCGCTACCCACGTCGCCTTGCAACAGACGGTTCATCTGGCGACCGCTGCCCACGTCGGCCCGTATCTCTTTCAAAACTCGTTTCTGTGCTCCTGTGAGAGCAAACGGCAGACACTCGTTATAGAACCGATTGAAAACCTCCCCTATGGTTTTGAAGGGAAATCCACCCAATCGACGCATACGTTGCCGAGAATAGCGTAATATATTGAGTTGCAGATAGAATAGCTCTTCGAATTTGAGCCGCATCTGCGCACGACGCAGCAGGTCGGTCGATTGCGGGAAATGCACATTGCGCAACGCCTCGCCCAGAAACATCACCCGTGCGCGTTGTATCACGGCGGCGGGCAAGGTCTCGGGTATAGAACGAGGTACCGCCTTCCACAGAGCCGTCATTATTTTCTGTATCGCTTTGGAGTTGAGAAAATGCGATTTCATCTTCTCGGTAGTGGTGTAGTAGGGTTGCAATCCGCCATCGGCGTCGGTATCGGTATCGACCGGATCTATCTCGGGGTGGGCTATGTTGATGCGACTGCCAAACATCGTAGGACGCCCAAACAGCGTATATTCCCGCCCCGGCTTATAGCGGTCTTGAATGTATTTTATGCCCTTGAACCATACCAACTCTATCGTGCCCGTACCGTCGGCAAAGAGGGCCGATAGTCGCCGTTTATGCCCCTCGCCCTGTGTGTCGTAACTCACGATTTTGCCCCGCAACTGTATGTAGGGCATCGTGCCGGTAATCTCGCGTATGGTGTAGGTGTGTGTGCGGTCGATGTATTTATAGGGGAAATAGTAGAGCAGATCCTCATAGGAATATATGCCCAACTCCTTGTTGAGCAACTCAGCCCGCTTAGGACCTACCCCGGGCAGAAATTTTATATCGTTCATCGACAGCTCACTCATGGGCACACAGCATTTCGGCCAGCACCATATCGCGCGGCGAAGTGATTTTTATGTTATCGGTATCACCCTCGACCAGGGTGACGGCATATCCGGCCGCCTCGGCCACCGAGGCATCATCGGTAAAGGTGTCGATATAGGGTTGTCGGTAGGCCTCGCGCAGTATCTCGGCACGGAACACCTGCGGTGTCTGCACACTGCGATATTCGGCTCGCGACACTGCCTCATTGCCCTCCGTGGTGACACGGCGCAACGAGTCCACCACCGGTACCGCCGGCACGGCCACACCATACTCATCGGCCGTGGCAAATGTGTCGATAAGCAGGCGACACGACACAAAGGGACGCACACCATCGTGCACGGCTATCAGTCGCACCTCACCCGGCACGGTCTGCAAACCGTTACGCACCGAGTGGAAACGTGTCTCCCCGCCCGAAACCACGGTATGGGGCACCGCAAAAGCATACTCGCGACATAGCGCAGCCCAATAGTCGCGATGAGCGTCGGGGAGCACCAATATCACCCCTATCGCGCTATCGTAGCGGTGAAACGCCTCTATCGTACGCATCAGCACGGGGCGACCTGCCACCACTCTGAACTGCTTGGGCACTTCACCACCCATGCGCAATCCTTTACCGCCGGCCACTATTATCACACACTTTTCCATAGTCGTTTTCTGTCGTTGCATTTCTCGATGGGCTATATCGTCGTAAAACTTTTATAAAAAGCCCTCGTATAGCGTCTAACAAAAGTACAACAAAAAACGACATCTGCAAATAGCCTGAAAACATACTGCAACAACTTTTCCCCACACTCCACCGATATGGGTTAATGATGCCCGAAAAATTGATATAAAAAACGTCCCTCGGGAGCGAGATTGCGCTCTCGGGGGACGGTGTGGTTATCTCTGCATAAGGGCGGAGAGGGGAGTCTCGTTTTAAGAGATAGAAGCTGTTTGAATTTTATTTTGTAGAAGATAGCTGCACTCGCTTTGCAATTTGTAAACAAGTTTACATTGCGCTCGTTGGCACTATCTTTCGAGATTATTCAAGAGGTATTTTGGAATGGATTTTTGTCAAATTGTGCAGATAGTAGCGATCTGAATCCAAGTGTTTGGATGAAAAAAGAGGGCCAAAAGAGCCTTAAAGAAGTCGAAACTTTGTTTTTTGTTGATATACATTTACTCGGCAACAATATCGTGCACGAGACTATTTTCGATGATATACAAGGGCGTTACCGGCACACTATTATTCCGAAGTGCCTCACTCAAGTAACACATATAAGCGACATGTAAACTATTTCTGCAATCGGCTACGGGCATATATTCGAGTATACCTTTTCGTAATTTCCACGTTGATTTATAGCTGTATGCCTGAGATTTTTCCGTTGATATGAATGAACCATACACATTGTTCTTTTTCTCCGCGAACGCTATTTTGTAAGAATAGGTTTCTTTTCCATTTTCCTCGACATAATCCTGGTAATGGGAATACCTCAGGGCTTGAGGTATGATACCTTCGTGTGTGTAGGTCAAGATTGTCATATCTTTGATATTTGTGACAGACTCTTGAGGATTGCTACTATTGCCTATGGTATAAAAATTATTCACACACTTTATAGAAAATGTGTCTTGGGGGCTGTTTTCATCGAATATCTTTATGGCAATAAACAACTCTCCATTGTCGCCCATGTGGCTGCGCACAATATCGTATGTAGGATTTACCTCCCTGTTTATCATGGCTTTAAACATCGACTGTTCCTTCTCGCCGGAGACACTCGATATCGATTCGATCTGCGTACCCACGGTATCGGTCGGTGTAGGATTGTGAGCCGCATATGCCATCAGAGCACTCATTATGGCACTGGGTATGGCCTCTTGCTCGTTGACCGATGGTATCGACACCCCCACATACTCACCTTGTGCCGGAGCAAGAAACCATTCGGGCACCTTCACATTTTTCTTGGGAGCAGGCCGGTCTTGCGCCCGGCTATCGACCGACACACAGCCGAATATCAACAATATCAGCAGGATTATACTATGTATCCGTTTCATGACAACATTTTTCTGAAAATAGCACGAAACAAAGATATAGCAATATTTGTATTCAACAAATCACTTTTTGAGATAAAATGGATATTATTTGACCTCTTTAATTCTTAAAAAGGTAAATCCAATGTATATAAAGCCTCTTCTCGCATTTCTTTCTCTAAAAGTTTGTATATATTGAAATCTTTTATCTTTGATTTGATAATCTCCTGATTAGCTAATGATATAATTTCAGCTTTCCGCTGTTTACTGATTTGAAGATAGTCAATTTCTTTATCAATGCCCAAGAATCGTCTATTCAATAAATTGGCAGCAATCCCCGTTGTACTACTACCTGTGAATGGATCTAATATCCATGCCCGTTCTTTTGTAGAAGCCATAATTATACGAGACAATAAGGCTAATGGCTTCTGAGTGGGGTGTTTTCCAAACATTTTTTCCCATCGAGCTATAGCCGGTAAATGCCACACATCTGTCATCTGTTTGTTGTTGTTGAGCATTTTCATTAAATCATAATTGTAATAGTGTGGTATTTTCTCTGATTTTCTTGCCCAAATAATAAATTCAGTAGAAAACGTGAAATAACGACATGAAATATTGGGAGGTGGGTTTGTCTTGGCCCAAGTAACTACATTAAGTATTTTATACCCTAAATCATTAAGAATATTAGCGATAGAAAAAATATTGTGATATGTTCCACTTATCCAAATTGTTCCATCATTTTTAAGTTTATCTCGACACGCACTCAACCAATCATGATTGAATGAGTTGATATATTCTCGTGTACCACCTTTATCCCAATCACCTTTATCCACACATACAACCTTCCCACTTTGAATGCTGATTCCTCCATTCGAAAGAAAATAGGGCGGATCTGCGAAAATCATATCAAACTTAAAATCGAATTGTTTTAAAAGCTGGACACAATCTCCTTGTAATAGTGTAAAATCTTTATCTTGGGATTTAAAGAATGGTTTCATCATTAAATCATTATTTTATTAACAATACCATTTTCTAAATCTTGAATATTATAGATATGGTCAAGAACGTCAAACGTTTCTTCTAAATTGTGCCGGGCACTATTCCAACCGATACCGTCTGTAAACCATACGAAATCAAAATCTTTTATATCTTTTGTTTCTAACGCAATGACTTTATAGCTTCGAGCGGTTTCATTTAGTTTAGAGCCCCCACCTCCATAAAAGTTTGTTTCGATAGCATACACTTTTGTGGCCGTCTTTACAACAAAATCAAATCTTTTTTCAGTTTTTCCTTGATTAGAGATTGACGACAAATCCAAATTCCATTTTTCTTCTATTTCGTGGATATACATTTCCTTGAAATATGTCTCGTTTTTTAAAAATCCTGCCTTTTTAAGGTATGATTCTACGAGATCTTCCATTAAATGCCCTCCCCTATTCTTTCGAGCATTAGAATCCAATCCTGTCTCCACACCTGTAACATAATCTACTAAATTCCCTAAAATATGATTTTCTAGCAAATTAAACAATCCTGTTTCACGCATAAATACCTTATATTGTTCGATTGAATAATTTACCTTTTTGAAGTTATAGCAAAAATGACCATCACTATCAGAGGTCTCTATCTCCAATTCTCGTTTAGCAATAAGAATTGGAATACATCTTAATATTTCAGGGTATTTTGCAACCAATCTCTCAAAATCTGTTTCAATATTCTTACTCCCTATTAAAGAATTTAAAATGTTTAGTTCGACCTTTATAGAATCTATATTATTGAAAATTTTAGAGAAATCCACATAATATTGATATGTTGCTATGCTTGAACGGAAACCTCCTAACCAGTCTTTAAAATCTCTTCTCATATTATATCTGATATAGTAGATTTGTATTCGATATCATAACCTCTGATAATCTGCCTCTTTTATCAGGGTTTGAATTTATCATTCGAGAAGCCATAACACGTTTTATACAGAACATATTATATATACTATCAAAAAATCCTTGTTCGCTATTTACATCTCTCACATCGGAGTTACTGAGAATGAACGAACTATGTTGCTTGGATATTTGATAACAGAAATCCCGTAAACGTATTTGTTCCTCATCATCAAATTCTTCTTTGGCATAAGAGGTGAAAGAAGATGTTTGGCTTAATGGTTTGTAGGGTGGATCAAAGTAATATAACGTATCTCTCTTGGCATATATAGCTGTTTGTGCAAAATCGCCGCATAAAATTTCCACTTTTTGTAAAATTTGAGAATCTGCCAGAATTGTATCTTCATCGCAAATCTTAGGACAAGTATATTTACCATGAGGAACATTAAATTTCCCCTTAGAATTGACTCTATATAAGCCATTAAAACAAGTCCTATTTAAAAAAATAAATAGTGCTGCTGTTTCTATATCCGTTGCCAAGAATTTGTTATATTCCATTCTCTTTTTTATATAATATTCTTTACGTTCAGCATCAGATAAATACAGATAGTCGTCTTGCAAGTCGTATAATATTGATATTAACTCATTTGGTGATTCTTTTATAACTCTATATGTCGTAATTAACTGAGGATTAATATCATTTATAACAGCACGCTCAATATTTGGATACTTCTGTAGGATCCAAAATAGAACAGCTCCGCCTCCAACAAAAGGTTCTACATATGTGACACTTTTGCTTTGAAAAAATGACTGAGGTAAGGATTTTTCAATTTCATGGAGAAGTTGTGTTTTTCCTCCCACCCATTTTACAAAAGGCTTAGCTGTATAGTTCGTTTTCATTTTCAATATGAATATACTTGTCCGCAAACAAAGATATAGCAATATTTGTATTCAACAAATCACTTTTTGAGATAAAATGGATATTATTTGACCTCCGCAAAACTATATATCACTTTTTCAATAGCTTGACTTGGTGACGAGTTCCATCGGGACAGAGCAGTTGCACGATGTATATGCCGGCAGGGAGTTCACGGGGTATGGGGGTGGCATATATCACGCCGCTTTCGGCCCGAGCGTGAAACAGCGTTGTGTATAACGCCCCTTGTAGGGTATAGAGGCGCAGAACGGTGTGGCCGGTCTCGGCAATAGAATAGGTGATGTGGCTCTCGTTACAACGCAGGGCATTTTCATGTCGATGAGTGAGAAGTATCTGCGTATTGAGGCTTACATCGCCCTCTTGCAACTCGTAAGGGCCGAGATCGCGTCCTGTGCCATATACAGGTTGTACGAGAAATTCGTACCGCGTCTCACTCCATATATCGGGTCTCAAGCCATTCTTGCCGGCATCTATCAACGCGCTTCCGCTTTTGAGACGGGCAAAACGGGTGGGCAACGAGCCATCATCGCCCCGAGGAGCCTTGGCATCGTCCTCGGTAAGGCTCACATAGTCGGCCGTAGAAAAGTTGCGTATCACATTGTTGCTCCAAGCGTTGTCGGTCGTACTGAGCATGGCGTTATGACTATCGACCGAACCGCTCGATGTCTCTATTTTTCCGAAACATACGTTGTTGTAGAAAGTGCAATTGTTTCCGTTTTTCTCAAACATAAAGTCATATCCGTTGCCGAATGCGAGGCAATTTACCACCAAGTTGCCATCGCCGTGGCTATTTTGGTCGAAGCCCTTTACCGAACCGGTCTTATTGTTGTTGAATGCCACGCAATTCCAACACTCATGTATGCCTTTTGAACTGCCACCCGTGCCGTTACCGCCGAGTTTTATTCCATTTCCATTGCCCTGGAACGAACCCGAAGCCTCTACCCAATCAAAGTTTGACGCTCGTCCCGAGCCCCATGCCCAACATTCATACATATACACGGCATAATCGGTTTCGTACAAGTCCCACGCATCGTCGCTATTGTCCCATGCGCGACAACGTATAAAGCGATTGCCTTTGCCGTTGTGCATTTTGCAAGCGAATCCATCGGCATCGGACCCGAAATTGTCGGAGTCGCAGTTGAGGTACGAGTCGCAATCTATCACGTCGTTGTAGGCGCAATATGTACCGTCGTTGCTACTTATACCGGGGTGGGTATCGGAAAAATCGTGGCCGAACCCAAGTTGCAATCCTGTGTCGTCGTTATAGCTGAATGTGCATCGACGTATGATATTGTGATTGCCCTCGAGTTTTATACCATTGTCGCCCGCCCGGGTAATGTGCAGTCCCTCTATGGTCCAATAGTTTCCATCAAGCTGTATACCGCGCACACTCACTTTCTTGGGCTGGTCTTTGAAATCGAAAATAGGCGATTCGCCCGGCATATTTTTTATGGTGATGCGTTTGTCGGCCGTACCGTTGGCAGTAAGTCGCACGGTGGTCTTGCTACCATCTTGCATATAGGTAGGATAGTATGTTCCACCGAAGCAAAATATCGTATCACCGGGCTGTGCGGCATTTACCGCCACTTGTAAATTGTACCACGGGGCATCGAATGTCCCATCGTTGCCATCATCACCCGATGGCGATATATAATAACAATGAGCATCGGTATCGGAGCCTTCGCCTTGTAGCAAGAGGGTTGTCTGCGCCGACTGCGCCGAAATGGAGATTTCCTGCTCATACACCTGATAGTCGGTAGGCGTAAATCGCACATATATGCCGGTATCGGTCAATGTATGGGACGTGTAGGCAATAGTGAGGGTGTCGCTGTAAACTACGTTATCGAGCGACAGGGCAAACGGCGCTTGTGCCGAGATTGTTATTTCGCCGACAGCGGGTTGCAAGTAACGCGCCGATATTTTCACGATGCGTTTGTCGCTGTTGCCCACTTTTATATTCCCCATGTTGAGCAGTGTGGTCGATAGTGTTATGGAAGGGACCTCGGCTGTGCGACCGCTACACATAGCAACCGACTTTGTGAGGTAATTTATACCATCGTCCGAACCATTGGCCTCGAAACAGGCAAAATAGTAAGTCTCGCCCGCCTCCAAACCTGTGACGGTGTAGCTTGTGTCGTTTCCGTAATAGGTAATGATATTATCGTCATCGTTACGAGGCAGATTTTTATAGGCCGTACCGTCCTCGGGAACAAATGTTACCGCCTCGCCCTTACGATACACAAGTAATCGTTGCGCGCCATCACCCGGTTTCATCGCTATCTGCATGGAAGTACCCGTGACATCGACTACCGATATGACAGGCGCCGTGGCAGGTTCTTCTACGAGATTGGAACATACGACTGTGAAATCGTCGATGTAAATAGTTCCCGATGCGGCAGTGAGGCGTATATACACATCGTTGGTGCCGGCCTCGCCCACCGAGCAGGTGTACGACACATAGGTAGAGCCCGACGAGGGCGATACACTGCCTATCTGTTGCCACGAACCGCCACCGTCGGTCGATTTTTCTACAACGAGGGTTTTCCCGCTTCCACTGGCCCTATGAGTGAAACTCACGCTTATAGGCTTGTCTATGGCGGGAGTACATAACTGACTGCCACTCGACATCGCGGCGCGATTACTGCCGTTGTTGCTTTTCTTGCTTACATTGCTTCCGCTCCACGTACCCGAGGCAAGGGTGATGGTGGTACCGTCGGTACTCCAACTTTCGAACGTCTCTTTCAAATCGCCCTTTGCGTGGAACACAAGAACTGTGCAGAGAACACTTATAAGGCTTAGTTTTTTCATGGTATAATCATCTTAAATTGTTACCAAGACTGTTTTGTGAATCACAAAACAGGTTCTTAGGGGAGAATGATTTTTTGCACATACGACTTTCCGTCGCGGGTGATGACCTGCATCAGATACACACCTTGCAGATGCGCGGTGCTAATGACTTGTGAGCAGATGCTCTCGGAAGCCACACTGCCGTTGAGGTTGTACAACCGTATGCCGGCCACGTCGTCACGATTGAGTATCAAGGCTGTTTCTGCGACAAGATAGGTCAAGGGCATTGCTTGCGGAGCTGTGATGGCACTGCTTGTGCTCTCGGCATACACCTTCACATAGAAGTCATAGACGCGTATGCCTCCACTGTTGTTCGCCGGATTCACAAATTTCACGGTGATAGGCTTGTCGGCAGGTTCTATACCGGCGGCTTGCATCAAATCCCAGGCGGTAAGGGTGCGCTTGCTCAGCTTGTCCGAGGTCCACGAATGAGCCTCTTCCCCATCGATTTGCCAATCGACTTGCAAATAGCGACCACCGGTGAAATGCACGTTGGCTTTGAGCTCGAGCAACGAGGGTAACTGCCACACGAGGGCGCCTCCGCGCTCCACGTTTACAGCTCCTTCGGTGCAACCACCGGGTACGGTAGAGCCACTCTCTTTATAGCCGGGGTCCCACTTGGTCGTGTAGCTGTCCGACGATTCTATGCTCACCACCCCTTGCAGGTCGGCAGGCAGGTTGGACAGTGAGTCTTGTATCGTGTACCAATCGCCGGTAAGTACGCGGTTGGCCACTTCGAGGCCGATGGTACCGCTGAGCGATTTCTCGGTCATACCTCCCGTGGCGGTGACTACATATGTGCCTTCGGCAACAGGTGTACCCGATATGGTAAGTCGGTGGTCGGTAATGGTGTAAGACAGCCCCTCGGGCAGACCGGTAATGGTGAAACCGGTAGCTCCGCCACCATATTCAAATACAATATCGGCGATAGGCGTGTCGTAAAACAATGTCTGCGAGGCATTCTCCGTGGCGCACACAAGTGTAGCAGGTGCAATTTCCGACACTGTGAGTGTAGCCGTGAGTGTGGCACCGGTTTCACCGCCTATCGTAGCTATGGTGACAGTGGCGCTCTCGGTAAGCGCTCCCGAAATGGTTACACTCTTGGCCGTGGTATCTTTCTCTATCGTGAGGTTGTCGGCCCCCGTAATAGTCACATCGGTTGCCGCCCCCGACCATTTCAGTACTATCGGTTCTATATTGTCACCGCTATATACAAGTTGGTCGAGTGTTCCCGAGACGAGATACAGCATACCCTTGGTCGCCACACCGCTTTCGTACGCGCCCATATCGGCACTCTCGCCGTTGTATTCGATGGTCACGGCTCCGGCGGTGATGAGTTCGAGACCGGCTGCGGCGGCCTCATCGGCGGTCATAAATCGTGTGGGGGTGAAATGGGTTACCGCTTCACCGGCATCGATGAAATAACTACCGGTGGAGAGGCGCACGAAATCATTATCGGGCAGTGTGCCGTCGGGTTGTCGCTCGGCCTTGGCGTCACTCTCGAGCAGGGAGCGGAATTGCGCCGAGTGGTCGGCGGTATATACCTTGGTACCATCGACCTTGTTGCCCTCTTTCACGGCATCGCAACCATCGATTGCGGTCCAACTGTTGTAGTCGGTATCGGGTACCTGATACCCCTCTTTGTTCGACGACAGGAACTCGTGGTTGTACTTGCGGGCCGAGAAACCTATGCAGTTGCGTATGCGCATACCGCCATATTTGAATACCGTGGGAAAGCGATAGTTATACTCGTTGTTCCAAGCCACATTGTTGAAGAGATACATTCCCTCGTAGGCGTTGTTTTGGTCGAACCCTTTGACGGTGTTGTTGAAGGCCACGCAGTTCATCACCACGTGTGCGCCGGTCGATTGGTCAAACGCCGCACCTCCGGCCGAGCCGCCTCCGCCCAATTTGAATCCGTTGCCGTTGCCCGGTGTCTCGTTGCCATCTTTATCGATAGCGGCGTTCCATGCATAGCAGTTGTCGATTACCACGGGGTGATACACCATATAGAGGTCCCAGTTGTCGTCGCTGTTGTTCCATGCACGACACCCGTGAAACTCCGTACCGGGACCGGGAAACAACTTACAGGCAAATCCGTCGGCATCGCCTCCGTCGTCGGTTCCGTCGAAAGTCACAGCGTCGTAGTTGTGATACGAGTCGCAATTTATCACCTTGTTGCCCCGGCAATAGGTGTAGTCGGGGTTAAACTCAGGCGTACCGGTTATAGGGAATCCCTTGGTCTCCTCTATCGCCCAATCTTTGAACATACCTATTTGCAATCCCGTATCGTTGTTGTCGCGGAATATGCAGTTTTCGAATATATTGTAACTGCCCTCTACCTTCACACCGCTGTCTTTGGCATTCTGGAATATGATACCCTTTACATACCAATAGTTGGCATCGTAGCCGAAATACATACAGCGCGACATCTTGAACTCATTGACCGACGTAGGCGTCATCGCGCTACCGTCGATTATCACCTCACCGTCGCCATAGGCGTGGAGACGTATGCGGGCTTGCTCGCTCGTCGCCTTGGCCGGTACACGTATGCGGGCGGTGGGGTAATAGGTGCCGGCGTGCAGATAGATGGTCTCGCCGGGTTGCACCAGTTCCATGGCTTTCTCTATGGAGGCTAATGGCGCGTCGAGCGTTCCGGCGGCAGTGTCGTCACCTGTGGGGGATACATGATAGGTGTTTTGGGCCGATAGGGCCATACTGCAAAGGACTATTGCAATGACCAGCAGATTTCTTTTCATGGTTATATTCTTTTAGAAATTTGTTTTGAAGCTGTGATAATTTTATCCAAAAAGTAGCTTTTTACTCACTCGAATGGGGCATTTTTTAGCCCTACATTCTCTATACTTCACACCCGCAAAATTAACACCTTTTCTCTATTTACCCAAATAATGCTTTACACTTTTTAATGTACTGAATGATAGAGTTTACTCGTAGTATATATCAATATCAATATCAATACCAATACCAATACTATCAGACCAACTAAGCCAAATGTACATATGAGGTATAAATACTCATTGAATAGATGTTTTACATTATCCGCTAATAATATTCCGAATTTATCGGGATTATCCGAAAATAGTAGCAGTTATAATTCCATTACGCGAATTGGATATAAGCAATGAAATAAATAATAAAAAAATTGCCAACAACGAGATATAACGAATATACCTCTAACTATTTCTTTGGGAATAATATACAGACATTTTATAATTATAAATATAATTAATAGCATTATCGATATAGCCCATTTCGGGTATATCTGATTATCATAGAATATGGTCGTTGCCAGAAAACGTCAGATATTTATTTACATCTTAGACGCGACAAGATTAACGAGTGTTATAAGGAATATTACCGATACCAATACATATCGAGCAGCATAACCAAATGCCTCATTTCGTATCTTCTCGAAATATTGCTTTCCTTGCGATAATACTTCTTTAAGTTCCCAAATACCAATAAATGTGGTAACAAACAAAGACTGATATAGTACCGAAGCCGGTATCGTTGTATTTATAAGCAATGCCACTGCTATAATAAGTATACCAGTTTCTGCTATCCATTTTTCATTACTCATATACTACTGATTTTTATAATACGACATTGGCAATATACATACCCTCTACCACAAGTGTAAGGGCAAGAAAGAAGACTCTCAGCATACTGATTTTTGACTTACAAAACTTGACTCTATACTCTTTGTTTCGTAAATCGGCTATTTCGGCTATTACACATATTAATAATGCTCCAACAATTGCCAAATGGCCGTTTTTCGACACATACGGCATATACGACAGCAATATCGAATATAAGCCCATGTGAACGATATTTTGTTTGATGTTTGTCATAAATGCTCTTATTTATATTACTACACTATATCCATCCCATACAAAGAGAAAAATTCAAAAGCACAACTGTTGCACTTGCAACTCCCGCTAATGCCGCTGAAATTGCTGATAGTGCCGCTCCTTTTGATACAGGCCCCAAAAAGCGCGTCTCCATTTATTAAAGAAATTTCAGAACCTATAAGATTACTGAACATTTGCTTATCATTCGACCTTGAATTTTCATTTTGACAAGCAATACTTACTCCCATTAGTACAACACATAAAATCGTGATGATAATATTTTTCATGCTTTTTTGCAAAAATATATTGAATATATTAATTATGATATTACAAATATGTCAAAAAATAACAAACTTTTTTATATTACCCAAAAAGAAATCGGACGACTATCGCAAAACAGCAGGTCTACATAATATTGGTATAAAAAAATAGACCTATTTAAATACTTGCACAAACACAATATTTATTTCAACAATTAATAGGTATTTATAATATATGTATAGCCTCTACTTAATGAGATAAAATAGTAGAAATCATATACAGGATTCGTCTTTTATGACTTTTTTCGTAATATTTTTATTTTTTGAAACGAATGTGTTATGTTTAAATATTGATTGCACCTAAATTTGCAGAAATTCAAAAAAAAATATTATTATGAAAAAGTATTTATTTATCGCAGGGATTTTTTCAATCCTTTTGTCTTGCACACAGAGTGTAAATGATAACCATGAGTCGGAAGCATTATTGGACTTGAGTGGTATGGGTTTATCAATGACCACTCATGTCTCTACAAAATCGGACACAATACTTGCCCGATCGGTAAGCATTGAAAATTACCGATATGTCACAGACATGACTATGGAAGAAGCCGTTGCTGCAGGAGTTACAGCAAAGGAATATGAGAGTTTCATCGCCGATATGAAAGGGGTAAATCAGTCCATCGAAGATTGCCTACAAAAAGGAGGTACTGTCATATTTGCCGATGGTACAGAGATTACCGGTCAAAAATAAAAAAACTCATACTGTCCACTAAAATAACACCAAGCGATACTTCTCGGCCAGGCGGGACACCACCGGGCGGGTGGTTTCGAGTGTGCGCAACACGTAGTAGCAGCTACTGCTACTGTCACAGTAACCCTCCAATCCGGCTCTGAAACACAAACCACCCAGTCTATAATTAATTATTGGTGTCCGATAAAGATTTTAAAAATCTTCGTAAATCTATGATTTAAGATAATTTATGCGATAAAATAAAAAGAGGGGCTTGAGTTTGTGTTATAAAAAGATTGCCGTTAGGTAATCGATATGTATATCACAATATCTGCCCGAATGGGCCGAATTTGAGTAGCCGAGGGCTTAGCGATAGCGTGCCCTCGGTTACGATTGTAATTTCGATGAGCGGGAAGCGCTCAATCTGAATTTGTGATGCACCTCGGTGATATTGCCCTCTATGATAACAACAAGATTGAGACCTCCGGACTCCGGGGGAGACTTTGGGCCTTCGTTTCCGT
>JAFTRN010000028.1 GCA_017462265.1 Coprobacter sp. | reverse complement strand
ACGTCGGAGACGTTGCTGTAATACTCGATTACCTAACGGCAATCTTTTTATAACACAAACTCAAGCCCCTCTTTTTATTTTATCGCATAAATTATCTTAAATCATAGTTTTCCGAAGATTTTTTAAATCTTTATCGGACACCAATAATTTATAATTGCGAAAAAACGATTTCGGAAATGACCATTTCGTAACGACCCCATAAGTAGATAGCAAAACGGAAGCCCCTATTTTGCAACAATTATAAACCAAAAACGGCATCTTCGATGAAGATGCCGTTTTGTTTGAGGGTAAGTCTGCGACTTACTTTCTGAGTCCGAGTTCTTTTACGATGGCACGGTAACGAGTGATGTCGACTTTGATAAGATAGTCGAGCAAACGACGACGTTTACCAACCAACATTTTCAGGGCTCTTTCGGTCGTATAATCTTTGTGATTTGACTTGAGATGCTCAGTCAAATGAGAGATACGGTATGAGAATAATGCTATCTGAGCTTCGGGTGAGCCAGTATCAGTATTGGACTTTCCGTATTTCTCAAAGATTTCTTTTTTCTTTTCAGCAGATAAATACATCTTGAACTGTTTTTTAGGTTATTGAAATATTTTGAGACCGCAAAGGTAGGTATTTATTTCTGAATCACAAGCATTTTGCAATTATTTTTTTTCAACATCAAGAAAAAACTTCATTTTTCAAGGGGAGATATACACCCCATATTTCTCAAATCTCAAAGTGAAAAATTGCACCATACAAGGCGATTCCGGCTGAAAAACGACTAAAAATCGCGAGAAAGTCACATTCGAAGTGTTAATTACAAGCGTTTAGGAGATAATTGTACGCATTTTTATCGTACCTTTGCGCCCGAATTTTGAGAAGTTACTTTTTACGACTTCACAAAAACCTCTTCTGAGAATAACGCATCAACAGATTTTTTTAAGGTATGCAGAAACAAAATATTCGTAATATCGCCATCATCGCACACGTCGATCACGGGAAAACCACCTTGGTCGATAAAATGCTGATGGCCGGGCGCTTGTTTCGTGACAATCAGAACACAGGCGAACTCATGCTCGACAACAACGACCTCGAACGCGAGCGCGGTATCACTATACTCTCTAAAAACGTATCGATCAGATACAAAGATTACAAAATAAACATCATAGATACCCCGGGGCACGCCGACTTCGGTGGTGAGGTAGAGCGCGTGCTGAATATGGCCGACGGCTGTCTGTTGCTCGTCGATGCCTTCGAGGGCCCGATGCCTCAAACCCGGTTTGTATTGCAAAAAGCCATACAAATGGGACTGAAACCCATCGTGGTGATAAACAAGGTCGATAAGCAGAACTGCCGGCCCGACGAAGTGCACGAAATGGTGTTTGACTTGATGTTCAACCTCGACGCGACAGAAGAACAGCTCGACTTTCCCACCATATTCGGCTCGGCCAAACAGAATTGGATGTCGACCGACTGGCGCAAACCCACCGAGGATATTACCGCCCTGCTCGACACCATTATCGAGCATATCCCCGCCCCCGAATACCACGAAGGTGCCTCACAGATGCTCATCACCTCGCTCGACTTCTCGTCGTATGTAGGTCGTATAGCCATCGGTCGCGTGCATCGTGGCACATTGCGCGAGGGACAGGATATAGCCCTGTGCAAACGCGACGGCAGTATCGTGAAACAACGCATCAAAGAGCTACACATATTCGAAGGTATGGGCCGTACCCGTGCCGAAAGCGCCGAATCGGGCGAACTGTGCGCCTTGGTAGGTATCGAAGGTTTCGAAATAGGCGATACGATTGCCGACTACGATACCCCCGAGCCACTCCCCCGTATCGCCATCGACGAACCCACCATGTCGATGACCTTCACCAACAACGACTCGCCCTTCTTCGGTCGCGATGGCAAATACGTGACCTCGCGACACATTGCCGACCGTCTCAACAAAGAGTTGGAGCGCAACCTCGCCCTGCGAGTAGAAAAGGATCCCGAGTCGGACGTATGGAATGTTTTCGGCCGTGGCGTGTTGCACCTCTCTATCCTCATCGAGACCATGCGTCGCGAAGGCTACGAACTGCAAGTAGGTCAGCCGCAGGTCATCGTGAAAGAAATCGACGGTGTGAAATGCGAGCCCGTAGAGCAACTCACCATCAATGTACCCGAGGAATACTCGAGCAAAATGATAGATATGGTAACACGTCGCAAAGGCGACCTCATGTCGATGGATACCCAGGGCGACCGCATACACCTCGAGTTCTGCATACCCTCACGCGGTATCATAGGCCTGCGCAACAACGTACTCACCGCCTCGGCCGGCGAAGCCATCATGGCACACCGATTCCTCGAATATCAGCCATGGAAAGGCGACATCGATCGCCGCACCAACGGCTCGCTGATAGCCATGGAGGCCGGCACCGCCTATGCCTACGCGCTCGATAAGTTGCAAGACCGTGGTCGATTCTTCATCTTCCCCCAGGAAGAGGTATATGCCGGCCAGGTTGTGGGCGAAAATGCCAAGGAGGGCGACATCGTGGTAAACGTCACCAAATCGAAAAAACTGACCAATATGCGTGCATCGGGAGCCGACGAGAAGGCCCGTATCATTCCTCCCGTAGTGATGAGCCTCGAAGAGTCGCTCGAATACATCAAAGAGGACGAGTATCTCGAAGTAACCCCCCACCATCTGCGCATACGCAAAATAATACTCGACGAGTTGGAACGCAAGCGCGCCAACCGCCAATAAACAAACACAGCTCTTAAAACGACAATGCCACCCGCAGGGGTGGCATTGTCGTTTTATAACAATTTGAATCGCATACGTAGTCGTCCCGGCTCGTAGTCGTAACTCATAATCTTGAACACGCCTATCTCCGAGGTATTCGCCACATGTGCGCCGATGCAGGCACACACATCGTAATCGCCTACCCTCACCAGACGCAACGTCGATGAAACATCGATCGGCAATTTCGACAGATCGACCTCGGCCGGCACATTATCGCGCGACACCAACTCTATCGTCACCGGCAATGCGCGTGCTATCACCTCATTTACTTTCGCCTCCACGGCCGCGAGTTGCTCCGCCGTAGGTTCCGTAGTCAATTCATAGTCACATTTACTCTTTTTACGCTCGATATGCGCGTTGCGAGAGCGCGGACAGCCAAACATCTCCACCATCGTGCGGTTGAGTATATGCTCCGCCGTGTGCATAGGCGGATATTCTTGCTTGTTATGCTCGTTGAGTTGTACTTCCTGTTCCATATTATATCATCTTACACAATTATTTTAGTTATACACCCACAGAATGATAGGTTTCGATGAGCGGTGTATCATGTCGGCCACCTCGTTGTAGTGGGCAAAGGGTATGGTGACACACCCCTCGCTGTATGGGTACACGATAGTGCGACCAAGCACGCTAATTCTTCTCGAAGGTATCCCCAATGGGTAAATCGCAAACGTGGGCAACGACACGGCATGCAACAATATGCCCCGTACCACGGCATTACTGTTGGTCTTATCGAGCCCCACGAGCGTAAAGGCCATGCGTCCACGCAGTTTTTTCATGGCTCGCTCCCTGCCTATCTTGTAGTGGCCCAACGACGAACACAGCGAGCCGACCTCGTTGCTGAACATATTTTTCCCGACCGTCTCGTCCTTGCCACAGCCTTGCGCGCAAAGACTCTCTATAACGACCTTGCCCTGCTCGAAATCCCACACATAGAAACGAGGACGCCCCGAATGACGGCTGTAATCGACCAATATACCCAACTCGGTACTATACCCTCTCTTTTTACAATAGGCTTTCAGTTCCGCGGCTTTTTCCTCTATATTGTCGGGTAATTGCCGTGAGCAACTATTCGATATAACAAATACAACTATCGTGAGGCATAGCAATAGGCCCAATCCTATCGCCGCTAATACTATCCTTTTATGATTCATCTATTTCGTCTCACCAAGTTTTTCACCCATGAGTATATGTTGCCAGCCATTATTGTCATTACGTGGCGCTGTGAGGTCAAACCCGGCCTCCTTTTGGAACACCAACACAAAGTCGGAGCCACCAAATAGAAAATATCCCAACATATCGCCTTTCTTCACTCTATCGCCCACCTTGAGATTGCTCTCAAAATTGACCGAAGCCACCTGCGACATACCTATCGGCATGACGGCGACCAAGCCATACTCCTCGGTTTCGACGATAGCGAGGCCGCGTGTCTCTATGCTCTGCCAGCCCGGGACCGAACAATCTACCACATAATGTTGCAATTGAGCGTCCCAGGTAATACTGCCACCCAGCGCATCATCTCCGGGTATTACGCGCAATTCCTTGATGACGCCATCGACCGGGAAATGGTAACGATGGTAATCATTGGCATTAAGAAACGCATGGAAAAATTTACCGCCGGCAAAGGCATCGCAATAGGGACTTTCGGGCGTAATAAGATTGCGCACAGAATTGAATACACGCGATTTTACGGCTATTTTCTCATCTGTAACGATATAGGAGTTCTCATCGATATCCCATACCCCCTGCGGCTCACAGTCACAAGGCGATACCACGACCGAATTGTCTTCGGGCGAAGTAATCGGGCGTTGGTCTGGCGATTTCAGACGACGGGAAAAAAAATCATTGAAAGAATGCCAATTCGATGGATCTTCGTACCACCCCTTGGTCATACCCAGCTCCTCTTGCTGCATCATCAACTCTTCATACTCTTTGTTCCACGATGCCGGAGATGAAAGATACCGCCCCCACGATTTGCAATACTTCACAAGCCAACTGCGATAAGGCTCAACGTATTGTACCGAGGCTGTAAAGAACGTACTATCTTGCAACGACTCCAACGGCATACAGTTTATAAAATAGCAATAGCATAGAGCTTGATACATACGTCCGAAAATCGAGGGTTGTCCGGGGCAGAATATAACGTCCCAAGGCATTACTTTCTGGGAATAATCCACAAAGGCATAGTATTCTTCGAGGGACTGTGCCGGATTGGTACTTTTATCGGGATTTATTTCTTTACCTTTCGCTATCGCCTCTTCGAGTAGAGCTTTCAGGTCACTGTTGCTTTCCACCAATTGTATGAGCTCCCGGGTGGTTTCATTGTATTCCTCCGAGTGTGCGGTATCTGCCTCACTACACGACTGCGACATCGCAAAGCATACAACAACGACAACATTGATAATCAAAGAGAATAGATTCTTTTTCATGGGAATGATTATTATAACGTTTCGATTGCAATATTACAAAAAAAATATTGGTGTACAATGAAAATTTTGAAATCTTCACAATCCTTTGGGAGAATGGACCTTGTGTCGTAAAATAAAAAGAGAGGCTTGTATTTGTATCATAAAAAAGATACTGTTCGGTAATCGAAATCCCTAAAACTGTATGCCGTATTTTTGGGGAAAGGGGAGGGATATAAATATTGTTGTGTATAATTTGCCAATTTGTAAAATAATTAGTATGTTTGCAATAATTTAACCTTATTAGTAAAATTATTATAAATATGATATTGCAAATCATTAAAAGCCATACCAAGTTTATAGTCTTATTATTTGTTACTCTTTGTGCGACATCTGTATATGCTCAAAAAATGGAGGTAAAGAGTTTCAAATTATCAGAAAGAACCATATCGGCCAATATCGAAGGGGCGAATAAACGTATAGACCAAAATGGAGAAGTAGCGGCACTTATCAAGGTACAAACGACCGAAACAGGCTTCGCCTTTGAAGGAGGATTGCTTGGAATTGTCGATACAAAACAAGATGTAGGTGAGATATACGTGTGGGTGCCTCGTGGAGCCAAACGAATTACCATCAAACATCAGAAGTTTGGTGTTCTGAATTATTGGTATTCAACACCGATAGAGTCAGGCAATACCTATGAAATGCTTTTGAGCACTCCCGAAGTTCCTAATATTGCCGATAAGAGTAAAACCAATAGTGGTCAATACCTTGTATTAAATATTGTACCGAAAAATGCAGAAGTAGTAATCGATGGGAAGAATATTGATGTAATTGCCGGCTCTGCATCAGTACGACTTTTGCCGGGGCGTCACTACTATGAAGTCAAATCGGTCTATCACGAGCCTAAAAGCGGTTATGTGGATATAGTCGATAAAAAAATGGTACTTCCTATATCTCTTACACCCCAATATGGCATCTTACATATAACCAGTAACCCCACAGGGGCTGAAGTATATATTGACGGTGATTACCAATCTGCCGGTAAAACTCCTTTTGACACTCGTTGGCTTACTGCCGGGAGTCATACTCTGCAATTCAAACTGCCCGGGCACAAGCCTCGTACTTATAGTGTAGATGTGATTGGCGACGGATCAACCAAAGAATTTAATGCAAAATTGTCTTCGAATCAAGCTTTTGTGAATATTACAGCTCCCGATAATGCCGAGATATATGTCAATAATGAATATAAAGGGATAGGCCTATGGTCAGGCAATCTGCTTGCCGGCATATACGAAATTGAGGCACGAAAGGTCTCACATCGTAACTCTCATATCGATATATCTATCGATGCCGGTGATGATAAGGACATAAAACTACCCTCACCTACACCTATATATGGCGGACTTGATATTAACACTACTCCTATAGATGCTCAGGTATTGATTGACGGGAATGAAATAGGATCTACCCCCGATGTATGGCAGAATATATTAGTAGGTGAACATAAATTACAGATTATCAAACCGGGATATAAACCCATGCAACGCACCATCAGAATAGAGGAAAATAAAGTGCAAACTTTGGAATTTACCCTTACAACCGGCACCGATGAATATGACCCTGTTCCATCGCAAATAGCACCCCCAAAGAAAAGTATTTCGCGTGGATACCAAGGATACGTCGAGACAGGGACTTCATTAGGAGCATCTGACATATGGATTGAAGCAACTTGGGCTTTTTACACCTCGCATGGATATATGTTCAACCCTTATATCTATTTAGGAATGGGAATAGGCTATGAAATAGGGGCAGTTGGCAGTGGCGGATTTTGTATGCTTCCGATTTTTGTAGAATTTCGCTCTCATTTCATCAATCCCAACAAACGGCGCCATGTCCCATTTGGAGGATTTCGTATAGGGGGAAGCGCTGTCGATTATTATACATCGGGATTTTATGCCAACCTATTTTTCGGATACCGATTCAAGCCGAAGAATATTTACGGAGCATTTAACCTCAGCATAGGTTATCAAACGCATCACGTTTATGGAGAAGAAACTTATAGCTATTATGATGATTATAGGTGGCATTATGAATATTTTGGCTGGGACGGATATGCTCATGCTGCAACGCTTCGTATAGGCTACGAATTCTAAAGGATTGATATAAAAACTGCAAGGCGGTGGATTGATTATGCCACCGCCTTGCGGTTGTATTGTTATATAAGCATTTACCCTATGATGCGGGTGCCGCCCGAGGCAAGGGAATCGGCTCGAGTGATGACGACCGCTTTCACACCGGCATCAATAGCCGAGAAAGCATTTTCGAGCTTGGGTATCATACCACCCTGCACCGTTCCGTCGGCCACTAAAGCCTCGAACTTGGCACGATTTATTTCGGGTATCACGCTATCGTCGTCGTTCTCGTCTTGCAGCACCCCTTTCTTCTCGAAGCAATAGACCAAGGTCACATCGAAATAGGGAGCAAGAGCCTTAGCGGCCTCGCCGGCAATGGTATCGGCATTGGTATTGAGCAACTGCCCCTTACCATCGTGCGTGAGCGGTGCCAGCACCGGTACTATACCATCGCGCACCAGCAGAGCCAACGCGTCTCCACGCGCCTCTTTCACATCGCCCACATAGCCGTAATCGACCGCCCGTACGGGGCGTTTGTCCGAGCGGAGTATGTTCATATCGGCACCGGTCATACCCAGCGCATCAACACCGAGGGCTTGCAACCCGGCCACGATATTCTTATTCACAAGACCGCCATACACCATCGTCACCACTCGTAACGTATCGGCATCGGTTATGCGACGGCCATCGACCATACGGCTTTCGATGCCCAATTGTTCGGCCACTTTGGTAGCCGAGCGACCACCGCCATGCACCAACAATTTATGCCCCCCGACAGCGGCAAAGTCGCGCAATAGAGCTTGCAACGTATCGGGCTCTTCTACGATTTTTCCACCTACCTTTATGAGTGTAAGTTTTTCCATAAAAAGTCTTTTTTAGAAGCTATTTTATTATTCGCCACCAAACTCCATGAGATAAGCCTTGATGAAATCATCGATATTCCCGTCCATCACCCCCTGCACATCTGAGGTCTGATAGTTGGTACGATGGTCTTTCACCCGGCGGTCGTCGAACACATAGCTGCGTATCTGCGAGCCCCATTCGATTTTCTTCTTTCCGGCCTCGACCTTGGCCTGCTCCTCCATACGTTTGCGCAATGCCATATCGTAGAGTTGCGAGCGCAACAAGCGCATAGCATTCTCGCGGTTATCGAGTTGCGAACGGCTCTCGGTATTTTCGATAAGTATCTCGCGAGTCTCACCGGTATCGGGGTCGTGATAGTTATAGCGCAGACGCACACCGGTTTCAACCTTGTTTACGTTCTGTCCGCCGGCACCACCCGAGCGGAAGGTATCCCACGAAATATCGGCCGGATTTATCTCTATCTCTATCGTATCATCGACCAAGGGCACCACGAATACCGACGAGAACGAGGTCATACGCTTTCCCTGCGCGTTATAGGGCGATACACGCACGAGGCGATGCACGCCGTTCTCACTCTTGAGGTAGCCATAGGCATAGTCGCCCTCGACCTGTATGGTCACGCTCTTTATTCCGGCCTCATCGCCCTCGACCAAGTGCGTCACCGAGGCTTTATAGCCCTGCGCCTCGCACCATCGCAGATAGAGACGCATGAGCATCGAGGCCCAATCTTGACTTTCGGTACCGCCGGCTCCGGAATTGATTTTGAGTACCGCACCGAGCTTATCCTCTTCACGGCGCAACATATTTCGCAGTTCAAGATTCTCTATAAGTGTATAGGTGTGTGCATATACTTCATCGAGTTCGGCCTCGGTTATCACCTCCTCTTTCACGAAATCGAAGGCTATTTTCAGCTCCTCGACCGATTTTTCCACCTCATTGTATTTATCGATCCAGAAACGGAGTTCTTTTACTTTTTTCATCTGCGCCTCGGCCCGCTTACGGTCTTCCCAGAAATCGGGCACATGGGTGCGCAATTCTTCCTCTTCGACTTGTATCAACTTCGCGTCGATGTCAAAGATACCTCCTCAGCGCCAACTTGCGCTCTTCTGTCTCTTTTAATTGTTCTATTGTTATCATATTTAGAAGTCTTTTAAGAAGCTTAATAATTTTTAAGAAATTTTCAAACCGCCTCTATACATACATAGCCTCTATCTCAGTCTTATACAGACGATTGATGACCGCTCTACGTATTTTCAACGTATCGGTCAACTCACCGGCCTCTTTACTGAAAGCCTTAGGCAACAAGGTGAAACGTTTTATCTGCTCAAATCCGGCAAAATTGGCCTGCAACTCTGCGATACGCTCTTGTATAAGTTTCTGTATCGACTGATTTTTAACCAATTCCTCGAGAGAGTGATACTGAATACGTTTCTGCTCGGCATACTCCTTGAGGGCCTCAAATGCCGGAATGATAATCGCAGTCACATACTTACGGCAATCGCCTATCACGGCCACTTGGTCGATATACTTATCTTCACCGAGTTTAGCTTCGATAGCTTGCGGAGCGATATATTTACCATTTGAGGTCTTAAACAGGTCTTTGATGCGCTCGGTAAGGACTACAGCTCCGGTCTCGTCGAGACAACCGGCATCGCCCGTACGGAACCAGCCGTCCTCGGTAAAAGCTTGCGCCGTGGCCTCGGGTTTCCGGTAATATCCTTTCATCACCGTGGCGCCTTTCACCAATATCTCGTTGTTATCACCTATTTTCACCTGCACTTCGGACAGTGTAGAACCTACCGTGCCTATACGATAATCGACATAGGGGAAACACGACACGGTAGCCGTGGTTTCCGTGAGGCCATAGCCATACATAATATTGATGCCGCAAGTATGCAGAAACTCGTTGATGGTATCGGAAAGTGGTGCTCCGGCCGTGGGGAATATGTTTCCGCGATCGACACCGGCGGCCTTACGCACTTTCGACAATATCATCTTATCGAAAAACGCATATTGCAAGGCAAGCCACATAGGTACCCGACGGCCCTCACGCACATAGTCGAGGTTGCGACGACGGCCCACTTTCAGCGCTTTTTCGAACAATACTCGGGCTACACCTTTGGTCGTGGCTATCTTCTCTTGTACCGCCACATACACCTTCTCCCAGAATCGGGGCACACTGCACATAATCGTGGGACGCACCTCCTTGATGACAGCCGCAATCTCTTTGGGATTTCCATTCACGACCACGGTCATTCCCCGGGTGAGGCAGAAATAGGTCCAAGCCCGCTCAAAGACGTGTGCCAACGGTAAGAAACAAAGCGACACATCGCGATCGCTGCACGAAGTGAGGCGGTCGTAGTGCAGACGCATAGCCTCGGCATAATTGTTGTGTGTGAGCATTACCCCTTTCGACTCACCGGTCGTACCCGATGTATAGATAATCGAAGCCAGGTCGTCGAGCGATTGCTCAGCCGCCCGTCGGGCCAGTTCGGTCTCTACCTCGGGGGTATCTTGCGCCAAGGCATTGAATTCGTCGAAATAGAGCGACGTTGTATCTCCCTCGGCACGTACCACCGCAGGGTCGAATATGATGATTTGTCGTAGCGTCTCGCACGACGACAACGCTTTGTAGGCATTATCATATTGTATCTGTTCCCCCACGAATATGCAACGTATCTCGGCATCGCGCACGATATATTCGAGCTGTTCGAGCGAGCCGGTGGGATAGAGAGGTACCACCACCGCACGATTGGCAAAGGCGGCAAAATCTACGATGATACCTTCGGGTTTATTGGGGGTGTATGTTGCTATATTTTCTTGCACCGTCACACCCAATGCCTGCATGGCACGGGCGGCTTGCTGTATGCGACGTTCAAATTCCGTCCAAGATATTGATTTCCAATTTCCGTCAGCGTCTTTATGGCGCAACACTTCTCTATTTCCGTATTTACGAGCCTGCAAGGCTACAATACGCGAAATTTGATATTCCATAATATTGGGTATTTTGTAAAAAAATCGCTACAAAGGTACGAATAAAAACCATACCAATCTACCCATTCCCATTTTTTAGCACATTTCCGCCCTTTTTGTGTAAAAAGATTCAATATTATTTTCTTTTTTCGGCACGATAGTATTATCGTTTTTAGCGACTTAGAACCATCTTTGTATAAGACTTATCAAAGACAACACTATATGAAGAAATATTAGTGTCCGATAAAAATACGACTTACTGTTTTTAAGATTTCATTATGCCATCGGCATAAGACATTTTTCCTTACAGAATACTCTTACGCTCGGCATAATCCATACAAGTATGGTTCTGCTCTCGCTTATCGAGTATTT
>JAFTRN010000027.1 GCA_017462265.1 Coprobacter sp. | reverse complement strand
CCTTTGGATCAAGACCGTAGGAACGGCTGATTCCTCTCAAGCTGTTTTCGCCTTGAGAAATTGTTCTGCTGACCATTATGGCCAATGTTGGACTATATTTCATACTTCTTTATTTTTGTCCAACTTTTGGGGTGCAGTTCATAACTTCATCGGGGGTGAATTGGGGGTAAGATTGTTTTTCACCTGCCTGCAACCGCTCTATTTGTGGATTTTATGGCGCATCATTCGCCCGCAACAGCCCGATACTCGCGACGCGCTCTTGTTTATCGTCATATCGGCCGCACTCCCCATATTGCAACTTTATGGATTTCTCGCCGTCCCCGACGTGCCGCTGATGATGACGGCCGCTCTGTATCTGCTATGCTATAAACGATTTACGGAGAAAGACTGTTGGTTCAATGCCATACTGCTGGGTGTGACCATGGCACTGATGGCTTACAGCAAATACCACGGCGCATTGGTCGTATTGTTTACACTCATAGTCAATCCCCGATTGTTGTTGCGCCCCAAATTATACGCAAGCGGTATCGTGGCATTGATACTCATCGTGCCTCACCTCTATTGGCAGTATACGCACGACTATATCACCTTCGGCTACCATCTACACGACCGAAACGGTTCGTTCAAAATTGCCAATATCACCGAGCATCTGCTCAACACCATAGCCGTATTCAACCCATTCTTCTTCCCGCTCTATTTCATGGCCTGGCGCAAATTACGCACGCGCAACGCGACCGAGCGGGCATTATACTGGCTCCCCATATTGTTTTTCCTATTCTTCACGGTATCGACATTCAAGGGCCGGGTACAGCCTCAATGGCTCATTGCCGCCACATTCGGGCTTATATACATACTCTTCAACTATGTACGAGAAAGCCGTTCGCATCGGTTGCGTAAATATATCTTGATTGTGGGGTGGACCACTATCGTCTTAGCCGGCATTATGCGCATAGAGATGATATGGAACCCGCTACGCATACGTTTCGAGATATTCGACAACAAACCTGCTTTTGAGGAAATCGCCAAGATTGCCGGTGAGCGTCCCGTAATATTCAGCGGGAGTTACGCCATTGCCTCCAAATACATTTTCTACACCGGGAAATCGGCCTATTGTCAGCCGAATTTCTCTTATCGCACAAGCCAATGGCAACTACGCGACGACGATACCCGGGCCATAGGTCGAGAAGTCATCGCCGGAACCTTACAAAAGATTCGTAGCAAAGATCGCGACAAACCTCTCAAAAGCAACGAAGTGGCCCTTGCCAATGGCTACAAATTCAGCTACACCCTGATTGACGATTTCCGTCCGGTGCGCTTGGTAGAGGTGCAATACGACGAGAAATCGTTACCCCGACAAGTATCTCCGCGCGACAGCATCATGTGCACGCTCACCTTACGCAACCCCTACCCCTACGATATAACCATCAATGGAGAAGACACACGCTTCTATATGCTTTTTGCAGCCAAGAAGGTGCGTCATGCCATTCCGGTAGATTTACACATCACGTTACCGGCATCGGGCGAGGTATCGACAGCGGTCACCATCGAAGGTCTCGACAAACTTCAAAACAACATCTATGACACGGGATTTGCCATAGGACGCACGCCCCTCAATTTCTGGTACAATTCCGCTCGCACACAAATCGAAATCAACGAGTAATGTTCGAACAATTCATAAAATTCTGCCTTGTAGGCGGCTCGGGTGTATTTGTCGATTTCGGCATCACTTGGGTACTGAAAGAGTGGTGTCGGCTCAACAAATATATAGCCAACTCCATAGGATTTATATGTGCGGCCACAAGCAACTATCTGCTCAATCGTATCTGGACTTTCGATAGTCACGATCCCGAAATCGCTATGCAATATCTGCGATTTATAGGTATATCGGTCATAGGATTGCTTATCAACAACGCCGTTATATATCTGCTCAACGACCGGTTGAAGTTACCTTTTTATTTCTCTAAACTATTGGCAATAGGAGTTGTAACCTTCTGGAACTTCTTCATGAACTACTTTTTCAACTTCTAAAAAGCCGTTCAAATCGATTACCTATGGCAATCTTTGTTTTGCCGAGAAAACTTTTTCAAACAGTTTCTAATCGATTTCAAGGAAGGCTATTCAGTAAGACCGTATTCTCGGCATATCTTGGCATACTCGGCGACTATGGAGTGCTGCAACAGATCGACCAACGGATATTCGATTATCACCCCCTCGGGTTGCATGATTTGAGGCTCCTTACTATCCGCCTTGTTTTGCTCCAGCCCCAACACAAACGGGTGCTGTATAGAGGTGAGTACCCCCTGCGTATCATACACGCACAGCGTATAATCGGCCACCAACCGCAATCCCGAGGTCGTAGGGTTGGCGTTATATATCGTAGTACCTATCAATGGAAAAAAGAAAACCAAGCCCTTACCCCATTTTTTTCAATTTCTCATCATTTACCATATATCCGTAACCTTGGAAATTGATTTTGATGTAGGTAAGGAAGCGACACTCACTCTTATAGTCGGCTATGGTGTCGGGCGAAAAGCGTTCAGCCCATTGCTGCCGGGCTACCAACCAGCCCGAACGGCGCATATACTCGGGCAGGTCGTCGAGCATAAACAATTTTGTACCCGTAGGGCACTCCACCCCGAGAAATTCCATCGGAGGATTAGCCGGAGCCTGCGGTATTTCGGGCAACGCCCATTGTTCCCTCTTTTGGGCACTAATACCGCCCAACATAAGGTACAAAATGAGAGTTATCAGCAAATACCTCATCGGAGATTTGTTTTATAAAGTTTTATGTATAGCCCTTTTACAACTTCTGTAACAATACTACGGCGTATGCCGATATACCCTCCTCTCGACCTGTGAAGCCGAGTTTCTCGGTGGTCGTAGCCTTTATCGACACATCATCGGCATCTACACCCATTACCTCGGCAAGACATTGCCGCATGGCCGGTATATGAGGGTTGAGTTTCGGACGTTCGGCACATACCGTAATATCGGCATTGCCCAACTCATACCCCTTAGCCCTTACGAGGCTCATGGTTTCGCGCAATAATATTTTACTGTCTATGTTTTTGTATTCGCCTTTGGTATCGGGGAAATGATAGCCTATATCTCTGAGGTTGGCAGCGCCCAGCAGGGCGTCGCACAACGCGTGTATCAGCACATCGGCATCGGAATGGCCCAACAAGCCCAAGCGGTGCTCTATGCGAATACCACCCAACCATAGCTCACGCCCCTCTACAAGGCGATGCACATCGAACCCCATACCTACTCGCACCTTCATAATCTGAGAAATTTATTAGAAATACTATACTTAGCGACGGCGACGACCCATAAGGTCTTTTATGCCGTCCATATCAAACGACAAGGTAAATCGCAAAGTCTGATCGAGCGGACTGCTTTGCGCGGTAGCCATCACATAGGCAGCATCGAGCGAGAACACATTCAGAGAGAATCCCGTACCGAAAGTCACATACTGGCGATTACCCTTGTATTTGTTTTCATAGTAATATCCAGCACGCAGGAAGAATCGACGATTGTATGAGTATTCGAGACCGGTGGAGAAATAGATTTCCTGCATCTCCTCTTTGAAACCGCCGGGCGCATCGCTGAACGACTTGAATATACCCGATATGGAACCGGTGTTGTTAAAATCCTCTTTGGCTTGGTTATAAGCCTCGGTATCGTATTGCGTATTGCCATCGTCGTCGATAAAGGTATAGTCGCTTTGGCGCGGAGCCGCCGGTACAAGCAGTTTATTTATATCAAGGTTCAACGACAAGGTATTGTAATCATATATGGGAAACAAGAACGAGAAGCCGAGGCGTAAATTCGTGGGGAGGAACGCGCTGTTGGTACCGCCATCGTACGACACCTTCGAACCGATATTCGAGATATTGAAACCCCATGAAAATTGGCACTCGTTGCGACCTATGATGGGATATACTGTCTGATAACCCGATATATCGGCGGCAAAAGCGGCCGCGCCCGACATATCCTCGGCCGATGAAATACCGCCATATCCCATATCGGAATAGATAAACCTGAATACGACACCCATAGAGAAGGTCTCCGACAATTTACGAGAGTATCCCAGGTCGAACGACATTTCGTAGGGATTGACTTCGTTTTGCAGATTGTAATTACTGTCATAAATAGGCACTTTTCCCAACGAAAAATAGCGCAACGACGCACTCAACGCCTGCAAATCGTTGTTGCCAAATTTCCAATATCCGGCCGCATACACGAGGTTTATATCATTGACCAACTTGCGCAACCACGGGGTATAAGAAACCGAGAATCCGGCACTGCTGAACGCGAACGCATACTTCGAGGGATTCCAGTGTTGCGAATTGACGTCGGGATCGGTGGCTGCTCCCAAGTCGCCCATAGAGCCGGCTCGCGCATCGGGTGCGATGCTCAGCGTGGTAACTCCCGTAGAGATGGGATTGAACTGATTACTTATATCCTCCTGCGCGTTTACGGGAATTGCCATCAGCACCGCCAAGGCGCACAAGAGCGTTTTTATCGTATATTTCATATTGTCTCTAATTTCTATTTTTAGAAGCTGTTTGAATTTTATTTTGAAGAATAGCAGCACCTTATTATAACTATTTTCAGGCGCTTTTATTGTGGAAGAACCAATATTTTTCGGGTTTTGGTCGCCTCGGTTCCTCCATTTACCGATATTATGGCTCGATAGAGATACATACCGCCGGGCACTCGGCGACCGGCTTTGTCGGTAAACGGCCACTCGATGGGTGTGGAAGTCCACAACTCCGACATGTCGGTGAGTTCCGTGGTCCATACCTCTCGGCCCGACCAATCGAATACCGACAATTTTATCGACATCATCATACCTGGGCGATTGTGTCGCAGATAGAATCGAGCCGCATCGGCCTCCATGGCATGATATATATCATAAATATGAGGTTTCAATCCTTTCTTCACAACAAATCGCAAAGATTCCTGCGAGGAATTGCCCTCGGTATCCCACACCGTGAAGGTGAGCGAGTGCGCGCCATCGGAGAGCGCGGGCAATTCGTAATAGACATCACCCACTCCGAAACGTCCGGTTTGTGGCACGTAATAGTTGTTTATGACATATTCTTGTTGTGGATCGTTGTCGATACATACCGTCATATCGTGGCCCAAGCCGATACCCGATATATTGATACCCGAGGCATCTTCTACCCGGGCGATAAACATCGGTGTCTCGTTCACCTTATCGCCATTCTCGAAATCCGAGGTATTCATATACATCGACAAGATTTGCGGGCCATCGGCATCGTCATCGACCTCACTATCCATACCACCCACGATAAAGTGGGTATTCATTCCGCCGGCCTCCCGGCCCCGGCTATCATAGGCATACAGATTGAACAACCCCGGTTCATCGGAATAATTGAGCTCGCGCGGCATCTTGAAGGTAAACTCAAATTCTCCCCCTCGCACCGAGTCGCGTCCGGTATATAGCATATTGTCTCTGCGGGTAAAGGTATAGGGTACCTGCTCGCCGTTGTCGTTACCATTACCGGCCGTTACGATCTCTTGCTCGGAGTCGAACAATCGAGGGTAAATCAAGCCGTCGAAATCATCAACCTTCGCCCCGACAGCATTTTGTATCTCGCCCTTCACTGTAACCCACGAACGTGCTTTCAGCGTAATATCAGTCGGTGCGGTATCGACCACGGTGGTATCGTTTATCTCCGTCACAGCCATCTTATACGATGGTACGGTGAGGCGCAATGCCGGGTCGCCGAGCAATATATAGTTGAGTTTGTTTTTCAGCACATCTTCGGCTTTGTTGGTAATATCGTTTTTGCCGAGGCGCATCACATCGCCGAGGCGCACCACACGCCCCTCGGAATCACGGTCGAACAGGTGCTTCACGATAGCCTCGTTGATATATCCGTTGGCATGGATAAATACCACCCGGGTAGTAGATATGAGCGCTACGCCACCACCGGTCTTGTTCAGAAAGAGAGATTCACCACCGGAGGTGGTTCTATCGTCGAAACGACTGAAATCGCACGTAGCGGTAATCCATAATGGCAGTCGCGACACAAACATATTGGATATATCGCTCCATTCGAGTATTTTCTCTGCGGTCCACCCCTTGGTACTGCCATGCCCCACATAATTTATCACCATGAGGCCGTCGCGCTTCAGTAGGTTGAGCATTTGATTTTTGGCATCGGGATAGGTCGCCCCCGTAGCCGCGCTCACCCTGTTATAGGCATCGATATACAATTTGTGTACGAAAAACTCGGGATTTTGGTTCTCTAATATCTGTGCCAAAGCATCGCTCTGCTCCATGTGTACGCCCGAGTTCCCGTCGTCGGCAACGAGGCATATATCGTTTTTCCAATAACCATAATCGGTACTTGTGGCATAGGCTATCACCTTATCTACCACAGCGGCAGCCTCGGCTTTCGTGCGCACTGGGAAACGCCCCACTCCTACTGCCAGGCGGGCTTTCCACACTTCACTACCCTCGTCGTCGTACAAAAAGCCGAAATAGTCGTCGGTCACAAAATTGTTCTTTTCATCAACGCTCTCATCGGCTTGGAAAGTCAACAAGAAAGGGTAATTATACGACGCCCACTCCTCGGTAACCCGACGGTTGTCGTAGCTTCCGTCACCGAAAAGCAGTAAATATCGCGGACGTGAAGCCTCATCATCGCCGGCACGGTCGTAAAGCATCTTCATAAACCGCCGTATGGCCGTAGCATCGGGCGTACCCGATGAAAACTCGTTGTAGATAGCACCGGGTTGCACCACATGATAGGTGAGTGAGTCGTGTGAGAGGTGAAACTCACCAAGACGTTTGGCCTCATCGACAAAAGCCGTCGGCGCCACAATTACAAAATCGACTTGCGGCAGGGCGTGCAGGTCTTGATTGGAAACCGTCCCTACAAACACCGGAGAGGGGAATGTCGCCGACGCGTCAAATGCCACATATTCGTTCATCGCCGTCACCGACGACACGAACGACACGACACCATCGGCCGGGGTCGAGGTTGTTACCTCCTGCGGAGCATGGGGGCGAGACACGTCCCATATATGAGGCGACTTGGCACTGCCCACCGCCACCTCATATCGCAACGGTTGTGTCGCAGCCGATTTGTGGCGAAACTGCACCACGCCGTCATATAGGCGAAGCTCACGCTCCATATTCAGTAATATATAGTCGAGATAGGCCCCCGTAGCCCCCGAACCGGTAAAGGATATTTTCACCTTATCGGCCTCATCGGCATTGCGGGTAAAGGAGGCCTCTATCATCTTTTCCACACCGCTTTTATAGGTCTGACCATCGGAGTCGGTAATCCCGGCAATCATAGCGCTACGTGTCACGCTATTATTGATTGTCACTGCGACCGACGATGTCGCCATCGATTTTGCGATGAAACGTATCTGCGCCGTCACCGGCGTAGTAGTGATGCCGGATATATCGAATGAAAAGGTTTGTACGCTTGTATAGAGGAAATTCTCGCCATAAAAGTTTCTACCCATACGCCCGGGACTTACCGCCTCCATCTCGTGCAAGGCATAGTCGTGAAATGTCGTCACCGCGATTGCCGGTTGCAAGGTCGATGGCGCAAGCCTCGTCGGCGCCACAGGTTCGGTATCGAGTTGAGTCAGGAAATAATAGCCATACATGGAATAGGGGTTCCGTGTGCGAACGAACAATTTATTTTGCACTCCCCACGACACGACACCCTGCGCATAAAATATGAGTTTGCTACCCGTATGCAATACCGGGAGTTGGGGTAGGTCATCGATATACTCTTCCGAGAAATCCTCAGGCAACATAGCCCCACCATAGCCAAACACCGCCACCTTCGAGGGATCGGTAAATCCATACTCTTGCAGTTCCCTATAGGTAAGCTGATAGAGGCCGGTCTCATCGATTTGTATCTTCACCCAATGGCCCGACGAGAGTACCGACGACGTAGCGTATCGAGTAGCCGCATCATCGGCATATACCGACACATACCCACCCGAAAACAGCAGGAACAGTAACGAATATATATGGATAAGTTTCTTCATATAATCACTATACGACTATACGAACCGGCCCGCTCACCGCACATGGAAATCGAGCAACTTGCGATCACCCAAGAAACCCTGCAAATGGTTATCGATAGCCACCGGCCCCACCCCGCAAGGTGTACCGGTAAAGAGCAAATCGCCCATACGCAACGTGTAAAATCGGCTGATGTAAGCAATTATCTCATCGATAGGGAATATCATATCGGCCGTATGACCTTGTTGTGCCACTTTGTCGTCGATGTGCAAAGAGAATTGCAAATCCTGCACACCACGCTCGAGTTCCGATACCGGCACAAAGTCGCCCACGACCGCCGAGCCATCAAACCCCTTGGATATTTCCCACGGGCCGCCCTCGGCACGTAAACGCGACTGCAAATCTCTTGCGGTAAAGTCGATACCCACCGTTACAGCATCGTAATAACGATGTGCGAAACGGGGTGCCACATTTTTCCCCAATCGTGAAATACGCACGACCAATTCGGTTTCATACTCTATCCGCTCCGAGAAAGGGGGGTAGAAAAACGGCTTCCCGTCTTTCAATATCGCCGTATCGGGCTTCAAGAACAGAACCGGTTCTTTTGGTAATAACGCACGATTCATCTCTTTATTGTGAGCGAGATAATTCCAACCTACCGCAAATATCTTCATAAAAGTCTCTTTTCTATATTACCACAAACCTATTTATCTTGTTCGAGGTGATTCAACCGATTAAACATTACAGCCAGATGAGCATAGATAGAGGTATTCTGCACCACAATGTTTTCGGGTGTCTTTATACGATATGGGGTGAAATTCCATATCGCTTTCACACCGCCCCGTATCATATCGTCGCACGCTTTCTGCGCCATATCCACCGGCACGGTAAGGATACCTATATGCGCGTCTAACTCTCTCTGTATGCGGGGGAAGTCGGCAACATCATACACCGGAATACCATTTATGCGGGTATGTACCACCGTAGGCGAAACGTCGAATCCGGCTACAACCTTCATTCCATACTGCGCCAAACCCGAGTCTTGCAACAAGGCCGCACCGAGGCTTCCCACCCCGAAAATCACGGCTTTGTGCATCTCTCCAAACCCCAGAAACGCCTCCAACGCATCGACCAGCGATGCCACTTCATAGCCTACACGGGTTTTACCGGTAATATTTATAAACGATAGATCTTTGGCTATCTGCGAGGAATCAACATTTATCTCTTTCGATATCTGAGTCGATGACACATATTCCACTCCCCTGTCGCGCAATAATTTGACGTAAGCCAAATACCACGGCAATCGGCGCAACGAGGGTTCGGGCAGAGTTATTGTATTTCGTGTATTTTCAATAGGCATTTCTATAAGAATAAAATCAGGGCTACGATTCACACAAAGAATCACGCATATAACGCATATCTTTGTCTTTCGTGGAACAAAAGTACTATTTTTTTTGGCAAACTGCACATTCTGCACTAAATTTGAAGAAATTATTTGACACGTAACTAACGACATCTGTAAATCATGCACAAAGACAACGATTGGAAAAGCCGCTTGAATATCGTATATTCCACCAACCCCGATTTTGCATATCAATCCGAGGAGGAGGAGCCTGTAGAAGAGACGCTCGCCCCCGAGAAACAAGCCCTGCGCATAGAGCTCGACAGGCGACACCGCAACGGTAAATCGGCCACCATCATCACCGGTTTTGTGGGTAGCGACGACGATTTGAAAGAATTGGCCAAATTGCTGAAAACGCGTTGCGGAGTCGGAGGTTCGTGTCGCGACGGAGAAATTTTGGTCCAAGGCGACCTTCGCCAGAAAGTGAAAGAAATCCTTGTAAAAGAGGGTTATACCCGTTGTCGTATCATATAAACACATCATCATGCTCAATGTCTATCGTGCCTCTGCCGGCTCAGGTAAGACCTATAGGCTCACATTCGAGTACATCAAGATACTGTTATCGCCCCCCAATCAGAGCGACAATCTGTTACCTGATGAACGCAAACGGCTCTATCGTCGTATTCTTGCCGTGACTTTTACCAACAAAGCCACCGACGAGATGAAACAGCGCATCATCAAAGAACTCGACATACTGGCTCATACACCCGAGAAATCGGACTACCTCAAAGACCTGTTGGGGCAAAACGGCATCACCGGCAATATCGATGAGCTGAAGGCTCAGGCGGCAGAGCAATTATACACCCTGCTACACGACTTCTCGGGGTTTAACATCAGTACCATCGACCGATTTTTTCAACAAATCACAAGAGCCTTTATTCACGAAATAGGTATATCGGGCGGATACAACATTGAGCTCGACAGCTCGCATATACTCGCCGAAGCGATAGATCGTATGTTTTTCGAGTTGGAAAAGGAAGATAATAAAGATTTGCTGGCCTGGCTCGTATCTTTCGCTCAACAGCAAATAGAGGAAGACTCCTATAAATCGTTTCGCGGACAAATAGACAAATTGGCCACCGAGATATTCAAGGAGGAGTACAAAGAGCATCAAAACGACCTGCATGAACTGCTGAAAGACAAGCGTAAGATCGAAGAGTACATAAAAAAACTCAACGGCATCAAGTTCACGTTTGAAAACGATGTCAAAAAGCAAGCCGACAAGGCTCTTGCATTATTAGATAGCGCAAACATTAATGTCACAGACTTTAAATATGGTAATGCTTCAGGAGCAGCACAACTCACCAAATGGGCTAATGGCAAATACGACACATTACCGGGCTCTCGCATAAAATCTATTGCAGAAAACGACGCGTCCCATTGGTTCCCCAAAGGGACAGACAGTGGTACCATATCGGGCGCGAAAGCCATTGAGGCGCAATTTCAGGCCGAAATAAATGCCATTATTAAAATCTATGATAATACAGAGATATGCCAAGAGTATCAAACCGCTATCAGAACGCGGAAATTTCTCTACACGCTGGGTATTCTCAATGACATAGTCACTCAGATAAAGAATTATCAAAACGACCATGACACATTGCTACTCTCCGACACCAACGAACTGTTGCGACAAATCATCAACGACGACGATACCCCGTTTGTGTACGAGAAAATAGGTACTTATATCGATCACTTCTTCATCGACGAGTTTCAAGACACCTCTGTTACCCAATGGAAAAACTTCTACCCGCTCATCAAAGACAGCGTAGCCCGGGGCGAAAGCAATCTGATTGTGGGCGATGTGAAACAAAGTATCTACCGCTGGCGCAACTCCGACTGGAAACTGCTCAACGATAAGTTGCCCAACTGCTTCGACAAAAGCGAGCTGAAAGAAAACTCGCTCGACACCAATTGGCGTAGCTGCGGCAATGTAATACGATTCAACAACGCCTTCTTTACACTGGCGGCATCGACCTTACAAGACGAATTCAACAAAGAGCGAGAGACCGATAGTGATCTTTCGCATAAAATAGTATCGGCATATAGCGATGCGGCACAAAAAATCGGCCGACACTCCACGGCCGACAGCGGCTATGTAGAGGCCCGATTTTTCTCCGACGACAAGGACTACGAGCTTACCGCCCAAGATCTTATACTGCAACAACTCGCCGCCACCATTCGCGACCTGCAAGACCGCGGGGTGGCATTGAGCGACATTGCCATACTGGTACGCACCAAAAACGAAGGCAACACCATCGTACAATATCTGATGAAAGAGGCATCAGAAAGAGATAAATACCGATACGACATTATCTCCGACGAAGCCCTCTATATAAGCAATTCCCTTACGGTACAGCTCATTATCGCCCTGCTCGACTATCTCAACACGCCACAAGTACCCTTAGCACAATTCATGGCTCTATACCATATCGAGGCGGCTCGTACCCGAGACAAAAAGCCGACGATATCGGGCGTGTGCGACAAATTGCGAAACGACTCTGAAGCGATATTACACCCCATAGAGAAGTTACGAGGCGACTCTCTGTATGAGATTTGTGAAAAAATCATCGATTTGTATCCGTGCGACAATATCGGTAACGAGAATGTATTCATACAGGCATTTCTCGATACCGTTTTGCAGTTTACCAACCGACGTTCGTCGGATCTCAACTCGTTCTTACAATGGTGGCACGACAAAGGCTGCACGCAATCGCTGGCTACCCCCGAAGGTCTCGACGCCATACGCATCATGACGATACACAAGTCCAAAGGATTGGAGTTCAGCACGGTAATTATTCCGTTCTGCAATTGGGGCCTCGATCACAGCAATCAACACGCCCAAATTCTATGGGCCGAGACCCCTCAGTCTCTTAATCAGATTCCTTTCGTGCCGATAAAGTACGAATCGAAATTAACGACTACAAGCTATGCAAAGGCCTATCTTACCGAGCAGATACACTCATACATCGACAATCTGAACCTCGCCTATGTAGCTTTTACGCGTGCCAAAAACGAACTTTACATATTCTCGTCTTCTCTCAAAAGTAACACTAAAAACATAGGGAAATTACTATATACCTGCCTGCAAACCGAGGTGCAGCCCGAGAATCTCAATCAATTCCCATATACAAACCTCGGTAAGGACTTCGACGCCGATAGCGGTGTGTACAGCTTTGGTAAAAAAGAGAGCTTCCGACACGATAAGGTAATAAGCACGCCCGATAACATCGTTCCATACCGCTCGGTCATTCCCGGCGACCGATTACATCTGCGACTGCAAGGGAAAAGCTTTTTCGATGGTAGCGATGGCCGACATCGAGGAACGATATACCACAACATACTCAGTAGCATAAATACCATCGACGACATAAGTAATGCCGTGAGAGCCCATATACTCAAAGGCATAATCACACACGAAGAGGGTGAAGATATAGAGGGCCTTCTACGAGAAAGGATTGATACCGACATCGCTCGCGAATGGTTCAAACCAGGCTTAAAGGTGCTTAACGAACGGGACATTTTAGTTCCCGCTTCAGTCCCGCTTCATACAAAAAAACGCCAGACCGTCTATCGCCCCGACCGCATCATACTCGAAGGAAATACGGCAATCGTCATCGACTATAAATTTGGAGAGGTGCAGAAACAATATTTATCGCAAGTACGCAATTACATGAACCTGTTGGAAATGATGGGTTATAACCCCAAAGGGTATCTATGGTATGTAACCGAAGGAAAAATCACTGAGGTATAAGAAGCTGTTTAAATTTTATTAGTGTCCGATAAAAATACGACTTACTGTTTTTAAGATTTCATTATGCCATCGGCATAAGACATTACAGCCCCGTATAAGCCGATTTATCGGCGCAATGCGGGGTAAAATTGACTATGGAATTACGATGCCGTAGGTATCGGACTATAATGATTATCACGCCTATATATAGGTCCAATACCTAAAGGCATTGATTATTACGAATACCCTATGTTCCCCGCATTACGCTCGCCTACCGGCTCGCTTATACGGGGCTGTAAAAATCGATTACCTAACGGCAATCTTTTTATAACACAAACTCAAGCCCCTCTTTTTATTTTATCGCATAAATTATCTTAAATCATAGATTTCCGAAAATTTTTAAAATCTTTATCGGACACCAATATTTAGGAATTATGGTAAAATTATTTACTGCTGTTGAAGAGGCTGCATAGTGCGCAATGGGTACGACCGGCATTTTGGGCTCTGCTTAGCGTGACGATTTTGATTTTCTGGTCGCATTGCTTCAAAACCGGACACTCTTGCTGTGTATGAAACACCTTGTTGGTACTACCTGTGCAAACCAAAACCACCGGCAACCGTTTCGGTGGTCGGGGCTGTTTCTTCTCTACCGGTCGTCCACACAGAGAAGTGGCGGCAATCAAGGTGAGCGCCATACAGGCGATGATGGTGCGCAATCGTTTCATAATATAGATATTACGTAGTGACGCTTGGCACAAGCGTCCGCAAAAAGAACCCGAAATTTCTTTTTTTGAAACCGTAATAAATTTTTCAAGAAAATTCAAACAGCTTCTTAGTCCACAAACTTTATTTTGGTTAGGTCTCGGGGCTTGGCGTCGGGTTGCTCATCGGGATAGCCTACGGCGATGGCATAGAGCAGTTTATAACCTTCGGGCAGCTCCAATTGTTGCACATAGGGTGCGGCATCGGTATTACTGTTCATGAAGGCTGTGGCGCTACCGAGACAGCAAGTACCTAACCCCATCGATTGTGCGGCAAGCATGATGTTCTGTCCCAATAATCCGCAATCGATTTCGGTCATACCCTCGCCGTTGGAGGCCACGAATATCACAGCCGGCGCGTTACGGAACATATTTTTGAAGTTGGCATCTGCGGCTGCTTTGGGATTGTGCTTTTTATACACGTCGGTAATACCATCGATGTATGCGGCATTATCTACGATGCGCACTTGCCACCGCTGTTTGTTCATGGCATTAGGCGCGTTCACACCACACTCGGCAAGCAGTTGCAGGGTTTCGCGGGGTACGATACGGTCTTGATATTTTCGTATGCTGCGACGTTCCATGATAGATTCGATGACAGCGTTGGGATATTTACTCTCATCGCAACATTTCTGTTCGTTGCATTGGCACGAAGCCAACAGGGCGCTCAGGCAGGCTGCCGCCAACCAATTTGTCTTTTTCATTTCGTTTCGGGGGTGTAGGTGAGTGACAAAACCTCTTTTTTATCGCCGTTGTAGAGGTAGAGTTTGTCTATTCCGTTGCTTTCTTTTACACTATAAGTCTCGGCTTCGGCGAAAGCTTTCATTATTTCGGCTTCGGAGGGTGCGTCGGGGCAAACCATCATGGTGGTAGCCAGATTTTTCAGCGAGATAGTGCTGTTTTCTACGGTACAAGGTCCGAAGAAACGGTTACAACCATTGCACCCGTGAACCTTCACCATACCCTCTTCGAAGGTGATAAAAGCGGTATCGGCAATGGTCACGGGGGTACCATACGCGCTATCGATGAGCCAGCTACCCTCCAAGGTGCGGCTGTCGTTACTACATGCTGCCAGCATAATGGCCGATAGTACCATCGTGGCGAATACAAATTTTCTCATATTATTCTAATTTTTTGCGAAGATAGTATTATTTGTGTAAAAATGAGCCTAATTAGCTTCATTAATGACATAAATTGCCCGGTCGATGTACAAAATTCCCTCTAAATGGTCGATTTCGTGTTGAAAAATGACCGCCGTAAATCCGCTGACGGTATCGCGTCGGGGTAGGAACGTCGTTTCGTCGTTGTATTCCACGATGATAGATGTGCTGCGAGCCACCTCTCCATGCATATCGGGGATAGAGAGACAGCCCTCTGTACCTGTCTGCGTCGTATCGGAGAGGTATATCAGTCGCGGATTGACATAAAACTCGAACGGCTCGCCCGCTTTGTCGTACCGCTGTACGGCGATGAGCCTACGCCCGATTCCCACCTGCGGGGCGGCAATACCTACACCCTCGTTGCGGGGATCGGTGACTGTGGCCAACATTCCTGCTTTCAGATGTTCGTACAGCCCGTCTTGTATGTCTCTGAGGGTTAATGGCGCACATACGTTCCGCAGAAACAGAGAGTCGGAGGCGTTATCTATTGTCCATAGGTGCATAATGGAGTCATTGCAGTTGGTTATCAGTGCTCTCTCGGTATCGCTCCAACTCGACTTGTTACCGGTGATGAAAGCTGTAACGACGGCGATAGCTACTATCGCGCCTATGATAATGTTGGACTTTTTCATGCTTTGTTTGTTAAGAAGGTTAATAAGTCGGCTACGACGAAACTACTGCCACCGACAAATACGAAATCGTCGGCACCGCTGTCGTCGAGGGCGGCTTGATAGGCTTCGTGCACGGTGGGGAATACCTTCCCGGTCAAATGGTATGCGGCAGCTTTGTCGCGCATGACATTGGCGGGCATAGCTCGTGGAATAGCGGCTTGGGTGAAATAGTAAACGGCATTTTGGGGCAGCATGGCGAGTACACCCGAGATGTCTTTGTCATTGACCATGCCGAATACGATGCGCATCGTATCGCATTGTATCGAGGCCAGTTGGCGCGAAATGTATTGAAATCCGCCCGTGTTATGCCCCGTATCGCAGAAGGCTCTCGGGGTGACGTTTATCTGTTGCCAGCGACCTTGTAATCCCGTGAGTGTGGTGACGTGGGCGAAACCCTCTCTCACGGCATGAGGCGTGATGTGGAAGCCACGATTTTGCAATATGCGCAGTGCGCATAGTATGGTCGCCGCGTTCTTCTCCTGACACATACCGCCGAGTTCATACGTGATAGGACCATAGTCCTTGCTATCCAACAGCCACTGACCTGCGGGGCCTTGACTGCACGAGGTGAGCGCATCGCTGTCACCGGCAAATGTGATGGGGGCCTGCACTTCGAGGGCTTTGTCCTCGAATACTTTGCGTACCTCACCCTCGGCTTCGCCTACGACCACCGGTATGTCGTGTTTTATGATACCGGCTTTTTCCCGGGCTATGGAAGGGAGGGTGTCGCCCAGCAAGGCGGTGTGGTCGTAACTGATGTTGGTAATGACACAGGTCGTAGGGGTGATGATATTCGTACTGTCGAGACGTCCGCCGAGGCCTGTCTCTATCACCGCCACATCTACTTTGCACGCAGCGAAGTAGTCAAACGCCATCATCATGGTCAGTTCAAAAAACGAGGGGTGTATATCGCGACCGGCATCGAGATACTTCTCGGTAAAGGCGAGTACGGCCTCACGGGGTATCATTTCGCCATCGACACGTATGCGCTCTCTGAAATCGACGAGGTGGGGCGAGGTGTATAGACCCACTTTATAGCCGCATTGTTGCAATACGGCGGCAAGGGTGTGGCTGGTCGAGCCTTTGCCGTTGGTGCCGGCGACGTGTATAGTCGCATACCGGCGATGGGGGTGCCCCACAAGCGCGTCGAGGGCTTCGCTGTTGCCCAGCCCCGGTTTGTAGGCCGACTGTCCTACCTGTTGGAAAACGGGCAGTTGGCGGTATAGATATTGAATGGTTTCGTCGTAAGTCATTTCAGTAGAGTATATAACCGGCGGTTCCGGCAAGTACAATCAATAATATAGCGTTGATTTTGAATACAAAATTGGCTATAAACACGACAGCAAAGATGAGGATACTATACAGAAATTGCGAATCGTCGGCCGAGGGTGAACCGAAATTTTCGGCGGTCATCAGTATCAATGCGGCCGAGGCGATAAGTCCTATCACAGCCGGTCGTAGGGTGGCGAATGTATCTTTTACATGAGGATTGTCGTGATATTTCATAAAGAAGCGGAACAAAATGAGCATCACGATAAACGAGGGAAGCACAAGCGCGAAAGTGGCCAATGCCGAGCCCCATACACTGCCGGTGGCGGTATAACCTATGTAGGTGGCCGAGTTGATGCCTATCGGGCCCGGTGTCATCTGGCTGATAGCCACGATGTCGGTAAACTCTTGTGCGGTAATCCATGCGTGGCGTGTCACCACCTCGCCCTGTATCATCGACAGCATGGCGTAGCCTCCGCCGAAGCCGAATAGCCCTATTTTGAAAAACGTAATAAACAGATGTATGAATATCATCTTACACCTCGCTTTCTTTGTATCAGTCCGTAGAGATAGCCACCGCCGCCGGCTATGAGCACAATCCATATGGGGGAGAAGTCGAGCAACCATATAAGCAGGGCTGCCACGACAGGAATCCATAGGTTGCGTAGATTGACTTTCGCCGATTTACCCAGTCGGAATACCGGTGCGGCGATGAGGGCAACCACGGCCGGCCTTATACCCTTGAATATACGTTCTACCACGGCATTTTCGCTGAATCGGGTAAAAAACATCGCGATTATCAATATGATGAGAAACGATGGCATCACCGTACCCAGTGCGGCCGATATAGCCCCGGGCAGTGCGGCTATGCGATACCCGGTAACGATGGAAATATTCACGGCCAGTATACCGGAAGCCGACTGCGACAGCGCCAACGTATCGACGAAATCGTCGCGCGAAATCCAACCTTTTTTATCCACCAAAGCCTCTTCGATAATGGGCACCATGGCATAGCCCCCACCGATGGTGAAGAGGCCTATCCTGAAGAATGTCCCAAATAATTGCAAAAGTATCATGCGACTTTGTTGTACGTTGTATCGATTTGAATTATAGTTGTTTAAATCTATATCGCTCGGCGCTTGGCCTTGGTGTGGCGATAAATAATAAAGCAAAGGTAGAATAAAAAATCGTAAACTGTTTGGTAATTAAAAAAAAACATTTACCTTTGCATCGCTTTTGTGAAAAACCATTCTTGCAAAAGAAGGAGAGATGGCAGAGTGGTCGATTGCGGCGGTCTTGAAAACCGTTGAACTGAGAGGTTCCGGGGGTTCGAATCCCTCTCTCTCCGCAGCAAAGCGAGCTAATTGATTGAAATCAACGATTAGCTCGCTTTTTTCTATTCTTATATAAACTATGAAGGGTTGATTACTTTTTTTAGAATATATCCGACAAATCATAGAAGTATAACGGGGCATAGGATTGTTTTACATGTATAAATGTGCTACCTTTGCACAAGCGAATATAGGCTGCACTCGGCATAATTCAAATGAATATGATTTTGTACTCGTTTGCACTATATTGGGGCGCATAAAAGTGGAAAATAGGTATTTATGGAACAGATGGTAATTACATTAATCATTTTATTCTTGTCGGCGGTATTTTTCATGATGGGAAAGATACGATCCGACTTAGTGGCAATCACCTCCTTGATATTATTGTTGATATTCGATATTCTTACCCCGACGGAGGCGTTGAGCGGTTTCTCCAACAGCGTGGTGATAATGATGATAGGCTTGTTTGTCGTAGGTGGGGCTATATTCCAGACCGGCCTTGCCCGTATGATAAGCGGTAAGATAATGCAGTTGGCGGGGAAGAATCAGTTTCTACTCTTTATATTGGTAATGCTTGTGACCTCGTTTGTGGGCGCATTTGTGAGCAACACGGGTACCGTGGCGCTGATGCTCCCCATCGTGGTGAGCCTGGCTGCCGGTGCCGGAATGTCGTCGTCGAGACTGCTGATGCCCTTGGCCTTTGCTAGCAGCATGGGTGGTATGATGACTCTTATCGGTACTCCGCCCAACCTTGTGATTCAAGATACCCTTGTCAATGCCGGATATGACTCCTTGTCCTTCTTCTCGTTCACGCCGGTGGGGCTTGTGTGCGTCACGGTGGGAATCGTCGTGCTGATACCGCTCTCCAAATGGTTTCTTTCCAAGAAAGAGCGTCAGAACGAAGAGAAAAAGTCGTCGAGACGAGCTCCGCAAGATTTGTTGCGTGAATATCAACTCGAGCAGCGATTGTTTCGTGTACAGGTGTCGGGCAATTCCGAATATAAGGATAAGCAATTGCAAGAGTTGAATATCCCACAGAAATATGGTATAAGTCTGCTCGAAATACGCCGTAAGGTATCGACACGTCGGCCCTTTTTCAACAATATCTACGATCATATTACCGCCGGCCCCGATACTACGTTGCAAGAGGGTGATATACTCTATCTCTCGGGCGAAGGGGGGCAAGTGGCGCAAATGGTGGCCGATAATCATTTGTGGAAACTCGACACGATATATAATACATCGGCAGCCGAACGCTCGGATAATACCGGTATTGCCGAGGTGGTGCTGTTGCACAACTCGTCGCTCGACAATGTGGCCGTGCGCGATTGTGGTTTCCGCAAGAAATTCGGTGTGAATATATTGGGCGTGCAACGTAATAATGTGTATCACGTACACGACCTTCGCGATTTCCGTATGCATAGTGGCGACGCGTTGCTCATACAAGGCGCGTGGAGCGATATTGCCCGCATGAGCAAGGAGCAGAACGACTGGGTGGTACTCGGCGAACCGGTAGAAAAGGTGGCCAAGACTACCATCGATCGCAAAGCGCCTATTGCGGCCGCAATAATGCTCGCGATGATAGCGGCGATGGTGTGTGAATGGGTTCCGGCGGTGGTTGCTGTGATGATTGCCGCCGTGCTGATGATATTTACCGGATGCTTACGTAATGTAGAAGATGCCTATCGCACCATCAACTGGCAGAGTATCGTGCTGATTGCAGCCATGATGCCTATGTCGCTGGCCTTAGAAAAGACCGGCGCCTCCGAGATGGTTTCTACCGCATTGGTATCGGGACTGGGTGAATACGGCCCGTTGGCTCTTCTGGCAGGTGTTTATTTCACCACCTCTCTTATGACCATGTTTATAAGCAATACGGCCACGGCGGTGTTGTTGGCGCCTATTGCCATGCAGTCGGCCATAGGGTTGGGCGTCAGTCCCTATCCCTTCCTGTTTGCCGTTACCGTAGCAGCCAGTATGTGTTTTGCATCACCTTTCTCTACACCACCCAACGCCCTGGTGATGTCGGCCGGTAAATATACCTTTATGGACTATGTGAAGGTGGGTTTACCACTACAAATCGCTATGGGCATCGTCATGGTATTGGTATTACCGCTGTTGTTCCCATTTTAGAAAAATATTTGATACAATAAGAAGTTGTTTAAAATTTTCTTGAAAAAATTATTACGGCTTCAAAAAAACAAAGTTTCGGCTTCTTTAAGGGGTATTTTGGAATAAAATTTAAACAACTTTAAAGCCCGACTATTCAGCCGGGCTTTTTCGTGTGTATAAATGCGTTTTACGGGAGTGGATTTACCTCGGTATCTTCGACCTCGCAGCCGAGAAATTGCATCTCTTCGCGCACCTTATCGGACGGGAATGTGAAATAGGTGCAGACCGCTTTGCTGCATACCTCGCCTTGGTGGTTGCTGATGGTAGCTTCGATGATAATGATGTTGCGTTTCTGATCGGTAATATGGGCTCGCAATACCACATAGGGGTCGGTGGTATCGATCGATTTCAAGTAGCGGGTTTCCATCTTCGACGTCACCCCGGTGGTCTGTAACTTACGCAGTATCACCCAAGCGCATATTTCATCGAGCAGTACTGCCTGAATACCTCCATGCAGGGTGTTTATCCAGCCTTGATATTTGGCTTCGGGGTGCCATATACTCACGATTTCATCGCCATCTTCGTAAAATTCCATTTTCACACCGGCATCATTGTGCGGTGCGCAGCCGAAGCAGAAATATCCTTCCTTGTGTAGCCACGGATTAATGATTTTTTTCATCATTGTATTGTTTTATGTCTATAAGTAGAGCAAAGATAATGGAAATTCCCTCAAATAAAAAATCCCGAAAGCTCGGTTGAGACTTTCGGGATAGTATAGGAGTAAAATCGATTATCGTGTGCGGCGTACCGAGTGTACCGGTGCATTGCCTCCGCTACGGCTGCGAGAACTGCTGCTTTTCGAGGCCTTAGGCTTGCTCTCTTTGCTTTTCGATGACTTTACCTTTGTACTTGTACCACGGCTCGAGCGCGTAGATGATTTCTCGTTTTTATCTTCGGCTTTTACCGTGGCCTTGTCGGCCGGTGTCGTGGCGTCGTCTTTTTTAGGTTCTTCCGCTACCTCTGCGTTGGGATCGGTTACCCATAAGGCTTTGTCGAAACTGCGCAATTGTTGCTCTATGACCTTACGGGCGCTGTCTTGCGCCTCGGGGGTGGGGTAGAGCTGTACTATCGACATATTTTGCAGATTCTGAGTTTTGTATATTTCGCCGTCGAACATACGCAAGGTGAAATAATCGTCCATCGTGTAGTTGCGGGCGTTGTTCATGTCATCGGTCATGATATATTGTTGCGAAAGGTGGTCGCGAATATCATCGTATTTCACCCAGAACATCGGGTAACGTACCGCTTCACCCCCGAAATCGCCCACGCGGTGCAGTACCGGGCAGATAGCCACGATTACCGGGCGGCATACCGAGGCTTGTTGGTCAAACACCCAATGCTCTTTTACATAGTACGACAACACTTCGTTGCAGGGTACATCGCTCTCTTCTATGATGTAGGTGTTGCGCTTGGCGGTGCGGCCGGCCTTTACCTCGTAGAGTATGTGGAAACGTTCGAGCATTTCCTCTACCTGCACTTCGTTGGCTTCGTCGAACACTTCGCGTCCGTCGAGGTACTCATACACCTTTATTTCGTTACCGGCCACAAGCTCCATCAACAGACGGAAGAGATTTTTCTGTCCGTCGATGACCTCCTCGGGGAAATAGAGCGGTCGGTTATTTTTTTTCTGTAGGTCGATTTGACGATATATACCGCGACTCCAAGGCGCATCGGTGGCAACCGAGGTATGATTGCCATATTGCGTCTGGGCGCGTAATGTGGGCCCCGACTGTGCGTTCTTGTTGGAGGTTGCTGTGCTACTGCGTCGCACTACTGTTTGTGCTTCGCATATCGGTAACATGGCGCAGAGACTGAGTGCGACAAGTATGTGCTTTACCGTGATTTTCATATTTTTAGGTCTAATGCTTTTACTATCAGTTTACAATTACCTCTATGGGCGACAGGTCGCGCTCTATACCATCGGGACCGACGGCTCTAACACGCGATATATAGAATCGTTTTCCTTTCGACAGGCGTTTGAAGCTGTTTTTTTGACGTTCGGAGAACTTGTTGCCGTCAGATACCTCGGGTATGGCGTTACCCATGGAGTCGAAGAATACCGTTTCGAAACTTAAAACCTTGTATTCCACGTTCAATAAATCGTCGTCGATGGCTGCCTCTATACCGGGGGCTGCAAGTAGGCGACGTTTGGGGAAAGGCTTGCCTCCTTTGTAGCGCTGTATGTTGCCGTTGTCGTCTTCAAAGGCGATATAGGGCATAGGGTCGGGGAGTTGGCGCACGCGGAAAGTCGTGGTATTTACCACTTGATTGCGACCGTTCATGGTGGCCGATACCGTGATTACGACATCTTCGCCCACTTTGGCGGGACGAGCCTGCCACACATCTTTGTCGCGAGTCAGTTTACCGCCTTTCATAGTGGCAGTCACTGCGTGGTTGGGAACACCCGGCACGGATATACTCAGCGGGTTGTCTATGCCGGCATATAGTACATTCATCATGGTGGCCGATACCGTGGCGGTGGGATCTACCACCGAGTAGCCGGTGCTGAACGGGTGGCGGGTAGATGTGCCGTCGCCGTGGGGCACTTCGAGATAGCCGTCGAGCGTGTATATACCCGACTTGTTGCATATCGTTTCATACAATCCGTTTACGCTCTGGGGAAGGTCCGTACCATTGATATTGATTATCGGCGCCATGGTGGTATCGATAGCGGCGAGTACGATGTGCGCGCTGTATTTTCCACCGCGTATCACGGTTTTCGACTCGGGTATCACGTAGGCGTTGAGTTGGTTTACACGCACGTCGTCTTTATCGATGTTTTTCAACAAGGTATGTAGTATTTCACCTTCGGCCGAACGTAAGTCGCTTTGTATTTTTGTGAGGAGGGTGATGGCGGCTATTACCGGCATATTTTCGAAGTTTGCCTCTTCCCAGGTGTTCTTTTTCTCTATGAGCGCCTGCTTGCTCACACGGGGATATAGATATTCGTTGATGAGGCGACGTTTCACGCTGTCGGTAATCATTTCATCGACCATCGCGCTGTATTCGATGAGTGCCTCGCGCAGCTTACGACCTTCGCGGGTGGTAGGCGATAACATGATATACGAGGCTGCTTCGAGGTCGTCTTGACGTTCGATGTTGTTTACATCGCCGTCTTTACCATCGGCTTCGCGCACGATACGCAGTTTCAGACCGTCGATATAATTATATAATGAGTCGGTGCGACCATGTACGGTGGTAGCTTTGTGATACCACTCGCCCGATTTCTCGGGGTTGTTGCGGTAATATACCGTCAGCTCGTCGTAGAGCGTGGCATTTTGCACCGCCACGTTCTCGGTTGTGCGCACCAAGCCCTCCTCAACTTGTCGGAATCCGTTCAGTACGTCCGACGATACGTTGAGAGCCAACATGGCGGTCAAGACGATATACATCAAGTTTATCATCTTCTGCCGAGGCGAGTTGGGACTGTTTGCTGCCATATATTATAGGCTGTTTTTTAGAAGTTTTAATTTTACATGGGCTTCAAACCGTGGCAGTTATCTGCCCGAAATGTGGAAGTTTCTTATGCGTTTTCGGTGTTAGTTGGTTCAGCAGGCTTTTCCGGTTCGGAATATGCGGGGCGCACAGGCTGCGGGGTGTACATATTCACGGTCATGGCGGTGAGCATATTGCGATATACCGAGTTGAGCTGAGCCATATATTGTGTCATCTTCTCTACTTCGGAGCAATAGCGCGAACTGTCTTGCATAGATCCCTCGTACATTTCGCGTATATTGCGCAGGCCGGCGTTCACGCGATCTATGTTGTCGAGTTGCGAGCTGATGCTCTTCAATTGTATTTCGTAGATGGTATTCAGTCCCGAGATATTACGATTGAGCGCCTCCATCTGGTCCACATAACCTTGTGTATTGTTGCTTATGCCATCGCTGTTGTCGGTAATGCTGCGATAGGAGTGGAGCAGTACGTCCGACACCTCGGTGAGCGATTGGGTGGCTTGGCGGAATTGCGTCATCTGTTCCGATATGGCGGCCATTTGGTCGAGATATTTTTGGGTGGCGTCGGTCAGTTCGGCCATGCGTGATATTTGTTCGGCGGCCGCTGAGAGTTTTTGTATGCTTTCCGAGAGATTGCGGGTGTCTTCCTCGCTTACATCTATATTAGTGGGGATACCGGCTATGCGTCGGGCGTCGCTGCCCGATATTTCGCCGTTACCGCCTGTCACGGTGATGTTACCGCCGGCTACACCATTACCACCGTTGATGATTACACCACCGCCACCATTGAATGAGGGGCGATCTTCGGGATTGTTCGATGCCAATACGGGGAATACCTCTTCCCAATGGTATTCTTTCGAGGGACGGTCGAATGCCGTGAGGATAAACATCACTACCTCTACACCCATACCTACCGACAACATGAGATTACCGCCGGGCAGGTGGAGTATCTTGAACAGTGCGCCCCATATTACGATGGCGGCACCTATACTGTATGCGAAGTTGAAAAATCGTTTTCCCGATTCGCCCGAGAGGAATTTCTCGATGCGGTTTTTATATCTTTTGTATTTTCCCATGATGGTTAAATCTTAATATATTTCACGGTTAGTTTCTACGGCCTTTGGCAAATCCCACTTGGGTGCGTACGCAACGGAATCCGATGAATGAGCGTTGCTCGTTCTGGTATTCCCACATACGCATATCCGAGCGCACGAAATTCGAAACATCTTTCCACGATCCGCCACGCACGATTTTGCGTTTCATGCGATAGGGGTCCTCCTTGGCGGCATTGTAGCGGAAGTCGGGGTTCATGTCGCTGGTATATTGATCTACGGCTTCGGTATAGGCGGTCGAGGTCCATTCCGATACGTTACCGGCCATATCGTAGAGACCGAACTCGTTGGGGGGATAGGTGCCCACTCGCGATGAAATGAGATTGCCATCTTTCACGTAATTACCTTTCAACGGCTTGAAGTTGGCATAGAAACAACCCTTGTCGGCCATCGTGGCATCGCCCTCCCATGGGAAAGCGCTTTCGTTCTTTCCGGCACGGGCGGCATACTCCCACTCGGCCTCGGTAGGCAAGCGATAAGGCTCTATAAAGCGGTTTCCGCCCATGGTCGAAAGCAGATAGCTGGTGCGCCATGCACAGAAGGCGTTGGCTTGTTCCCACGACACACCCACCACGGGATAGTCGTTGTAGCCGGGGTGCGAGAAATACATACGCATATAAGGCTCGTTATAGGCGTTGTCAAAGTCGTTGATCCATGCCGTAGTATCGGGATAGATATTCACGATATAGGTGTTGAGAAAGTCAAATTCGTTTTGCAGCGGACGGGTGATGGTCTGGCTGATGATGCGTCCGTCGTCATCGATAAAAGCGGTATCTTTCGATATTAATACTTCCTCGTTGCTCGGAGCGATGTCGGTGTTCAACTCGCGACGAGCGGGGTCGAGACGGTTACGACGTTTGGCGGCCTCGGTGTGGTTGTACACATCGTAGCGGAAGTTGAGCTGAGCCACATCGAGAACTTTTTTACCGGTGATGGGATCTATGCGATAAACACTCTCTATGGCACGGGCTTCGTCCTCGCTGGGGTTGCGCCAAGGTATGGATTTAGCCCAATTCAGATAGGGGGTGATGGGATTACCCTCTTTATCCTCTTCGATTTTGAACGCTTCGTTTCCACCATAGGCGGGGTCGGCAAGACGTTCGCGGATAATGGAGTCGCGCACCCAGAATACAAATTGCTTGTACTCGGAGTTGGTAATCTCTGTGTCGTCCATCCAGAAGGCATCGACCGATATACTGCGAGCGTTGGCGGGTGTTCCCCACAGGCTGTCTTTCTCGGAGCGTCCCATTTCGAACGAACCTCTCTTTATCAATACCATACCATAGGGCGTGGGTTCTCCCCAGGCCATTCCGCCTATGCCGGTCAACTCTCCACCGTTGCTGCCTCCCGATGAGGCGCAACTGCTTACCAATGCGGCGATGGCGAGAAATAAGATATATTTTTTCATATACATGAATTATAATATTCTGATACTTTTATGTTTATTTTTTTTGCCTTTGGATAAGTCCAATTTCATACTGTAACCGATGAATACTTCGTGGCTGCCACTCGATGCTTTCTGTATGGCCGAGGTGGAGTAGTCGTAGGAATATCCCAATAGGAAATTCTTGTATTCGGCTCCCAACATGAAGATTATCGCTTCGTTCCATCGATAACCCAATCCGCCCCAAATGAAATTGTTATACTTCAATCGAATATCGACTTCAGCCTGTGTCATTTGAAAGGTCGTCTTCAACATCATCGACGGCTGTAATTCATATAACGGATTTCTTAATGGAATATTGCCTCCTGCCGTGAAATAAAATGCGCCGGTTATCTGTCCCTCGTATGATTCGTCGAAAGAGATACGCGGATTGGTGAGGTGCGTGGCCGATATTCCCACATAGAAATACTTGTGGGTATAATAGGCGCCAAAGCCTATATCCAGCCCCGAGCCTTGTAGTTCGGTGGTGGGTATGGCGTCGTCGGTCGTCTGGTGATAATCGCTCTCGGGAATGAATACCTTGGTACCGTCGAAGGTCTGGCTCAGCAGCCCCACTTGCAGTCCGAGACTCAACTGCCCGCCCCATAGTTGCACTTTATATGCGTATTGCACGCCGAGCGACATGGTTTTGAACAATCCATAGCTGTCGTTGGCGAGTAACAATCCCACGCCGTGATTGGCTTTGAGGAAGCGGAAGGGCATATCGCCCATGATGAGGAAGGTCTTGGGGGCTCCCGGCATACCTACCCATTGCTGGCGGGTACCTACGCGTATATTCAGTTTATCGTACATACCTGCCGCCCCCGGATTGTAATAGGTGGGCATGGCCCAATATTGGCTCAACTGCATATCGTCTTGCGCCCGCAACGCGTGCGTGCCACATAATATAAGGAGCAATATCAGTATGTAAACTCTTTTTTTGTGCATAAAATAGGCTACTCGGTGTGCCCGAGCATATATGTAATAACTAAAAAATAGGGTATAAATTGTAAAAACGGGTTAAAAAAATCTCGACAGACAGCCTTATATGCGAAAAAAACACCCGGCGTATGGGCGACGGGTGCCGATTGTCGTCGATGTCTCTTGGGCTGAAGAGGTGCGACAACCCTATGATTGAGCAATAGAAACGAGTTGTAATCATATAACAGCCATTCTCCCGAAAAGTTCTTGGAAAAGTTTTACCAGACACTAAGAAGCTGTTTCAACTCTACTATATAGGCAGGCTGCTTATTGTATATTGGCTCCTGAATATCTAAAGGTAATTGCATCTCCTCGGACGCACGGACCGTGCGTCCTTACGGCGGTTGGTGATTGAGCTGCAAAACGTAGGTGCACTCGGCTCAAGTGTCCGCCGGGGGGATTATTGTACTGAAATCCAATAAAGTAACATCTTCGACGTAGATTTTGATAGGGGAATATCCCCCTATCCCCACAATTCCACTACGTTACATTATGGGGTTTCTTCTAAATAACATCTTCGATGTATTTTACTATTATAATCTTTTAATACAACGATAAAACCTCGGAGAGGTTGTTCGAGAAGAAACCTCACGATAAGCGTAGCGTTTCGTGAGGATAAGGAGATAAACAGAAAAGTTACGTCGAAGACGTTACTATAAGGGAATAATAGTATCGTTTGGTAACGAGCGAGAGGCGATGTGTGTACGATAAGGTACACCGTATCGACCGATACCGATGGAATTTTTATAAGACAAATACAAGCCTCCCTTTTTATTTTATCGCATAAATTATCTTAAATCAGAGACTTACGGTGGGGTGAAAAAGTTTTACCAGACACTAATAAAAAAACTATATACTGTATATTTATCGGACAAATAAAAAAGGAGCCGGGGGACCGGCTCCTTTGATAGGTATGAATTAAGGTGAGACCTTATTTCACGATTACTTTTACGGTTTCTACAGTACCGTCGGTGTAGATGGTACGAACGATATTGATACCGCTACGCAGGGCGGGCAGAGCTATACCGTTGAGGTCGTACACTTGAGTACTGATTACTTCACGCTCGGCAGCGTTTTCTTCTACACCCGAAATTTCGTCGGTAGGAACAACGCCTTCAGAAGCAGCACACAGACCACCCATGTTGTTGGCTACACGCACACTGAATACATCGGTGTCGGCAGCGTCGGCAGGAATGGTGTAGGTGTTGTCGTTGGTGAATTCTATCACTTTACCGTTTTTGCAGATAGCGTAGCAGAACGCGTAGTTCGATGCCGGCCAGGTGATTACACGGTTAGAGATAGCCAACTTCGGAGCGAGAGCTTGCTCGGTGAGCAATTGCGGTTGCCAGTTGTCGTCACCGCCCAATACATTTTCTACCGTGAATTTGGCAGCTTCGGCAGCGGTGAGTACGGGGTTGTAGCTTACGGCTACATCTTGTCCGTTCGACGAGAAGCTGGTCTTACGTTTGCTGCAATCAACGGCAGCACCGCTTTCGGTGTGGCTGTTGTATTCGGCAAAGAGACCGGGTACGGCACCCATGTCGCTCCAACCTGCGGCCGAGGGCAATACTTTCATCGTGGTATTGATATATACCGCGCGAGGACTGCCTTGCCACGGACGACCGAGTGAGTAGTTACCGTCTTGTTCTTCGGCACCATCGATGATACATTCGTTGAATACATAACCCCAATCGCTCGATGTGGCAGGAGCTGTGATGCAGTCGCCACTACCGCGTTTGTTGTTGTAGAGGGTTACGCCTTGGAAGAATACGTCACCACCGCCACACAAGTAGTCAACGGTACCGGTGATCATACCACCTTCCCAGTAGGTGCGTTTGGTAGCACGGGTGTAGTAGGTATCTTGGTTCGAGAGCAGACGCACGTTTTTGTAAACAGACTTGCTGGCATTTTCTTGCAATGCTACGCAACGGCCCATAGACTGACCGGTCGTGAGCAGACGGTCGTAGTCGGTGCTCTTCAAGGTCAGGTCTTGCATGTAGATATTTTCACCACCGGTGCAGAGGGTTGCCGATACGCCGATACCTTCGGCCTGCGGATCGTTTACGATGATGGTACCTTCCATGCTTTCACCGATAAGCGATACGTTACCCGGTACGCTGGTGAGACAAGCGGTGCCAAGGTCGTAAGTTCCATCGTGGAGGAAGATGCGGAAACGAGTGCTTCCCGAAGCATCTTGCAGGGCAGCCAACAGTTCCTCTACAGTGGTCACGATACGATCGTACATACCCGGAGTTACCGTGGGAGGAGCGATGGTGTGGAAGTTGATGGTGATAGCTTCGCTCATGATGTTGTCGGTGAGGTCCGAAACAGCGTTAGCACTCAGAGTGAAGGTGTAATCGCTGTTGAATGCGAGGGCCATGTAGGGGAAGGTGATGGTCTTGCCCGATACTACGCCTTCGAGTTCTTTGTCGCCGATAGTAGCTTTAGCACCGTCGGTGAGTTTCACTTTCTCGTCGAAGTTCAACACGATCTTACCGCTTGCGCTGGCACCGGTGGCACCTTCGGTGGGTACGGTCGAGAGCAACTTGGGAGCTACGCCGTCGTCAACGATTTCTTTTTCACCACAGATGAAGATGTTGGTGATGGTGGTACCATCGTTGTCAAGAGCTGTAGAACCATCTACGGCACTATTGGTGTCGGGTTTGAAGCGTACATAGAGTACCTCTTGGTTGTTGGCGTCGGCACCGAGGGTAGCGCTTACGGGGTTCTCTGTTTTTGCACCGGCCATGGTTACGCTACCGGCTTTGGTCCAGTCGGTTCCGTTGGTCGAGTACTCGATGTCTATAGTCGTATAAGCGTTGTAGTTGTACATCAACTCGGCTTCTACGCGAATATTCTTGAACTCGCTGGCGTTGAGCTTGGTTTCAAACCAATATTGACCCAGCGGTTTCCAGTTTACGGCGGCACCTACGAACGATTCATATCCGCCGGCAGCATCTCTCGATTTGTCGAGCCAGCCTACGGTCGATGATCCGTTGGTGAGGTAGAGTACGGTGGTTTCGTTATCTACGGTCGATGCGAAGTCGGCAGGACGGCCGTTACCGCCACTGGTGATGAAGTCCCAACCTACGATGTAGTCCACCGAGCTGTAGGTAGCGGTGAGCAGTACGTGGTCGTTCATCGTTACCGTTTGTGTGGCGTTGGTCTCTCCGTTGCTCCAGTTGGTGAAGGTTACGATGGGGTTCGACGAAGCGGCGATACCTACCACGGTACCCTCTTCGTACATCATCTTACCATTTACCAAGGTAGGTGCGGGATCGTACGAAATCATGTAATCGTTGGCATCGCCATCGATGGTTACGTTCAGCACGTAAGTATTTACCTGTACGAAGTTGGCGGTAAGTTGTGCGTCGGCCTCCATGGCGTAAACAAATTTCGGGAGTTCCGAAACTACGTTGCCTTCGGCGTCGGTCCAGCTTACGAAGTTGTAACCGAAGTTTTCGGTGGCGGTGAGAGTTACCTCAGTACCGGCCTCGTAAGATTCTACATTCGGATAAACGTTGATGTTGGCGGCACCTTCGATATTAGTGGCGGTACTCAAGGTATATTTGGCCACTTCGAGTGCGGTACCGTTTACAAGACCCGATACGCGAATGTCGCTGAAACCACCTTGTTTTGTCGAACTTACACCTACGGTAGCCGAGAGTGTGAAGCCTTCGCTCGATGTGAGGGTGGCTTGTTGCTCGGCAGTGAGAGTGACATCTACTTTGTTGGTGTAGTTGGCGCTTTCACCGAATTTGTCATCGGCTTGCGATTTGTTGTTACGCGGTGCGGTGTAGTTACCGAGGTTTACCGATGTGCCATCGGCGAGAGTTGCGGTCACGGTCACGCCGTTTTCGCTATCGGTACCGAAACGTTGTATATACAGGCTGATGTGGGTGGGAGTGAAAGTGAGACCGGCAGCCGGTTTGATATTCCACTTGGCGGCTTGTGTCGAGCCCGACGGTTGCAGTTTCAAGAAGGTAACGGTATTGCCGTTATCGTCTTTGGCTTGTCCTGTACCTGTACCGGCGAGAGTTATGTCACCGAGTTCGGTCGAGATTACGCTGAATGCTTCGGCCGGAGTGGCGGTGTAGGCGGTAGCGGTGCTGTTGAACGGCCATACGATGAGAGCCTCTTCGTTTTCGTAGGTCTTACCGGTAGCGGGTTTTTCGGCTACGGGATATACTACTTGAATGTAGCGGTGATAGCTGCCGTCACCGATTACGATGTCGATGGTTTCGGCAGTACCGGCGAGTGTCATCGATACTACATTGTTCGAGGCTGTGTAGTCGGTCTGTCCGTCGATGGTAGTCGTGGTGGTAGCACTATACGACTCTATCGATACGGTAGCACCTTTACAAGCGGGAACGGTAAATTTCGTTCCTTCGTTTATTTGTGCCCAATCGCCCCAATTAGCATTGGCAATCTTACCGTTGGTGGCATCGTAGTCCATCTTCATGTCGATGGTGGTACCATTTACAACGGCTTGTGCAATCCAGAATCCGGTAGCGCCGGTACCTTGCACACCAATAGTGGGAGCACCATTGTTACGTTGGAAGTCCCATTTTACGGTTACGGCTTCGGTACGATCTTCAAATTTTACGCTGTTTTCGGTGAATACCGGAGTGAGGGTTACATCGGCAGTGGGAGTAAATTCCGTACCGGGTGCGTAGTTGTTGGTTCCGTCTGTCCATGCGGTCAGTGTTTTACCTTCGGCATAAAGAGAGAAATTAGTGGGAATTTTAAACGCATTACCTACAATTACTTTGTCACCAACGGGCAGAGTACCTTCAGCGGTTGCTTCACCCATAGCAAAGCTTACTGTTGCCTCGGTGATAACTTCGCTTACGGCTTCAATGGATACGTAAGGACAATAGCTGGGTACTTTTACGGTAAGAGTTGTTGCTTCACCTGTATAGTATCCGAATGTAACGTTATCATCGGTTTTTGCACCTTCCCAACATGCGCTTCCGGCTACATTGAATGTTGTAACATTACCGGCTTCGTCGGTGATAGTGGCATCGTGGTTGGCAAATTGGCAATGACCTACACCAACTTTTACAGGACCGTCAACTTTGGCGGTTACAGTGATGTCAACCCAGCCGTGGCTGTTCCAGTATTTACCGCTTACAACAGCGTTGGCAGTAGCGTCATCGGTAGCTACACGGGTTACAGTGCCGTCTTCAGCTACTGCTACTCCATAACTTACAGAAGTTTGATCTACAATTTCACTTTCTTCCATCAAGCCTATAAGATCGATCTTAATGTCACGGAAAGCAACCGGAGTTACCACGGTCGAATCACCGGGAACTTCGGGATCCTCGGTAGCAACTACGGGGAGTACCACTTGTATGTAACGGAAATAGCGTCCGTCGCCGATTACAACCTCTACAGACTCGGCATCGCCCTCGTAGGTATAGCTCGGGGTGGTAGTACCTTGGTTGATGGTATCACCGGCAATGGTAGTAGTGGTTGTAGCGTTATACGACTCTAACGATACGGTAGCGCCTTTGCAAGCGGGAACGGTAAATTTCGTACCGCCATTG
>JAFTRN010000026.1 GCA_017462265.1 Coprobacter sp. | reverse complement strand
ATAAAGATTTTAAAAATCTTCGGAAATCTATGATTTAAGATAATTTATGCGATAAAATAAAAAGAGGGGCTTGAGTTTGTGTTATAAAAAGATTGCCGTTAGGTAATCGATTTTTACAGCCCCGTATAAGCGAGCCGAAGGCGAGCGCAATGCGGGGTGAAAATCGAACATTGATTTGCGATGCCGTAGGTATCGGACTATAATGATTATCATATTAATAAATGTAGGGACGCACGGCTCGTGCGTCCGCGGCTATTGACGTGCTACGCACCCCGCCCTCCGGCCACACAAATCACCCTATTCCACACATTCTCCATTGCCTTGTCGCTCTTACGAGCCTTACTCAAAATAACGTCATGGGGAACAAACCTTTGCCCGAATGGGCTATATCTGAATAGCCGTGCGATGAGCGTAGCGGTTCGCACGGATACGATACAACACATCAACGCGAGCGGATAGCGCTCAACCTTCCACCCGGACGCACAGACCGTGCGTCCCTACGATGCGCACGAGCGCAATTCCCCCTCCGTCATTGCCTTGCGGTCCTTGTCGCCCTTTTGGCCCACCCTTCCTCAAAATAACATCATGGGAAACAAACCTTTGCCCGAATGGGCTATATCTGAATAGCCGTGCGATGAGCGTAGCGGTTCGCACGGATACGATACAACACATCAACGCGAGCGGGTAGCGCTCAACCTTCCACCCGGACGCACAGACCGTGCGTCCCTACAATGCGCCGGCCGCACAAATCACCCTATTCCACACATTCTCCATTGCCCTTGTCGCTCTTACAACCCTTACGACCCTTCCACAATAATTCACAAAAAAAGCGAGGCTCGAGAGCCTCGCTTTTATATCGGGGGAATACTATTCGTTAGTAAACCACTTTCACAGCCTCGTTACCGGCTTTCACGATATATACACCGTGACCGGGCAGGGTAACTACAGCCGAACCGGCTACTACAGGAACAGAAGCCACTTGAGCACCGGCGATAGAGTAAACCTCTACGGCAGCGGCAGCTACATTGTTGATGGTAACTACATTACCGCTTTGAGCTACGGCTACTACATCGGCAGCTACGGTTTCAACGGCCGAACCACCGGCAGCAGCGGTAACTACGATATTACCGATGAATTGGTAGGTGTAGTACACGCGAGATACCAAATCTTGTACGCCATCTTTGTCGAAGTCGATCTTATCGGTACCGGCCATACCGGGACCTACGATGGGGCTGTTGGCATCACCTATCCAGCGTACATACACGGTCTCTTGGTTTTCGGCAGCTGCGGGCAAGGTAGCGATAGCGTCGCGCCATGCGTCACCTACAGAGTCGATTTCTACGGTGGTGAGGGTATTGTAAGTCACGTTGTCGAGCGACCATTCCATTTTGGTCACTTTGTGCATACGAGCCTCGGCACGGAGCACGGCAGCCACTTCTACACCGCTCATACCCAAGGTAGAGAACTTGATGTAAGAGTAGTCGGGGTTAGCGCAGCAAGCGTTGGTAAGTTCTACCGATTTCTTGTCGAGAGCAGCTTGAGCAGCGGTAGTACCGGCAGCAGCCATTTCTTTTTCTACAGCTACGCTGTCGAGACGGGTACGCAACAAGGGAGCTACGAACAATACATCGGGAGTACCGTTGTAGAGGCCGGTTTTGTTGTTACGCGATTGCGAGCTGGTGGTATCGGCGTATGCGCCGGTGTGTTCTACGGTCATCATACCGAATACACCGGGATTACCTTCGGGGTTGGCAGCGTGGTTAGCAGCGGCGGGATAGGTTATCGTTCCACCTTTGGGGGCGATTTGGTCGAAGTCCCAAATGAGCTCGTAGTTTTGCGATTGAACTTTGGCGGTGAGATTTACATCCTCAGAGAGTACGATGGTACGATTCATCTCTGTCACGCCGTCGCTCCAACCGATGAAGGTATTGAGTCCGTGCAAGTCAACAGTGATTTCGATTTCGTCACCGGCGAAGTAGATGTCTTTCACGGGGCTTACGTTTACAATAGCCGAGGTAGAGCCTTCAACGCCTACGTTTACAGCTATTTTGGTGGGGAATGCGTCGATATACCACTCTTCGGCACCGATGAAAGTACCCTTTTTACCGGCGGTATATACTTTGTAGTCTTTCAAGAGAGAGAAGTTGTTGTTGGCAATATCATAGAAGTCGCTCCAAGCAAGTTCTACATCGGCCATGGTGTAGTTACCGGTGGTATCGCAGCTGATCCAAGTGGGTTCACCTGTCTCTTTGTCGATGTTGTTACCGGCATTCCATTCTTTGTAACCTTCAATCACGTTGTTGTTGGCATAAATCAAACCATAATCACAACGGAGCAAATAAGGTACACGGGTTTGTTCCACGCCTTCGGGCCACAAAATGAAGTTGTTGTGGATATCGAATGTAGAGGCTTGGGCCAAGTAACCACCGGTGTTGATAAGGTCGTAGTTGTTGTTCGAGCCGATCATTACGGTGTTGTTTTCGAAAGTGAAGGCACAATCCAATTGTCCGGCATAGTCGAAGTTTACATAGTTCATCGTGAAGATGTACTTGCAATAGGGCATATCATAGAATGTGTTGTTTTTGAACACGACTTCGAGGGGAGCGTATCCGAAATAAACCAACGGCCAGTTGTTACCCTCGGTCACCATATTGTCGTGCACGCGACAACCGCTCATTTCGAAATAGTTGATAGTACCACCATCTATGTTCACGGTCTCACCGGCCTCATTGGTACCTTGGGGAGGCACGGTACGAATAAGCGTACGGGGGATATCCGAGATTTCACAGTTGCGGAATACCATCGAGTCGATGGGGAAGTAACGTTTGTTGAAATAGAAACATTGTCCCGAAGTGGCTTGGTTTCCACCGGTGAATTTGATGTGAAGGTTCTCGAAGAACCAACCGAGGTCGGAGTTTTCGATACCGTCATGGTCAGCGTCTTGACGTACTTTGAATACGGGGAGAGCGCCAAATTCTTCTACACGGGTCCATTTCGTAACGTTACCCAATACGTCGGTTTCTACATCGGTAGCACCGATAAACCATATTTTACCGGCAGAGGGACAATTTTTCCATGTATCCATACCCCAATCCTCACCGGCAGTGATGAGAATGGTGTCGCGATCACCGATTTGTTTGCTTGTCGAGGTAAAAGAGCCTACAAGGTTCTTCCACTCATTCTTGTTGTTTACCACATAGATACCGGCGGCAGCATTGAACGCTACGGCCGATGCCAAAAATGCGGCAGCAAGAGTAAAGATTTTTTTCATAATGCAAATGTTTTAGTTAGACATTTAAGCTTGGTTAGTATTAGTTTGTTTTTCAGGTTTTGCAGTTTTTTTGAAGCCGTAATAATTTTTTCAAGGAAATTAAGAAGCTTCTAATTATCGGTTTCTCGATACGGACACTCCGACCGAGTGTCCCTACAAAGGTTATGGGGACTATTCCCCTTTCGGCTCGTGCGTCCGTTTTGGGTCCTTTATGCCTTTGTGCTCAGCGGACACTTGAACCAAGTGTCCCTACTATTTTGCAAGGCACACACCGATTATCGTAGGGACGCACGGTTCGTGCGTCCGTGGAAGTTCCGTGTGCGAACACGAATTATGGGGTTAAAGATATATATAATTATCTTTAATAGCAAAAAATCAGCAGATTTTAACAGAAACCACACCAATTTTTTACATTATGTACCCATAATCGTTGCACATCACGGTACTTGCGTCCAAGAACCGCACACCTCACACAAGGGGAAAATTATTCCCCTTGGAGGTCCCAATCGATAAAGCAATCATCGAGAAGCGTGGCACGCACCTTACCTTTGAGGTCGTCGCCATACTTGGCAACGATTATATCGGCAAGCTTGGTCTGCATCTCTATATCGCCTTCGTAACGTTCCAACATCTTACAGATGTAGCTGTAAGACTTACCTTCGCCCGTGAACTCACGAGCATATTCGCGAGCGAGAGCGAGGTCGAAACGCTTGATACGATCCTCCTCGGTGATACCCTCCTCGATGATATTGTTGTTGTCGTCACGCAATACATAGTCCTTACCCAAAGTCTCGTCGTTGCGATCGACGGGCAGGTTGTGATAGTCGCCTATGGCTGTACCTACGATACCGAGGTTACCATAGCCGCCACGGCTGCCGAGGAACTCGATATAACGGGGATCCCAACCGGCAGGCAGACCATTCGCACCACGATCGGGAAACTCGTTGTCGAGACCATGATTGAGCAGCGTGTTGGCCTCGTGCCAGTGTCCGAGATGATTCTCGGCCTCTACCAACAAGAAGTTGATGTCGTGAGCACGGAACAAGGGTATAGCCGGCTGTATCTCGAAGATATTGGTACGCAGATAACGATAGTCGAGACTACCCTGACGGCTGTAGAAGTATTTCGAGAAAGCGGGAGTACCGTTGATGTCGGCCATCATCTGACGCTGTGTATAAGAGCGAATATCGGTAGATATGTACATCGAGTCCATAGCGTGGCGCGAGGGTTGCAGATAGAATCCGTCGCCGGGCCATGCGGGGCAGAAATATTGCACCAAACGATTACGTTGATGATTGTTGTAATCGTACATAATGCTGCAAATATTGTAGTCGCTGTTACCTACCTGCTCGGTAAAGAAGTTGCTGCAATAGCCGTGCTGGTGCGGGATATTGAGGTTGTAGAACTGGTGCAACTCACCCAATGCGCCTTCGTCCAATTCCGTTTGGGTATAGACGCCGTCTTTGTGAGGTATCGACACGTTGGTGTAGATATTATAGAGGAATTGCAACAAGTTGTCGCGTATCCACAGCCAGTCGGCCTGATTGTCGTTGTAGGAGCAACGCCACGCCAGCAACTCGGCTTTCAGCAACAGCCATTGCGGGGTGAGGTAGTTCCAATACTCATAGGTATCGCTTTCGGTCTCGGGATCGATCCATGCGGGCCAGTCCATTTCGAGGTTGGCGGGATAGTTCACGCCACCGAGTGTCACACCATTGTCGAGCAAGGCAATACATTTGTCGGCCACCTGGCCCATATCGGTAAGATGCTCGAATACATCGGTATTGCCGAGGTCTTCCATTTTCTGCAAGGGGTCGTCGAACCAATAGGCCTCACCATAGATAGAGCCGAGTTTGTAATAGGCCCATACTTTGATGCGCACGGCACCGCTGATGAGAGAGCCTACGTTGTTCACACCCTGCTCGCTCATACCGGCACCCACCTTGGCTATGAACTCGTCCATCTTGGCCAGATAGTCGTTACAAGCCACTATTATTTCGTAGTAGCAGGTAGGATCGGCATAGGTATTGCCATCGGTCGATTCGTACTTGTAGATGTTTTGCAATGCCACCGGCGCGTTGGGCGCAGTCTCGAGGAAGTTGCAACGCGTGTCGGTAAGGTAGATGGCGTGGTCGCCGGCATTTTGCAGACGGGTGAGAATACCGAGGAATCCGCGATACATTTCGTTCTCGGTAGAGATATACTCATCGGTATTGATGATGGTATCGGGATTTTCATTGAAGAAGTCGTCACACGCCGTGAAAGGCACGGCGGTGAGACATATCAGGATATATAAAATAACTCGTTTCATGGTCTGTTAGAAGTTTAATTTGAATCCGACTTTTACACTGATGGGTAATGCTACTTTGGCATAGTCAAAACCTTTCATGCTTTCGTTGTAGGAATAGCTGAACTCGGGGTCTCCGCCTAAGTATTCGGTAGCGGTGAAGAGGTTTTCACCGGTGACATAGATGGTACCCGACTGACAGAACTTCAACGCTTTGTTGTCGAAGTGATAAGCCAAGGTGAGGTTGCGGAGTTTGAAGTACGAAGCATCTTCGACCCAGCGATCGGAGAATACGTTATTGCCCGAGGGGTCGCCGTATGCGGCACGAGGCATATCGGTCACCTGGCCTTCGACCTGCCAACGGTTGAGTACGGCGGTCGATTGGTTGTACATGGTGGACATCGACTCGGTCTGACGACGGAAAGCGTTATAGGCCTTGTTGCCTACCGAGTAACCAAAGTCGGCGGTAAGCGAGATGCATTTGTAACGGAACGTAGTGCTCACACCTCCGAAGAAGTCGGGAGTGGCAGTACCGAGAGCCACACGGTCGTCGTCGTTGATGATCTTATCGCCATTCCGGTCGATGAAACGCACGTCACCGCCTTGGTAGGCATCGCCACCGGCATTTTTCAACCCTTCGGCCTTAGCCTCGGCGGTAGTGCTGTATATACCGGCAGTCTGCAAACCATAGAATTGATAGGGAGTCTCGCCCACTTGGAGCAACACTTGCGCGTCGTCTTCGGCAAATTGGGTGAACTCTATGATGTCGCGAGTCTGAGAGCCACCGAGCGAGGTGATTTTGCTCTTGGCGGTAGCAATATTACCCGATATAGACCAATCGAAATCTTTGGTATGAACAGGATTGAAACGAAGTGCGAACTCGTAACCTTGTGTCTCTACCGACGCGGTATTGTCGTAGTAAACCGACGTACCGTATGCCGATGAGATATTGCGGTCGAGCAACAGGTCGTAGGAGTTGGCATAGAAATAGTTGAACTGCATATCGAACATATGCTTGTAGAGCGACACGTCGAGACCGGCATCAAACTGGGTTTTCTTCTCCCACTCGAGCGAAGTGTTGGGCAGGTTCGAACGGATAATGGTACCCATATTGAAGAAGTTCGATGACAGGTAGTAGTTCTTGGCATAGTTGGTAGAGAAACGGCTGTTACCCGTGAGCGACACCTCGGCCGAGAGATTCAGCAGGTCAATCCACGAAGGCAACGCCCCGGTATTGGCGGCAAAGAAAGTAAGGCTTGCCGAGGGGAAGAAGCCGAAACGGGGGGCATCTACACCCGACACCGACGTACCGTCGATAGAGAGCGAGGCGGTAGCCTTCAACAAGTGATTGAAGGTGTAATCGCCATGCAGATAGTAGTTGAGCCAGCGCCATTGGTCGTTGGCACCATCGATTACGCGCTCGTCGAGGTTGGCGGTAAGGGTTTTGTAGTTGTCGTTGGCGGTATTGAATCCCGACTCGAAGTCGTATTCATAGTTTTTCAGGATAAGGCGGGCGCCACCGTATGCCTTGAAGTCGTGTATATCGCCGAATACATTTTCATACGCCACATTTCCACCGAAGAAGGTCGAGGTCTGCTTGCGCACGCCCTTGCTCACATAGTTGAAACCGGTACCATAGAGTTGCGGCACGATGGCACGATCGGTTACACCGGGCACGAAGAGCGACTCTTCGATGTAATTGTAATAGATGTTGGCCATACCGGTAACGGTCCAGTGGGTGTTGGGACGCCAGTTGAGACCGAAACGTATGTTCACGTCATAAATCTTGTCCTCGCCCTCTATGGTATTGACCAGTGCCACGGGGTTACTTACATTCTCATAGGCGTAAGTGGGGAGCAACGAGGTATTCCAACCATCATAGGGCAGATAGGTAGAGAGCACGTTACCATTAGCCTCGCGGATAAAGGGCAAGAGGTTGGGCATCATAAAGGCCGATGCCAACAAGGGGTTGGTCTCCGTCTTCATGCCTTGCTCGGCGAGGTCGCTGGTGATATAGGCAAGGTTCACATTGGTGAAAATATCCACCCAGCGGCTTACCATCACATTCGAGTTGATGTTGGTGTGATAGCGTTGCGTGCTGGTATTGTCGATGACACCGCCCTCATTGGTATATCCGAGCGAGAAATTATACTTGGCGATAGCGTCACCACCCTCGATGCGGAACACGTTGTCGGTAACAAACGAGGGGCTTGTGGTCTCGGCCACCCAGTCGGTGTTGTTGTTGAAGATGTAACCATAGGCGTTATCGGGTCCTTGCAAGAAGGGATAGTCGTTGGTGAGGTCCATCATCGACGAGTAGCGGGTAGCGCCCACATCTTGCAGGTAATGAGCATATTGCGAAGCGTCGAGATAGGGCAACGTCTTTTTGGGCATAGCCACACCGTAGTTACCCGAGAAAGAGATGCGGGTATTGAGGTTGTCCGACATGGCTTGTTGCGTCTCGATGAGTATCACACCGTTTGAGGCAAGAGAACCATACATGGCGGCCTCGGCACCTTTCAAGGCGGTAATGCTCTTTATATCGTTGGAATTGAATCCGAAGAGAGCCGCACGGGAATATCCGTTGAGCACACCCGATACATCGCTGTTGTAGAAATAGGGAATACCGTTGATGACCAACAGCGGAGCGTTGTCGCCTACGAGAGTGTGGGTACCACGCATATTGAAGTAAGCGCCTTCACCGGGCATACCGCTTTTGCGTACTACTTGCAGACCGGCAATCTCGTCCTGCCAAGCAAGGTCGGTAGAGAGCACCTGTTTCATGTCCTTGTTATCGAGCGAGGCGTTTATGGCGCTACGACCATCGCGACGCTCGGTATAGAACGGGAACGCGGTGGTTCCGGCATACGAGATATAAGACTCGGGCACCAACACGATTTCGGCAGGAATTACCGATTGGTTCAAGGGATACTCACGAGTGTAGTGTCCCACGGCAACGACACGCAACGTACCCCGAGATTGGTCAGTGGTAAGTTCGAAATTACCATTTTCGTCGGAGATGACAGATGTTGACGTTCCCACGACAGAAACAATGGCACCCTGCAACGGCGTATTGTCGGTACTAACTATCTTTGACTTGAAGACGTCGCCCTTCTGCGCGAAAGCAGGGGCTGCCATCATCAGCAAAACAATCAGAAAACTATATATTCTTCTCATAGCAGTAAATTTTCAACATTAATAGTTATTGCTCGTGGGTCGCAAGCACCAGTGGTACATCATCAGCTGTGTAACATTGTTTTTGTTACGACCGGTAGGCGTATAAAATTTGGCCATATCGCTCGACTCGATACGAATCTTGAAGTTACCCTCCTCGGGTATCGTCACGTTGGCCACCTGATAGCCGTCGGTATCGTATGCCACCGATTTGGGATCGGTCTCATACCATTGCTCGGCGTCGAATCCCTCGGGATAAGCCACTTGGTTGTCGCCCAAGAACTGCATCGACGAGGCACCACCACGGTCGAAGTGGAAGTTCGAACCTTGTGCGGCCATAGGCATATCTTTCACCAGCAGTTCATCGTTGAAGTAGATACTCAGCGAGTAGGTAATGGAGTGCTTGAAGCCCATACGCAAGGCATATTCACCGGCAGGGAGGCAACACTCTACTACGGCATCTTGCTCGGAGCTGTAGGTCAATCCGTCATATTCCACGCTACATATCCATTCCTCGGGTTTGGCGGTAGCAGCCACGGCTTCCCATTCGGGAATCGTCAGGCTCACCGAGTCGCGAACAGAGGTAATGGAGTCGATACGTACCACGGTAATGGAGTCGGGTGCCTCAATAGACATCAACGAATCGAGTTGCAGTTGAGCGGCAGCTACGGTAGCGCGACTGATGGCCAACGAATCCACAGCCCAAGCCTTGTGTATCACCTCCTGGGCAGGAATGGCTGTCAGCACGTGATAATACATGGTAGGCATCTGCTCGGTGAGGGTGAACGACGATTGAGCATCGTTTATCACCATCGGGTCTATCCAATTGGTCCAACGGAAATATTGATCTTGTTGGTCGGGAGTAGCATTGCTCCACAACTCATAGAAACGTGATTTCACACGATATATCACTACGTGGTTGGGGATTTTGAAGTCGGTAAGATAATAAGCCACACCGTTACTGAGGGTGTCGATTTTGGCAGGATCGACGGTCTGTACCGAAGGACGCCAGTTGGCGGCATCTACGTTTACAAACATCTCGGTATCCTGTGCCTTATTCACCTCGCGCACACGGCCGCCCACACATTTGAAGTCGGGAGCGCCGGCAGCCACTTCGGTCGGTGCCAGTAAGCGATCGACGAAGCAGGCTTGTACGATCCATTTCTCAAATTTCGCACTGTCGGAGGCGGTCAGTTGGCGACTGAGCCAACGAGGACCATTGGCGTAGGCATCATTGAGCGCTTTCTCTATAAGGTCGTTGCTCGGCACAAACAGCGTGGTAGCATAGTTCTCCGAGAACATATTCCAGTACGAGAGGCCCTCCTCGGTGTAGCGGTCCATGGCGGTATTACGCACCAATATCACCGAGTCGGAATAGATGGTGTTACCCATATCATCGACACCCGAGGCTACAGAGTTTTCCTTGTCGAAATACTCCTCTTCGAAACGGGCTACCAACTCTTTGAAACGAGAATATTCGTCGCCGAGCGATTTCAAGTGTTCATACACCGATACGCGCGGTTTGATGGTACCATCTACATAATAGATATATCCGTTGTCGGTCTTTACCGATTTCAATACCTTTTTATACTCGATATACACGCCATCTTCGCGCAACTCCACTTTCAAGGTTTTGTTGTCGCTGTAGGTTTTGTGACGCACGAGAAGGCCCACAAAACCCTCGACGAACTTATCGGGAGCCACGGCAACATCGGATATGCTGTTGCGGGCAAAAGCGGTATCGTTGTCGATGACCGAGGGGTCGAGCAGGTCGTTCTCACAAGCCACGACGGTATAAAATCCCGACGATTTGAGCGAGGCAAGCACACCGGTCTTATCGAGAATGGTTTTCATTTCACTGAGGGCGGGGGTAGTACTCAAATAGCCTGCCACGTCACCACTGTACACTTCGACATCGGTCGAAACAGTTGTTGTTATCGCATGCTCGTCGAAGTGATCGTCCCACGTATCGGTACAAGAGACTGCTACTCCGCACAAGCTCGCAAACAAGAATCCTATAAGTTTATTTGTCTTCATAGTATTATTCTTCGATAGGAGTAAATTTCACATAATCCCACAATTGGTGGTACTTGGCATTGGTTTTGGCATTGATGTCCATCATCGTGGCTCTCAGGGTGTGAGTACCCGAGTTTTCGAATACCATCTCTTTCCACAATTCGGCAGAAGCTATACCATAAGTAGCTTTACCAAATCCTTGCGAAGCCAATCCTTTGTAGATAAACGTATTGGACACTTGAGCCTCGTCGAGAGTAAACTTGGTGAGACTACCGGCACCATAGAAAGCATACAATACGGGATTACCGCCGTAGTAGAGTTCTATTTTGTATTTACCCTTGATAATGGTGGGGGTTGTAAACTCTACCCAACCGGCATATCCGAGGTTGAGCGCCAACAGGTTGTTCATATTGGCACCGTAATTGCTCACGGTTTTCTCTTTGGCACTCTTGTATTTGCACTTTATAAATCCGATAGGACGGTAGCTGGCATACGAAGCGCGAGAAGAGTTGTTTACGTAGGTCTCGTTGAGTACAAACGATGATACCACGCCATAGTCGCCGTCGCGCTTGTTCTCGCTGAGGTCTATCTGATACTCTTTCGAGCCTATGGGCGATGTGAAGAGCGCACCTAAGTTCTTGGCGGCGCCATAGTTGTTAACAAACGAGATAATATCGGCCGAGTTGCAGAAGTCCCAAATCACGGTAACGGGATCGGGCTCCCACACGGGAAGTATCTCATCGATTTTCTGTATGAGACCGTTACGTGCCACCATATCGCTACGCAAGATGCTTGCCACATCGTTGAACACGTGTGCGCCGGCCGCATCTTTACAAGTGATTACCTGGTGGGTAAGTTGGGTATCCCATATATTGGTCTGGCCCTCTTCTTGGAAGTTGAAGAAATCTTTCACATACATCTCTTTGTCGAGGAAGTGATAAGCCACATACTTACGCAAAGCGTTGCTCTCGTCGGTGTAGTTATCATCGGCACCCAGGTATGAGCAAAGGGCATCGACAGTCTCGATACCTGCGGCTCTATACACCGAGTCGGGTACGGCAAGACAGGTAAACACCACGTTCGATACCACCATCGAACCTATCTCATTATAGGTCGTATCGTATATTTGAGCCACTATTTCATCATATCCGCAACGCTCGGCGGCACCGATGAATATATCATACTCACCATCACCGGGAGCCTCCTCGTAGGGACGCAGACGTTCGAGAATAGTCTCGGCCACGGGGCGTATTACGTCGCCCATGGTGAAGACTTCGCCATTACCGGTTTTCACCGCGGTGAATTTCTCCAACTTGGCTTGATTGTTGAGATAGATAGAGTCTTCTTTGTAACGAGTGTCGGTGCGGTACGCGTCATCTACATCGGTTATCGTGTAACCGAAATCGGTGGTAATATAGGTACCGAATACCGAAAGTACGGGAATCGTCTCATCGTTTTCGGCATAATTGATGAGCGTCTCGTCGGTAAGATCTGAGGGCAAGATATGAATCTGAGCCACGGCACGGGCATATTCGCGATCGAGCTCATGCACAGCGGTCACACCTTTCCATTCGAGAAACTCGCGCATAGCCTCGTTGTTGGGACAGAATACCGTAGCCGTGGTAGAGGCGTCGTTCAGCGCATTGTAATAGTCGGCATATTTCAGCAATTCTATCCACAACGAGTATTCCGAGTCATTACGCGAAAGATAGGAGGCACTGGTCATATCGAGAGTCTCACCTGTATCTTTGACGTACACAGTTCCCTCATACGGGTCCTCACATGAGGCGAATATTGCCGTCAGCAACAATATAAATAATGATAACTTCTTCATAATATTAGTTATAATAAGGGTTCTGTATTAACAATGAGTTAGCATCGAGCTCGTCCTTGCTGATAGGCAGGAAGTGAGCGTTTTCGTTGTTGAGTACGGTACGCAACCACGACTCACCGGCCTGCTCGTTATACTTCAGCACATTGTCGATGAGGAACGATGTTTTGTATTTTCCGCCGTTGCGACGACCGAAGCGCAGGAAATCGTACCAGGCTTTACCCTCGCCCACGAGCTCGATGTTGCGCTCATAGAGTACCAAGGTGAGCATGGTCTCTTCGTCATAAGACTCCAATATATCGGCATCGGCTTCGTGTTGGATTTCGAGGTTCGAACGGGTTCTTATCTCATTAATCAACGACATGGCTGCCACCTTGTCATCGATATTCTCACCGGCACTGCGCAAGATGAGAGCCTCGGCTTTCATCAGCATCACATCGGCTACACGATAGATGATGTAGTTGGGGTCGTAATACGAGATGGTGCGTTTGTCCGAGAGCGATTGCGAACCGCAATATTTCCATACATAACCGACAGTAGCCGATTCATAGGCCAGCGGGTCGGTCACGAAGAAACCACCGTACATGGTACGCACGGCCTCTTTCAGCTCCATTTGCGTATAGTTATACTCTTCTCTGAACTCGCGAAGCAGACCTGCCGAGATGGCGTAAGTACCATCGGCGTGTACATCGTCAAAGAGTTTAGGCAGGTTGTTCACTTGGTCCTCTTCGTAGTTGTATTGTATCTCGAAGATTGACTCGTTGCTGTTACCGGGGTTGAACATCGAGAACCAGCTCGAATGTGTGGGGGTGGACATGAAACGAGGAGCGTTGGAACCGGCGGCGTTCAATATAGCGTCGCAGTAGGTAACGGCAGCCTCATAATCCTCGGCCCACAAAGCCACGTCGGCACCGAGAGCATACAACGCCCATTTGGTGGCACGGCCCTTGGTCTCCCATATAGTCTCGAACGACTCCTTGGCAGCACCCGTAGCAAGCGCCTGACGTATATCCTCGCGTATCTGAGCTACGATTTCGGCCTCCGACGACTTGGCTATCTTGGTCGAGTAGGTATCGTCCTCATAAGGCTCGGTGATGAGCGGCGCGTCGCGCCAGTTACGTACGATGTAGAAATAGGCCAACGCACGGAGGAAATAGGCCTCGGTCATGTGCGATTTCATCACGGCCTCTTCGTAGGTATCGTCGCGCTCGAGCACTTTCGGAGCGTTTTTCAGCACGGTATTGGCAACGTTGATAATCTTGTAAAGTTCGGCCCAGTTACACAACTTGGTATCGGTCGATTTTACTTGGAATTGACCTATCTTGTTGCCTGTGCGCGAATACACACAACCGGCACGCAATTCACCCCAAGGTATGAGATAGCTCTCTACCATACCGCGCAGGTAATAGTAGCCCGATGTAATCACCGATTCCACCTCTTCCTTGGTCTGCCAGAAAGTGATACTCGGTTGCGTATTTTCGGGGTATATTTCGAGCCAGTCTTTGCACGACGTTGTTGACAGCATCACCCCGCTGCATACTATCAATATGATATATTTTAATTTCTTCTTCATAACACAAACCGATTAGAAGTTAATGTTGAAACCGAACGAGAAACGACGGCTACGCGGTGTTTTAGCCGAGTCTTTAGCCAGGTCGGTCACTTTCGACGGCAGGCTCACCTCGGGATCTTGTCCCTTGTAATTGGTAAAGGTGAACAAGTCATAACCGGTGACAAACACGTTCAATGAATTAATCTTCATCTTCTTACATATCTGCTTGGGAATAGCATAGGTAAGAGAGATGGTTTTGAGACGGAGGTACGAGCAGTCTTCTACGAAACGGTCGCTACCGAGGTAGTTGAGACCATAATCGTAGAGGGCGCGAGGTATATCGGTCTGGTCGCCTTCGCTACGCCAACGGTTGAGTACGGCGGTACTTTGGTTGTCGCGGTTGTACATGGCTTCCGATTCCATACGGGCCGAGTTGATAACCTTTTGTCCCAAACGATAGTGGAAGAATACATTAAGACCTATGTTCTTATATTTCACATTCACACCACCACCACCGGTCACCATAGGGTTGCAGTTTCCGAGATATACCACGTCTTTACCATCGATCTTACCGTCGAAGTTTATATCCTCATATTGAGCATCACCGGGATAGCAGGTGTATGTACCGTTCTTCATCACGATAGGCTCGCCTTTGAGGTTGTACATCACGTTACCTTCGGCATCGCGGGCATAGGTCTGTTCTACGTTTTGATATACGCCTTTGTAACGATAGCCATAGAACGAACCTACAGCCACATTGGTTTCGAGACGTTTGGTATATTCACCGTTCGATACCGAGGGTATCTCATCGGCGGTAAGGTTCTCGGGCAATTCGAGAATCTTGTTCACGTTGCGGTTGATGTTGAAGTTGGCCGATACGGTCCAATCTTTGTTTTTGAAGATTTCGTAATCGATACGATACTCCCAACCTTCGTTGCTCAGTTTACCCGAGTTGTAGTAGGCCAACTGTGCCGTGGCGTATCCCACACTGGAAGGTATGGTCACTTTGGTTTGGAGCAGGTCTTTGGTCACCTTCTTATAGTAGTCAAAGGTCATCGTCAGTTTATTGTCGAGGAATCCGAGGTCGGTACCCACGTTCCATTCCGACGAGGTTTCCCATTTCAGTTTGTTGAGTTGCATCGAGTTGGGAGCGATGGCGGCGAGCAGGTTGTAATCGCCAATCGACGAATAGGTACCTACATAAGGAGCTGTACCTTTGGGCGGGTTACCGCTCTGACCCCAGCTCACACGCATCTTGGCCTGATTCCACCAATCCATGTTCTGCATAAATTCCTCTTGCTCCATGTGCCAAGCAGCACCTACCGAGGGGAAGAAGCCCCAACGTTCTTGCTTACTTACGGCCGATGAGCCTTCGTAGTTACCTGTGAAGCTCACGGTATATTTGTCCATCAAGGTGTAGTTGAACAACATACGGGCACCGAGACGACGCGACTCAGAGGTACCCGAGCCGAGCGACGAGATGGCTCCACCCGATACGGGGTCGGACATACCGGCGGCAGCTACACCATACACCTCTTCGGCAGTATTGGAGCTGCGAGATTGCTCGGTGCTCCACAACGCGGTGGCCACGATGGTATGTTGGTCAAACGACTGACGATACATAATCTTGTTCTCGCTCTGCAACGACATCGTGTTGGAATAGCCATCGTAGCTATAGTTGGCGTTGGTATTTTCGATAGAGGCATCAGTAGCCGTTTGAGGCATGAACTTACGGGTTTTCACCGTTTTGAAACGCATCGACACCCAACCGGTGTAGGTAAGTTGCGGCAGAATCTTATAATTCAAGCGATAGGTAATCTTCTCCTCGTTCTGGTCGGTATCGTTGAAACTATCGTTGGCCACAATGAGGGGGTGATAATTCTTTTTACCGGTATATGCTCCCTGGAACTCGTCGGCATTCTGACGAATGAAATAGTTGTCGGTTGCCTCGCCGGTAGAGGGATCTATCCAATAAGGGCTCTTATTCGGCATCTTACGCATGGCCTCGGCACGCATATCGTCGAAGTAGGGCTTATCGTTCTGGGTATTGGTATAGGTAAACTCGGCATACATATCCAACTTATCGGAGAAACGATAGGTAAGGTTGTACGATGCCGTGAGACGGTCGAGACTGGTACCTATAGTGGTACCGCCCTCGTTCATATACGACAACGAGAGACGATAGGTAGCCTTCTCTCCACCACCCGACATCGAGAAACTTTCGTCGAATATCCATGCGTTTTTGGTTACATAGTCGAGCCAATCGGTATCGGTATTGTATTCGTTGAAGTAACGCCACTCGGGGTTGTAACCGATTTCGGGCGTATCAAACAGCAATTCGAGGTTGGCGGCCGAGTTGGAAAGACCTTGCGCGTTGGCGGTATTCCATATAGCGTCTTGCATATAAGCCACATAGTCGTCACCGCTCAACATGGGAATCGACTCCGGCTCTATCTTCACCGTGAATTTCGACGAGAAGGTAAAATTGGTCTTACCCTTAGCACCCTTCTTGGTAGTGATGAGGAGCACACCATTGGCGGCCTTCGTTCCATAGATGGCGGTAGATGCGGCATCTTTCAATACCTCGATACTCTCTATATCGTAGGGGTTCAAGTTCAACATATCGGCGAAATCCTCATTGTTGGCGGTGTTGAAGTCGAACGATTCATCGATTTCGGTATTGTAGGGCACACCGTTGATTACGATGAGGGGGTCGCTGTTGGAGTTGAGGGTTGCCGTACCACGGATACGGATAGAACCTTTGGCGCCGGGGTCACCACCCGAGATAATGTCCACACCGGCGAGACGTCCTTGCAGAGCCTCCTCTACCGATGAAACAGGCAATGTTTCAACGACCGACGACATATCTATCTTCTGGGTAGCGGCAGTTTGTTCACGCACGGTGATACCCATTTCCGACAACTCGGCGCGTTGGGCCGATACGGTAACTTCGCCCAATTGTTGCGAACTGGGTTCCATCACCACATTTATGGTTTTCTGACCGGTATAGGGGATACGTTGCGTTTCCATACCGATAAACGAGAACACTATCGTGTGCGCATCGGCGGGCACTTTCAGCGAGAAAGCACCGTTGGCATCGGTAGTGGCACCGGTCAATACACGTTTCTGATTATTCTCTATGGCGACGTTCACACCGATAGAGGGTTCATGTTTCCCTTCGTATATCTCATATACTTTACCGGAAACGAAGCCCGATTTCGTCTGTGCCGACACCGTATAACTCAGCATCATGCACAGCAGTAAAAGGCTATATTTTATAGATATTCTGTTTTTCATAATACACCATCTATAAATTGTACACAACCATCGTCAAAGACGAAGGGGAAGTAATCATAGTCACTGATAAAGTCAACCTCGCCATTGCCGTAAACATCATCAGCCACTTTCACGCTCAGTTTGGTACCGTCGTCGTAGATATTGATGCAGGTAGCCACGGTCTTCATCACGCCATCGACCATCATGTCTTCGGCATCGAGAGTGATAAGGCCGCCGAGCGATTCGGTATCCTCACCCCAACCAAGGAAGGGATAGTTGGAGAATACGGCGGTGCTGATGGGTACGAAATATATTTTGAGATATTTTTGCAAAGCCGCCTCGTCGGTAACGGTCACGGCGTTGAAGAAGTCGAGTGTCGTAGCGTCGGCCGTAGCGGTCGTGGTCACACCGGGCACCTTTTCGGCTACTATAGCCGCTTTCAGAGCCGAAGAGGTAGGCACGAGCATCAGGCAGTTCTCTGCCATCAACGGAATTTCCGTGTCAACGACCATACCCGATTTCACAAGCAACTCATAAAAGGCACTAAACAGCGTTGCCTCGTCATACCGGAAGGTACTCATCATCTGTACGAACTTGGGATAGTTGGCATTGGTCATACTTCCCTCGAAAAATACCTTCGCACGAGCGTCATCGTAGGAATAGCAACGACCGTTCGACCAATTCTCGCCTTGGAATTTCAACTCCTTGAACTCACAATAGATATCGTCCTCTTTGGTCAAGTTTCCGGTATAAGGTATCAATTCGTTCAGTTTGAAACTGTTGGTTATCTTACCATCTTTCACATACCAATAGAGCTTGTAGTCGGGCGAGAGGGTGGGAATCACAGCCTTACCCGTGGTGGGAAGCTCATCGATAGTAGTAGTCACGCCATCGACCGAAGCCACGTGAGCATAAACATATTTCTGCTGATTCGACGACGAGATGCTGTTACCATTCAATACCAATGACCCGTTTGTACCCTTGTTGGGGTCCCAGGTAATCTGGTTGTTGGCCATCTGCGCATCCGACGGGTAAAGCATGATAAACTTAGCATTATCGGCACACAAGGGGTCGGGCATCATGCTCGAGTTTGAAATCATGCGCAAAAAATTGTTATATTTCTTATATTGGAAAGCCGGGCCGGTTACAGAGCCGAGCATCGCCGGAGGCGTGAGCTCGTCGCAACCATACAATACACCATTCACACACATGATACGATTTTCTTGAGGCACGCCCTCGGTATCGAATTTGATGGTGGTACCGAGCACATTCTCTATCTTGCCGTTCTCGATCTCCTCGGGGAATACAAGCGAAGAGGCATAATAGCTGTTACCCAACAGATAGGTAATCACATCTTCGGGGATAGAGTCCCAGGCCACCTCGGTAGGATAGCCGGTTCCGGACACGCCGAAATATTCTCTATAGAAATTGTCGAAAGCCTCATCGGTGGGCGCAAAAATACTATACGAGACCGATGACAGCATATCGATTAATTGATAGGCAGAAATAGGCCACTCGGCATCGATACTGGGCAGAGTATGCTCGTGACGATAGAGATTCTTGCCATTACCATACTCGCGAGTAAGCTCCTCATCGAGTTGATAATATTCATACGCGTCATACAATCCGAGATAGGTTTTGAAGTTTCCAGCCTTTTCCAACTCGGTGTAGATGGTCTCGAGCGGTTTCAACACCTGATTGATAAGATATACATATCCCGTAGAGGTAATGATTTCATACTCATCAACCTCAGCATTCGACACGTTAAATCCGGTGGCGTCGCTCCACGAGGTGTTGGGATAGAAATATTCATAGTTACGTTTCGCATCGATCTGCTTGGTCTGGAACATACGATACGAGAACACCGGCAAGAAACGTTCTTGGTGATACACGGTAAGTGTGTCGTTGATAGGCTCCATGGCATCCTGACTCTTGGTACGATGCTTATAATACATACCGGCCAATACATTCTGTTCTTCGGGTGTAGCCCCGTCGCCTTCGAGTGGCCTGAAATTGAGCAACTTGTTCTTGTCGAACGAGTAATACATAATGTGGAAGCCGATGAGTTTTTTCAATTCTGCCGGGTCGAGTTCATTCAACTCATCGATAGAATTCACACCGTGTTCCGACTTCAGATACGAAGCAAACACTTCATCATTCGGAGCCATCACCGTCCACACACCTTTACCTCGCAGCATCGGCGCATAACCGGCAAGTTCAGCACCCCGTAAGAAGATGCTGTAATCGCCCCGCTCTTCCAATGTTTCGTAGATACTTCCCTTCAAAGAACCCTTGGTCTCATAGTAATCCATCGGGTCTTCGCAAGAAGTCCAAAAAACAGCTAAAAAAAGTATTCCCGCGAGAGCGAGATACTTATTAAACATGTTTTTCATAGAATCTCGGTTTTCTTTTAATTGTGTTATTATTATATTTGTTTTTTTCTCTTTCTGTGTCGAAACGCCAAATCCCCCAACCTATTGTTGGGAGAATCGGCGTATATTTCGTGTTATCTCACAATCAGTTTTTCACCCTCTACCACATAGAATCCGCGCGGCAACGTGGTGAATATATCTTTATAAGGTATCTGCATCTTCACGCAACGACCCATCATATTATATACATCGACCAAGCGATTGAGGTCTTTGTCGTGCGACACCACCTCTATAACGTCTGAGGTAGATGCTCGCTCTTGATGCAACGTGATGATGGCCCCCACCTGATTGTCGCCAAATCGGATATTGAACGAACCGGTAAGCGGGGCATCAAAGGTGATGGTGTGTGTAGCCGTGGTAGATGTCGAACGCGACGGGAATGAATATTCGCTCGATGTATAAGACACATCATTCAATTTCGACAAATAGGCCGTACCATCATCTACATTCGAATAGGCATTTACCGTGACAGCAGTCACCTGCACGCCCTCGGGAATATTTATGACAAAGTCGGTATTTCTCGACATCTTGAAAGCATTGTTATTACCGGTCGCATAACCTTTCGAGGTCGTTATCGAATAACCATTGCTATACACCCAGGCTCCCGACTCGGTAGCCGTGTAAGTCGAGGCCGACAATGTAGCCGTCTCATCAACCGGCTCATCGGGCACAATCGACGAGTCTTTTATAAGACCGAGAAGTTCACCATCGGAGGTACAACCCGCTGTAATAGATGCACACAGGCTGTTGATATAAGACTCGAGATAGGTATATCCCGACGGGGCTATTTTGTTGCGGTCCGACGGATCGGTAAAATCGAGACCATAAATCTCCTCCCAATTATCATCTATTCCGTCGCCATCGTTATCGACAGGCGCACGACGCGACTTCAGTTCGGGCCAAGCTATATCATAACCTTCGGGTATGCAATCCTCTTGCGAATCGATGATACCGGGCTTGCCGGCTGTGCTTCCCGTGAAGGTTGCCACGCCATCGCGCGTATCATTCACCATCGTAGAATCGAGGCGGTCGCGCGAAAGCGATGCACCGGCATATTTCAGCACCTTCTCATACGCCACAGCCGCCGTATGGGTAGTCGTAGCGTAGAAGTCTATCGGTTCATAGAGCTTGATGGTATCTTTGGTAACAGAGGTATAGGTACCGTCACAATCAGATGAGTTGATTTGCGCGTAAATACCTTTGGTCCAGTTATCGGCTGTAACATCGGCATAGCCCACTACGGTATTGCCATCTACAAAGTATTTACCCCACAAATGGAGCGCCGGAGCGTAATCGGGATAGGTCTTCACATACGAATTGGTACGAATACCGATGCCGGCGATACGATAACGCACCGAACTGCTCGATTTATTAGTACCGGGGCCGGGTTTATAATAGTTGTTTACGATGTTCACGCTCTGTCCTTCACCGCCATAGCAACCATTACCGCACCAGTTGTATATCACATTGTTGCGCATATCCATACGCTCGTCGAGTTGCGTCGTGGGACGCGGGCCGAGACGAGGTGTACGACTGCTGTGGTGCGCCACGAGGTTGTGATGGAACGAAGCTCCGCTACCGCCCCAGTTTCCACCATAGCCGTGATTACCCTTGGAGTGACCCGAGTTGTACATACTTTGCGACACGATACACCATTGAAGCGTGGTATTTTTATTACCGAGTACCGAGCAACATTCATCGACACTCCAGCTCACCGAGCAGTGGTCTATCATGATATTTTCGGTATCCATGGCATTCAATCCGTCAAAACCATCGACAGAATTTGCGCCATTGGCAGCCTCCTCTTTGGCCACATTCTCGTTACCGAGACGGAAGCGCATATAGCGTATAATCACGTTGCTGGCACGGATACCCACGGGATAACCGGCTACACAGATACCGTCACCGGGAGCCGTCTGTCCGGCAATGGTGAGATTTCCATTTCTGATTGTAAGTGAAGAGTTGAGATAAATCGTTCCCGACACCGCAAACACAATGGTACGGGCACCCGACTTATTAATGGCCCAGCGGAGCGTACCCTCCGAGTTATCATCTTCCAAAGATGTCACATAATACACTTCGCCACCACGACCACCGGTGATATATCGGGCATAACCCTCTGCTCCCGGGAAAGCGGGCAAATCCTCAGCCTGCATGGTAAATGCGAAGCAAAGGCTCAGCGCAAACAGCAAGAATTTCTTCATGGCATTCTGTTTTTTCATTATATTTCTTTGACGGAACAAAATTCTCATTTAATTACCAAACGCATGAGGATTTTTCAACCAAACAGGTGTACTTTTTCTATCACGAACCAATATTTACACCGAAATTTACAAAATTTCCACACTTAGAGTAATGCAATATGCAATTCCGCCAAAAGCATATTACGGCGCAAAATTAGCAAAATATTTGCACATCTGTGCTATTTTTTGGCAAAATTTTAAGAAACTGTTTTCGTTTTTTCGTTTTTGAGGCGTATATCTATTCTTCTTTTATATATTCCGATGGCGATTTCCCTGTTATCTTCTTAAAACTGCGGCTGAAATATTTCGGGTCGGCATATCCTACTTTATAGGCCACCTCGGCGATTGAGAAATTACGCGTCTCCATCAATTGGATAGCCCGCTTGATACGAATTTCTTGCAAGAAATTTATCGGCGAATGCCCCACCAACGCCTTCACCTTACGAAAGAATACGCTGCGACTCAACGCCATTTCTTGCGCCAAATCATCGACGCACAAATCGGGATTATCAATATTTGTCTCCACATAGGTCATCAATTTCTGCATAAAGTTCTCATCGGCAGGCATTATCGAGAGTTCCGACGGGTGATATTCCGCCCCATCATCGCCACTATCGCCCAAATGGGCCATATAGCGCTCTTGCAACAGCTGTTGTTGTTGTAATATCATGGCTACGCGTGCTTTCAACAACTGCGTGCTGAACGGCTTCACCATATAATCGGCGATACCGCTGTTGGCACCACGAATACGGTCGTCGAGCGTGTTTTTGGCAGTGAGCACCACAATGGGTATATGACAAGTTGTAGAATCGGCCTTTATACGCTCTATCAGCCCGAAGCCGTCAAGTTCGGGCATCATCAGGTCGGTAATCACAATGTCGGGCATATATTCGAGCGTTTGAGCCCAGCCCTCCTCGCCATTGGCCGCCACATACACCTTGTAGCTGCGACACAGACTGTTTTGCAAGAATACGCGCAAGTCGCGATTATCCTCCACCACGAGCACCGAGAAGCGTCCGTCATCGCCATCGACATCTTCTGTCTCCTGCTGCACTACCACTTTCTCGTCATCGGCATCGCTGTCGTTCAACAAGAATTCGGCATGATTATCCTCTTCGAAATGGCTTTTACCCGCCTTGAAAAGCACCTCGAATGTACTGCCCTCACCCTCCTTGCTTTGCACCGAAATATCGGCGTGATGCAACTCCACCAATTGCTTCACAAGCGACAGCCCGATACCTGTCGATTGGCGATAGATATTATTTTGCAATATTGTATCGAAGCGCCGGAACAGCGTATTTATCTTCTCGGGCTGGATACCTATACCCTCGTCACAGACAGCTATCGACACCCGCTCACCCCGCATCGACACCGCAACTCGTATGGATTTACCGGGCTGAGTATATTTGAACGCGTTGGAGATGAGATTTACGAATATCTTCTCGAACTTATCTCTATCGGCCCACACATAGACATCTTGCGCACCCATTTCGAGACGGAAATCGATATTATGCATACGCGACACGTTCTCGAAATTTTCCATGATGCCATCGAGCTGCTCACGGACGTTGAGTTTCTCTACCAACAAACACATCTTATCGTTCTGAATTTTCCTGAAATCGAGTATCTGATTTACAAGGTTCAACATACGATGTGCATTGGTTTGCACCACGGTGAGATATTCCCGGTCGCTCTCGGGCAAAGCCTCATCGGCCAACACCTCCGACAGCGGCCCCTCTATCAGCGTAAGCGGTGTACGCAGTTCGTGCGATATATCGGTAAAGAAACGGATCTTCGACTCGGTAAGCTGATGTTCAAGGCGCAGACGATAGCGCAACTTATATATATGTAGGTATATAAATACTATAACACCTATCAATACGATGGCCACCACCACATATAACAATATGGCCCACGGGGTTTCCGAGAACGAAGGCTTACGTGTCACAGGCAACACTCGCTCGTTATCTACCCACAGGCCATTGCGATTGGTCGATTTTACCCGCAAATTATAGGACCCCGACGGCAAATTCACATAGTTGGCGGTAAGATTCTCGTAGGTTATCTTCCAATTCTTATCCACGCCGTCGAGTTTATAGGCATAGCGTATCGGGGCATCCGACGACAAATCGACCGCGGCAAACGATACCGAGAGTATATTTTCATCGGATTGCAACACGACCGAATCCATTCCATCTCCGAATACGATGGTCGGCACATAGTCGCCATTGCTTATCTTATCGGGCTCTACAACCAAGATACCCATACTCGTTGCCACCAACAGATTGCCATCGTCGCAAATATAGGGCTTACTCTCGGCCAATGTGGCATATCGTGGGAATATGTCGGTACCGAAGTTCTCAAAATTCTCACTTTTCGGGTCGAAACGCATCAGCAATCGCTCGGTCAGTACCCATATATAGCCGTTCCTATCCTCCACCAGATTGATGGCAATATCGGAATAGGCGCCCGACTGCTTGGCATAAGATTTGAAGCGTATTTTGTCGGTCAGCAGATTTTTCGACATGACCTTGTTGAGCCCGCCGCCAAACACGGCAAGGTAAATATCTCCATTCTCGGCCACCTCTATACCCATCACATCGTTACCGCCCAGACTTTCCACATCGTCTTTCTGACGCACATTACGATAGAATTGTATATTCTCGGGCGAGGTAAAGTTTTCATCAAACGTATATAGGCCCTGAGTCGTACCCACAAGCATCACGCCATCGTCGGTTTCGGATATACAGCGCACGGTCTTGGGATCATCGTCCGACAGCAAGGCCAATCGATTGTTCTCGTGCAAGAAGCGCGGAGTATCCGCGTCGGGGTTCTGTATCAGATTCAAACCCGTATCATAGCACCCCACCCATATACGGCTCTGCTTATCCTGCCACAAGGCATATACATGATTGCCGCTAATGCTATAAGGCGCGTGCTCATCGTTTTTGAATTGTCCGGTGACACGATAACGAGTAGGGCTTTCGTAGCGCAAGCGATACAAACCCTCTCCGCGAGAGCCCAGCCACACATTGTACGATGCGTCCTCGAGCATGGAATAAACGCCCACCCCGAATTCGGTCTTTTGGGGCACGATACGTCCATCGGGAGCCAAATAACCCAAGCGCATATCACCCTCCCATATCTCTATAATACCATACTGCGACGAAATCCACATTCGGCCATGCGAATCGGTATAGGTTCCCCTGACTATATCTTGCAGGTAATCGGAATGTTGATACAGACCTTCGTTCCCGAATGAAAGCTTATGCAGACCCACATTGCCACCCAGCCATACGTTTTTCTGTCTATCTTGGAACACCAATCGCATATCCGACGGCAGGAATCGGCCTGCATTATAGGGAACCAATCGCGACGTCGCTCTATCAACGATATGCAATCCACCGGTACGCAGGAACAAGAAAGCCTCACCCAACGCATTTGTAAAGAATAATGGTCTTGTTGCATCTTGCTCGTTCCATTCCGTCGAGGCCGGCTGCTTCAGTTCCATGATACGACGTGTGGCGATATTTAACATATAAGCGCGATAATCCGGTGCCAACAGCAAGTAGTTTGCATCACTATCCTTTTTACAACTCAAAACATCTTGCGAACCGGTGCGAGTGGGCAACTTCACCTGCTCTACCGCCAACGTATGGGTGTTGATAAAAAGCAACCCTCCGCTCGTAGCCAACATTACGGTCGAGTCGTCCACGGCGTGCATACTGTATAGGCGACGTGGCGACGGCAACAACGGCATATTCTCGACAAACGCCATGGCACGTGTCTTCATATCATACATGGCGATTCTGACATTTGAGGTCCCCAGCCATATCACGCTGTCGTGTTCGAGCCAGCATTTATACGACAGATTGTTTTTGAACGGAGCGCCTTTGTATATGATTCCTTGGCTGGTAAGCACCCATTCATTCCCTTGGGAGTCGAGCTTTATCTCATATATTTTCCGTCGATGAGATTCGGGATTGGGATAGAGTTCTATATTGTCGGTATTATTATTATCCACCCGATAGAGCGTACCATCTTTGTCTTGCAACCACGAATAGCCGTTTGCGAGCGACACGACATTATACGAGGTTATGGTGCGATTAAACTTTGTTTCCAGCTTGGTATGTATATCTTCGAAATGGCGGTCTTTGCTATGGAATAGGTAGAAACGCGATTTACCCAGGCACCAAATATCATTTTCGCTATTTATTTGTATCTTATCAAAACGATTCTGCATCAACGGCTCATGATTGCCCGGCATCGCCTTATAACAAGTAAACTCATATCCGTCATACCGATTGAGGCCGTCCCACGTAGCAATCCACAGCACCCCGTCGGCATCTTGGTCGATAGAGGTTACACGCCCCTGCGACAAGCCATCGGTCTCGGTATAGGTAGTCAATCGACAGCGGTATTGTGACTGTGCCGACAACGTATTATTAAATGTCAATAATAATACCAGTATAAGGAAGGTGTGTTTCATCATAGACAATCTATGAGGACAAAAATAGCGAAAATTAATTTTATCGAACAAATTTATTCTTACCAAAAGCCGAAAAATACACCCTTTTGAATTATTTATCCTCTTCTCGGATATAGAGACTTTTATACCTTAATAAAGTTCCAAAACAGCCCGACACATCAAAAAAGTACACCTATTTGCACAAATCTTGAACATTTCGCCCGAAAATATTTTGTTTCTTTGCATCATCTGAAATTTACGCTTATGAAAATAAAACACCTGCTGTGGGGTACACTCCTTTGCTGCTCGCTATCGATGCAGGCACAAAACGAGCCCTTCAAAAACCCCGACCTATCTCCGCAAGAACGTGCCGAAGATTTGGTATCACGATTGACACTGGAAGAGAAAATAGCTCTTATGCAAAACACCTCTCCCGCCATTGAACGACTGGGTATAAAGCCCTATAACTGGTGGAACGAGGCGTTGCACGGAGTGGCCCGCGCCGGAATTGCCACCGTCTTTCCGCAGACCATCGGTATGGCGGCCTCTTTCGACCCCGAATTGTTATATGACGTGTTCAATGCCGTCAGCGACGAAGCCCGTGCCAAATTTCACGATTTCCAGCGCAAAGGTAAATATGGCAAGTATCAATGTCTCACATTTTGGACACCCAACATCAATATATTCCGTGACCCTCGGTGGGGACGCGGACAAGAGACCTATGGCGAGGACCCCTACCTCACCACCGTATTGGGTTTGCAAGTAATACGTGGCTTGCAGGGCCCCGACGACACCAAATACGACAAGTTGCACGCTTGTGCCAAGCACTTTGCCGTACATAGCGGGCCCGAGTGGAATCGCCACTCGTTCGACGCCAAAGACATCGACCTGAGAGACCTGAACGAGACCTATTTGCCGGCTTTCAAAGCCGCAGTAATCGACGGCGATGTAAAAGAGGTGATGTGCGCATACAATCGTTTCGAAGGCAAGCCCTGCTGTGGAAGCGACCGATTGTTGATGCAAATACTCCGTGACGAATGGAAATTCAAGCATCTGGTAGTGAGCGACTGCGGTGCCATAAACGACTTCTATCACCCCAGTAAGCACAATACCCACCCCGACTCGGCCAGCGCGTCGGCCGATGCCGTACTGAGCGGTACCGACGTAGAATGTGGCAGCAGCTATCGTTCATTGATCAATGCCGTAAAACGTGGCGACATCAAAGAGAGCGACATCGATGTGAGCGTAGTACGTCTGTTGAAGGCCCGTTTCGAACTGGGCGAAATGGACGACGAAAGTCTCGTGGAATGGTCGAAGATACCCTACTCGGTAGTCAATTGCGAGAAACACCGCAAACTGGCACTCGACATGGCTCGCGAATCAATCGTACTGTTAGAGAACGACGACAATATCCTACCCCTGAACAAAAACATGAAAATTGCCGTCATGGGGCCCAACGCCACCGACTCGGTCATGCAATGGGCCAATTACAATGGTACCCCCGGCCACACCGTAACTCTGCTCGACGGCATACGTCAAAAAACCGATAATATTATATATGTAAAAGGGTGTGACTGGCTCACCAACTCTACCTATGAGTCGAAATTCAATTGGCTCCATACCCATGACGGCCTGAACGGTATCGCCGCGACCTATTATAACACCACCGATATGAGTGGCGACATTGCGGCTACTCAAATATACACCTCTCCCATCAACCGCGATGCCGGTGGTAATACAGTATTCGAGCCGGGCGTGGAACTCACCAATTTCACCGGTGTATTCAAAGGCGTGCTTCGTGCCGAGGAATCGGGTGAGATGTTGCTCAAAATCAATGCCGACGACGGATTCCGCATCTGCATCGACGGCAAAGAAGTGGTAAAAAATTGGAAATCAAATTCGAACGCAAAAAAAGAATACACTTTCAATGTAGAAAAAGGCAAAGAGTACGATATAGAAATCAATTATCTGCAACTCACCGGAAAAGCATTCTTGAAAGTAGATTTGGGCCTCGTGCGCCACAAATCGCTCGACGATGAAGTGAAAGCGGTCGCCGATGCCGACGTGATAATCTTCTGCGGAGGTATCTCGGCACAACTCGAAGGCGAACAAATGAGTGTAAACTATCCCGGATTCAAAGGTGGAGACCGCACTCACATAGAATTGCCCGAAATCCAACGCGAATTGATTGCCAAACTGCATAAAGCCGGTAAAAAAGTAATTTACGTCAACTGCTCGGGTAGCGCCATGGGCCTCGTACCCGAAAGCGAAAACTGCCAAGCCATCGTGCAAGCCTGGTATCCGGGACAAGAGGGTGGAACAGCGGTTGCCGATGTACTCTTTGGCGACTACAACCCCAATGGTAAATTACCTGTTACTTTCTATCGCAACATCGACCAACTGCCCGACTATCAAGACTATTCGATGCAGGGTCGCACCTACCGATTCATGACCGAGAAACCGCTTTACCCCTTCGGATATGGCCTCAGCTACACCACATTCGACTGCGGAAAAGCAAAAGTCAAAAAATCGACGGTCAAAGTCGGTAAGAATGTTACCATCACCATACCCGTGACCAATACAGGCAAGCGAGAAGGTACCGAAGTGGTGCAAATATATGTACGCAAAGTGAACGATACCGAAGGTGCTCCTATCAAAACCCTGCGGGCCTTCCGTCGCGTATCGTTGCAACCGGGCGAAACTCAAAAGGTATCATTCACCCTCACTCCCGACGCCTTTGTATTCTATGACAGGACCAGTGGTTATATGACTACTGCGCCCGGAGAATACACCTTGTTTATAGGTAACAGCTCCGACAGCGACGCACTGCAATCTGTCACCGTAAAACTGAAATAATTTTCTTTTCATGTAATACTTTCGCAAGAAGCCCCTCGATGTCGATATCGGGGAGCTTCTGACTTTTTATAGAATTAGACCTTGAGCCGGGAAAGGGCATAGCCTCGATGCTCTCTTGCTACTTGAATAAGTCGTCCGAATTTATTTTCAAGTCGAAAGGAAACCGGGTTACTACCGCGCCCAAGAGTTCCATATACACGCCTTGATAACATTCTATCACGCAAACACCTCCGGTCGGAGTTTTTGCGCCCAACTCTTCGCCTATACCCAACCAGCCTTTTATGAGACGGGCCTCTATCGCCGTACTCGGGAACTTATCGTAATTGCTCTTTCTCATATTTTCAGAAGCTGTATGAATTTTATTTGATACAAAAATAGTATATCCATCAACGCTCGACATCACATTATTTTCTGATTTTGTTGTATCATATTTCGATTAGAATTATTTTTGTCGAGAAGAAACATCGACATGATAAAGATAAAAGAAGGCTTTCAAGGGGAACGCATACTATCCCTACCCGAAGATATTTTGCACAAATATCGACAAGACACTCTCATCAAGCAATTATTTGTGCGAAAAATAGGTTTTTTCCCGAAAGTGAAGCATCACTACGTGCAAAAGAGCAACGGGGTAAAATATTGTATGCTGATATATTGCGTAGCCGGGAAAGGTTGGTATAGTATAAACGGTTCAGATTTCAAGCACATCGATACCAATCAATACATTATATTACCGGCTCGGACTCCCTACACGTTCTATGCCGACAAGAGCACTCCTTGGTCGATATATTGGCTGCATTTCGAGGGACTCCTTTCCGATAACTTTTTACCCTCCGTCGCCCGACCGCGCGACATACAGCCCGGCGATACCTCTCGCATACAAGATCGTCTCGAGCTGTTCGAGGAAATTTATGCCAATTTCGCCATGGCTTATACGCGCGAATATATGGTACAGGCCTCGATGTATTTGTACCCGTTTCTCTCCTCATTCTTGCACCTCGAGCAATTCCGCCATTACAAATTATCGTCGAGCCAAGAGCAAACCCTGTCGATGAAAGCCATTCACTATATGAGCGAGAACATCTGTAATAAGATATCATTGGAACAGCTTGCCGATAATTTCAAATACTCGGTCTCCCACTTCTCGGCCCTGTTTCAGAAGGAGACCGGCTATTCTCCTATAAGTTATTATATACAATTGAAAGTGAGGAAGGCCTGCCAGTACCTCGAATTGAGCAATCTCAAAATCATTGAGATTGCCGAGAAAGTAGGATTCGAGGAGGCCGGATATTTCTCGCGCGTATTTACCAACATTATGGGTATATCCCCGTCGGAATACCGCAAGAGAGAGCGAAACAATTCTGCAACACTTTAACGCCCAGTGTTATACCCTATTACACGCCAACCAACCTCCTTATCCGAAAATAATACATATAAATCGGAATATTCTTCACCGCCCGAGGGAGAGCGATTCTTTACTTTTGCGATAGTATTAACCTTAAATCTTCACGCATGAAACGAGTATTGCTTTTTATCTCTTTACTATTGCTATCTACCGGCTTATCGCAAGCTCGCAATCACAAAGAGTATATCGAAAAAATCAAAAACAATCGCCTCATGTCGATTGTCGACTCCATGGCCCACACCGTTGCCACTACCGGGTTTAGAGCCGGCGACGGATATGGAGAGGTGTGGATTCGCGATTACAACACATTCATAGAGCTATCAATGGAAGTACACTCCAACGATATTGTAAAACGTAATCTGAATATCTTCTGGGGCTTCCAAGGTGAGACAGGCGAGATTGTCGATGGATTTATAGATATACATCGGGCCGACCTCAACAACACCAATTTCTACAAATATCGCCTGTCGAAAATAGAGCCCGGCTATGCCGCGCACAAAAACACCGTAGAGACCGACCACGAGGCCTCGCTCATACAGGCGATATACAAATACGTGAAGAAGAGTGGCGATTACGACTACCTGCAATCCGTCGTGGCCGATAAGCGTGTCATCGACCGCATGGAATGGGCGCTGGAATACCTTTTCACCGAGAAATTCGACAGCACCTACGGACTTATAACCGGGGCTACCACGTCCGATTGGGGCGACGTGCAACCCGAGCATGTATGGGGTGTGGAGATAGACGAGAATACCCACTTTGCCATCGATATTTACGACAATGCAATGGTACTCATCGCTATCAACAATTTCATAGAGTTGTGCGACGACAAGGCCACTCGCAAGAAATGGAGCGCTACCGCAAAAATGCTCAAAAAGAACATACGCAAACACCTGTGGGACGATAAACGTCAGAAATTCATTCCGCATATATACCTCAACGGCTCGCCTTTCCCCGCCGACTTCGACGAGAACCAAATATATTACCACGGTGGCACAACTATGGCCATTCATGCCGGACTACTCACGAAAAAAGAGATAATCCATGCCAACCAACGTATGCTCGAAAATGTAAAAAACGCGCAAGCTCAGACAATAGGCCTTACGATGTATCCCCCCTATCCCACCGGAATGTTCAAAGGACCGTGGATGTATGCCTATGGGTATCAGAATGGTGGCGACTGGACTTGGTTTGGAGGTCGTACCATTCAAGCTCTCATAAAGTATGGCATGATAGCCGAGGCCTATGACGAGTTACAGCCTATGCTACAGCGTGTTGTAGCCAATAACGGATTTTTTGAATGGTACACGCCCGATGGTCGTCCGCAAGGCTCGGGTACATTCCGCGGATCGGCCGGCGTGTTGCACGTCGCCATCAAAATGCTACAAGAGTGGGCCGAGAGTGCCGAATAACCGGTCAATCTATCAGAACCGACACAATTAAAAAGGAAAAGCTCCGCTCTGAGCTTTTCCTTTTATTTTCATTTCTTGCGATTTTGTTGTATTGTATCGTGATATGAGTTATTTTTGCAATACACAAAATTGTATCGGTTATGCGTTTTATCAAAAACAAAGTACTCCTCAGCCTCGCATCTGTCGTGGGCATATTGGTCATTGCCTATTTCTGCACGCCCTACTATGTGCAGAAAGCTCTCATTCACCTATATCCCGACATCGACGACTTGCACATATTCAATCGCAATATTGTAGCCGCCCCCGACTCGGTGCGGCTTTGGGTTCATGCTACCGATTACAACACTTACACCCTCACACCACAAGAAGATAGTTTGTTAAGTCGGTTAGAAACCGTTTCGTTTCTTGTCATTCAGCACGACAGTATCGTCTATGAGGAGTATCGAGGCGGCTGGAACGACACACTCACCTCCAATCTCTTTTCAGGCACCAAGAGTATTGTCAGTCTGCTTACCGGCATTGCCATAGGTGAAGGTAAGATAAAAAGTATCGACGACCGGGTAGGTGACTATCTGCCGGCCTATAGGGAAGGGCGGAAGGGCGAAGTTACCATACGCAACCTGCTCACCATGAGCGCCGGACTGAACTGGGACGAGTCATACTCATCGCTATTCTCGGTCACTACCCAAGGCTACTACGGTAACAACCTCTACGAACTGGCTATAAATCTCGAGGTCATCGATGAGCCGGGAAAACAGTTCTCCTATCGTAGTGGAGAGACCCAAGTGCTCGCCTTCGTCGTTGAGGCGGCTACCGGCAAGACGTTGAGCGAATACGCCACCGAAAAACTATGGGCACCATTACAGGCCGAACGCGACGCCTATTGGCTGCTCGACCGAAAAGAGGGCGACGAAAAGGCTTTCTGTTGTTTCCATACCACGGCGCGCGATGCCGCCCGATTCGGACGACTGTTGCTCCACAACGGCGATTGGTACGGCACGCAGGTAGTTCCTCTCGACTATATGCAAGAAGCGACCACACCCGCCTACTACCTCAAAGATGAATGGGGCAAAGACTCGCTCGACTACTATGGATTCCAAATATGGCAATACAAGCGGGTAAATCCCTATTTTCGAGGTATGTTGGGACAATATATCATGGCTATTCCCGAGAAAGACGCCATCTTCGTGAGGTTGGGACACAAACGAGCCGACACCTACGTACGCGACGTGCCCCAAGACCTCATCGACTACTACAACCTTGCCGCCAACATACTCGACAATAGGAAATAGTTCTCGAATATACACCGCTAAACGCCCTATATAGCTGATAATGTCCATACAATTTCGGATTGTTTGAAATAAAATATCTATTTTTGTATCGGTAATTATCGTTCCACCCAGAATCTTATCATGCTTTTCAATTCTCTCCCGTTTTTATTGTTTTTCCCGATAGTATGTGTACTCTATTGGACACTGCCACACAAATGGAGAAATGGTATGCTACTCATTGCCAGCTACTATTTCTATATGAATTGGGAGCCGGTCTATGCGATACTGATTGCCACCACCACCTTCACCACTTGGTTTTGCGGGAACAAGATCAATTCCACGCCGCACAAAAAGGCCTATCTGTCTATCGCAATCATATTCAACCTTCTGATATTGTTTATCTATAAATATCTCAATTTTGTAACCGAGTCGATATTTGCCGGATTAGAATTTTGCGGTATCAAAATGGAAGTGCCCCATTTCGACCTGTTATTACCTGTCGGTATTTCGTTTTACACCTTTCAAGCTATCGGGTATATCATAGACGTGTATCGGGGAACCATCGCTCCCGAAAGAAATTTATGGACCTACGCGCTATTTGTCAGTTTTTTCCCTCAACTTGTGGCCGGACCCATCGAACGTGCCAAGAATCTGCTCCCACAATTTCACGAAAAGCACACCTTCGACAAAGAAGCGTTTATCGAGGGCTTGAAATTGATGATATGGGGTTATTTCATGAAACTATGTATCGCCGAGAATGTCGGTTCTTATGTCGATGCAGTCTATAACAATATGCCCAACCACAATGGCACGAGCATTATTTTCGCCACCTTCCTTTTCACTTTCCAGATTTTTTGTGACTTCGGCGGATACTCCCTCATAGCCGTGGGTACTGCCAAATGCGTAGGATTCGGCCTTATGCAAAATTTCAACAGGCCCTATTTAGCTCGCTCCATGAGAGATTTTTGGCGACGATGGCATATATCTTTATCCTCGTGGTTTGCCGACTATGTGTATATCCCTTTAGGCGGGAATCGCTGTTCTATGGTCAAACACCAACGAAACCTTTTCTTGACAATGTTTATCAGTGGTATATGGCATGGTGCAAACTGGACCTTTGTATTTTGGGGGGCATATCACGGATTATTACAGGTTATAAACTCCATAAAACGGCGCATCAAATGGCTCGATTATAAATGCGATAATATTTTCATCAAAACCAGTGAAGTAGTTTTGGTGTTTATACTCACCATGTGTGGCTGGATATTTTTTAGGGCAAACAGCATAACCGATGTGTGGTTGGCTTTCGAAAAAATATTTACTCAGCCGGGACTATTATACAATGGCGATGGCAAACCGAGTATCGCTATGTACATTGGTCTGATAGGCCTGCTTATGTTCAAAGAAGTAAAAGATGAGGCCGGTTGGAATATCCGACTGATGCATCATAAGAGTGCATCGATTTCAGCCATCTGCTCAGGACTGATGATTGTATTGATACTTTTATGTGCCAAGTTCGAAAGCGGACAATTCATTTATTTTCAATTCTGACGGGTATGAAAAAGATATTGAAATTTACAGGCATAATTATCGCGACCATCTTATTGGCCGACATTATATGGGGTGTCGCGACTGATTATTATGTGAAAAATCATTCTATTCCGGGCGATTACGAAACGATAGACTATCTCATAAAAGAATCTCACGACGACATTATAATCATGGGTAGTAGTGTCGCCTTGAACAGTGCCATGCCCTCTATTATCGAAGATTCTTTAGGTATGTCGGTATGGAATGGTGCTTGTAACGGCCAACAAATGCCCTATTTCGAGACCATACTCGATTGTCTTTTCAAACATCACAAACCCCGCGCCGTGATCTTCGGACTACGCGAGACAGAGCTTAGTGATTGCAGCAAAGGCTCGCGATATAATATGTTGGCTCCATATTATGGTATGGGATTCGATGTATTGGACCGATATATCGAAGAAGGTTCTTGGGTAGATAGGGTTATGGCACATAGCAACCTTTACAGATACAACACCATATGGGTACGTATTCTGTTATATAATTTCATTCAGCCCGGGGAGAAAGGCGAGAAAGGTTTTATAGCCAAAGGTATCCCCGCCTACCCTCCGACCATGATTTATGAAGAAGACGCCAGAGGCATCTCTGAACAAGGCGTAGCAAAGTTTCTGGATATTGTCAAGATGTGTCGGGACAATGGAGTAGAGGTCGCCGTATTCTTTCCTCCCATGTATAAAGAATACCCCCATCATCGTTGCGAGGCCGTCGATGCCACGAAGAAACTTTGTCTCGAAAACGACATCTTTGTATATGACGCCTTTCAGGATAGTATGTTTCTACAATCACCACACCTATTCTACGACAATATACACCTCAACAAAGAGGGGGCGAAAATCTTTTCATACCGTTTGGCTCACGAATTGAAGCATATACTATGAGACAATATATTATTGGCATATTATGTATCTTTGCATTGAGCGGGTGTTGTAAAGACGAGAGCCGATGGGTTACATTCATTGGTGACTCCGAGATTGCCCGCTGGGACTTACAATATTACTTCCCTACTCTGCTGACCGAGAACATGGGTCTATCGGGTAGCGGAATAAAATATCTTGAAAATTGCGCCGGGAGTATAAACGGGAGAATAGCCGTGGTTTTATGCGGTACAAACGATATATCGGCCGAGCACATCGAGCCCGCAGAATATGCCTCACTGTTTTTGGAGGCCGTAAAAAACTTGGCAGCCCGGCATACCTATATCATTTCCGTTTTACCACGAGAGTTCAAGGGTGACTCTGTCAATATTAATGAGAAAATTGCGCTCTTAAACGAAAATATCAAAATCGGAGCCGATGTGCAAGGCTTTACCTATATCGACATATATCCATTGCTATTGAAAGATGGAACATTGAACCGACAGTATTCTTATGATGGGTTACACCTCAACGATTTAGGATATGAAGTAATGTCTCATGAATTAAAAAAATATTTAGAATGAAACTACTTCTGAAACACCGAATTATCATCGTACTGCTTCTATGCGTAGGATACAGTGCCTCCGCGCAAATTCATATAGGGCTGCGCGACAATAGATACGCACGGATAGGCTATACACTGAAAGATAGTTACCTCTTTACGCTCGAACACTCTATCTACTCCGAAAAGTTCGGATTCCAAAAAGCAAGACTTTATGTAGGATATAAGCATAATTGGAAAAACCTCGGGATACAAGCCAACCTCTATGCAAGTACCCTATGGAATGGCAACTATCAAGATTGTGGCGTATTAGCGACCGCACATTATCGCATATTCAACCCGTGGATCGTATATGCGACCATCAACCCCCACTACGACAGCGAGTACGATTACATGACCTGTTTCACCGTTGCCACCGATGTAGAGGTGATAAAAGGCCTTGCGCTGACCGCCCAATACACCACTATACCCGAATACCGCTTGTCGGAGAAACGCGTCAGAGCCGGGCTACATCTGTCGTATGGCAATTTGTCGGTAACACCACTGCTTTCTATCCCCACCGATGGCAATACCAAATCGATAAGAGTATTGTGCAGTTTCAGCTTTTCTTTTAAATGAGACCTATCGTCATCTTTCTATTCCTTGTCTTATCGGTGAATGTCGTGCGTCCTCAAGCCTTCTTCACCATCATCGATGACGATGCGGCTTCGGTAGAGGCCGTATCCGCCATCAAGCATATCGCCGACAAAAAAGGCATCAAAATAAGCTTTGCCGTCATTGCCTCCACACTCTCGATGAAGCCCGAGGTCTGCGACTCCCTATTATCCTTTCAACAGCAAGGATTTCATATCTGCAACCATTCTCTGACGCACAAATCCGATATATGGCTGTCAACCTCTCCGGCAGATATATCCTACGAAATGATAGAATCCAAACGGATACTTGATAGCCTTGGGTTCAAATCTCACGACTATTTGGTATATCCTTTTGGAAAATTTACCACGGAACAAACCTCACTCATACTCCCTATCGCACGGCAACACTTTAAATTGGCCTTTAACAGCCGTGGTGGCGCCAGCTCCCTGCAAAACTTCAATCGCCACTACATCAACCGATTTCCTATACGGAAGCACGAAAACCTCTCCATGGTGAAATATAAAATAGAAAAAGCCGTGGAACAAGGCGATTGGTTGGTATTCCTCACCCATAGTAATATGGAGAGAGACTTCTGTCCCGAATATCTGGAACAAGTTATAGACCTGTGTCAGGCTCGGAATATACCCTGTCTTACCGTCGATGAAGCCTACAATCGCATAGCACAGTACCGAGGCAACAGTCCGATCACCGAGTGGCAACTACGGCACGAAATATGGTTATTCATCGAGATGCATTACATATATGCATTGGCAGGAATAGCCTTGGTACTCATCGCAATATATGTTTTATATCGAAAGTGTTCATTTCGCAAATAGGTAATCGTCATGAAGATGAGAACGACAATCTCCTTAGAAAATGGGGTGGCTGGCGATGTCAATCGTCGGTTCAATACTCCGATAAATTTCAATCTGAAAGAGGACGAACATATCGCTGTCATAGGGCTCAACGGCAGCGGGAAATCCACGCTGATACAAACCGTTACCGGGCAGTTGTTTCTTCGCGAAGGAAAACTTTCATTCGATTTCGGGCCGACCGCTCACCGATATAATTCCGAGAATATACGCTACGTCACCTTCAACGATGCCTATGGCACGGCTACAGCCGATTACTATTATCAACAGCGTTGGAACTCTCAAGATTGCGAGTTATCTCCATGCGTCGAAAAGATACTTTCTCGTGAAAAATGCGGGCAATCCTCATGGAAAGAGCATGTATATTCCATCTTAGGTATCGATACGATGCGCAACAAGCAGATCGTATCTTTATCCTCGGGTGAACTACGAAAACTACATATTGCCAAGCTGTTACTCTCCGAACCCAAGGTTATCATACTCGAAAGCCCCTTTATCGGGCTCGACGCCCCCTCTCGCAGCCAACTGGCAGAGCTATTGCGACAACTCACCGATACCGGAGTGCAAATCATTCTCGTCGTTTCCGCCCCACAGGACATTCCGGCTTTCATCACTCATGTTTACGAGGTGGCCGATATGCAATGCGGCCCGAAATACACCTTACAAGAATACTTGTCACTTGAGACAATGACCGCCCGCAGACTCAATGTGTACGATAGCTCGATAATTCTGCCCACGTCGGCTGATAACGATGCGAATAGGTGTTCCGCAAAAGAAATTGTCAATTTCAAGAAAGTCTCTATCCGATACGGTGAACGTACCATTATCGACAACCTCGACTGGAAAATTCTCAACGGAGAAAAATGGGCCTTATCGGGAAGTAACGGCAGTGGGAAATCGACCTTGCTGAGCCTCATCTGTGCCGACAATCCGCAAGCCTATACACAAAATATTACGCTGTTTGACCACAAAAGAGGTACCGGCGAAAGTATATGGGACATCAAACGGCATATAGGCTACGTATCGCCCGAGATGCACCGAGCCTACCTCAAAGATATTCCGGCCGCGGCTATTGTGGCCTCGGGCTACTACGACACGATAGGCCTCTATCGACAACTCACAACCACACAAATGGAAGAGTGTAGAGCATGGCTACAAGTTTTTGGCATCGATCACCTGCGCGACCGCTCTTTTGTAAAATTATCGTCGGGCGAGCAACGCCTTCTGCTCCTGGCCCGGACAATGGTCAAGGACCCGGCACTGCTCATTCTCGACGAACCGCTACATGGTCTCGACACCATAAACAAGGAACGTGTACGAGCCATCATCTCGGCATTTGCCGAACGCCCCGGTAAAACCATCATCTACGTAACCCATTACCCCGAAGAATTACCCCGCTGCATCGACAAAACCCTCATACTCCGACGCCATTAAACACAAAGGTAAACATTCCTACTGCAAGGATTTAAACTTTTTAAGCGAATCTTTTTTATTTCATCTAAAATAAATATTTTTGCGTTAAATTCAATAGCTTGATTATAATGGAGGAAATAAATCGTCTTAAAATAGTACTTGTAGAAAAGAAACGTACAGGCAAATGGTTGGCAGAGCAATTAGGTAAAAATCCGTCAACCGTATCTAAATGGTGTTCCAATGTGGCTCAACCGGATTTAGCAACACTGGTAAAGATTGCATCCTTATTGGAGATAGGAGTACAAGAATTGGTTATATCTGCAAAATTAAGATAATATTATGAATGACAATTGGATTGAAATAGTGGGCCTTTAAAACGTCACTTCCAAAGATTTCTTGAACATATAAGGACTTTCTACCACGTATATTCAAAATAACGATAATCAAGTATAGATAATTGCAGAGATTGGGCAGAAATTAAGAACTGAGTACAAGGATTATTTAAAAAGAACGACAATATTGTATGAAACGAATAAAAATATTCATAAGCAGTGTTCAGAGTGAGTTTGCCGAAGAACGAGCTATGCTTTGTCATTATATCCGAACAGATGTCCTGTTGGGTAAATTCTTTGAGCCATTTATATTTGAAGAAGTTCCGGCTAATGAATATCCGACAAGTCATGTCTATTTGAAAGAAGTGGAACTTTGCGATATTTATATGGGACTATATGGCAATCTTTATGGATATGAAGATGAAGAGGGTGTTTCTCCGACAGAACGTGAATACGATTTGGCTACAAATCTTCATAAGAGTCGTCTAATATACATAAAGAGCATTGGAGAAGAGAAAAGACATCCGAAAGAGACTGCTTTAATCCGAAAAGTCGAACGAGATATTGTACGTAAAACCTTTGTGGATATTGATGGGCTGCGAACATCTGTATATGCCTCATTAATCCGCTATTTGGAGGAAAAGGAATATATCCGCTGGCGACCATTCGATGCATCTAATGACAATGGAGCTACATTGGAAGACTTGGACGAGGATAAGATGAAAAATTTTATCCACATGGCACGTTCAAAACGTAATTTTCCTCTTCCGGTT
>JAFTRN010000025.1 GCA_017462265.1 Coprobacter sp. | reverse complement strand
GTATATCACAATATCTGCCCGAATGGGCCGAATTTGAGTAGCCGAGGGCTTAGCGATAGCGTGCCCTCGGTTACGATTGTAATTTCGATGAGCGGGAAGCGCTCAATCTGAATTTGTGGTGCACCTCGGTGATATTGCCCTCTATGATAACAACAAGATTGAGACCTCCGGACTCCGGGGGAGACTTTGGACCTTCGTTTCCGTGCGAACCGCTACGCTCATCGCACGGCTACTCAAATATAGCCCTCCGGGCAAGCGTTTATTTCACACTCGGCGGACGCTTGGGCCCAAGCGACCCTACGTTTTGAGCACCATAATAAAAAAGCAGGCCCCGAATGGAGCCTGCCTATATTATGAAGTTAAAACCAGTTTCTTAATAAAGAACCACTTTCGAAGCCTTACCGGCTTTCACTACGTATGTTCCGGGAGCGGGAAGAGTTACAACAGCTTCACCGGCAACAGCAGGAACAGCAGCGATTTGAGCACCGGCGATGGTGTAAACCTCTACAACGGGAGCTTCTACACCGCTCACGGTTACTACATTACCACTTTGAGCTACGGCAAGGGTTTCAGCCTCTACGCTTTCGATAGCATCGGGCTCGGCCGAACCGCTACCGGCAGCTGTTACCACTGCGTAAAGTTTGAATTCGGGATCTTCTATTTGAGTAATCACGGTATCTTCCATGAAAGTCTCTTCATTATATACGAGGGTAGTATCGTATGTAGGAGCGATAGTCACGATAGCGGGAGCAAATGTGGCATCGCCAAATCCTTCAGCAGTCATATTGAAGCAAGCGGCAATATCTTTACCGTCGATGTAGCAACGTGCAGTTTTAGAGCGGAGCAAGAGGATAGAGTCACCGGCATTTACCGACCAGTTGTCGCGCGGAGAGAGTTTGATATTAACTTGTCCATCAACATCGTCGTTGAAGAGACGAATTTCGTTTTGTACCAATACTTGGTCGTGTTTCTCTGCATTGATTACTTCCATTTCGATGTTAGCATCTTTGTAGAGAAGGAGGTTGGCAGCAGAACCGGCATCACGACCTACGACTTCGTTACCTTGAGCAGCAGAGGGATATGCGGCATCTTTCTTGCCATCGCGATAGCAAACTACGGCATTGGTTCCGTCGATACGGAGGGTACCGATAGCGTCGCTACCCGGTTGCAATGTACCCATTACCGAGGTGTGACCACCGATAGTACCATATCCACCGATAGTACCGGTAGGACGGCAAGTTACTACGCTGTTGCTGCTCACTTTGTTTGCACCGGTAGCGGTAGCATTGATGTCGTTGTTGTTGAAGAGTACGCGACCTTCCCATACCTCGATACCGAGAGAAAGCATATTTTCGTTAGAGGTGATATAGGCAGTACCTTTACCCTCTTTGAAAAGACCTACACCGCAATCTTTGTAAGGAATCCAGCCACCATTAGTGCTCGAAGTACCTTTTACACAAGAGGTAAATGTACCGGCCAATTGGCAATCGTTTTCGTCACCGAAGAGTATTACCATTTGAGGGTTAGAAGCTTTGTAGTAACCACGGATTACAGCAGCAGGGTCCATATTGAGGCTCTTCATGCGAATCATGGCAACATTGGGTGCGCCACCGGCCGATTCACAAGCGAGGTCGGCTCCGGCTCCTACGAATACGTCGATTTCGGACATATCATAGAACAAGCTATCGAGAAGCACTTTATCGTTTTGCCATACATTGTAGAGCATAGAGTCACCCTCGAGTTTGGCAAAGAAAGAAGCGGGATCTGATTTTCCTTTAGGAGTTTCAGTCGGCATGATGGGACCATACCAACCTGCTCCCGAAGCATCGGGGTCTTTCAAGAAATTAACTTTACCGCTGAAGCCCGAGAAATCTACGGGATTGGCACATTTGCTACCACCGAGGAAAGCACGTTCACCACGAGCATAGAAATTCAACGTACCGGCACCGGTAATAAAAATATTGGTATCTACAGTCATATAGGTGTAACGCGAAGGATAAAGGTTGAGTGTCGAGCCTTCGGGAATTTGTACATTGGCACCAAATGAAGCGTAAGTAGAGCCGAGATTACCGAAGTCGATAGTACCCTCACCTTCTACAGCGACATTTTTACCGAAGATGTAAACCGAAGCAGACTCTTTCGATTTACGAGCTACAGTACCGCCTTTTACGATAGTACCACCGGGCATATTGTTAGCCACGTCGGTGTAGAGCGCGCCGTCACCCTCTTTCACGAGAGCGGCATCTGCGGTAGAACCATTGAACGCGTCGGTCGATACGGCAGGCATGAATGTGTAGGTAATTTTGCTATTGTTCACACGCACACCGGCAGCCTCTATGGTCGAAACGGTAAGGGTCGGTTTGGTAGTAGCGAGGGTATCGAGGAAATCCGCACTGAGAGCAAATTCTACTTCATCGTTGAACAATGCGATATTTCCGTTTACGAACGAGTTGGCGACACCATCGACAACATCTTCACTTTCACCCACAAAAGCTTGGAAAGTGGTACTCCACGGGAAAAGCAGGCCGGTAGCGTCGGGGTCGTTGTAACCTGCCCACTTTTGAACAGACTGAGCCGATACACCTGCGGTAGCAAGCATAGCAGCAACTAAAAGAGTAAATTTTCTCATGATACTTTGGTATTAGTAGTTAGTGTTTTTCAAATACTTAACACGACCGAAAAAGTCAATTACAAAGAAACGACTTTTTCGGGCAGTCGGCAATAAACTTTTTGATAATAAATCTACGTATTTTGATTGTAGTTTTTTAGGCAGGGACTCTCGAACCGAGTGTCCCTGCGTTTTTGCTATATCTCATTTCCGGCGAGCGGCATATTTTTCGAGCTCGATGCAACCCATGATGAAAGGACCGGTAGCTTTGGCATCGTTATCGCGCATACGTTCATTCACATAATAATTGAACGAGCCGTCGCGGTATTTACCCGAACCGCCAAGTCCACCCACGGCACAGCATCGGGTAAGCGTCCAGGTCTTGTCTTTTTCCTTTTTGAGCAGCACTTTTTGCAGTCCTTTATAGGCTTTTTGTGACACCTCGATGTAGCTTTCGTCGATATAGCCCATATTCACAGCCTTGGCTATGGCATACATAAACATGGAAGTCACCGAGGCCTCGGGGAAGTTGCCCTCACGCTCTATCTGGTCGAGCACCTGATACCACAACCCATCTTTGTCTTGATACTCGGGCAACGAAATGGCAAGCCCTTTGATCATCGTGATGAGATCGGCACGATGCGGGTGATTCTCGGGCACATAGTCGAGTACATCGACCAACGCCATAAACCACCAACCGATACTGCGGCCCCAGAAATTGGGCGACCTGCCGGTTACGGGGTCGGACCAGCGTTGGTTACGGCTCTCGTCGAAGGCATGGTAATAAAGTCCCGTGCGACTGTCGTAGGTGCGTCGCGCGCAGATAAGGAACTGCTTCACGGCGTCGTCGATCAACTCGGGTTTATCAAACGTTGCCCCGTATTGAGCCAAGAAGGGCGATGCCATATACAATCCGTCGAGCCATATCTGGAAAGGATAGATAAGTTTGTGCCAGAAAGCCCCTTCGTGGGTGCGCGGCTGGCGAGCCAATTGGCGGGCCAACAGGTCCATAGCCTTTTTATAGCGCACATCTTTGGTCTCGGCATATATATCAAACAATACCTTTCCAGAGTTAATAAAATCGAGGTTGTAATCGGCCATTTCGTAGAGGTATATCTCCCCTTTCTCGTTCACGATGGTGTCGGCCCATTGTGCTACATAGTCATAGTATTTGCGGTCGCCGGTATAGTGCCACATATCGAGCATGGCGCAACAGCCTACACCCTGAGCGTAACCGAAGAAGAGGCGTTTTCCATGGTCGAGTTGCCAAGCCTCGGGGAAACGTTTCATTTCAGAGTCGGCAAACTCCACCGACATCTTTTGTGCCGAGAGTGTAGTGGCGCAAGCCATACACATCGCGATAACGGATAGTTTCAATTTCATAGGTTTATTATTAACTTTTTTATTTTACTCACTTATCCTAATTTTATTTTAACTACTTATCCCAATCGTCGGTACGAAAGGGTGTGGCGGGAAAACCCTCTTTGTTGTAGAGATTGACGCGGAAGAACTTATCCCAGCCATAACGTACCGCCACCGGGGCCGATACTTCAGGAGCCGAGACCTCTACCTTATCGCCCTCTATCACTGCCGTTGCCGGATAGAACAGACCATCATTGCCGGCGATGACAAAACCTTTCAACGACGCGCCCTTGGATTCGAGTCCACCGCCTACATAGTCGAAGGTAAGCACGGCTTTATCGCCCTCGACCTTCATCTTTTTATACACCGGTCCCATAAACGGCACATCTTTGTCGTATTCATGAGCCAATGCCCATGCCGCCAATCGTTCGCCGGGTATCACTTTGTTTCGGGGGTGAATATCGGTGGAGTCGCCGGCATCGGTAATGACCGCCATGCCGCAATTTTTCACTGTCTGCATCGTGCGGAGCTGGCCCTCTCGCAAGAGTGGCAACTGCTTGTAATAAGGAGCTATCTGCACAAAGTAGAAAGGGAAATCGCCCTGCCCCCACTCGGTGCGCCAACTCTCGATAAGGTTGGTAAATACCGACTGATAATGTGCCGAACGGCTGTTGTTGCTCTCGCCTTGATACCAGATGACACCCTGTATGGTATAGGGCAATATGGGTGCTATCATACCATTCCACAAGGTAGCCATTCGTAAATTATCGTTCAATTTCTTGGCTTTTCTCGGAGCTTTCAGCGTGGTATCGGGATTTATACGTTTCGCTTCGTCATAAGCTTGCTTTTCTCGGTCGTAACGGGCCTTCTCGGCCGGTTCTTCCGCCTTTATGCGACGTTGCTCGGCATGCAAGTCGTCGTAATATTTGCCCTGCATAGCCTCACGCTTGGTCCACGACTCGGCGTGCGTACCGCCCCAAGTCGATTGTATCATACCCACCGGCATAGCGGTCTCGTTATGAATCTTACGGCCGAAAACGAAACCTACCGCCGAAAACTTGGCGGCAGTCGCAGGGGTACACAACTCCCATCGGCCCACACAGTCGTCGAGCGGAGCGTCGGGGGCCAACTGATGTTCTACCCTGAAAAAGCGCATCGCCGGGTAATCGGCATTCTGCAACTCCTCTTTCACGGTAGTCATGGCGGTCTTCCACCTACTGCTCTTATCTACATCGACCGGAAATTCCATATTGGACTGTCCCGAGCATATCCACACCTCTCCTATAAGTATATTTCCTATTTCTATGGTGTTGCGACCTCGCACCGTGAGGGTTTGTGGCTCAGAGGTAGATTTTGGCGTAGGAATCGCAAGCTCCCATCGTCCCTCGGTATCGGCCGTGGTCTTACGAACCTTACGGCTCCAAGAGGTCGTAACGATGATATTTTCACCCGGATCGGCCTTGCCCCATATCTTCACATCGGTACGCTGTTGCAATACCATATTATCGGAAATAATCGCAGGAAGTTTCACATCGGCTTGCACCGACATACAGGCGACGGACCACAATGCGACGGCCATGAGTAGAGAGTAACAGTGTGTTTTCATAGCGAAAATTTTAAAACTCGACAGGAAAACAAATCCCTGCCTTTGCGTTGATTACAACGGACAAAGGTAGGGATTTCAATAGAATTATGCAAATCGCGATCGATGTGCGATTATTTTATCTCAAGCATGACGATGGCATGAGCGGGAAGTACTACCTCTATCGCGCCATCTTTGGTCAATTTTGCACCTTTGAAATTCTCGGGTTTTATCTTACCGGGCTTGTCAAAGGTGTTGAGGTCTGTTATTTTCTTTGAAGTCAATATCGTACCTGTAACCGCGGAGGCTTTCACTTCATCGAGGGTGATACGCACTTTCTGTGCTTTATCCACATCGATATTGGCCAGTGAAATATGAATCGCTCCCTCGGCATCACGTGAAGCCGATGCGCTGACCATAGGCACTACACGATTGTCGCGCACCTCGCGAGTAGGAGTGTCGATGTCGAGCGGCAGGTACGTGGCATCTTGGTGAGGCTTATACATTTCAAACACATAATAAGTGGGGGTAAGCACCATTTTGTCGTCGCGTGTCAGAATCATCGATTGCAATACGTTCACTATCTGTGCGATATTGGCCATACGTATGCGATCGGTGTATTTATGGAACACGTTGAACGTAAGGGCCGCCACAAACGCGTCGCGCAACGTATTTTGCTGGAAGAGTTGCGTACCCGGCTCGGGTTCCCACCAAGTACCCCACTCATCGACCATCAAGCCCACGCGTTTCTTGGCATCGTACTTATCCATGATGGCGATATGTTGCTGTATGGCGTTCTCTATATCGAGGCATTTGCCCATGGTCCAATAGAAATCTTCGTTGTCGAAGTTCACGGCATCACCCTTCTTACCCCGCCAGCCGGTCACGGTGTAATAGTGCAATGAAATACCGTCCATGCGTGTACCTACACGTTTCATCAAGGTCTCGGTCCAGTTGAGGTCATACTCTCCGGCACCACAAGCGATTTTGAACAGGCGGTTTCCATCATAATTGCGGCAATAGGTGGCATAGCGACGATACAGGTCGGCATAATACTCGGGACGCATATTTCCGCCACAACCCCAACTTTCATTACCCACACCGATAAAGCGTACCTTCCAGGCCTTATCACGGCCGTTTTGTCGGCGCAGTTTCGCCATGGGGGTATCGCCATCGGAGGTGATATATTCCACCCATTTGGCCATCTCCTCTACCGTACCGCTGCCGACATTCATACTCACGTATGGTTCACAACCCAGTATCTCGCACAGGTCGAGAAACTCGTGTGTACCAAAGCTGTTGTCTTCTATAAGTCCGCCCCAGTTGTTGTTACACATCTTCGGGCGATTCTCTCTCGGACCTATACCGTCCATCCAATGGTATTCATCGGCAAAGCAGCCTCCCGGCCAACGTAAATTGGGGATACTGAGGCGTTTCAACGCTTCGAGCACATCGGTACGATATCCGCGGGTATTGGGTATATCCGAGTCCTCACCCACCCACAATCCGCCATAGATGCAGGTTCCCAAATGCTCGGCAAACTGGCCGTAGATGTGTTTACTTATTTTCTGTGTACCCTGCGATGGGTGCACGGCAATATTTACGGTCTGTGCCGATACGCACATCGCACAAACCATCAAAAGCGATAATAGAGCTGTTTTTTTCATGATAATGTAGAAGTTATTTTCGTACAATAGGTATTGCTATGACTTGGAACGATTGCGGAGCAAGCGTGAACGCGCAGGTATTATCGGTCACCGAGGCTGTAGTTTGTTGCGGAACGATTGCCGACTGGTTTTCAAAGGTATTGCTCACCGATTTATCATCGGCCTGCATATAGATTACTTGCGCCTCACCGGCAAGAGATTGTTTACGCTTCAACCACTCGAATTGCAGGGTTATCGTCTGAGCCGTAGGCAACGTATTGGCCACCTTCACTATCACACGAGCGGCCTCGGCATCATACACCGCGCTGGCATACAAGCCATTCTCGCCCGACACGTTTTTACCCGCCTCGGTAAGCGATAGCGTATGCGTGCCTTTGTGGTGGGAATAGAGCTGTTGCACATAGTAATTGGCGGTAAGCAACACCCGGGTATTGTCGAACCATATAAGGTCGGGACGCCATTGCCAGGCATCGACGTGCGCAAACAGAGGTGCGTAAGTAGCCAATCTCACGACATCGGCATTACGCTCTACACCTGTAAGGAATGCCGCTTCGGAAAGTGCCGCTTCGAAATTGTTCTCACGCGACTTGTGGTGCGACGCATACTCGCCGGCATACACTTTCGGTCCTTTGCGATCGTAAGTATCATAACGAGCGGCATTGGTATAGAACCACTCGGGCGATTTATAATAGTGCTCATCGACAAGATCTACCCCGAGGCGTTTCATTTCAGGCCACAAGTAGTCAAATTCTTTTCCATCGGATTTGGGGCCCGACGAACCGACAAAAAGAATTTCGGGGCAGTGCCGGCGCAGGGCTTTCACGAAAAGCTCCTCACGCTCTACAAATACGCTGTCCCATTGCTCGTTGCCTATAGCCAAATATTTAAGATTAAAGGGTGCGGGGTGTCCCATCTCGGCACGCAAGCGACCCCATGTGGTAGTCGTGTCGCCATTGGCAAACTCCACCAAATCGATGGCATCTTGGATATAGGGCTGCAACTCATCGAGAGGTACACAATCGCCCGTCTGATATTGACAGCCGATACCGCAATTCAGTACCGGGAGAGGTTCGGCTCCAAGATCCTCGCACAGCAAGAAATATTCATAGAAGCCCAATCCGTAACTCTGGTAATAATCGGGATAGAGGCGATGACGGAAGGTATAATTCCAACGATTATCGTTATAGGGTCTGTTTTCCACCGCCCCGACCGTATGTTTCCATTGATAACGGGTTTCGAGCGAGGTACCCTCTACAATGCAACCGCCGGGAAAACGGAACACCCCGGGACGTAAATCATACAGGGCCTGTACCAAATCTTTGCGCAAACCATTTTCGCGCCCTTTCCATGTATCAATCGGGAACAACGATATATGATCGACATCGACCGTACCACGCGATATGAGTGTCATTCGTAAGCGAGCGTGCGCGTCGCTCTTCCCGGCCTTCAATATCACCGTATGTTTTTCCCAATCTATCGAGGAGACCGTCACCTCCTGCTTGGTCATGATATTATTGGCCGATGTGATAATTTCAAATTTCAATTTCACAGGTGCATTACCCTCCCTACGGGCATGAAACACCAATCGATACTCGGCATCTTTTTTCACCGAGAAGCCATTGGTGAAGCCATCGTTTTGCAAGCCGGTCTGCTTGTATTTACCCCCATCGACCATGCGCACATAATGCGGATTGCGATCAAATGCGGGATTTTCGGTCTCGACCGACAGCGTACCAAATGGTTGCCAACCCATCAACGGATAGTCAAACTCGAACGAACGATTTTTCACCAATTCGGCATAGAGACCACCATCGGCACCGAAATTGATGTCCTCAAAAAACACGCCATACATATCGGGATTGATTTCCGCACGCGGTTTTACATTCACCGTCAGGGTGCGTTGTGCCGATAGCGATAGAGCCGATGCCAACAATAGCGAAACGAGAGAAATTTTATTTGTCATATGATACTTTATTTTATTTGAGAGGTTAATGTATCGACATAGCGCAACAGGTTTTCGACAACCGATGTCGCTACTTTCTGCACCGCGCCATGTGCCGCGCCCGATGGCATTTTCAATTTTTGCGGAGCCGGTGTCCACGTGCGGAAATCGCTCGTGGTCATGGCGCTATAATAGTGCTTGCGATAATTGTCCATATAGCAGATATAAGAGCCATCGGGAAGATCGATAAACGACGGACCTTCTACCCACGCCGGGGTGAAGGTATCGCCGGTAAGGGGCTTGTAGGGACCTGCGGCCCGATGTGATACCGCCACCAGCAGATATTTATGCGGCTCGGGCAACTCGCGTTCGTCTTTATATATCATATAATAGGTATCGCCTATGCGTCGCACAGTGGCATCGATTACGTTATAACCATAATCGAGAAAGGGTTGCGCGGGAGTGAACGTAACAAAATCCTTCGTCGTGGTATAATACATACGATTGTCGTACCGTTTACCGGCCTCCACACGCCATTCCCCGGCTACCTTTATGGTACTTGCCCAGAATATCAAGTAGCAATCATTCTCCTCGTCATACAACATCTCGGGCGCCCAACAGTTACGAGGCTCATATCCGGCACTCTGCATCACGTGTAGCAAACGTGGCTCGCTCCAATGTATGAGATCGGGCGACGACGCATATCCTATGTGGGGCGTCTCCCACCCCGTGGTCCACACGCAATGCCACATACCATCACGTCCCTGCATGAAGAAGGGGTCACGCAGTCGGGGCGCTTCACTCGTCGCATCGGGACGCAACAATCCGAGGGGCGCGCCGATCGTGTGCCATTCATATCCGTCGCTACTCCACGCGTAATGCATACCGTGCGTATTGGCATCGCGATTGGTAAAGTAGGAAAAGAGATAGAGACTATCCCGTTCCATGTCCGCAGGCTGTGCACCGAGAGAGATCACCCAGGAGAGTAAAACAAAAAGTATTACCGGTTTCTTCATAATATAAAATACGCCCAAAAGACTCTTTTCACTCAATTATTTGCACATTTTCTTCGGGAGGACTCGTATAATCGCCTCGGCCCAATATCGGCCCAATTCTTTGGCACCGGCCTTATTGGGGTGGAGGTAGAATGTTCCTGCCTGACCGTTCTCGGGGGTGTGATGCGTCAGATAATTTTCTTTGAAGAAATCAAACGCAAGGGTATCACCCAAGAACACCTGTTCCGGATTGCGCGAGGCATAGTGTTCTACAAGCCTGTCGAGCATGGGGAAATAGCTCTGTAACCGTTTCAATCCCTCGGCCAAATAGGTCGAAGAATTATAGGTATTCAAGCTGTACCAGGTAGGGCGATGTAATACAAAGAGGGCCTCGGGGTAGCGTTCGAGCAAGGCGTCGATGATGGCTTGCATATTGGTGTAATAGACCGACGTATGCACCGGTGCGCCCAATGGCCCGCGCACGGCACTATCGTTCGTTCCCAGCATGATAGAGAAAAGAAGTATGCCCTTTTTCTTGGCCAACTCATCGGCCGATTTCAACATTTTGGGAAACTCCGTATCGGTTACAGGCAAGAAATTGAGTGTAGTACGTCCGCTACGTCCGCAATTTCTAAAATCGACATGTCCCTTCACCCGCTCTTGCAGATATAGGGAGGCCTGTGCCGGCGGGGCTTCGGTGGCAGGATCGGCAAGACGCACACCTTGCGTGATGCTGTTTCCGATAAATACTACATTCAAATCTTGTGCCGATATGCCCGACAACATTCCGCACAGCAGACAGAACACTATACACTTTTTCATGGTAATTGTTTATTTCGTAGCCTCTTATAGCCACATCTATTATTTACTATTCTTACTTTCAAGAGTGATGCGGGCGGTTTTCACCCCTTTTCCCGTCACGGTAAGGGTTATATCACCCTCCCGCTCCAACGACTGTACCAATACAACGAGCTGTCCGTTAAACAGTTTCATGGTCGGAGCATGGAATATCTCGGTAGAGGTCGCATCGCCATTACATGCGGCACGATATTTTCCGGCACCCTTCACGACAAACGTCAAGGCATTATCGGCCAACGGGCAGGGATTTCCATCTCTATCTACGGCCTGCACCGTAACAAACGCCATATCGCGGCCATCGGCTGCAAGCGACATTTTATCGGCCACGAGTTCCAAATGATGGGGCTTACCGGCCGTATGTATCTCTTTCTCGGCAACTGCATTTCCGGCCTCATCATACGCTACCACCCGTATCGTACCGGGCTGATATACCACATCGTTCCAGCGCAGACGATAGCGGTCGTAGGGTTGTGTGGCATCTTTGGTGCGACGGCCTTGCGACACACCATTTACAAAAAGTTCGGCCGATGGATATGAAGTATAGCAATAAACCGGGGTAACTTCGCCTTCGCGTCCCTCCCAGTTCCAGTGGGGTAACACGTGCAATGTGGGCGAAGAGGTATTCCAACGACTGCGATAGAGGTAATAACGGTCCTTGGGCAACCCGGCAAGGTCGCAGATACCGAAATAGGAACTGCGCGAAGGCCACACCTCATCATAGGGGGTTGGCTCGCCGAGATAGTCAAATCCGGTCCATACAAACTCGCCTATTACCCACGATTTATCATCTTGGAAAGCCCAGTCGTCATCGGGAAGATTCGACCACCGACAAGCACCCATATCATACGACGAGCACTGTGCGTCATCGTACTGCTTGTTTTGCGTCTTTTCTACCGGGAATTTATACACACCGCGCGAGCTGATGGTAGAGGCGGTTTCCGAACCTAAAATCAACTGCTGCGGCATACGTTTATAACTCTCCTCATAGCGATGCAATCGATAGTTGAGTCCCGGCACATCGAGTAGGGCTGCAAACTGATTTTTCATCGCGTTATCGGGCTGGTCCATACCTACCGTTACGGTGCGTGTCGGATCCTCGCGGTGACAGATGTCTTGCAAGAATTTTGCCACTCGGCCACCTTGGGTTCGGGCCTGCTCGGGAACCTCATTACCGATACTCCACATCACTATCGACGGGTGATTGCGATGACAACGGATAAGATTTACAAGGTCTTTCTCGGCCCATTCGTCAAAGAAGAGATTATAGCCGTTTTTACATTTGGCAATCGCCCATTCGTCGAACGACTCGGCCATCACCATCAGGCCCAATTCATCGCAAAGCTCCATCTGCCACGTAGAGGGCATATTGTGCGACGTGCGTATGGCATCGCAACCCATCTCTTTCATGATGAGAAGCTGACGACGCAAAGCCGCCTTGTTCACGGCAGCTCCGAGCGGACCGAGGTCGTGATGCAGACACACCCCCTTGAACTTACGGGGCACCCCGTTGAGTACAAACCCCTGCTCGGGATTTACATCAATCGTACGAATACCAAACCGTGTCTTATATTCATCTTTCAACTCGCCATTTTCACGTATAGTCACCACGGCTGTGTACAACACCGGCGACTCGGGCGACCACAACGAGGGATTTTCCACCGTAAGGCGGGCCTGTGTTGTACCATCGAACAGCAACTCTTGATTTCTCGCCACGGCTACACTGCGACCCTCGGCATCGAATATTTCCGTAGCTATATCGAGCACACGCCCATGAGCATTATCGATCTCGGTATCGACCTGTACGAGAGCATTATCGGCGCCGACCACCGGTGTCGTGACACGTGTACCCCACATACGCACGGCCACCTCATCGGTCACAATGAGCGATACGGGGCGATATAGTCCCGCACCGGGATACCAACGTGAACTCTCGGCAAGATTTTCGAGACGCACGGCCAACGTGTTTTTTCCCTCGGTAAGATATGGGGTTATATCTATATGGAACGGAGTGTAGCCATAGCCCCACTCTCCCGCTTTATGTCCATTGATATATACCTGTGGACGGCTCATGGCACCATCGAACGACAAGGTTACTCGTCGTCCTTGTGGTACTTCAAACAATGTGCGATACCACCCTACTCCGATATAGGGTAATGCGCCGGTGCGACCGGTTTTCTCGGTAGCGCCCTTCTCTCCATTCTGCTCTATCGCCACCACCTGTATGTCGATATTCTTGTCAAACGGACCGGCAATAGCCCAGTCGTGAGGCACACACACCTCTTGCCAATGGCTGTCGTCATACGCCACACTCTCAGCACCCGGTACATCTCCACGCATAAAACGCCACCCCTTTTCGAGGGCTATCTCTTGACGCACCTGTGCCGATACCGACATCGCCACACACAGTAACGATAAAATCAGACTCTTTTTCATGATATAGTAGTTGAGGTTTATCTTTTGTTCACAAATATATTTCAAATTTTTCACTCGACAAAAACATCACAATATTACAATTAGAGCACATATCTATATCAACTGATAATCAATCTTTAATATAGATACACCCCACCACTCGAACATACGAGTAGCGGAGTGTATCTATTCGGTCTTACGATTCAAAATTACCGCGTGACGGTGTTTCCTGCAACAATCGTGTTGTTGCAATTCTCGGTTTTCACGAGTGATTGCTCAGTAGGCAGGCTGTCCGACGGTGAGACAAAATGGTTTCCTCGTACCGTGAAGTTGTCGGTACTATGCGCCCGCACGGCTTCGTCGCGAGTGAGCACAAAGCGATTATGCTCGATAGTCACATTGCGATGTACCGCCCCCTCATAGCGGTCGTTCTCGGGAGCGACGGCTATCACCGGCGATTCACATTCGTAGAAATGGTTGCGTGCTATTGTCACATCACGCACAGGACCGGACTCGTACCAACTGCGAGCGTCGTCCGATACCAATATGGCACTCATGGGGATACGGAAAAAGGTATTATCGGCTATCAACACTTTACCGCGCGTAGTCACCAGTATTCCGCGAGTGGGCGTGCGAGAGAAATAGTTGTGTGTAATCTCCACATCGGGTGTCCATGTAACATTCTCTATCGAGACGTTTTCGAGTGTTTTCACCGCCTCGGCTATCGGTTTATTGAGGGTGAGCAACAGTGTGTAATTGTCGATGCGTTCTACCGACTTCACACGGGCCGACTGGCAACATAGGAGCGTGTGCGCATCGACAAACTCTATATCATCTCCAGGGAAAAAGGCGTCGAATCCATAACTCTGCCCATGCATAAAACGCACTTTCACCTGTCGGTCGGCCGGATATTCCACGACCTTGAGGTGTGTACCATGTATATTGATGGGATCGTCGTGCGCACCCTCGAAATAGCTGTCGGTGATGGAGATTTTTCCTTTACAACCCGACATCTGCACAAAATCGGCAAATCCGGCACACGTACGTTCCGAGCCATAAGGCGGCGCGCAACGCAAGCGACGATAGGTCAGATTCTCGGAATATTGCCCTACAATACCGAAATTGCCTAAAAAATTGAACGTACAATTATCGATTGTCACATTTTTGCTGTGATGGATAAACCCGCAAACCTCCGTGCGGAAAGAGTGGCGCATCTGATACACATCGCCGGGCTTGGCTGCCGGTGCCATACCGTGATAACGGAAGTGTAACAATCCGTCACGCTCGCGCACAAACCACAACCCCGATAACGGGGTGTTGCAACGATATGTTACGTCGCGGTCGGGGTAATATATCTGCGCTATTCCCTCGGAAAAGCGCCACCCCTCGCCTACCCAGTAGAAACGACCATCATCGGCAATTTCGTAGCGAGAGCCTTCGGTAGGACGAGCCACCAGCGTCTGATTGCGCGACTCTACCACGACCATCTCGGGTACGGAAGGATCGGCCGCCATAACGGTAAAATTACGCAACGTAATATTTTCACAACCGTCTATCACAAACGTGGTCATCTCACCATGAGTTACCAGTCGCGCGCCACAGCCGTCGATGGTCACATTACGCATATCGCGTAGCCACAAACCGATATGCTTGGTGGGGTCGGGATTTTCCTCGACCGATGTGGTATTGGAAATGTAATAGAGATGGGATGTGGCTTTCTCGCGAGAAATATGATAATCGGTTGCTGCCAATTTGATGGTCACCGACTTCCCGTCGTAGTGGGCTGCGCTGTCTATCGCCTGTTGTATGATGCGAGTGGCATCGCCACTGCATACGGATACTTGTATCACCCGCTCTGCATGTGCGATGCCACTTATCAACAATAATATTACTATAAGAAACTGCTTAAAAGCCAAATAGTTTCTAAATTGTTTTTTCATCATTTCAGTATAAATTCAAGAGTACCTCCCGCCATTATCGCCTCGTGCGACAGGGTGAGTCCATTCAACTTCTTCCCATTGAGACGTACCGATGCCACATGATAGCGCGAAGCATCTTTGCGACGGGCCTTTATCTCGAACGTTTTGCCATTTTCAAGATGTATCTTACACGAATCAAAGAGGGGTGTTCCCAAGTCATACTGTCCGTTTGCAGGATTTACAGGATAGAAACCCATGGCGCCGAATATGTACCAAGCCGACATCTCACCGCAATCGTCATTACCCGAATATCCGGCTGAGGTATTGTTGTATAACTCGGTCATGATACGGCGTATCAAATCTTGCGATTTACGGGGTTGGCCCACATAGTTGTAGAGATAGGCCACGTGATGGCTCGGCTCGTTGCCGTGAGCATACTGACCTATCATACCCGAAATATTACTGTTTTTCTCGCCACTCTCCTCGGTAATAGAGAAGAAATCGTCGAGTTTCTTGACAAACGCCTTTTTACCGCCGGTCAGTTCCACCAGACGCGGCACATTGTGAGGCACATACCAATAATATTGCCATGCGTTACCCTCGGTGAAGGGATAACCGCCATTGGCACCATACTTCAATGCGTCGAAGGGCAATATCCACTCCCCTTTATCATCTTTGGATTGGAAGAAATGTGTATCTGTATTGTAGAGATTCTCGAAATAGTTGGCACGTTTCAAGAATCGTTCGTAGTCGGCCTCTTTGCCAAGAGCCTTAGCCAACTGCGCCACACACCAATCGTCGAACGCAAATTCGAGGGTTATCGACACCGATTGTGTCTGTATGTTCTCGGGCATATAACCATACTTTTCCCACACATCAAACGGTGAATTGGGGTGCGCCTCCAATGAGCTGTTGCGTACAGCCTCGTAAGCACGCTCGGCATCGATACCGTCGATACCTTTGAGCACGGCATCTACAATCACAGGTATGGCGTGATTGCCTATCATACAGTAGTTGTCTTGCCCCCACAAATGCCAGATAGGCAGGTAGCCATAGCTGTCGTAGTGACGCAACATACTGTTTACGAAGTCACGTGTACGCTCGGTCTCGATAATGGTATATAAGGGGTGAATGGCTCGATAAGTATCCCACAACGAGAATGTGGTGTATTGCGCCTCACCGGCAGGGACTTTATCCACGGTATAGTCGGGTGTCAGATATTCGCCATTCACATCGTTGAACACATTGGGTTGAATCATTGAATGATACAGGGCTGTGTAGAAGGTTTTCATCTGCTCGGCCGGTCCGGTCACCTCTATCTTAGCCAACTGCTTATCCCAAGCGACATCGGCATCGGCCACATATTTATCGAAATCCCAGTGTACAGCCTCCGCCGCCATATTCTCACGGGCATTGTCGGCCGATACCGGCGACAGAGCCACCTTACATATGATAGGCTTGGCAGTAGCGGCAAACGACACATCGGCTTTGAGGCTCGTACCATTTATCACATTGGCACCTTCATGACGACGAGAGCCATCGCTCATCACGATATTGTCGATAGGTTCGGAAAATTCGATATAGAAATAGACCTTACGCAGTTTTGCCCAGCCGGTAATGATACGATAGCCCGACAAAGCATTATCGCCGACACGACGTATTTGAGAATTGATGATTCGACGATTCCAGTCGCCTTTGACCGCCGAATGTTCCATATCGACTATAATTTTACCTGATTTGTCGGCAGGGAACGTATAGCGATGTATGCCCACGCGTTCGGTTGCTGAAAGTTCGGCCTTTACACCGGCATCTTTGAGATTCACGGCATAATATCCCGGTGCCGCCCTCTCCTCATCGTGAGTAAACGCCGAACGTGTAGCCTCGGTTACCGTAGGAAATAATGTGACATCTATCAAATCGGCCGCACCCGTTCCGCTGAGGTGGGTATGACTGAAACCGTATATCGTATTATCGTTATAATTATAACCGGAGCAATTATACCAAGTAGGAGCTTCGTGTGTATCGGGACTTAATTGTACCATACCAAAAGGCATCGTGGCTCCGGGATAATTATTTCCCGACAAACCGCCTTCGACAGCCCCTGTTCCAATAAACGGATCGACATAGCGGGTATAGTCGCCCGCCACCATCATATTCACACAGGCCAACAATAGGGCAATAGAGGTAAGCGTTTTTTTCATTTTACATCAAGATATTTGAAGCCGAGCGTCCCCATATCAGTGGATTACTCGGCTTCATATTATTAGAAGTTGTTTTAAATTTTATTTCGAGACTCTTTAAGAGATATTTTGGGGCGGATTTTTCGTCAAAATACGCAGGTCGTAGTAGACTACTTCCATGTGGTTTGATGAAAAAGGCAACCCAAAGAGCCTTAAAGAGGCCGAAACTTTGTTTTTTGAAGCCGTAATAATTTTTTCAAGAATATTTAAAACAGTTTCTTATTGTGCTATCACTTCGTAAACGCGACTGCTCAATTTACCGGTGGTAAACAATTGCAAGCCCACTTTCATCAGATAATCGCCCGAGTAAACGCGGGTTTCACCCTCGCGACCATCTTCACGGTTGATTTCCTTCACAGCATACATCGTCGCGGGATCGAGACCTTGGAGGCACACATTGCGGAATTGCTCGTCGAAACGGGGGAATACATCGAAAGCGAATACGTATGCGTGCTTTTTGGTTTTATCTACATACATCGACGAGGTATGTTCTCCCGAGTAGGGCGATACAAGACGATAGAGATCGCCATCGAGTACCACCGGTTTCATGCGGTTGTAATCTTTGATCGAGCGTTTGCAATACTCTATATCGTTTTGATTCATATCGGCAAATTTCAGGTCAAATCCCAACTTACCCATCATGGCTACGTTCACACGGAATTTGAGACTTGCATTGCGATTCCAGTTCGTTACGTGAGCGCAAATAGTTTTTGTGGGGAAGATTTGAGAATAGCCCCATTGTATGAAGAGGCGTTCGATAGGATCGGTATTGTCGCTTGCCCAGAACTCGGCAAAATACTTCAAGCCTTCATAGTCGGTACGTCCGCCACCGCCCGAGCACATCATCATACGCAAGTCGGGATATTTGGTTTTGATACGTTCGAGTACGTTGTAGAGGCCTCGCACATAATCCACATAGAGGTGTGTCTGATTGGCTTTCAGATAGTTTGAATAGATATTGGTGATGGGGCTGTTGCAATCCCATTTGAAATAGGCAATATCGGGATATTTGGTCATCAAATCATCTACCACGCCGAATACATAGTCTTGCACTTTGGGGTTGCTGAGGTCGAGCACCAACTGATTGCGGAAATAGTACTCATCACGGTTGGGAAGAGTGATAACCCAATCTTTGTGATTTTCGTAGAGTTCACTTTTGGGATTTACCATTTCGGGTTCGATCCAGAGACCGAATTTCACGCCCTGTTTTTCAGCCTCGGCGGTAAGACGTCCTATACCGTTGGGCAATTTATCTTTGGTTTCGAGCCAGTCGCCGAGACCTTGGTGGTCGCTACTACGGGGATATTTGTTGGCAAACCAGCCATCGTCGAGAAGGAACATATCCACCCCAAGCTCACGAGCCTCACCGATAAGACCAATCAATTTCTCTTCGTTGAAGTCGAAATAGGTAGCCTCCCAGTTGTTGAGCAGTGTCATACGGTCGCCCATACCCTCTTTTACTTGATACTGGCGAGCCCAATCGTGGAAGTTGCGACTGGCCTCACCTTTACCATTCATCGAGAGCGTGAAGATAAATTCGGGAGTGCGAAAGCTTTCGCCTTTGGCAAGTGTATATTGCGACGCATAGGGATTGATACCGCTGATGACACGCAACATACCTTTCTGATCGATCTCGAAGGTGAAACGGAAGTTGCCCGACCAAGCAAGGGTACCAAACAAGACTTCACCTTGGTTTTCCTGCGCCGGCTCATTCAGTGCCACTTGGAAGAAAGGCGATACAAACATATTGGCACGAGCGCCGAGTTTGGTGTCGATAACTTTCTTTCCAAATTCGAGCTTTTGTTCGGCCATATCTACCTCGCGAGCCCAGTCTCCATCGAATTGAGTGAGATAGTAGGCATTGCAATTGAAATGCAACATCGACGAAGCATATTTTTCGAGCTTGATGGCCTTCTTCTCTTTATTGGTGATGATGGTATGGGTTTTGATAATATTTTCGGCAGGATAGGCTACATAGTAGAGCTGCACCTCATCTTTGTACACAGGGTCGGCCAGTGTGATAACCGTCTGTTTCGCACCATCGGACAATACGCTTTGAGCGTGCGAAACATATTTGAGCAGAGTCGAGGGGTTGGCATCGGTATGCACAATGTGCAAGGCCGGTTCGAAATAGTCCTCCATACCATGGGTAATATAAGCCTCGGGCATATTCGAAATTTGAGCATAATCGGTCGTATTGTTCAATTTCTTTCCGAAATATTTTTGATACAGACGACCATTATCTCCCACCGAATATACAAGCGCTATATCATCGGTAGCAATCACAATGGGTTCATTTTGGGCGTTGGCACAAATGGGTAATACCAAGAAAGCCGCAAGAAGAATTGTTAAGAATCTCATGTTATTAGTAGTGTTTGGGTTATTATTTCAATATTTGGAATGGGGCCACCGGCAGTTGCGACGATACACCCACCAAGTTACCACAGGGATAGTCGGCCCAATTATATTTTACATTTACAGGCGTTTTTATTTCGGGTGACGAAATTTGTAATTTGTTTTTTGCAATCTGTTTCACCTCGGCCACGGCATATTTTCCGGCAGCATCACCTACAATGAATCCGTTGATATTGCCCACTTTGGCCGATACTTTACCATCGAAGGTGAGTATTATGGCATTTTCTGTGATTTCGCTTTTCTTCACCACGGGGGCCTCGTACTCGCATTTCATGCCATAATCGCGATTGAGGGCTATCAACGAGAGACGACGGGCCACCTCTTGCTTGTTTTTGGGGTGAATATCATAGGGATCGCCCAAATCGATGGCAACTGCCATACCGGTATTCTCGAGAGCCAACGCGTCGGCTTGTGCCTGACGCAAAGCCGCCCACTCGGAATGGGGTTGTACCATCTGCGGGGCAAGATAACCGGCCAACTGCACAAAATAGAATGGTTTGTCGCCCCACAACTTACGCCAATCCTCAATCATAGTTTTGAAAAGAATAGAATATTGCTTGTCGCGACCTACATTGGCACAACCTTGGTACCACAAGAAACCCTTTACCGGAAGCACTTGCAGGGGCGAGAGCATTGCGTTGTACAACACCGAAGGATAGCTCGAGCTTGTTATCGACACCGGTTTGGCCGGCAATTTCGAGAAGTCGGCGGCCACTTTGTATTTCCAATTACCGGCCAACGAGAGTTTTTTCTCGCCTACCTGCGCATACACGTCGCTCACATTACCATATATGCCGCCTTCACCGCCGAAATCGCTTACTCGCACCGTGACGACAGCCTCACCGGCCTTTACCAGATGTGCCGGCACGGTATAGGTGCGTTGCACGTTATAACCCGAACCTGCACCGATTTTCTCACCATTGAAATACACAATATCCTCATCATCGATCATTCCGAGACGTAATGTTACCGGGGTATTCGCTGCCTCGGCAGGGATTTCAATGCTATATTGCATGAAAGTGATACCATCGAAACCGGGAAGCACCGTGCTTTCATACAAGGCAGGAACCGGCATATCTTCCCAGTCGGTGTGATATACAGCCTTATCGAGATCGGCCGCACCGGCATTGGCAAGCGCTACCCACGTCTCGAGTTCTTTTTCGTAATTGGCTTGTATAGCCGTAGCGTCGAAATTACAATCCTTCAATCGTTTGAGCTCTTTTTCGAACCCTGCGACACCGGTCAATGCTTCATAGCTCGTCCAAGCCTCGGCCGGAGTTCCACCCCATGTACAGTCGATGACGCCTACCGGCACATTGAGTTTCGAGGCAAGTTCGCGTGCGTAGAAATAGGCTATCGACGAAAAGTCGGGTACGGTTTGAGGCGTACAAGGTTGCCAACCGCCCATATTCACTTCGGGGTTTTCTACCGGTTTGAATGTTATATTTTTACGTACTTGCAACAGACGTATATTGGGATAATTTGCTGTAGCGGACTCTACCTCATAGTTCAACACCTTACCCCAGCCGACAACGGGCATTTCCATATTCGACTGTCCCGAGCAGAGCCATACCTCGCCCGACATCACATTTTTCAAGGTCATCACCTCGCCATCATCGAATGTTATTGTATAGGGGCCTCCTGCTGCCGGGGTTTTCAGTGCGACACCAAATTTACCCGAGGCATCGGCTGTCGCCGTATAGGTCTTGTTGTCCCACGATGGGATAACCCTTACCACACTGCCCGGTCGCGCGTTTCCGGGTATAGTCAGTTCACTTTTTTGTTGCAACACCATATTATCGGTGATAAAGTGGGGTAATACCACTTTTGCCTGCATCAGGGAGGGTGCAAGAAGTGCTATTCCACCCAAAATAGATAGTCTCTTTACTATGCTTTTCATTTTAATACGATTTTCAACTTCCAAAAATAGCAATACTTTTACAATGAAACAATGTATAAAAAAATCAGAAAATAGTATATTCTCGTCAATAAATATTTGTGACACACCCGGCATGCCACAAATACATTCATTCCGATTATTTTGTTTCATTCGTCGGCTCGTCGCTCTTGGTAGTAAGAATGATTTGCGTATTTTTTTGACACTGCTTTTCAAAATCCTTTGGCGTGATACCAAACTGTTTGAAGAATAGCTTACTGAAATACGACAGTGAATTGATACCCACCATATAGCATACATCGCCTATACGATATTTACCCTCCTGTATCAATTCTGCCGCTTTTTTCAACCGCACAAGGCGTATAAGCTCTACCGGCGACAAGTTGAACAAGGTCTTAATCTTACGCAACAGACTCGAACGGCTCATACAGAACAACTCGGCCATAGACTCCACGCTGAAATTGTCGTTACAGATATTATCGCCGATAATGGTTATCACCTTATTCATAAACTCCTCATCGGCCTTATTCATCTTCATGGTATCGACGGTAACAAAAGGCTTTTTCAAGAATGCCTCTCGTTCGCGACGACGATTATCGAGCAATGAAAGTATTTGTTGCTTGAAGAATTTTATGGAGAAGGGTTTCTCTATAAATGCCTCGCCTCCGCATTTGAGACCGCGCAATTTGCTTTCGAGGTCGTGTTTTGCCGTAAGGAATATAACCGGTATGTGCGATAAATCGATATTATCCTTTACAGCCGTACACAATTCGAATCCGTCCATTTCGGGCATCATAATATCGGTCACAATCAGGTCGAAATGGTTCTCTTCCATTTTTTCGAGGGCCTCACGACCATTACGAGCAGTCTCCACGGCAAAAGAATAGCTCAACTGCTCGACCAAGAACTCTCGGAGCGAGTCGTTATCCTCGACCAACATCAGCGTATAGCCCGGAGTATTGACCGACTGATTGCTATCGGTATCCGTTGCATAATCTTCGGTTTTCACACTCGACTCATTATGCGAAACTATACCCTCACTGTTTATCGGGATCTCCAACACAAAGGCATTATCGGGATTGTCATCTTTTTCGAGCGAGATAGAGCCGTGGTGAGCCTCGGCAAGTTGTCGCGACAAGGGCAAGCCGATACCCACACCGCCGTTGGCCTCTTTATTGTCTTTCTGATAGAAAGGTTCAAATATCCGTTCGGCCTCTTCTCTGCTCAATTTATCGCTATCACTGATTACCCTCACTTTGAAATGGTCGGCGTCGGACAGCAATTCTACAATGATGGTGCGACGTGCGTATTTCAACGCGTTATTCAACAAATTACTGATTATTTTGGTAATAGCCTCTCTATCGACCGATGCGACGATAGGTGTCATAGGGATATTGCGCACCAGCACTTTATTGTTCAGGGTTATTGCCGGTTCAAATCGATTCAACGTCTTGGTCAGCAACGAGGTAATATCCACATTTTCATATTTCAATCGCAGTCTCGAAGCACCCAACTTTTGGAAATCGAGCAACTGGCCGGTAAGGTCGAGCAGTCTATTTACATTCTGTCGCATCATGGTGAGGTATCGCTTCATCTGCGTATCGTGTACCTCCATCTCCTCTATCGCTTCCAAAGGAGTACCTATGAGCGTCAATGGTGTGCGTATCTCATGTGCCACCTCGGTAAAGAACTGTACTTTGCTTTCGAACAACTCTTTTTCTTTCTTCACCGTAAATAATTCTTGTTTCTCACACAACTGTTTTTCCTTGTGATTGCGATACCACACAAACCAACCGACAACGGCCGCTATACAGATAAACAAATATAAGATTTTGGCCCACACGGTATTGTACCACGGAGGGAGTATCGATATATATATCGACCGCATACTCTCTGCCCCGTTACTGGCCACTTTCACATCGAGCCGATAGTTTCCCTGCGCAAGATTGGCAAAAGAGATAGTCTGATTGGCATCGATAGATACCCACTCATTGGCTATGGGATACATACGATAGGTATATTGCGCCGCGCTCTGCACCGTGTAGTTGGGTGAGGCCACGCTCAAAGAGAAGGTCGATTGGTCGTGCGACAACTCCACTCGCTCCGAAAACAGTATATTATCTTTGAGCGGAGAGCCTTTTTCGCTCACCACCACATCTTCGTTGAGCACACGTAAACGGGTAAAATATATCGGTGCGATAGAATCTTGTTGCACATCGAGCAGGGGATTAAACGCGATAAGTCCCTCTACCCCGCCGAAATAGAAATTTCCATCGGTACCTTCAATTGCCGCATGATAATTGAACTGATTGCCGGGCAGGCCTTCTCGAGTAGTAAATATTTTCACATCATGGGTGAACGGATTGAACTTTACAAGTCCTCTATTCGTACCAAACCACAAATAACCGTTCCTATCTTCAAGAATATTATAGACTACATCATCGGGAAGTCCCTCGGCCATACCGAATGAGGTAAAATCGTCGGTGTCGGCATTGTACCGTATGAGACCGCCACGGTCGGACGACAACCAAATGGTACCTTTACTATCTTGCATAATAGAACCGATAGAGTTGGTACGCAGACCATTGGAGTGGGTCTCGTCGTAGGGATAAGGTTTCCATATCGTGGTTACAGGGTCATATACATATACTCCCATACCCATCGAGGCCACCCATATCTTTCCATCATTGGCCTCGAACAAATCAAATATCCAACCATTTATACCTTCGACTTGGGTAAAATATTTTTCCTCTGCTTTCCGATAATAGAGACCATAATCGAGACCTATCCACTCATTTCCTTGTTTATCACACAATACTGAATAGACACTATTACTTTCGCCTTGTAAATCGGAACAAATATTGGCAGATTTTCCCTTGACATTTATCACATCAAGCCCCATACGCGAAAATCCGGCATACACTTTGTCTCCGAAACTCTCCACGATCAAGGTAATACGATCTTTTGTATCCTTGCGTTGTGTTATCACGCCGGTACGCGGATTGAGGATATTGAGGCCTGCCTCCTCGGTTCCAATCCATATATTACCATCAGACGATTGTGCCAATCCTCGTATGCGCTTACTACTCAATGAGCCACTGATGCCACCAAACGCGTATTTGTCAAAAATAAATCCCTTGCGTTGGCAATAGCTAACACCGCTGAATGCAGTTCCGAGCCACATACCGCCATTGCGATCGACAGCCATGGTATATATGAGATTATCCGACAATCCGGCCGCGTTCACCTTATTTTCACGCAGAAACACTTCGGTATTATCGCCTTCGTCTATGACATAGAGTCCCGACTGCGTACCTATCCATATCTCGTCATCGACACACGCCACATCGCGCAAGTATATCTTTTGAGCCGCCGAAAAAGGTATCTTGATCAGCGCGTTATTTTGCAGATTGAGACGTCCTATCTCCCCATTTTGGGCACATAACACAAGATTTCCATCTACCTGCTCGCGTATGATTTGTAGATCGTTTTGAAAAAACTTCTTCGCAAAATCGCCGCTTATCGTCATCGGTACGAATCGGTCGTTAATGTCGTTATATCTGAACAACGCGCCATTTCCCAGTGTTCCTACAAACACATCGTTATGGCTATTTACATACAACGATATGGGGACTACCGTATGAGCGTCATCGATCACACAATTATAATGTTTTACTTCTCCGTTATAATAACAGAACACACCCTGATCGGGCACCAATACCCATATACGACCCTTATTGTCGCCTTTAATCTCTTCTACCCAGTTGTCGGCACTGATACCATCGACACTCTTGGTCGCGACAAATGTAAAGGTTTCTTTATAGGGATTATATATATACACTCCCCTATCGGTTCCCACCCACAGATTACGCTTCGCATCTTCATATAAGGCTCCGATATTGTTATTTCCGCGCTTACTCACGGCATCGTAGCACACATACTCTTTTATCGTAAAACCATCGTATCGATTCAATCCGTTCTTGGTACCAAACCACATAAAGCCAAAGCTGTCTTGCAGAATCGATTTCACACAACTCGACGACAGGCCCAGCTCACTATTGATGTGCTTAAAAGAATAGTTGCGTTGCGCCTGTATCGTGAAAGGCAACATCAGGAGCAATACAAAAGCGTATATCACATATTTTCTCATACAGAAATATCTATGGGGTTACTTATTGGTTTTGTGCATAAAGGTATAAAATTATTTATTTCAGCACAAGTCCTAAAAGCCAAATAGCAAGTGGCTTCTCAGCCACTCGCTATCGGGCAAACTAAAATTTAGTTTTTTTACAACATTATATATGTACCTATTGTTTTACACATTTACCTACAAGCATTTCACCGCTTGCAGTCTCACAGCATACCACGTACACGCCGGCCGATGCCTCTATCGTCAATGTGGCATTTGTGGCAGCCACATTCGATTGGCGAGCCACACATATTCCGGCAAGTGTATATACCGATATATTGGCTATCTCGGTATTGGCAGCGACAAAGCAACGGCCATCGGCATCAATGGTCACACACAGCTGCGACGAGGCAACGTCATCACCATCGGCCTCTATCTCATTTACTCCCGAATAGTCGGTACGGGTGATACGATACACACGGGCATCTTTGAAGGGCACACTATAGGTGAATCCCGTAGCCGTGGGTGTCACGGCGGTGGCGGTCCACAACTCCTTGATGTCACCAACAATCGACGCGTCGATACCCAATCGTTCATAGGTCATCGTTCCCGATTTCACCGAGACACCGCTATAATTGAATACGGCAAAATAGGTATATTGGTCGGTATGACGCACAAAGAAACTCTCGGCTTGTTGTGAAGCGGTAGGTTCATCGCCCTCGACCGGCATGAACGAACCGGTATTGTTGCGCACATAGTCGTTCACATCGCGATTGGTCATAAACTGCATGGCTCGGGCACGCGACTGCTCGGGATAACCTACGATTTCACCATTGCTGAGCGGACTATCACTGAAGTTATCGCCAAAAATAAAGGCTCCCGACACCATTCCGGTGGTAGCACGAGCACGATTTTCGCCCAATGTTTCATTGGCGTTATTTCCGGCTCGGCACATCACCAAGTGGTCGGGGTCATTTACGGTATAGAGGCCACTCGTCCACCAACCATACGAGATAGCGTTCATCACATACTCGCTGTTGCTCATACTGCTCCATGCGTCGCAACAGATACGACGGCCATGGGCATATTGATAGGGAAATATAGGCGAAATGGCCTCGACAATGTACATTCCATACTCCTCGGCACATTCGAGCAATACTTTCATGGCTTTGTTGTAAGCCTGCATACCGGTAGTCACATCGGGATCGTAATAGCTGTCGCCTTCGATAGTACCATCGTTCAAAAAGTCGGCCTTGATATATTTCACACCCCATGAGGCCCATTGTTTCATTTGTGCACGGATACTGGCAGCCACGCCGGGGTGCGAACCATCGACAGCATTTCCTCCATTTGACGATACTTTATACACACTGCCATTTACCAACAACGCTATGTCGCGACCTACATATTCTGTACCGTACAACGTGGCATCGAGAGTCCAATCCCATTGTACCAGCGGGCAGTAATAGAGGCCGAGCGTCTGATTTGAGCCATGTTTTACGGTACCGAAAAGGCCCTCTTTATAGGTCGTGTCCGAGAATACTTTCGTACCCAATTTGTGCAGATACGACGATGAGATATGGTCGAGAGCGAACGCATCGAGACTGATAGAGGTTTTGCCCTCATTGTCGTGGAATCCGTATTGATAAAGCGAGTCCTTGAGGAATGCGGCACAATCTACTGCTCCATCGTAATTTACATACTCGGCCTGAACGCCCCATGAGCTCCAACCGAAGGGATTACCCTTGGTCCATACCGCACGGGGAGCAACCAAATTATTGGCCTCGGCAAAAGTGTTCATACCTTCACGCCAGTCGTCGAAGAAGCCTATCATATAACGAGCCGACGATACGGTCTCGCCTTTCACCTTACCATGAGACAGCGCGTCGCGGGTGTAGTTGCTTGTATAACCCGACAAACACTCCATTTTGGTGAGTTTATAGCCATCTTCACCACCCACGGTGATACCGCTCTTCCACGAATCGTGGTCGATAGAGCCCACCACCAATCCATATCGTGAATTGGCATCGAACACCGCCGTTACCTCGTGTGAGGTCTTAGATGATTTCAACGTATAATTGCCATATTTCACAAAGCCATCGTTATCGAACGGCACCCATAAATAGCGGTTCGACGAGCCGGTCAACGGCTGCGTGGTCTCGCCATTGGCAAGCGCCACCATATAACGCGACTGCATCACCTTACCTCCGATATGTTGCACCGAGACTTGGGCCACCATATAGTCATGATCGGTATAGAAATTGAGTTTCTGTACCATCTTCACACTATCTTTGTAATAGGTGAATGAATAGGTACGGCCCTTACCCAACTCATCGGAAAGCACGTTGCGCGATATGGTCGGTTTCAAGTCCTCGCCGGTGGTAATGGTGATATCGGTATCGCTACCCCACTCGTTACACACCACTTTGGCATAGGCCTTACTGAATGCGACAACGCCATCATACGAAATCGTCAGGCTGTTGTCGGCTTCGGTGTAATTTATGTTCCACTTACCCTCCGTAGCCGTATAGTCGCCGGCAAAGGCCGACATTATACCCGACATCATCAATAACAGGAATACAATTTTCTTCATCACAGTATTTTTTTTCAGGTGTTATATAAATTATTTTTGTTTCACGCATTTGGCTACAAGCATATCGCCGGCCGCGGTCTCGCAACGCACGATATATACTCCTTCGTTAGCTCCTATCGACAACTCGGCTATCACACCTGCCACATCGATAGTCTGTGCCACACACACGCCCGACAGGCTGTAAACCGACACGCTGGCTATCTCGGTGTCGGCAGTCACTACACAACACCCGTCGGCACCGATGGTAGCGGTCATGCGGGGCATCGGCGCTATATCGTCAGCCTCTACCTCGTTCACGCCCGAATAGTCGGTGCGGGTGATACGATATACACGGGCATCTTTGGCGGGGACTCTATAAGTAAGTCCGGTTGCCGTGGAGGTCACGGCTTCATCGAGCCACAATTCCTTTATATCCCCCACAATCGACGCGTCTATGCCCAATCGTTCATAGGTCATCGTACCCGTTTTGGCGAATGTACTTGTATAGTTGAACACGGCAAAATAGGTATATTGGTTGGTGTGACGCACAAAGAAACTCTCAGCCTGTTGCGAACTCGAGGGATCATCGCCCTCTACCGGCATGAACGAGCCGGTATTGTTGCGCACATAGTCGTTCACATCGCGATTGGCCATTATCTGCATGGCGCGTCGGCGAGCCTCCTCGGGATAACCCACGATTTCGCCATTACTGAGCGTTCTATCGCTGAAATTATCGCCGAATATGTAGGCACCCGATACCATACCCGACGTGGCGCGGGCACGATTCTCCCCAATGGTCTCGCCCATATTATTGTTGGCACCGAGCATCACCAGATGGTCGGGATCGTTTACGGTATAGAGGCTGTCCATCCACCAACCATACGAGATAGCGTTCATTACATACTCGCTATGCCCTATGCTACTCCAGCTGTCGCAACTTACACGACGTCCGTGGGCGTATTGATAGGGGAATATGGGCGAAATAGAAAGTACCACATACATTCCATACTCCTCGGCACACTCGAGCAGCACCTTCATGGCCTTGTTGTAGGCCTGTACACCGGTGGTCACATCGGGATCGTAATAACTGTCACCCTCGACTATACCATTGTTTTGGAAGTCGGACTTGATATATTTCACGCCCCACGAGGCCCATTGTTTCATAAAGGCACGTATATTGGCGGCAACACCGGGGTGCGAACCATCGACGGCAAGACCGCCGTTCGAGGGCATTTTATAAATATCGCCATTCACTCGCAGGGCTATATCTCGTCCCGTATAGGCCGGCACATCGCCCACGCCGGTACCATATACCTGTCCGTCAAGCGTCCACTCCCATACGACCAACGGTCCGCAATAGAGACCGAGCACTTGGTTCGAGCCCTGTTTCGGAACTTTATTGAGGCCTACCGTATATTCGCCATCGGAGAAATACTTCGTACCCATATTGTAGAGATTCTGCTGCGAAATATTATCGGTGGCAAACGCGTCGAGACTGATCGAGGTACGACCTTCGCGGTCGTGGAATCCATATTGGAAAAGCGTATCTTTGAGGAAAGCGGCACAGTCCATCACACCATTGTAGTTCACTTTATCGGCCATCACACCCCACGAACTCCAGCCCACAGGATTGCCCTTGGTCCATACTGCCCGAGGAGCCACCTTGGTATTGGCGGCGGCAAATGTGTTCATGCCCTCGCGCCAATCGTCGAAGAAACCTATCATATAGCGTGCCGATTTCACAATCGCGCCTTTAACCTTACCATGAGGCAATACGTCGCGGGTAAAACTATTGGTGAAACCCGACAAGCATTGAAATTTGGTGAGTTTATATCCGCTTTCACCGCCGACCGAGATACCGCTCTTCCACGAATCGTGGTCGATAGAGCCGGCTACCAATCCGTAACGGCTGTCGGCATCGAACACCGCAGTCACCTCGTGCGACGTAGTATCGGATTTCAATGCGGCATTTCCATAGCACACAAAACCGTCATTGTCGAACGGAACCCATAAAAAGCGGTTCTGTGCGCCTTTCAACGGGCGCGACGACGAGCCTATTGCCATTGCTATCATGTGGCGCGACTGCATGGTCTTACCCCCGAGGTGCTCCACGGTCACTTGCGCCACCATATAGGGGTGCTCATCGTAGAAGTTAAGGCGATGTACCATCTTCACACTGTCTTTCACATAGGTAAATGTATGAGAACGACCATCGCCGAGTTCGTCGGTGATACTCTCCATGGCTATGACCGGTTTGAGGTCGGCACCGGTCGTAATGGTAATATCGGTTTCACTGCCCCATACGTTGCACACAACCTTGGCATAGGCGTTGTTGAAGGCGGCAACATCGTTATACAAGATGGTCAGACTGTTGTCGGCATCACTATAATTCAACTGCCATTTGCCTTCGGTAGCTGTATAATCATCGGCAACGGCCGTAAACACGCCCGTAAACAACAGTAAAGGCAATATAAATCTTTTCATACGTCAGTAGTTATTTTGAGCCTCCTCCAAAATCAGGAAAACACATACATTATTTTTTCAAATCGATACGATACACTTTCACATCTTTGGCAGGGACTTCCACCGCTATCTTGGCGCGAATTTTCGTCTTGTCGCCCGACCACAATTCCACTGCATCATATTCTATGGCACCGGATAGGCCGAGTCTATGCAAAGGTAATTGTTTTTCAGCAGATTTCCCGGCAAAATTGAAAATTGCGACATACAGCACGTCACCCCGATTGTGATAGAACATATCGGAACCACGGTCACCGCTACCTATTTCCACGGGTCGGAACGAGGGGCAGGTGCGAGCTATCTCGTTGATACCGGGGTTGGTGGTGTTGCGCACCACTTTGTTTTTCACCTCGTCGGTTCCACCCTTGCTCATATCATCGCCCAGGAAATACACCCCGGTGATGGCCGACGACGTGATACGGGCACGATTTTCACCATCGCTCACCTCTTTATATACGATATGATCGCCGTCGTTGTAGTGGTAGATATGGTCGAGCCACCAGCCATACGAGAGCGAGTTGAGCACATACTCGGTATTGTTTATATCGGCCCACGCATCGCAACTGATACGGCGACTGTGCGCGTAGTTACCGGGGAAGAGCGGCGCGATAGAGAGGTTAATCCACAACTTACCCTCGGTCTGTTCCACAAGGTATTTCATACCCTGATTGTAGGCTTGCATACCGGTGGTTATATTCTTGTCGTAATAGGAGTCGGATTGGTAGGTACCATGTGCCATAAAGTCGATTTTCACATACTCATACCCCCACTCTATAAATTGCTTCATCTGCGTCTCGATGCGACGACGCACGGCCGGGTGCGTAGGGTCTATGGCTATACCGCCATCGAACACAACCGGTTCGCCGTTGGCACGGATATAGACATCTTTCCACTTATAGTCCATATCGCCCACGACTTTGGCCTCGGCATTTTTGCCCCAGTCGGTAAAGGGACACCAATAGATACCGGGCTTCTGATTATTGGCACGACAATGCTCTACGAATATTTTATGCTGATGGTGTTTGAACCCGAAATCCCAAAAAGCGTCGAGGTCGATATACACCACACCTTCGTTTTCAAAACTCTTATTTTGGATATTCTCACGTATGAAATCGGACACCTCAATGGCCTTGTCAAAGGTGATTTTGGTTGCCAAAGCGCCCCAACTGTTCCAACCGAAAGGTCGCGCTCCCAACGATGGAATTTTGGGCGCGAATGTTGCGCATTGATCTCCAAACGCCTCCATACCTGCACGCCAGTCGGCAAACATTCCGAGGGTGATACGAGGTGATTTTACGGTTTTGCCCAACACCTTTCCGTGGGGAATGAGGTCGCGAGTAATCGTAGTCGATGCTCCACCATACACACACAACGTATCGACTGTACCGACACCCGACGTAACGGCTTGAATACCGGTCTTCCAGTCGGTATGTTCTATCGCGCCAACCACGAGGCCTTCGCGCGAATCGGTATTGAAAAATGCCGTCACACCATAACTCTCGGTGGGCTCACCAAACACGAATGTGCGATAACGAATAAATGCGTCATTGTCGAACGGCACAAACAGCGAGTAGTTGCCGGCCTGTTCAAACAGCGTATACGACGATGCCGAGTTGATGGGTGCCATATAGTTGAGCGCCACACCCTCGGGCGATGATACTTTCAACTCGGTATGCATATAATTCTTTCCCGTGTAGAGGTAGAACATCTGCGACACTTGCGACTTTCCGTGGGTGGCTTTCAAAGTCACAACCTTTCCCGTACCATAAATATCCTTGTTATCGGCTATCGACGAACGTATTTTAGCACATTGCGACATAGTGGTGCGGTCGTCATTCACGCCCCATGAGGCATTACTGCGGTTTACCAACGTATCGCCGGCATATATTATGGTCACATCGCCCGTGGCATTGTCCACGCCAAGAGTCCATTTATCAAAATTATACACCTTTACGGCCGCCGAGGCCTCCAATACCATAGCCGTCAACAGGCTCAACGAGAGAGATAGTATTTTTTTCATATTCATGATTATAGATTTCAACACTATTTTTTCAGATACTATTTTACGTTTACAAAACTATTAAAAATCCCGGCAATATAATGACACAATTAGCTCAAATAACGTAACAAATGCGCCACAAGCGTTTGTTGATGGTAGCTGATACACAAAATATAGAGACACTCGGCTCGTGTGTCCGCAGAAAGGGAAAATCACCGTTAAGTAATCTTTTTATAATTATAGGCACCGATAAAAATACGACTTACTGTTTTTAAGATTTCATTATGCCATCGGCATAAGACATTTTTCCTTACAGAATACTCTTACGCTCAGCATAATCCATACAAGTATGGTTCTGCTCTCGCTTATCGAGTATTTCAGCCCCGTATAAGCCGATTTATCGTTTATCGGCGCAATGCGGGGTAAAATTGACTATGGAATTGCGATGCCGTAGGTATCGGACTATAATGATTATCGCACCTATATATAGGTCCAATACCTAAAGGCATTGATTATTACGAATACCCTATGTTCCCCGCATTGCGCTCTGAACTGCACCCCAAAAGTTGGACAAAAATAAAGAAGTATGAAATATAGTCCAACATTGGCCATAATGGTCAGCAGAACAATTTCTCAAGGCGAAAACAGCTTGAGAGGAATCAGCCGTTCCTACAGTCTTGATCCAAAGG
>JAFTRN010000024.1 GCA_017462265.1 Coprobacter sp. | reverse complement strand
TGCGTCTTTGATAAGATACTTATGCAAGCAGTCGCCAAAGATTTCTTTGGTTGTATGTCCGTCAATAGAATTTTCAGCAAAAATCGGAGTGCCTGTAAAACCGAATATTTGAGTGTTGGTAAAGAACTTCATAATATTCTTGTGGCTGTCTCCGAAATGGCTACGGTGGCACTCGTCAAAAATCATAACAATGCGTTTGTCTTTGACCGGAAGCAATTTATTACAGTAGTAATCTTTTGATACGGCAGTATTAAGTTTCTGAATGGTAGTAATAATGATTTTACTGTTACCATTCAGGCGTTTGATAAGTTCCGAAGTATTGTCGGTATTATCAACAGCACCCGGTTCAAATGCTTCATATTCCGATTGTGTTTGAGTATCGAGGTCATGACGGTCAACGACGAACATCACTTTGTCAATTCCGTCAATTTCAGACACTAATTGAGCTGCCTTAAACGATGTGAGAGTTTTACCTGCTCCTGTTGTGTGCCAAATATATCCGTCTTTGTTGGAATTTTGCACACGGTCAAGAATCTTTTCAACGGCATAAAATTGATAAGGTCGTAGCACCATAAGACATTTGTCGCCCTCGTGCATTACGATATATTTGCTTATCAATTTGCCAAGAGTACATTTATCAAAGAACTCATTGGCGAATAGATTTAAGTCGTTGAACGGAGTATTTGCAGTGTCAGTCCAATTAAAAGTAAATTTGTAACCTTGATTTGGGTTGTTTGCAAAATAGCGAGTATTCACACCATTCGACACCACAAAGATTTGAATGTAGTCAAATAATCCGTGGTAAGAAGTTTTGTGATAACGCTGTATTTGTTGGTATGCTTGCTTCAACTCAATACCTCGTTTCTTTAATTCGATTTGTACAAGGGGCAAGCCATTGATTAGCAAAGTTACATCGTAACGACATTTCTTGCGACCTTCAACTGTTATTTGATTGGTTACTTGAAACTCATTTTTGCACCATTGGTTACGATTAAGAAACTCTACCCAAATGCGTTCTCCGTCCTCTGTTTCGAGCGGATAAAGGTCACGAAGTTTCTTTGCTTTATCAAAACGAGTTCCACCCTCTAAGTGAATAAGGATTTTTTCAAATTCCTTATCAGTAAACTGTGTGTGACCATATTTAGCAAGTTCCTTTTGGTTATGTTTCTCAAGTTGAGACTTGAAGTTAGCAAGCATATTGCTTTCTTCACGAATCTCAACGACCTCATAACTCATATTTTGCAAGGTCTTTATCAGACCGGTTTCTAATGCGGCTTCGCTTTGTGTAGTCATATTAGCTTAAGCAAAGAACTCCTCAATAGTTACCGCGAGCCGACCAAAGCTCATATAAACATCTATCAAGGAGTTCTATAAATGTTACCACTATAAAAGCGTTAATTCTTCTTCGGTTTTCGGGTCGAGACGCGGTGTGTTGTTTTAGGTAGCAAAATTAATGAATTTTGCCCGAAAAAGCAACCGAAGCAAATAATAATAGCGGTGGGCAGATTTTTACTATACTTTTTGATAATCTGAAGTCCTATGAATGGAATATGTTTTTCTCAATAATATAAGGCCGCATCAAAAGTATTACTACTATTATCGGTGCGGTCGTAGGGTAGGGATTTTGGTGGGAGACAGTATTTTGGCGGATTATTTTGCACAAGGGTTTTGCGCAAGGGTGTGCGGGCGTGTGCAATTTTTTTGAAAAAGTAGGGTTATTTGATAATTATTAGTATCTTTGCCGTAACCTACGAAGGTCGGAGGCTCGGGGTAAAATCTTTTACTCCAAGCTTCTGTCTTTGTGGCAATCGACGCGCATCGCAGTGGAAAATATCCGGGAGAGTTTGATGTTTTTTGCTCGATAGTCGCTATCTTTGCGGTAACAGTCGGGATAGGAGATAGAAGGGTGAATTTCAAGTGATTCCCGTATCTTGCTATCTTTGTAACGAGGCATTGTGTATGCGCGATACGCATTGCTATGAATATGTGAAACTATAACCACGGCGACGTTTTCGCCCGAAAATGTCGCTATAAAAATACTTAAACTATGAACCTCTCACACATCGAACACCTCGGTATCGCTGTAAAAAGCATCGCCGAATCATTGCCTTATTATGAAAACATCTTAGGGTTGAAATGCTATTCAATAGAAGAAGTGGCCGACCAAAAGGTGAAAACCGCATTCTTCAAAATAGGTCAGACCAAAATCGAACTGCTCGAGCCTACCTCTGACGATAGCGCCGTAGCCAAATTTATCGAAAAACGTGGCGAAGGTATTCACCATATCGCATTTGCCGTAGCCGACGGCGTAGCCAACGCTCTGGGTGAAATGGCCGAAAAAGGCGTGAAATTGATCGATGCCGCTCCTCGTCGCGGGGCCGAAGGTCTCAATATCGCTTTCCTTCACCCGAAATCTACTTGCAGTGTGCTTACCGAGCTGTGCGAAAATCCGAATAAGTAATTAGAAGCTGTTTGAAATTTTCTTGCAAAAATTATTACAGCTTCAAAAACATTGTTTCGGATTCTTTAAGGCTCTTTCGGCCCTCTTTTTCATCAAATCGCATTGACATAGCTTGCTACTACCTGTGCAATTTGACGAAAAATCCATTCCCAAATACCTTTTAAAGAATCTCGACAATAAAATTTAAACAACTTCTCAGAATATCAATCATAAAACTGAAATACAATGAGCAATCAACTTGAAAAGATAAAAGAGCTTATCGATCGTCGTGTTGCGGCTCGCTTGGGCGGTGGTGAAAAGGCCATTGCAAAGCAACACGAAAAGGGTAAATATACGGCCCGTGAACGTATTGCCATGCTTCTCGACGAAGGTAGCTTCGAAGAAATGGATATGTTTGTGGAACATCGTTGCACCAACTTCGGTATGGACAAGAAACATTATGCCGGCGACGGTGTAGTGACCGGATGTGGTACTATCGATGGTCGCTTGGTGTATATTTTCGCACAAGACTTCACCGTATCGGCAGGTTCGTTGTCGGAAACCATGTCGTTGAAGATATGTAAGGTGATGGATCAAGCCATGAAGATGGGTGCACCTTGTATCGGTATCAACGACTCGGGGGGTGCACGTATCCAAGAGGGTATCAATGCGCTGGCCGGTTATGCCGAGATATTCCAACGCAATATTTTGGCGTCGGGTGTGATACCTCAAATCTCGGGTATCTTCGGCCCTTGTGCCGGTGGTGCCGTGTATAGCCCCGCTCTTACCGACTTCACCCTCATGATGGAGGGCACATCATATATGTTCCTTACCGGTCCGAAGGTGGTAAAGACCGTTACCGGTGAAGACGTTACTCAAGAGGCTCTTGGTGGTGCCAGCGTGCACTCTACCAAATCGGGCGTAACACACTTCACAGCTCAGACCGAGGAAGAAGGTCTTGCCCTCATTCGCAAGCTCCTCAGCTATATCCCCCAAAACAATCTCGAAGAGGCTCCGCTCGTAGAGTGCACCGACCCCATCGACCGCTTGGAAGATTCGTTGAACGAAATCATACCCGACAGTCCCAATAAGCCCTACGATATGTACGAAGTCATTGGGGCAACTGTCGATAATGGCGAATTCCTCGAAATACAGAAAGATTTTGCCAAGAACATCATCATCGGTTTTGCTCGTTTCAACGGACAGTCGGTAGGTATCGTAGCCAACCAGCCGAAGTTCTTGGCCGGTGTGTTGGATAGCAACGCTTCTCGTAAGGGCGCCCGTTTCGTGCGTTTCTGCGACGCCTTCAATATTCCTATCGTGTCGTTTGTCGATGTACCCGGATTCCTTCCCGGTACCGGACAGGAATACAATGGCGTGATACTCCATGGCGCCAAGTTGCTCTACGCTTATGGCGAGGCTACCGTACCCAAAGTTACCGTTACCCTGCGTAAGTCGTATGGTGGTTCGCACATCGTAATGAGCTGTAAGCAACTTCGTGGCGACATGAACTATGCTTGGCCTACCGCCGAAATCGCCGTAATGGGTGGTGCCGGCGCGGTAGAGGTATTGTATGCCCGCGAAGCCAAGGAACAAGCCGATCCGGCTGCCTTCCTCGCAGAAAAAGAGGCTGAATACACGAAACTGTTTGCCAACCCCTACAATGCTGCGAAGTATGGCTATATCGACGATGTAATCGAGCCGCGTAATACTCGTTTCCGTGTATGTCGTGCTTTGGCACAATTACAAACCAAGAAATTGACCAACCCTGCCAAGAAGCATGGTAATATTCCACTCTAAACATTGACTAACATGAAAAAAATAGGAATATTAATCATCTCATTGATTGCGGCATTGGGCAATATTTCGGCGCAAGGCACCAAGAGCCTCGTCATCAATGAAGTATTGGTGAATAATAAAGCCAATTTTCAAGATGACTATGGTCTGCATCATGCATGGATAGAGCTGTTCAATACCTCTTTTGCTATCGTAGATGTGCGCAATTGCTACCTCACATGCGACAAGCGTGTGTTGGACAAATCGTTGTCGGCACCCGAGCGTGCAGCCATGATGTACCCCATTCCCAAGGGTGATGTATTGACCCAAATGCCTCCTCGCCAACACTTGTTGTTCTGGGCCGACTCTTACCCCAAACGAGGAAACTTCCACCTGAATTTCTCGTTAGATACTGTCGGTCCTAACTGGGTGGCCCTATACGATGCCAATGCCATTACATTGATCGACTCCGTGACTATTCCCGCCAATCTGCCGGTCGACTGCTCCTATGCGCTCAAAGTAGATGGCGTTAAGGATTCAGGGTGGCAGATAATGGGTGATACTCCCACTACTTTTGTCACACCGAGCACTAATAATATGACCTTAGATACCAACGAGAAGATTGATGGATTCAAGGAGAAAGACCCGCATGGATTTGCCATGGCTATCATGGCCATGTCGATAGTGTTTTCGGGTTTGTGCGTACTCTTTGTGGCATTCCGATTGATAAGTGCTATCGGCAAGAAGATTGCGCAACGCAATGCTATGCGTCACCATGGTATCGAAGATGTCAAAGAGGCCAAAGAGAAAAATGTGGGAACTGAATCGGCCGAAATTTATGCTGCTATTTCTATGGCATTGCACGAATTTCAAAGCGATGTACACGATGTGGAAAATACGATTTTGACTATAAATAAGACAAAACGTAACTATTCACCGTGGAGTTCCAAAATTTACAATATGCGCAGTATGCCCAAATAGTCAAGGCAAAAGTATAAACTTAGTTTATTTAATACGATTAACACAATGAAACAATATAAGTATAAAATCAATGGAAACCTCTACAATGTAACCATCAACGACGTGGAGGACAACATCGCACGTGTAGAGGTAAACGGTATTCCTTTCAACGTGGAAATGGAAAAGAAACCTAAGGTTGAGGTACCGAAACCGGCCGCTCGTCAGGCTGTTGCCCCGATAGCCAAGCCCGCCGCACCCGCGACATCGCAAAGCGGGATAAAGAGCCCGCTACCCGGTGTAATTCTTGATATCAAAGTGAAAGAGGGTGATGAAATAAAGAAAGGACAAGTTGTTGTCGTTCTCGAAGCCATGAAGATGGAAAACAACATCACGGCCGATCGCAATGGTAAGGTCGCTTCCATCAAGGTGAGCAAGGGTGAATCTGTTCTTGAAGGTACTGACTTGATAATTATAGAATAGTATTATGGAAGAACAGGGCTTTTTTGCCTTTATGGCTAATAATCTGGCTGATTTCTGGGAGTACACAGGGTTTGCGCACGCAACGGCCGAACATCTCATCATGATTTTGATCGGTTTTTTCTTCTTGTACCTCGCTATCAGAAGAAACTTTGAACCATTGTTGTTGGTACCTATCGGATTTGGTATTCTTATCGGAAATATTCCGTTTCCTACAGATGCCGGTCTCGAAATAGGTATATACGAAGAGGGTTCTGTATTGAATACGCTCTATCAAGGAGTGAGGACCGGTTGGTACCCCCCCTTGGTCTTTCTCGGTATTGGTGCCATGACCGACTTCTCGGCTTTGATATCCAATCCTAAACTGATGTTGGTAGGTGCTGCCGCGCAATTTGGTATTTTTGGTGCTTATATGGTCACTTTGGCATTGGGCTTCGAGCCGGCGCAAGCTGCCTCTATCTCTATCATCGGTGGCGCAGATGGTCCCACGGCTATCTTCTTGACCTCGAAGTTGGCTCCTAACTTGCTGGGTGCAATTGCCGTGTCGGCCTATTCTTATATGGCTCTGGTACCGGTTATCCAACCGCCTATCATGCGACTGCTCACGACCAAGAAAGAACGCCTTATCCGCATGAAACCGGCTCGTGTCGTTTCGCAGACCGAAAAGATAATGTTCCCCATTATCGGTCTGTTGCTTACCTGTTTCTTGGTACCTTCGGCTCTGCCTCTCTTAGGTATGCTATTCTTTGGTAATCTATTGAAAGAGAGTGGTGTTACTCGTCGTCTTGCCGAGACCGCACGTGGCCCGCTCACCGATACGATTATCATCTTGTTGGGTGTCACCGTAGGTGCTTCTACGCAAGCATCAGAGTTCTTGACCACAAGCACCGTATTTATCTTCTTTGTTGGTTTCTGTGCATTCTGCATCGCTACCGCATCGGGTGTGTTGTTTGTTAAGTTCTTCAACTTGTTCTTGCGTAAAGGCAACAAAATCAACCCGCTTATCGGTAATGCCGGTGTATCGGCCGTACCTATGTCGGCACGTATTTCGCAGAATCTTGGTCTCGAATATGATCCGACCAACTATCTGTTGATGCACGCTATGGGCCCGAACGTAGCCGGTGTTATCGGTTCGGCTGTGGCTGCCGGCGTATTGCTCGGATTCCTCGTTTAAAGACTTGATACCTTGTATATGCCCGCCTGCACACTTCGTGTGGGCGGGTATTTTATAAAACAACTTCTAATATTATGGCTAAGGACAAACTCTCATCCCGCTCGCAAGGTATGAAAGCGTTGATACCGCTTCTTGTATTCTTGGGGGTATATCTACTCACCTCGGTGTGGGTAAACGATTTCTATGCCGTACCCATAACGGTAGCTTTCATCATAGCCTCTATGGTAGCGGTGGCTATGACCGGCGGTATATCGTTGCCCGAACGTATCGTACGATTTTCCGAGGGGGCGGCCGATAAAAATATCCTCACCATGATATGGATATTTATCCTTGCGGGAGCTTTTGCCCAGTCGGCAAAGGCCATGGGGGCTATCGATGCCACGGTAAACCTCACCCTCATGATCTTGCCCGACCATTTTTTGCTCGTGGGTATATTCATCGCTTCGTGTTTTATATCGCTGTCGATAGGTACATCGGTAGGTACGATTGCCGCCCTTGTGCCGGTAGCGCTGGGTATTGCCGACAAGACCGGTCTCGATCTCGCATACATTACTGCCATAGTAGTCGGTGGCTCGTTTTTCGGCGATAATCTATCGTTCATATCCGACACGACCATTGCTGCCACGCGCACACAGATGTGCGAGATGCGCGACAAATTCCGTGTGAATATACTCATCGTGTTCCCGGCTGCACTCGTCTTACTGGTATATTATACGGTTGTGGGTTTTAAGGCCGATATACCGGTTACCGATATGCCGGTGGAGTGGGTGAAAGTGATACCCTATCTCGTGGTACTGGTCACGGCGATGGCCGGTATAGAGGTGATGCTTGTGCTCACGATAGGCATATTCACCACGATGGTTGTAGGATTGGCGACAGGCGGATACGATATATTGGGCTGCTTGTCGGCAATGGGGGAGGGGATTACCGGTATGGGCGAACTCATCATTGTCACCCTGTTGGCAGGAGGTTTGCTCGAGCTGATACGTTACAATGGCGGTATAGATTTCATCATTTCACGGCTCACGGCCAAGGTTAATTCCAAACGCTGGGCCGAACTGAGTATTGCGGCGCTCGTGTCGATGGTCAATCTGTGTACGGCCAATAACACAATAGCCATTATTACCAGTGGTTCTATCGCTCGGAATATTACCCTCAAATATGGTCTCGACGCTCGCAAGTCGGCCTCGATACTCGATACCTTTTCGTGTATGGTGCAGGGTCTCATACCCTATGGCGCGCAATTGCTCATCGCAGCTGCACTCACACATTTATCACCCCTCTCCATCATGAGCTATCTTTACTATCCTTGGCTGCTCGGTCTGTGCGCCCTACTCGCCATCATATTCCGCTACCCTCGCCGCTATTCATAAAGGACGATAGTATGGTGAAATGATATTTGAATCTTATTTTTTTTATTAGTGTCCGATAAAAATACGACTTAGTGTTTTTAAGATTTCATTATGCCATCGGCATAAGACATTACAGCCCCGTATAAGCCGATTTATCGGCGCAATACGGGGTAAAATTGACTATGGAATTGCGATGCCGTAGGT
>JAFTRN010000023.1 GCA_017462265.1 Coprobacter sp. | reverse complement strand
ATGTACGCGTCGCATAACAGTATGACGGGGTACAGGCCCCGGAGGTGGTGGCAGTGGGTGTTCGCGCCCTTCTCGCGGTGTCAGAGCCTGCCGATAGGCGGCCAGCTGGACGAGGGGGTGAGATTCTACGACCTGCGTGTGAGAATCGACAAGCGAGGCGCGCTGGTGGCGTGCCACGGGCTGGTGGAGTATGACGTCACGGTGATGGCGCTCGTGAAGCTGATAGAGGGTGCGGAGTGTCACTACCGGGTGGTGCTGGAGAACAAGGTGGGCGGCCGCCGTTGTCGCCGGGAGCATCTCGAGGCGCTGCGTCGGCTGTTCCTCACGGCCGAGCACCCGCTGTGTTGCTACGTGGCTGCCAAAAGCGATTGGGTGAAATACCGCAACCCTTACAGTCGATGGCAACCGGCGCAGGAGCTCGATCGGCACCATTGGACACAAGGTAAGCCTTTCATTCCGCGCAGGCACGTGGATAAGTATCTCGACGACAAGGCCCGCCACGCTCTCGGCGAGGAGCCCGACAAAGTATATTATTATGATTTCGTGGAAATAAAATGAGATTTACGGGGGTAATAAAAAAGCCCCCGGTTGTTAGTAAGCCTCTTACCTCATTACTAACATAAAGTGCGCCAATACACACAACCGAGGGTGAAATGCCTTCTGTCGCGTATTGGCGTTCTTTTATTTTATGAGGTAAGAGAGCGCAAAGATAGACCATTTCTCCCTAATAGACAATTTACCGAATTAAGAATTTGAATAAAATCAACAAAATGAGTAAAAACAAGTATTATGAGATTTTGGCGGAGAAGCATATCTATGAGAACAACAGAGAGAACACCCGCGCCCTGTTGGCCGGCGATGAATCGGTAAAATTCGAGCTGAATGTGTAGGGTGTATAACAGCGCGCCGCTACCGTTTATGGGGCAGAAACGGCGATTTGTGCGAGACTTCAGGGAGGTGTTGAAACGATTCGACGACGTGACTACGATCGTGGACCTGTTCGGTGGCAGCGGATTGTTGGCCCACGTCGCCAAGCGGGAACGTCCCGAGGCGAGGGTGATATACAACGATTACGATTACTTCTGCAAACGCATCGAACACGTGGCGACGACGAACCGCATATTGGCGCGACTGCGAGAGCTGCTGCGCGACGTGCCCGAGATGAAGCGTCTGCCGCCGGAGTTGCGACGTGAGGTGCTGGCCGTGATTGCCGGGTATGAACGTGAAGGATATGTGGACTATCCCACGCTCGGCTCGTCACTACTGTTCAGCGGGAAGTGGGCCAACGACTACGAGGAGCTGGCTTCGCACACGATGTATAACTGCGTGAAGAAGTCGGATTACAAGGTCGACGGGTATTTGGACGGACTCGAAATCGTGCATCGGGATTATCGCGAGATATTTGCGGAGCATAAGGACGACGCGCGAACGCTGTTCCTGATAGATCCGCCCTATCTGAGTACGGAAGTCGGAGCCTACAAATGTTATTGGAAACTGCGTGATTATCTCGACGTGCTCAGCCTGCTCGTCGGCACGAAATACATCTATTTCACGAGTGAGAAGTCGCAGATAATAGAGCTGTGCGAGTGGCTGACGGAGAATCCGATGCGAGCCAATCCGTTTGCCGGAGCCGAGATGCGCACGCAGTTGAATAACATCAATTACGACCGTTTATTCACCGACATAATGCTGGTGAAAGCGTAACGTTGCGGAGTGTCGCAGCAGGGTAGTTGTCCGGGCATTTTGTGCCGTTCTTGCATTGCACTATTGCGACGAAACAAAAGCGTGAAAATCGGCTGATTGATGCGAATCTACTGTTAATGCCAAGCATAAGGCCATAAATTTCACGCAATAAAAAAAGCGTTTAATTGCCGTTTTATCGACGATTAAACGCTTTGCAATTTAAAGGGGGATCCTTAAAATTCTGAACATTTCGTTTTACGACAAAACACCCTTCGTTTTAATATCCCCGAACATTTCGTTTTGCGGATTATACAATATGATTGCCGCAGCTGGTTCTTTGGTCCTATAATATAATAAAACACCCAAAAGCGCTGCTATGGCATAAAGTATTGAGGTAAACTTAAGTAATCGCTTTGATTCTTCAGAATCTTTATTTCTCGTGTCGTATGAAATAAAAAACGGGAAAAACGGGAATAGAGCGATTTTCACAAGTTGCTTTATCGACCAGCCAAATATCAAAGCTCCGATAATAACCAATAAAATCCAACCGGGAAGTATAAAAATAATCATAACTATAAAGAATTAGAACGTTCAAATATACTACAAATATTCATAATGGCAAATATTGTAGAATATACGTTATCATTAAACGATAAAATATCGGGCAAGTTGGCCAAGATAGGAATCGCTAACGATAAGCAATTGGAGGTGTGGGCAAAAGCGCAACAAAAGATAAATACGGCTGATGATACTATGAATAAGTGTGGACGTACCATAGGCAGTCTGCAACAGCGCATCGAGGCTCTGAAAGCCGAGCGCGATTGGATACCTGTAGAAAATATACAGGCTATACGGAAAGTTTATCTACCGACCGGACTTGTGCGAGAAAACTTGGTGGCGACGGGCATATCGCACACCCGAGAGTGTATAGCGCATAAATCGAAAAAAAGGAATACCCTGCTTACGCGAGCGCCATGCATTGACCAGCAGGCGGAGAAACCATGTGCGACGATGTACATAGCTGAATACCGCCCCCTTGGTCATTAAGAAATAGGGTTCACCGCCATCGCGTGCAGCCGTGGAGGCGTGCGCATGAGTTCCCACCACTATCGGGCAATAGCGCGACACAATACCGGCATCTAAAACATCTTTTATAAACACATCTTCCTCGCCACATCGCAATACGGGTGTTCCCAGGCTGATATTCTCGCAAAATGCTACTCGACCTACCACCGCCTCACGACGGAAAGCAATCTCTATAGCCGAAACATAGTAACCCCGCGGCCGGTGTCGCAAGTCGAACGAATACTCGGGATAGGCCTTGCGATATGCTTCCGAAGTACTATATTGTACCGTCATAAGCTCTACCTCGGGATTTTCGTCGAATGTGCGTATGAGGCCATTTAGTTCCTCGGCGGTATAAGTTACATCGTCGTCGGTCATAAGGCACAGTGGGGCTGTAGCGCACGATATGGCATGATTGCGATTGCGACATATACCCCGCGTGGGGGTAATACACACCTGCATATCGTCGCGGAGCAACGTCGATGGTGTGTCGATATGCTCATCGGGCTGTTGCCACGAAACGAGGTAGCCCACCCCCTCCACTTGCGGATAGTGCGTGTGCGAAATCCGCTCGATACCCTCACGGCCTATAGTACATATCAAAACCTGTAATCGCAACATCGTATCAATGGTTAAAGGGGAGATGTGACAAATATCTCTCGGCTACGAGCGAAGCGGCATTGTGCTTCACCACCAATTCCCGCCCCGATGCCGATAATCGAGCAAGGAGTTGCGGTGATGTAACCAATGATACCAATCGGTTATAAATATCCTCATCGTCGGGCAGTACATTGACTATAGGGCGCAACTCTCGTTCGCCTATAAAATCGTAATATTCGGGTTCTGCACCCGAAACCACCACTTTACCCATGGCCATAGCCCCCAACGCGTTGGTAGCCGGGGTATAAGAATAGAGTTGGTCGAGCACGATATGTGCCGACTTCAAGAGACGCATATATTCGTTGTAGGGTTTATCCTCTACGAGCAATACCCTGCACAGATGGGGATAGTCGGCTTCAACCCGTCGAGCAGCCGCCAAAAGACGATCGGTACCTTTGAAAGTCATCATCTCACTTTTCACGCCGACGAATATGTTCACTTTGTCGGCGACAATGAGCGGAGTATATTCTATCGCATCTACATCGATGGGTATGCCTATGTAGCGCAACTTATCGCCTAAGAATCGCTCGCCCACCCGATGATACTCATACAGGCACGAAACCGCCCCATCGATATGGTCGTACACATACCTGCAATGGTGCAACATCGCATCGGTGGTCCAGTCGATCTCGTTCCGAGGATTCTGTATGGCAAACGGTGCACGTTCATCTCCTATACGATACTCGGTATAGCGGAAATCACGTCCCTCACAACAGGCTTGTACATAAAATGGATCGTTACCGGTAAGCGATAGCGACACGTAACGATTTTGCCGTCTCAGTCGGTCGAAAAGCCAGCGTATCTTGTCAGGTTTCAATTCGAAAAAATTGGGATTGATGAGTTGCACCACATCATAGCCCGACAACCGCGGTAGCAGCCTATATATTTTATAAAGATACTTCACCGCCCCCCATTTGCCGGTGGCTCGTTGCAAATCGATGTCGCGACTTGTATCCATGCAACGAGAGCCCGACGATATGACGGTCGTGTCGTGCCCCATACGCCGTAATGCCCGGGCAAGTGTGGCGTGAAAGTTAGAATAATCTCCGACAAAAAGTATCTTCATATTTTATAAATCATCAGCGATGTAATGTTTCAAGAAATTCCACCTCTACTATTCGCAAGTGTTGTTTTTTCTTTCCTTTATTGTCATCTACCACATCTAATGCGCCGGCTTGTATGGCTGCCACCTCGGTTATCTGACCGAAGGCGTCGGCATCGTGTGCGGCACCCTTCAACCGCAGGGTTATTTCGTCGCTACATACCGGCTTGTCGATAAGCAGATGTACGTAACCCAGACTTTTATCGGTATTTCCGCTCCACACGAGCGAGTCGCCCGCATATACCTCGATGGGATAAGAGCGTTGCCGCCAACCGGTGAGTTTTATGCATATATCATCGATTTCGGCTCGTCGTTCGAGTTTGTAAGTAATCCATGCGGTACTCAAGCGACCGTCGTTTCGCCACTCGCTCAACTCGTTATCGTCGTAGGTATTGACAGCCGTCTCTTGATTGCAACCGGCCACGACACGTTCTACTCGCACATCGACCTTGGTATCGGCATAAGAGGGTGTCGATGGGGTTTCGCCCCTATCAAATCGCGACTTAAGTTCCCGTGCAGGAAAATGCGAAGAAAGGCCGTTTTTCACCTCCACCGGCAGGGTTTCAAAAGAGACTTCGCTTGCGGGTAGCCCCTCGGCCGTGGCTCTCAACGTCACTCGACCGGGCACGTCGGTTGCCCGCAACATCACCCGTGCGATACCGCACTCTACCGGCAATGCCGTTGCAAACGCATAGTTGCCATCGCCCTGAGCTATTCCGCCACGCCATTCGGCGGGACCTTGCAAGTGGAATGTCACCATATCGTTGGCCAACGGGCAACGACGGCCATACGCATCGATGACCTCTACTTGCACCAAAGCCACATCGGCTCCATCGGCGTGCGTTCCGCTCTCGCCTTGCATCAGCGTGAGCTTCAGACTATGCGCATTACCGGCGGTCTTCACTTGGTCGCGGCTCAATATAGTTCCGGCCTCATCGTAAGCTACGGCTTCGAGCACTCCCGATTGCCATTGTACCGAGTCGAACGTGAACAAGAATCTATAATCCTGCCGGCCGTAACCCTGTGATTTTCCATTGACAAACAGTTCAACCTTATCGCCACTCGACACGACATATACCGGTTTCTTCACCTCGGGGGTATAGTTCCAGTGCCCTACGATATGGGTGTGCGACGTTTCCACATCGACCCAACCGTCCCACATCACACGATGTGCAAAAAATCCATCTTTGGGAATACGCATAGCATCGACCACCCCGCTGCGGCGATAGTTCTCGGCTCCACGGAAATGAGTCTGTGTATCGGAAAAAATAATCTTTGCGCCACCGGAATTCACTCGACGACCGGTACCGGGGCGTTCTCGCCACATATCATACCACCGGCGCACCCACTCCACGGTGAGCATATCTTGGTTCTGATTGTAGGCCGTGGCATCTTTTCCCTTGTGTAGCGGACCATCGCCATGACGGTGGAAAGGATAGCTGTATTCGTCCCAATATTTACGTAATCCCTCATCACGGCAATACTCGGTCTGTATCATAGGGTGATGCTCACTCTTATTGATATAAAGCATCTCGCCACCATACTCGGCCTCTCGTATATCGAGCATCTCGCGCGAACCGATGGCACGACCGCCATGCGGGTCGTATTGGTCGCGAATGGCCTTCATTTCTATCATGTGTTCACGGCTTATCGACTCGTTGCCACACTCATAGAATATCACACTCGGATTGTTGCGCATATAGATGATGGCGTCGCGCATCAATTCCTTACGTTGTTCCCATCGACGGCCTTCTACATCGCCCTCGCCATCACCGGCGGGCAACATCTGCATCAGACCTACCCTATCACACGACTCCACATCTTGTTTCCACGGGGTAACGTGCATCCACCGCACGAAATTGGCATTGCTCTCCAGCATCAAACCATTGGAATAGTCACTCAACCATGGCGATACCGACATACCCACGCCGGGCCACTCGTTGCTGGTACGCTGGGCATAACCTTTGAAGTGTATCACTCTATCGTTGAGCCACACCTTGCCACCGCCGAAGCGAGTTTTGCGAAATCCGGTTTTTGTCGTCACCTCATCTACGACCTTACCATCGGCGACCAATCGTGTCACCACATCGTAGAGGTAGCCATAACCCCAACTCCAGAAATGGATATCGTCGAGGCGCGACGAGGCCGTGAGTGTCACCATCTCACCCGGTTGCACACTCTTCGTATCGCCCGTGAAAGTCGCAACCCTGTTTCCGTCGTAATCGTATATATCCACTTCATATCTCACCGACATCTGTTTACGATATTCGTTGCGCACTTGCGACTCGGCATGTATCTCGGCACACCTCTCGCCCACCTTTATATCTGTGGCATAGACATAGACGCCGGTTGTCTGCAAATTGCTGTACAACGGCAACGTCTGATACAACTTATCGGTAACGTGCAACCATACGTTTTTGGGTATTCCTCCGTAATTGACATTGAAATTATTGTTGTTCCACTGAAACTCACTGCCGGTAGCACGTTCGCGATATTTCCAGTCATTGTCCACCCTCACGGCGACAACGTTCGTACCGCTGTAATCGATATAGGGCGTAAGGTCGAACCCTACAGCCATCACACCATTCTCGTGCAGACCTATATGATGCCCGTTGAGATAAAAATCGGCACCTTGGCGCACACCCTCAAACTCGATAAATACCTTCTTACCTTTAGCAGATTTTGGCAATTTAAAATATTTGCGATACCACGCCACGGTATCGGTCAGTTCGTGAATAGCCACTTTATATACCTCATTCTCGTTAAACGCCCGAGGCAAGGCTATTTTCTGCCAATCGGCGTCGGCACACTTCACCTTTTCGGCCCCCGACACATCGCCAATATGTAACAGCCATTGCTGATTGAAGTTATACTTTTCGCGCGCCGTACCGGGTAACACATTTGAAATACACAAAATCAATACACTCAATATCAAACAGGTGTTCCTCATAATCATATCTTTCTGTTATCGATAAAATAGGAAGCCGTTACTTGCTCCACCGCAAGTAACGGCTTTCGTGAGTTTTATAGGCTCGTTATACGCCGAGAGAAGCTACTACGGCTTTGATTTTCTCGTCGGCAGCGGCCGATACCTTATCGTAATCGGCTCGCGATGCCAATTCACCGCTAACCTCTACATAGAATTTGATTTTAGGTTCTGTACCCGACGGACGAACCGAGACCTTGGTTCCGTCTTCGGTAAAATATTGCAATACATTCGACGTGGTGGGCATATCGAGGGTGTATTTCTCACCGGCCACGTAATCGTGAGCTACAAGTGTTGCATAGTCTTTGGCCAATATCACTTTGGAACCAGCAAGCTCGGTGATGGGATTCTCGCGATAGTTGCGCATCATGGCCTCTATTTCCTCGGCACCCGATTTACCTTTACGCACGACAGATATACCCTTCTCTTTGGAGAAGCCATATTCCACATAGATGTCTTGCAACATTTCATACATGGTCTTGCCGTTGTCTTTTGCCCAAGCGGCTATCTCGGCCATCAGAGCGCACGACGATACGGCATCTTTGTCGCGTACAAAATCTTCGGGCAGGAATCCGTAACTTTCTTCACCGCCACCGATATACTGACGTTTGCCTTCGAGGTCGCGTATCACGGCTGCAATCCACTTAAATCCGGTATATACATCGAAACATTCTATACCGTTGCGATCGGCTATTTTCTTTATCAGCTCGGTGGTGACGATGGTCTTCACCATAAACTCGCCACCTTTGAGACGGCCGGTAGCTTTGTATTGCGATATCAGATAGTTGGAGAAGAGCATAGCCGTCTGGTTTCCATTGACGAGTATCCACTCACCCTTATCGTTTTTGATGGCAATACCCATGCGGTCGGCATCGGGGTCTGAGGCCATGACGATGTCGGCATCGACCTCTTTGGCCTTGCGAATGGCCAAGTCGAGCGCGGCAGGCTCTTCGGGGTTGGGCGATACAACCGTGGGGAAGTCGCCACTGATAATATCCTGCTCGGGCACATGTATCACATTGGTAAATCCAAACGCGGCAAGTGCCATAGGCACGAGTTTCACACCCGTACCGTGTATAGGGGTATATACGATTTTGAGATCGTGCTGACGAGCGATAATCTCGGGATTGAGCGATATACCTTTGATGCGGGATATATACTTTTGGTCTATCGCATCGCCTATAATCTCAACCAAGGCGGGATTTCCATTGAAATTAACATCTGATACCGAACGTATCTTATTCACCTCCGAAATCGTGTTTTTATCGTGCGGCGAAATCATCTGCGCGCCATCGTCCCAATAGGCTTTGTAACCGTTGTATTCTTTGGGGTTGTGCGACGCGGTGAGTATGATACCACTCTGGCAACCCAACTCACGAATGGCAAATGACATCTCGGGGGTAGGACGCAACGAGTCGAAGAGATATACTTTTATACCGTTAGCAGAGAATATATCGGCCGAAATTTCAGCAAATTTACGGCTGTTGTTGCGGCAGTCGTGACCGATAACCACCTTTATCTGGGGTAATGAGGCAAATTCTTTTTTCAGATAATTGGCAAGTCCCTGGGTAGCCGAACCCACAGTGTAGATATTCATGCGATTGGTACCTACACCCATTATACCGCGCAATCCGCCGGTACCAAATTCCAAGTCTTTATAGAAGGCCTCTATAAGGTCGGTTTTATCTTCATTATCGAGCATACGTTGCACCTCGGCTCGTGTCTCGGCATCATAGCCCTCGCCCAACCATACTTGCGCGCGAGCGGTTACTTCTTTCAATAATGTTTCGTTGTCCATATCTTTACGTTTTAGAAGTTATCCTGTTTTTTCGTGAAGAGATAAATCTCCAAAATACAATACAAAAATAGACGTTTTTTCGGAATATCAAATTATCCCGACGCTAAAAAGTGACTTTCAATCGTTCGCCGGCATCTTTCACTATAGCCCGATAATATTCCTCGGAATAGCCGGGGAACTCGGGATATTCGGGGAAGCCATATTCGTTGTACATGAATTGTCCATCTTTTTCGCGTTTGCGATTTCCGTCCAGATACTTAACAAGCAAGTACTCGCCGAGTTCACGCCAGCGGGTTGTCGATGAGTCGGCCTGCTCCCGACTATACGTATCGAGTATCTCGAGGGCCTCGGCCTTGTTGTCGTAGAATATATCGAGTACCGATTTTTCTATTTTCGGTTGTTGCTCATTGAACGTGCTCTCTATCTGGCGTTGTAGCGGCCGTATGTCTTCTATCATCTGGCTATATCGGGCATAAGCCATATTGGCCACCCAGTTATACACCCAGAATGCCGATGTCCAAGATATTTTATAGAGCGAGCCGTTACCCTCTCTGAAACAGAGCGGTGCCTCGGTGAGCGCACCGGTATATAAGGGCACGTACACCGACGTATTGGCATCGTCGGCGCCAAACCACAATACACCGCCGATTGCCGCCGGTAACCAGTTACGCTGCTGTGCCACCAGCGAATAGCCGGTCTGCTGGGTAGCGATGGCGCGTTCGTTTATATATTCCACGCTATCGACCGTGAACGACATGGGGCGGAAACGGTAAGGCACTTTGAAAGGACCGGCTCCCACATCTTGCGTCATATCAAAAGGTGTACCCTCGAAATGGTCGCGCATACCATCTTTCATATCTTGCACCGAGAGGCGTCTATTGGGCTTGATGTACAGAGGTAACACTTTGTCGGATTCACCTCGCAAATATGGCAGATATTGGTCCATATCATCGCTATACTTGCGGAAAAAGCTCCACACACGGGCATCGCATGCGCGCAACTCCTCAAATCCTGCCGGCGCATAGGCCGAAGAAAAACTAAATTCACTGTTAAGTCCGTCGAAATATTTACGTTCGCGAGCAAAAGAAATCACATCGGGCGAATAGATACAATTTTCGGGATCGTTCAGGGGAAACTGATGTATGCGTGAGTGATTGGCATGTGCGGCGATGCAATCGTCGGGAATACGCACAGCTACCCACACAGCACCCTTGGAATAGGTACCCTTACCTATCATTTCGAGAATCCACACCTCATCGGGGTCGGCTATCGAGAAACTTTCGCCACTGCTGAAATAGCCATACTCTTTAACCAAATCTGTCATCACTTTTATAGCCTCCTTGGCGGTCTTGGCTCGTTGCAGAGTGATGGTCATCAGCGAGCCATAGTCGATAAGGCCGGTCGTATCGACCAACTCGGGGCGTCCGCCAAACGTGGTCTCGGTAATCGACAGCTGATGTTCATTCATGAAACCCACCACTTTGTAGGTGTGAGCCACCTGCGGAATCAGTCCCAGCGGTTTGTTACTGTCGCAATCGCGTATTTCGAGCATTGTACCTGCGGGATAATCGGCCGCCGGCAGAAACTGGAGCGTACCATATAACGTATGCGAGTCGGCGGCATAGGTAATAATGGTAGAGCCGTCGGTGGTAGCTTTACGTGCGGCAAGCAGGCTGGTACAGGCATATACAGCCACTCCGGCCGTCAATAATAGTAATGTAAGAACGTATTTTTTCATAATTTTTAGATAGAAGTTGTTTTAATTTTATTTGGTATGAATTTTTCGTCAAATTGTGCTGGGAATAGCAGGCAAATACTCGATAAGCGAGAGCAGAACCATACTTATATGGGTTATGCCGAGCGTGAGAGTATTCTATTGCATAAATTTCCAAGCGTTTTGATGAAAAAGCAACCCAAAAAGCCTTAAAGAAACCGAAACTTTGTCTTTTGAAGCCGTAATAATTTTTTCAAGAAAATTTAAAACAGTTTCTAAGAAGTTGTTTAAATTTTATTTCGATATTATTTAAGAGGTATTTTGGAATGAATTTTTCGACAAATTGCGCAGGTCGTAGCGGGCTACGTCCAAGCGGTTTGACGGAAAAGGCGTCCAAAAGAGCCTTAAAGAAGCCGAAACGTTGTTTTTTGAAGCCGTAATAATTTTTTCAAGAAAATTTTAAACAGCTTCTAAGGTTTTTGTATTTCGTTTATTCTTTTTGATGTCTTTACTCGACCGCTTATGCCATGCGGCTTTTGTAGTCGTCGTAGGTATATTCGCGCCATAGGGTAAGGGTGTCGTCGGCCCCCCATAGGGCTATCGACGGGTGCGAAATACCGTTGAACATCGTGGTCTTCACAAGGGTGTAATGTATCATATCCTCGAACACAAGACGCTCACCCACTTGCAGTTCGTGGTCGAACGACCAATCGCCCATAAAATCGCCGCTGAGACACGAGTTCCCCCCCAATCGATAGGTGGGCAGTCCCGACGTAGGCTCCAAGGCGCCACGCACCACGGGTTTATAGGGCATTTCGAGGCAGTCGGGCATATGGCAGGTAAACGACACGTCGAGTATGGCGGTGCGAATACCGGCATTCTCCACAATATCTACCACGGAAGCCACCAACACCCCGGTCTGCCAGGCAAAGGCACTACCCGGCTCGAGTATCAACTCGAGGTGCGGGTGTCGTTGCTTGAAGGCCTTCAACACCGATATGAGATGCTCCACGTCGTAATCTTTGCGCGTCATCAGATGTCCGCCCCCCATATTGAGCCACTTCACCTGCGCCAACTGTTTGCCAAATCGCTCTTCTACCCGCGCCAAGGTGCGTTCGAGGTCATACGAGGTCGATTCGCATAGCGTGTGGAAGTGCAGCCCCTCCACCCCGGCGGGCAGTGTATCGCCCAGTATGGCGGCAGTCACCCCCAGTCGCGACCCGGGCGCACAGGGATTATAGAGCGCCGTCTCCACATCGGAATACTCGGGATTGATGCGCAACCCACACGACACCCTCCTACCCGAGGCTTGCACCGTGGGATAGTGGTGTGCAAACTGCGTGAGCGAGTTGAACGTGATATGACTGCTATACGAGAGTATCTCGGGAAAATCCTTGTCGGTATATACCGGCGCGTAGGTATGCGCCGCACTGCCCATCTCCTCGTAAGCAAGGCGCGCCTCAAACAGCGAACTGGCCGTGGAATAGGGTATATATTCGCGCACGATGGGAAAAGCCTTCCACAAGGCGAAAGCCTTAAATGCCAATATGATATTCACGCCGGCACGCTCTTTCACCGAACGAATGAGCGAGAGATTGGCGCGGAACAATTTTTCGTCGAGCACATAGCAAGGCGACGGTATTTGCGATATATCCATGTCTCAAATAATTTTTCAAGAAAACTTTCAAACAACTTCGACCGAACAACCGCATGATGTCGGTTGTACAAATATAGCGAAAGGCGAGTGGAGAAAAAACAAGTTTACTTGATTTTTATCCCGAGCCGCCTCCTATATTGGCAGTTATGCAAATATAGGCACAAACGAGCGAGAAATATCAAGCTTGCTTGGATATTTTTCACAGCGAGCGCAGCTTATATTCGTTGTTTGCAACAAATATAGGAAAAGGCGAGCGGAGAAAAACGAGTTTACTTGGTTTTTATCCCGAGCCGCCTCCTATATTGGCAACTATGCAAATATACACACAAACGAGCGAAAAAAATAGAGCTTGCTATAATTTTTTTCACAGCGAGTGCAATCTGTATTCTTGATTCATCGTAAATATAGTGATAAACATACAAAACACAAAATTACCCCGGTGTTTTTACAATCTATTCACAACTCTTACCGCAACGACATAAAGCAATACCCCAACTACAACAAGCGACGCGGCCGGGGTAGGTCGCGTCGCTTGTTGTAGTTGTTCTCATATCAAATTATTGGTGTCCGATAAAGATTTTAAAAATCTTCAGAAATCTATGATTTAAGATAATTTATGCGATAAAATAAAAAGAGGGGCTTGAGTTTGTGTTATAAAATGATTGCCGTTAGGTAATCGATTTGTACAGCCCCGTATAAGCGAGCCGGTAGGCGAGCGCAATGCGGGGAACATAGGGTATTCGTAACAATCAATGCCTTTAGGTATTGGACCTATATATAGGCGTGATAATCTATAGTCCGATACCTACGGCATCGCAATTCCATAGTCAATTTTACCCCGTATTGCGCCGAAATCGGCTTATACGGGGCTGTAATGTCTTATGCCGATGGCATAATGAAATCTTAAAAACACTAAGTCGTATTTTTATCGGACACTAATAATATCAAATAATGTTTTTATTCTGTAACAGCACGAACAGAGTTCCCGCAGTAGCAAAGGTCCAAGTTGAAGCAGTCGACGTCACCATCTGTGAAAAGGAGTCTGTGCGCACTGTCGTCATCGTAGTTCGTAGCCGACCAGTAGTAACCGAACGGTAATTCTATGTAGAGCTCTCCAGCGTAGCGCCTGCCCGCAGCGGGAAGAAAGATTGAGTTACCATTAGGACCGATTACATACTGCCCGTTCACACCTTTATAGGTTCCCCACTCCCATGTACATTTTTTGACAAGTTCTTCTATCTCTTCTTTTGTAGGCATACGCCAACCGCCACCCCACTTGCTAAGAGCCACATCATAAATCCACGTACCACTGATATTATCGCAGATATGAGTATATTCTCCGGTTGAAGTATTATAATGTTTGTAATTTTTCTCCAAATAATCGCTCTTTTCCGTAGTTTCGCCCCAAGCATAGTAACCGCCATACCCCTCGGGTGATGTGGCTCCGATATTCCAACCCGCCCACTTCACACTCAGTCCGAGATCCACTATCTTTCCCGGGGTCAGACACCTTGCTTGTACAACAATATCAATGGCTTTCGATTTACCGGCACAGACCAATTTCAAGGTTGCACGTCTGTCTTGAAAGGTATTAGGAGATACCGAAACCTTTATGATATCTCCACTTTGTCCCGTTTCGGGATATACCTCACACCACTCCGCCGGTTTGGTCTCGACATACCACATAGTTCCCTCTGTACACCGAACCGTAAGAATTGTATCGCCTCCGTAATAGTCAAAGACAAGTTCGTCTGTATTAGGGATTACCTTTATAAATTCGTTTTCGCACGAGGTGGTGCATACAAGCGCAAGTAGCGCAAACAAGGTTCTGATTATGTGCTTCAATAGTTTCATTTTATATCGCATTTATTGTTTTTGCAAAGATATAAATTATATCACACCAACAAAAACTTTTATTGAAAAATTTTACTAAAATTTAGTGAGCAATAAGTAGGACAAGTCACCGTTTACCGTAGGGCACAATCCTACAATGCTTGGATTTGACGTGTTCATAGAAAACAATCGAGGCGAGCCTTCCTGTCCGCCTCGATCGATACTTAGAAGCTGTTTAAAATTTTCTTGATGAAATTATTACGGCTTCAAAAAAAACAAAGTTTCGGCTTCTACACAAGGCAATGATAACTCGGATTATACGGCGGGGTGGTGACGATCGGCAAGATATACACCTACGAGGGTAAGGAGAGCGCCTAAAAGGGATATGGGGGTGAGTGGCTCAGTGAGGATTACCGCCGACACGGCCAGTGTCACCACGGGATTGAGATAGATGTAGTTGGAGGCGCGTACGGTTCCCAGATGTTCCAGGGATACATTCCAGGCCATAAAACAAAGCATGGAGGCCACTACCCCAAGAAACAGCAGATTGCCCCACACCGGCGGTTCCGTCAATGTGGCCACGTGTAGCGTATGTGTGCCGCAAGCGTACAACGGTGCGAGCGACAGCAGGCTGTAAAAGAATATTTTGCGTGTGATGAAAGCGTTGCTGTATCGTCCATTGAGACGCTTGATAATGAGGCTGTAGAATGCCCACAACAATGCGGCGGCGAGAGAGAGCAGGTCGCCTACGGGCGAGAGATTGAGCACAAAATGTCCGTTGAACACCACCATCGCCACACCGGCCAGAGCCACGAACGAACCTACGATAAAGTGTGACGACAAACGTGAGCTACGATAAAACAGCCGCATCACTACGGCGGTGAGCAGGGGTGCCGTACACACAACCAACGACACGTTGGAGGCATAAGTGTATGTGAGAGCGATATTTTCGGACAGGAAATAGAGCGAGCCACCGGTGAGTGCCGCCCCCATCATCAGCAGTTCGTCACGTAGATTGCAAGCCCACACCCGGCGATAGGAAATCGCCCACAGACAGAGGTAGGCCAACGCAAATCGATATACCATAATATCGACCGGAGAGAGGCCATATTGCAACAATACCTTGGTGGAGACAAAGGTCGCCCCCCAAATGGCTACCGTCACAATCGCCAGAATATGATAGAAACAGCGTGACACCGAGTTACAAAAGAAAAAAATCGGAAGTCGATAAGAAACTTCCGATTGTAGATTGTGAGCCGCAAGCCGGATTCGAACCGGCGACCTTTTCATTACGAGTGAAACGCTCTACCTGCTGAGCTATTGCGGCATTTTTCCGAAAAAGCGATGCAAAGATAGCACTTTTTTCGAACCTCCTTACATTTTTCTCGAAAAATTATTTCCAATCATACAAAAACCGACTTTCGAGACCCATAGGACAGAATACTTACCGAGGAGTTTACAAAACATTATACATATTTCGGTGTCTTACCAATCCCAGGCCGAAACCGAATAGCAGGCTTCGAGAGAAGTCTCTATATCATCGGGCAATACCGGGAAAAAGTCTATGCCGGTAAGCGTCTCTATGCTGTCGATGGTGACGGCATAGTTATACAGTGGCATTTTCCTATACTCGGTATCGTTGGCAAAGATGAAACCTATACCCTGCGGTGTATCGATGTAGGGCGACACCACCACCTTGAAGTAGGCACTCGGCACCCGCACGCCATTCCTACCGATAGAGGTATCGTGGGGCGACACCAAGGGGCCGCACACGATGACTATGGCACTGTCTTTCCGCGCCCAATCTCTGATTTTGCTTTCGAGCCGTTCCCAGTCGCCACGGTTCAACTCGGGTGTCTGCGGACATATATTGGTAAGGTAGAACGAGTGCGACATGGCCGTGGCGCTCCATCGCATATCGGCTGCCGGCACCATGTGCCCCCTATCAAACCCGCTACGGCGATAATCGGCCGGGGAGGCCTGAGCCACTAAGAGATTGTCGTCGGGCCGGAAATCATCTTTTCGCGGTACCTGGGCGTTGAGTTCGTCACGAGTAAGCTCATAGGCCACCCAATTCGGGATTTTCCACTCGCTGTTATACGAGACGGTATATCCCTCGTACTCACACAACGTGTGCCGACGTGTATCGGTGAAATCGGCCGGTATCTCGAGCGTTTCATAATGTGCGACACCCTGCCGACCTGCATTGGACGTGAGATATTGCGATACCCACTCACTCCACCTGTCAGTAGGAGCTTCGAGGAAGCGCTCTATCTGCGGAGCATACCGATAAGCCACCCACAATATTACACCTACGAATATAATTCCTATGAAAAAGGTTTTGAACCCACCGCCCGATTTTCGCGATTGTCGTTTATTTTTTCCCATATCAGAAGTTTTTCTATCGAGAAAGATAATAAGAAGCTTCTAAATTTTCTTGAAATATGTTTTTTACTGATTTATTGGTACAAATGTACACAATTTTTCGCTATCTTTGTTTCGGTTTTCGACGACATATTTATATCGAAAGCCATTTACTACAAAATCAACACCTTATACCATTCTCCAAAAACACCGTGTACGATGGAAAATCTCGTAAAACGTTTTCTTCACTATGTAAGTTTCGATACCCAATCGGACGAACTGACCAACCTCACCCCCAGTACACCGGGCCAAATGATATTTGCCCAAGAGTTGGAAAAAGAGTTACATCGCATAGGCCTCACCGATATATCGCTCGATGACAACGGCTATCTGATGGCTACCCTGCCAGCCAACTGCGACAATGATGTTCCCACCATCGGCTTTATAGCCCACTTGGATACCAGCCCCGATTGCTCGGGCCACAAAGTCACCCCTCGTATCGTAGAGAGCTACGACGGCAACGACATCGTGCTGTGCGCCGACGACAATGTAGTGTTGCGCCCCTCGGAATTTCCCGAGTTGTTGCATTACAAGGGACAAGACCTCATCGTGACCAATGGTAAGACGCTGTTGGGTGCCGACGACAAGGCCGGTGTAGCCGAAATCGTGTCGGCCATGGAATACCTTCTCGCCCACCCCGAAATAAAACATGGTCGCATACGCATCGCATTCACTCCCGACGAAGAGATAGGCCAAGGCGCCGACCACTTCGACGTGAAAAAGTTTGACGCCTCATGGGCCTACACCATGGACGGCGGTGAAGTTGGCGAGTTGGAGTACGAGAACTTCAACGCCGCCGTGGCCCGCATCACTTTCAAAGGTCGTAACGTGCACCCGGGATATGCCAAGCACAAAATGATAAACTCCCTGCGAGTAGCCACGCAATATGCCATCATGTTGCCCCGCTGGGAAACCCCCGAGCACACCGAGGGGTATGAGGGTTTCTACCACCTCATCTCGTGCGAAGGCTCGGTAGAAGAAACCACTTTGTGCTATATCATACGCGACCACGATAGAGACCGTTTCGAACGTCGCAAGAAAGAATTCTCCCATCTCGTGCGCAAAATCAATAAAGAATTCCCCGAGTGTGCCAGCCTCGAAATCAAAGACCAATACTACAATATGCGCGAGAAGATAGAGCCGGTAATGCACATCATAGACCTCGCTCGGGAAGCCATGGAAAATGTAGGCGTTACACCGGTAGTAGTGCCCGTGCGCGGTGGTACCGACGGTGCCCGACTATCGTTTGAAGGGCTGCCCTGCCCCAATATCTTTGCCGGTGGTATCAACTTCCACGGACGTTACGAGTTTGTACCCATACCCTCTATGGTAAAAGCTCGCGATGTAATCGTGGAAATAGCTCGTCTTGTAGGCACAAAATAATATAGGCACAAAGGTCGCCCATGAAAAAAAAGTTGGTCGTATTGTTGGGTCCCACCGGTGTGGGGAAAACCGAACTAAGTCTGCATATCGCCCGCCGATTGCAATGTCCCATACTATCGGCCGACAGCCGACAACTCTATCGCGATATGTATATAGGTACAGCCGCGCCCACGCCCGAACAGTTGGCGTGTGCGCGGCATTACTTTGTAGGTACGCTCGCATTGGACGACTATTACAGCGCCGCCTGCTACGAAGAAGAGGCCATATCGCTACTCTCCCGGCTATTTGACACACACGACAGCCTGCTGCTTACCGGCGGGTCCATGCTCTATATCGACGCCGTGTGCAATGGTATAGACGAAATGCCCACCGTGAGTGACGAGGTGAGAAAAGCCGTAGTTGCAAAATACGAACAAGAGGGCCTCGCCGCCGTGCAACAAGAGTTGCAAGAGCTCGATCCCGAGTTTTACGACAAGGTCGATCGCAACAACCCTAAACGGGTAATTCATGCCGTGGAGATATGCCGCATGACCGGACGTCCCTATTCGGAGTTCCGCACCAATCCACGCAAAGAGAGAGATTTCGATATTATAAAAATAGGCCTCAACCGCCCTCGTGAAGAGCTGTTCGAGCGTATCGGTCGTCGTGTCGATGCCATGATTGCCGACGGATTGGAAGAGGAGGCACGTCGCCTCTATCCTCACCGTCACCTCAATTCACTCAATACCGTAGGTTACAAAGAGATGTTTACCTATTTCGACGGGACATACACCCTACCCGAAGCCATAGAGAAAATAAAGCGCAATACGCGCGTCTATGCCAAAAAACAGCTTACATGGTTCAAGCGTGATAACGCCATTACATGGTTCTCGCCCGACGATATGGAGGCTATCCTCGCCCATATCGACACCTGCCTCGGCGAGGGAGTATAATATTCGTATCGTCCTTATCGATATATACAATCATTGTTGTCCAATAAAACTTTACAAAACCCATATAACCAATTGATGTAAATGGGTTTATGAAGCAAAATAGAAAGAGAGGCTTGTATTTGTATAATAAAAAGATTGCCGTTAGGCAATCGATGTTCCAGCCCCGTATAAGCGAGCCGGTAGGCGAGTGCAATGCGGGGAATATGAGGAGTGTGTATTACCAATGCCTTTGGGTATTGGACCTGTATATATAGGCGTGATAATCATTATAGTCCGATACCTACGGCATCGCAAATCAATGGTCGATTTCCACCCCGCATTGCGCCGATAAATCGGCTTATACGGGGCTGGAACATCTTATGCCTACGGCATAATGAAATTCTCTAAAACTATATGCGCTATTTTTATCGGTCACCAATAATATACAATAAGCCCTGCGATTGAAAATACCGCAGGGCTTATTTCTATCAATCTTTTACGACGGTTATTACCTTGTTGTAATGTATCTTGTCGGACGAGGAACCTATCTGTATTTCAAATTCACCCGGCTCTACCACCCTATTCATTCGCACGTCGTATAATGCCAATTCACTGACGGGAAGTTCCAGGGTAACAGTCTCGCTCTCTCCCTTCTCTACCAATACTTTCTTGAAGGCCTTCAGCTGTTTTATAGGGGTTGCCACCGAGCTGATACGATCGCGCACGTAGAGCTGTACTACCTCTTTGCCATCGCGTTCGCCACGGTTTTCCACCTCTACCTCTACAATGATTTTGTCGCCGGCATGAAATACAGAGTCGTTGAGACGACAATCGGTATAATCGAAGCGGGTGTAACTCAGTCCGTAACCAAACTCATAGAGAGCATATGGGGTGTCGAAGATATAGTGACCGGCCGGCTCGGTGGGACTTCCAGCACGGTCGAATTGTTGTACACGGTCGGTGGGATAATAGTTGTAGAAACAAGGTGTGTTGCCCGTACTACGCGGGAACGACACATTCACACGTCCCGAGGGATTTACGTTACCCACCAATATATCGGCAAGGCTGTTTCCTTGTTGCTCTCCTGCATACCACTGCACTACTAATGCGTCGGCATTCTCTTTCACCCAACTCATGACCATCGGTTTTCCGGCAATCAACACCACAATCATAGGCTTACCGGTAGCTTTCACGGCTTTGAGCAGGTCGAGCTGGCTACCGGGCAATTCGAGTGAAGATATATCGAAACCCTCACCGGCCGTAGAGTATCGGGGAGAACGAGCCAAATAGGTACTGCGAGTACCCACGGCTACAATGGCTATATCGCTCTGCTCCACAAGTTTTACTGCCTCGGCTATATTGTCGGTATTACCACTCCACCAGTCACAGCCATCGGCATGACGCAACACAACCTTATCGCCTACAACCCGTTGCAACCCTTGCAACAGATTTACGCCCTCCCGGGTATCGGCTGTGGTCCATGAATAGTCGCCATACACGGCTTGATTGCTATTGGGCCCTACCACGGCTATCGACTTGTATTGCGAGAGATCTAAAGGCAGAATATTGTTTTTGTTCTCCAACAATATGGCACTTTCATCGGCCACCTCCTTGGCAAGAGCCACGTGTTTGTCGCTGCGAACGACCTTTTTCACCCGCTTTTCATCGCCAAAATGGGGATTATCGAAAAGTCCTAAGGCAAATTTCACATACAATACACGTCGCACGGCATTGTCGATGACAGAAACATCGAGTACGCCATCATTTACCTGCTGCTCCAAGGTTTCATACGCCGAATCGATATTCAAATCCACGCCGGCGATAAGCGATACCCGGGCTGCCTCCTCACGCGTAGCCACGGCATAATGAAAGGTTTTCACACGCTCCACCGAGCCCCAATCTGAATAGACATAACCTTGAAATCCCAATTCGCCCCTCAATATATCGGTCATGTAATAGGGTGATGCCGAGACGGCTACTCCATCGTATGCGCTATAACAGCTCATGACACATAATGGATTGGCCTCCTTAATGACACGCTCGAACGGATAGAGATAGAGACTGCGCAACAAACGCTCGCCACCCTCTACAGTCGCACAATTCAAGCCTCCGGCCGGAGTTCCATGAGCTACGAAATGTTTCGGGGTGCAGGTAATACGATGACGTTGATAGCCTCGCACAAAGGCGATACCCATCTCGGATATGAGATAGGGATCCTCTCCGAAACACTCTTCTACCCGCCCCCAGCGCAGTTCTCGCGCGATATCGAATACGGGCGAGAGTATTTGATGTATGCCTATGGCTGAAGCTTCGACACCGGCAGCCGAGGTCATGCGCTCTATCAACGAGGGATTGAAGGTACTACCCTGCGCTATGGAGTGAGGAAACAGCGTACATTCATTTTGTAATACGCCTTGAATACCTTCGACGGCAGTCATGATGGGAATACCCAACCGAGTTTCTTCGAGCATATAGTGTTGCAGGCGATTGTACATGCGGGCACACTCTAAGGCCGACCGCCCCATCTCATGGGTACAGCCATAACTTTCACCACCGAATATACGCTCTATCTCATCTATGCTCCCCGAGCCTCGGTTTTGCAGTTGCAAAATCTTTTCACGCAGGGTCATTTTACTCAGCAGGTCGTCGATACGTGCCTCTATCGGCGCGTCGGCGTCTTTATACAATGGTTTCTTCTTATCGGCATGAAGCGGTATCACAAACACGGCCGATAGTAAAAGTGTTAAAAGGAGTTTTTGTTTCATGGGTATGAATTTTATACATTTCGGATAGACAAATGTATAAAACTCGAATTACTTATAGAATTTCCGGTGTTGAAAAAAATAGAACTATTGTTGAAGTTATAGTGCAAAAGTGCAAAAATCAATCATTTTTTGACAGATTTCTATCGGGTATTCGGTAGAAAGGTATATGAGGTTCGAAATCGAGCATCAACTGATCGACCACTACCCCATCGTCTAAAGCCTTTATGCGAATGGTGTGTTTTCCCGGTTTCGCAATATGATGCACGGTCTCATTGAGCGAGAGATTGCGCAGAACATTTATTTTCCACTGCTCGGAACGCCCCCGGGTTTTATACGACACAACGACAGGTGTTTCATTATCGACAGTGACCTCATAGCGTAAATCACCACCATTGACTGCATGAGTGGGGAGTAACGATACCCACAACGATACATTCCCGATGTGGGGCGTCTCCACCCTATAAGTAATCGTGGCCCCGACAGGTAACACCACAGCCTCACGACTATACCCCAACCCCTCGACGGTATATACTCCATGCGGAGCTTTTCCTCTGAACGAGGCGGCATTCCACGAGATATACCGATCTTTTTCGGGACGTATTTCGGGCGAGGAAATCGGTGTAAAATCATCGGGCAACTCAAATTTTTCAAAAACGAGGCGATTGTTTTTCATGCTTATCATGCCGTTCCATTTTCCGCGCGCCATATCGTGATTGTAATGACGGTCGAGAGCAGCAATAGCATTGTAAGCCTCGATGCTGAGATGCTCGTAATAGCGGGCATCGTGCCACGACGAGGCATTTCTTGCCTTTTGGGCATAGAGCCATTTGTAATTCATGTTGGCGGCACCACACACGGGGTATTCCACCAGTTGGAAGAACGAGTCGTGGTATATCTTACTCAATTTTTTCTTCACCGAATCGACACGGCTTTCCAACGTGCGATAGGCCCATATACGATTTCCGATTTCGGCGGGCGAAAACTCTGTATCGATGACAGGTGTCTTTCCGCCCTTTATTTTGGCATATTCCTCCTCACGACTCCACCCCATAAACTCGGGTTTACGTATATTGGCCAGATAATAATATTCGTTCATTATATCGGCTATTTCTCTACCGGTTTCGTGGGTAAAGGTGCGACACATGAAATCCGTCAGATGGTCATAAATGCTCGACGCGTTGATTTTATCGATATTCCACGCCATATCCATGAAAAACTCTATTTCATATTCAGCCGGTTTTATATCGCCTACATTCAACGCCCATACTTTACGAGCACCAAAATCCCAAGCCCTACGCATTTCATAATATATCTGAGCCGGAGGTGTGGTACAAAGCCACAAATAGGAATGGGGACGTCCCCAATAGGATATATGATAGTATATACCTGCTCCACCTCGACGCATACGCTCGCGTTCGTTACTCAGTCGGGTAATGTGACCGTAATTGTCGTCGCACCACATGAGGGTTACATCGTCGGGCAACTGCAAACCCTTGTTATACACATCGAGTAGCTCCTTGTATGGCACAAAGAGTTGAGGAACTTTCGAGACTGGCGAATCGACATAGTGGGCCAACAGCGCCCGCTGGTCATCGATGACAGCGGGCATAGCCTGCGCCATCTCATCGATATTTTTATACCCCTCCATCTTACCATCGTGCTTGCCCCGCATACCGATGGTGTAGATATTTTCGCAATCGGCTACCTCTTGCAAGCGTTCGGACCAATAGCCGAGTACCGAATCGCGATTGGTGCGATAATTATATTTCCCACGGCGGGCATCGTCCCATTCGCCCACATTGTTGCGCATGAGCGGCTCACAATGTGAGGTAGAAATCACTATACCATAACGATGGGCCATCTCCTTGTTGCCCGCTACCATATAAAACGGCACGGTACAATCGTGCATAGCAGGCATCAACATATTGGCCCGCAAGCGCAACAGCAGTTGAAATATGCGTTCATAGGTATGCGGACCTATCTCACCTTTATGGGCCGAAGGCTCATGCGTCTTCCAACTCCACGGATTCAAGGCATAGTCCTCATCGTTGAGAAATATACCCCGATATTGTACCGAAGGTTGTTGGCGATAATGGTATCCATCGGGCAAAGAATAATCGGTAAGCGCCTGCGGAGGTACATCGGCCCACCACACCCACGGCGATACGCCGATGAGACGCGACAATTCCAGCACCCCATAAGCCGTACCCCGGGCATCACTGCCGAGCACATACAACCGATTGTTATCGCCAGTCACAAGTTCGAACGCTTCCCAACGACCATCATTCGTCGTACCAATAATGATGTCGGCATCACGGTCGGCCACGCACGTAGGTCGTGAGCCGAATACCATATGGTAATCGTCGCAGAACATTTTCACGGCTTCATGCACCACCTGCGCACAACTATCGGGCACATATATGGTCAATGCTCTATCCTGCCGAGAAAAGGAAAACCCGGCTACCGAGGTGATATTCATACCGAAATTGAACAGCACCAATATGAGGGCCACAATACGATATTTCATAGTGTGCATATGTGTATGATTAAGCCGATATTTCATCGGGGAAACGGAGAGATTCCACTTTGGAGAGGCGCTCGTGCAGACGCGGCATTTGCGACCGACGTATGCGCAGTGTCATTTCACAGTCGAGTTCGAAAATTTGTGACATAATAGTCACCCCATCTTCTTTCACGATACGCATCACATCGTTCATAAAGGGATATTCAAAGATGATACGCACATCGTCTTCGACCAGTCGCTCTACTATTTCGTTGGCCCGAATAGCATCGGCGGCAGCTTCGCGATAGGCCTCTATAAGCCCGCTCGTACCGAGTTTTATACCTCCGAAATAGCGCACTACGACGATAAGAATATCGGTAAGACCGAAAGAGTTTATCTGTCCGAGAATAGGCTTACCGGCCGTTCCCGATGGCTCACCGTTGTCGTTCGAGCGATATTCCGTGCGAGCGGCGCCCACCATATAGGCCCAGCATACATGGCGAGCGTCGTAGTATTTTTTTTGATAGTCGGCGATAGCCTCCTTGGCCTCCTCTACCGTAGATACAGATATGGCAAAAGAGATAAATTTGCTCATCTTCTCTTTATATAAGCCCTCGGAAAGGCGCGAAATGGTGAGAAATGTATCGTCGGCCATCGGCAAATTTATTATAGAATCTTTTAACAAGCCTTGAAACTCATATCAAGCCCCTTCACCGAGTGTGTAAGCGCACCGACCGATACAAAATCGACACCGCACTCGGCATAATCGCGCATCGTATCGATGGTGATTCCGCCCGACGACTCGGTTTCGTATTTACCGGCAATACGCTTCACGGCCTCGCGAGTAAGTTCGGGAGTGAAATTGTCGAGCATGATACGATCTACACCGCCTACCCGCATCACCTCTTCGAGCTCCTGCATATTACGAACCTCTATTTCTATTTTGAGGTCTTTACCCTTCTCCTTGAGATATTTATGACAACGGGTAATGGCAGCTTCTATACCACCGGCAAAATCTACATGATTGTCTTTGAGCAATATCATGTCGAACAATCCTATGCGGTGATTTACTCCCCCACCGATGCGCACGGCGGCTTTTTCTATCATACGCAGTCCCGGTGTGGTCTTGCGGGTATCGAGCACCTTGGTGTGCAGCCCTTCGAGCCGCTCGGCATATTTGCGAGTCACAGTAGCTATACCGCTCATACGTTGCATGATGTTGAGCATGAGGCGCTCGGTCTGCAACAGCGATTGCACCTTGCCACTCACCACAAATGCCACATCGCCGGGCTTCACGTGCGAACCGTCCTCGATAAACACCTCCATCTGCAACGTGGGATCAAATGCGGCAAAGACACGGCGAGCCATATCCACGCCGGCCAATATGCCCTCTTCTTTTATCAATAGTTTCGACCGGCCCATTTCGGTATCGGGGATACAACACAACGTGGTGTGGTCGCCATCGCCTATATCTTCGGCAAAAGCCAATGCTATAAGATCATCTATCAGTTGATCGGGAGTTTTCATAATATACGGGTATTTTGTTTCGTAGCACAAAGTTATAGAAATTCCTCGAAATAATCAACGGGAACCGACAAGAATGATTCACACACAAAAACAATACACTGATATTTAAGAAGATGTAAAAAAAACGACGACTCATACGAGCCGTCGTATCATTGAGTAAAACCGGAAGTTTATTCTCTCTGAATCGTATGGATAGAATTGATGTAACAGTAACCTATAAAATCGATTTTACCAACGACCACCCAGAAATGTCTGCGCTCGTTTACGGGCTATAAATATACGGCTTTTGACCGTGCCGAGAGGTATTCCCATCTTATCGGAAATCTCTTGATACTTATAACCGGCCACATACATACGGAAAGGAATACGATACTCCTCTGATAGATTATCGACCGCACGTTTTATGTCCTGCACGATGCAACGCGAGTCGGTCTGCTCGCTCGTACCGTAATTGATGTCGTTGGGCGCAGTTTCGTATTCGGCCTCAGAACGAGATATGCGCACACTATCGGCACAACGACATTGATTGATAAACAGATTACGCATAATCGTGTATAACCAGCCTCCAAGATTGGTCGAGTCGGTAAACTTCTCATAGTTACTCAAGGCCTTCAGAAACACGGTTTGCACCAAGTCCGAAGCATCATCTTCGTTTTGAGTAAGATAATAAGCCGATCGCCACAATGCTTTTTGATTTCCAACCAAATAAGCAGACATTTCTTCTTTTGTCATAATGTTGCGCTTTTTAATGAATAAATTAATACCTATATTATTACTTTATAATATCTATATTTTCTCCATTTTAGAGGTATTTACGATATAGTTAAACTATCCCAATAAACACTTTTTTCTTTTATTGTAAAGAAAAATCTTTTCGTTTTCGTTTGCATAAGAATCTATTTTTTTGTTACTTTGCACCATAAATAAAGACACCTACGGGAGATGTAGTTTTTATAGTAAGACGAAGCAAAGATATAGTAAAAATCTATATCATCAAGTAAATTACTACATTTCTTTTGTTAAAAATTATTAATTTACTACACATGGAGACTAAAGATATTGTAAATCATCTAATTGTGAATTCTGAGCTGAATGCAAAACAATTCGCAGAGAGTATCGGCGTCACTCCAACGCAAATTTACGACCTACAATCAGGCAAAATAAAGAAAATTACGGGACGTATGGCCGATAAAATACTATCAAAATATAGTAAATATAGTAAAAGTTGGCTTTTGACCGGAGAAGGCTCCATGTGGCAAGATGAAATAAATGACGAATCGTCGGTATCAACATTCTCTTGGGACACGAACGAACACCCCATTCCTCTCGACGATAAAATCGTAGCGCGTATAGAGATTGTAATCGAAAACAAAGCCCTCTCCAATACAGAATTTGCCCAAAAGCTACATATTCCCGAAGAAATATTAAATGCCGCTTTTGACCGCGACCTGCAGGCCTGCTTACTGGTTGCAGCCTCTATCATCAAGGTATTCAAAGACATCTCTCCCCGCTGGCTGTTCACGGGCATGGGCGAAATGTTCGACTACAAAGTACCCATTCTGCCTCGCGAGATATATAATGAGAAGAATCTCGACGTATTCAATTACGTGAAAGAAAATCCCGAAAGCGTAGGTTACTCGGCCGCCATACGCCAATTTGCCAAATACGAACTCGTGTATGAGGTACCTAACGACTGCATGATGCCCGAATTCAAATTAGGCGACCGATTGGCACTCTCTGAGGTTCCGGCTGAGGCACCTATTATCAACGGAGCACCCTACGTGGTCGATACCAAAAGTTTAGGGCTTATATTCCGACTGCTCTACGGACAGGAGGATTATTTCCTATGCCGTTCGTTCGACGACGATCGTTACGCCCCATTTACCATCGATCGCGAAGATATATACAATATATATCGCGTCGTGGGATTGGTTCGTACCAATATGTAGTTATACCTCGGTTTCACAACTTTTACCAACGTGAAATTTGGCACTTATATCATAAGTCCGTATCTTTGTTCTCGAAGGTACGGACTTATCGTATCCACAAACACCTAAAATAAATTTTAACTACAAATAGTATTATCACATGAAACACACTCTGCTACTGATGGCACTGTTCCTATGCGTTACGGCATACGGAAAAGAGAAATTCCCCGATGGAACCACCATTCCCGAATGGTTCTACAAAACCGATAAAATAGACATTGCCACACTGGGCAAGACCTATCGCATTACCGATTATGGGGTAACGACCGACAGCAATACCGTACAAACCGCATCGATACAAGCCGTTATAGACCGTGCTGCCGAAGCCGGTGGCGGTGTCATAGTGATACCGCAGGGCACCTTCCTCAGCGGTTCACTCTTTTTCAAATCCGGCACACACCTCCACCTCGAAGAGGGGGCTACCTTGAAAGGCAGTGACGACATTCGCAACTTTGCCATCGTCGATACCCGCATCGAAGGTCAATCACTGAAATATTTCGCAGCATTGGTCAATGCCGATGGTGTAGATGGCTTTACAATCACCGGTACCGGTACGATAAACGGCAACGGACAACGCTACTGGGAATCGTTCTGGTTGCGTCGCAAGGTGATACCCAAGTGTACCAATATGGACGAGATGCGCCCCCGACTGATTTATATTTCCAACTGCAAAGATGTGCAACTGCAAGACGCACACTTCACCAACTCGCCGTTCTGGACCACACACCTCTATCGTTGTGAGAACGTGAAAATACTCGGAGTGCACATTTTCGCCCCCTCCAAGCCGGTAAAAGCGCCCAGTTCCGACGCCATCGACATCGATGTATGTACCAACGTACTGGTAAAGAACTGCTTCCTATCGGTCAATGACGATGCCGTAGCCCTCAAAGGCGGTAAGGGTCCGTTTGCCGACGAAGCGCCCGAGAATGGAGGCAATTACAACATCATCATCGAGGATTGCGAATATGGATTCTGCCATAGCGCGCTGACGTGTGGCAGTGAGTCGATACACGATCGTAACATCGTATTGCGTCGGTGCAAAATAAGCAATGCCACCCGTCTGCTGTGGCTGAAAATGCGCCCCGACACCCCCCAGAAGTATGAACACATTCTCGTAGAGGATATAGAGGGCGATGCAAAAAGTTTCCTCTTCGTGAAACCATGGACTCAATTTTTCGATCTCAAAGGCCGCAAAGACAAACCCTATTCCTACTCCAACAACGTAACGATGCGCAACATCAAATTGGAATGTGATAAATTCTTCGACGTAAAAGCCTCAGAGGACTATTTCCTCTCCGATTTCACATTTGAGAATCTCGACATCACCGCCAAGAAAGATGCCAACCTCAAACGCGAGATTGTCGATGGCTTCAAAATAAAGAATGTAACCGTCAATGGCGAGAAGCTACCCAATCAAAAGAAATAAAAAGACACAAAAAAAGGAAAGAGCCTTGCAACCGCAAGGCTCTTTCCTTTTTGTAGCGAAGCCGGGAATCGAACCCGGGTCTCATCCGTGAGAGGGATACGTGCTAGGCCACTACACTACATCGCCATTCTTATAACGGCACAAAAGTAGTCATTTCTATGATAACTTTTGTGATTTTTACATTTTTTAATATTTTATTTTTTGAAAGCGATTTCCATATTCCCCCGTTTTATCTCAAAGACAAATACTTAGGAGAAATTTTGTATCTACGTACAGCATGCGGTTTCAAGGATTTCATCATGCCATAGACATAAGGCACTATAAGCCAAACAGGCGACAAGCATTATCGTAGGTTGTCTGTTCCAATTCGGCAACCGACATATCCCTACACAAGGCCATAAACTCGGCCGTATGGCGCACATAAGCCGGCTCGTTGCGCCGCCCCCTATGAGGTACCGGTGCAAGGTACGGTGCATCGGTCTCTATCACCAATCGGTCGAGCGGTATCGTCATCGCCATATCGCGCAGAGAACTGTTCTTGAAAGTCACTATTCCATTTACCCCTATATAGAAATCGCCCAGGTCGGCTATCACGGCTAAGTCGTCGGCATCGCCCCCAAAGCTATGAAACACGCCTCGAGGTGTCAGATAAGAGAGTCGTCGCAACACATCGACTATCGGGGCGAAGGCCTCACGACAGTGTATGATGATAGGCATATTCCGCTCTGCCGCCCAGCGCACTTGCATTTCAAAGGCATCAATCTGTTCTTTGAGGAAAGTTTTATCCCAATACAGGTCTATGCCTATCTCTCCCACCGCATGATAAGGCGAACTATCGAGACGGGCTTCTATAATGTCGAGAGAGGAACTATAATCGTCATCGACCGAGGTAGGGTGTAACCCCATGGCTCCGATACAAAGGTGTGGATATGCCTCCAACACGGCCTGTAACGCATCGATAGTCATCACATCGACATTGGGCAACATCATGCGCGACACACCCGCCTCTACGGCTCGTTGCACCACGGCCTCACGATCGTCGTCAAACTCGGGCAGGTATATATGGGTATGTGTATCGAACAACATGGCGACCGACTACGAATTACGTTGCATCAGGCTCATAGCCAACTCACGCAGCATCTCTGTCTGCAACTTCTCCACAGAGAGGGCATCGAGCTGTTTCATCGCCTCGGCATAATAGGTATCGATTTTTTCGAGACACAAGGCATCTACCCCCAGACGATTGTAGAGCGCGGTAACAGCGGCAATTTTCTCGTCGGGCTTATCATCTATCGCCAGCCAATGAATCAGTTCATCACGCTCGGCGCCTTGTGCCAAACGCTGCGCGTTTATCAGCATATAAGTCTTTTTATTGTTGAGTATGTCGCCCCCGATATTCTTACCAAAGGTCTTCGCATCGCCATACACATCGAGATAGTCGTCGCGTAACTGGAATGCCAGCCCTATATTGATACCGAAATCATAGAGGCGACGCGCGTCATCATCGGAAGCACCGGCAATCAAGGCTCCGATTTTCAGGGCTCCACCGAGCAGCACAGCGGTTTTGAGGCGTATCATCTCTATATACTCCTCCTCTCGCACATCTTGCCGGGTTTCAAACTCCATATCGTATTGCTGACCTTCACATATCTCAAGCGCCGTCTGCAAAAACACCACACACACGACATCTCGCACCGCAGCAGGCGATTTCATCACCTGCATATAGGCCAATATCTGCATGGCATCGCCCGAAAGTATTGCAGTATTCTCGTTCCAACGGATATGCACGGTCGGTTTTCCGCGACGCATATCGGCCTTGTCCATCACATCGTCATGCAGCAGGGTGAAATTGTGAAACATTTCTATTCCTACGGCGGCATCGAGCGCATAGTGATAGTCACAACCGAACATTTCGCACGCCATAAGCGTGAGTACGGGACGTATGCGCTTACCGCCCAACGACAATTCATATTGTATGGGGGTGTACAACTCGGCCGGAGCCTGCGGATAATCTATGGCATCTAACGCCTGTTGTACAACCGGTAGCAGATCTTGCAATTTGTGCATATATCAGAGTATTATTATTCGTCACAAAGATAGCGAAATTCACATAGAAGCCGGTTGAATCTTCTTGAAAAATCTCGAAATAAAATTATTAGTGTCCGATAAAAATACGACTTAGTGTTTTTAAGATTTCATTATGCCATCGGCATAAGACATTACAGCCCCGTATAAGCCGATTTATCGGCGCAATACGGGGTAAAATTGACTATGGAATTGCGATGCCGTAGGT
>JAFTRN010000022.1 GCA_017462265.1 Coprobacter sp. | reverse complement strand
GTGGAGATCCATCTCGCAGGCGCGAGCGATGTCGTTTTTGGGCATACGCGTTACAAACTCGGCGTTCATGCCGTAGTTGGCGAGCGATACAGCCACGTTGGCTTCACCTCCGCCGAAAGTGGCGGTAAACTCTTTGGCTTGGCAGAAACGTTGGTAGCCCGGCGTAGCCAAGCGCAACATTATCTCTCCAAATGTTACTACTCTTTTACTCATAGTATTAATATTCAAATTTTTTTGTAGAAGAAGTGATTTTCACGATTCAATTTACAAATGTATTGCTTTTTTCTCTAAAACAACTCAAATGCGCAAAAAAAAACTCAAAAACGACTTAAAATTTTCCTAATAAAAAATCAAAATAGTCGCAGGAGAGGCGCATTGGGACGAAAACTATTTCTTGGTGTTTCGGTCGTCGATATATTCTTTTACGGCCTTGAACAGGTTCGACGCAAAAACGAAATCGTTGAGTTTCTCGTTGGTGGAGGCGAATATGCCGTCGCTGTTTCCCTCCCAGACTTTTTCGCCCCGGTCGAGGAATATGATATTCTCGCCGATGCCCAATACCGAGCTCATATCGTGCGTGTTGATAATGGTGGTGATGTTGTATTCCCGGGTGATGTCGCGCACCAGTTCGTCGATGAGTATCGAGGTCTGAGGGTCGAGGCCCGAATTGGGCTCGTCGCAGAACAAGTATTTGGGGTTGAGTGCGATGGCGCGGGCTATGGCCACGCGTTTCTGCATACCGCCGCTGATCTCCGAGGGGTATTGTCGGTCGGCACCGATGAGGTTTACACGTTCGAGACAGAATCGGGCCCGCTTCTCACGCTCGGCAGAACTTTGCCGGGTAAACATTTTCAGTGGGAACATAACGTTTTCGAGCACTGTGAGAGAATCGAAAAGGGCCGAGCCCTGAAACAGCATACCTATTTCACAACGCAGGGCTTTTACCTCTTGCGCATCCATGCGCAACACGTTTTTCCCGTCGTAGAGTATCTCGCCGGCCTCGGGACGTATGAGCCCTACAATCGATTTCATCAATACGGTCTTGCCCGAGCCGCTCTTGCCTATTATGAGGTTGGTTTTACCGGTCTCGAATCGGGCGGATATATCGCGCAGTATGGTCTTACCGTCGAATGACTTTACTATGTTTTTTACCTCTATCATCACAGTAACAATTTGGTGAGTATCACATCGAGCAATAGTATCACAACACTGCTCACTACTACCGAGTCGGTGCTGGCTTTTCCCACTTCGAGCGCGCCACCCCTTACCTTGTAGCCGTAGTACGAGGCTACACTGCTGATGACGAAGGCGAAGAAGAACGATTTTATAATCGTGTACCACACGTAATATTCCGTGAAATAGGATTGCAGTCCGTAGATGTATCTCGATGCCGGAATAATGTCGGTAAAGGTCGCTACCACATATCCGCCGAAAAGTCCCGAGCACATGCTGAATACCACCAATACCGGTATGAACACCACAAGCGCAGTGATTTTGGGTAATATCAGATAGTTGGCCGAGTTTACTCCCATAATGTCGAGCGCGTCGATCTGCTCGGTAACTCGCATAGTGCCTATTTCCGATGCGATATTCGAACCGACTTTCCCGGCCAAGAGCAGACACATGATCGATGATGAAAATTCGAGCAGCAGGGTATCGCGTGTCACCAAGCCCACGGTGTAGGCCGGTAGCAGGGGCGATGATATGTTGCCTTGTGTCTGTATGGTGATAACGGCACCGATAAAGAGCGAAATGGTCACCACGATGGCGATGGAATCGATGACCAGCATATAGGCCTCGTCTTTGAAGCGACGGAAAAATTCGTTCCACCGATCGGGTGTGGTGAATATCTTGCGCAATAGGAGTACATACTCACCAAATCGCTGTAATGACTGAAAAAGTATCTTCATGACTATATCGGAGCAATCGTATTATCATCAGTGCCATAGATGGCGCTGTGCCGATTATTCCGATGCAAACTTAGTTAAAATTTTCCGTTTCTGCCCATTCTTTGTCCCAAAATGCCGATTCGGTACAACTTATCGGTAAATTGGGACAATTTTCACGAGGCCTTTCCGTCGGGCAATTTCGACCATTATCTGATACTATTTGGTAAAGGTTACCGGTATGTAGACTCATTCGTAGATAGTAATTTTTAATGTAAAAAAATGCGTAAATGAGCGCGGTTTCGTCGAAAAGCATTATCTTTGTTGGCAATGAAATGGATTAGCGAAATACTGCCTACGGCAAGAAAAAATGAGGCGATACCTACCCCCGAGCAGATGGAACAGGCTGCCGCGGCAGGTACAATGGTGTTGCGTACCGAGGATTTGGTGAAAAAATATGGCCAGCGTACGGTGGCCAATCATGTCTCTATCAACGTGAAACAGGGCGAGATTGTCGGCTTGTTGGGCCCGAATGGTGCGGGAAAGACCACGACATTCTACATGACCACCGGCCTCATTACCCCCAATGAAGGTCGTATATTCCTCAATGACCTCGATATTACCACTTTTCCGGTATATCGCCGGGCGCAATATGGTATAGGCTATTTGGCGCAAGAGGCTTCGGTATTTCGCAAACTCTCGGTCGAGGACAATCTTATCGCCGTGTTGCAGATGACCGGTAAGAGCAAGGAGTATCAGAAAGAGAAACTTGAGAGCCTCATTGCCGAGTTTCGTTTGCAGAAGGTACGCAAAAACTTGGGCGACCGCCTGTCGGGTGGTGAACGCCGACGTACCGAGATAGCTCGATGTCTCGCCATCGATCCCAAATTTATCATGCTCGACGAGCCGTTTGCCGGTGTCGATCCTATTGCTGTGGAGGATATTCAGTATATTGTATATAAGCTCAAAGAAAAGAATATCGGCATACTTATTACCGACCACAACGCGCCCGAGACATTGAGTATCACCGACCGGGCCTACCTCTTGTTCGAGGGTAAAATTTTGTTCCAAGGCACATCGGAGGAGTTGGCTTCGGACCCCGTGGTGCGTGAGAAATATTTGGGCCGAAACTTCATATTCCACCGTAAGAAGTTCGACCACCTCGAGGGCAAATAACCTCTCTCTACCCTTTTTCTGAGAATTGTATATTACCGGTCTATTGTGGCTCCGACGATGAGGCGAAGTGCCGGTTCCCCTGAGTGAGCGTGCGACGGGTTATTGCCAATAGCGCCACTGTAATAGTGAGGCTCACAAGTACCATGCCCCACTCGCCGTTTGTGCCTATCTCATCGATATAGGCGCTGCCCTCGGCCGGTTCTACGCCCCAAATGTAGGCGCTGACTATGGCGACACTGTTGTTGAGGGCGTGAGCCACGACCGGTACCCATATATTGCCCGACCATACTAACAGATAACCGAAAAACGCTCCGAGCAACAGTCTCGGTACAAAACCATAGAATTGTAGATGTATAGCGCTGAAAAGGAATGCCGTGATCCAAATTGCCAAATGGTGATTTCTCCACTTCTCGGTGATGAGGCGTTGCACCACACCCCTAAACACAAATTCCTCGCCTATACCTGTGAGTATGCCCACGATGGCTATCATCGCACACAGGTCGCCGACCGACGACATATCAAGCAATTGTGTGGTAGCGGCTTGCGCGGCGGCCTCCTGCGCCCGCATCCACTCTTCTACATGCGATAGGGCTGCCGGCAATTCTATCGCTTCGTTCCAAGCGATAATGTAATTCATCAACGGCATGGCGAATATCATACACACTACGACCATACCTACGGCCGTAATACCCGGCAGGCGTGACGCTTGCAAGTAATGCCACGGTGCGGGGGCGAACATATAGGCGGCGCACAGTGCCGGCAAGATAAACAGGAAAATATCTTGTGTCGCGAAGGTGAGGCGCAGTAGTGTGTCGCCGCCGGAAAGCAGGGTGAGAATGATGGCGATGAACAGTGTGAGGCAATACCCCATCAAAATGAGACATAGAAAGGTGAAGAGTTTTATGCCGAAAGGGGCTTCGGATAGTTTGTTATGAAATATATTCATATCAGCATATCGGGTATTGGGATAGAATAATGGCCACTACAAGCAGTAGTGTGAAAATGAGTTGGTTGCGTGCCGTCATGCCTAATACTTTGTTGAGGTCGCTACCTGTGTATGTGCGCATGAGACGACAACTTTTCAAGTGAGCCACCACATAGATGTGCAGTAATACGATACCCGCTATGCCGGCATCGCGCCATGTCTGCACCACGCATAGCAGGGCTATCGCACCATTGAGCCAATAGGCAACAAGGGCAAAGCGTCGGCCAAACAATACGACCGTCGTGCGTTTGCCCACGGCTTTGTCGTCGTCGTAATCGCGGTAGTTGTTTACCATCAATATATTTACCGACAACAATCCCATGGCGGCACTGCATAGTGCTACATCGCTGTCGAACGTGTGGGCTTGCACATAGTAGGTGAGGTTTACGGCGACAAGACCGAAGAATGTCCACACCGTGATATCTCCCAACCCATGATGGGATAGAGGGAAAGGACCGGCGGAATAGGCGAGTGCGGCTATTGCTATGGCTATGCCCGCGGCAATGAGCCACACCCCGCCGAACGGTATCAACAGACACCCTATGGCACAGGCCAAGCCTAATGTTACAAGGGTGGCGGTGAGCATGGCGCGCGGTGATATGTCGCCGGCGGTCACGGCGCGTCGAGGCCCGTCGCGATCGACCTTGTCGGTGCCTTTCACATAGTCGAAATAGTCGTTTCCGAAATTCGACGCTATTTGGGCCAATAGGGCGAATATGAAACAGATACTTGCCGCATACCAATTTACGACACCTTGCGCCCATGCGTAAGCGGTGGCGGCTATGACGGGGCTTACCGAGGTGGGCAGGGTGCGGGGACGTGCGGCCTCAATCCAAGCTTTGGTATTCATCTCTTGTGTTATATTGATGGTGAATAGGGATAATTTTTTCCAAAAGTACGGATTTATACCGAAATCCCGAATTTTTTACCGCTATTTTGATAATTTTTTTGCACGCTATCACTATATTTGCATAACTGCCAATATAGGAGGCGGCTCGGGAGAAAAATCAAGTAAACTTGTTTTTTTTCTCCACTCGCCTTTCGCAATATTTGTTGCACGCAACGAATATAGACTGCGCTCGCTGTGAAAAATATCCAAGCAAGCTTGATATTTCTCGCTCGCTTATCACTATATTTGTTGCAAATTTGTTTTACCATAAAAACGAAAATATGTTTTCAGGAATAGTAGAAGAAGCCGCTAAAGTGGTCGCGTTGCGACGTGAACAGGGGAATTTGCATCTTACGCTCTCTTGCTCGTTTGCCGGCGAATTGACGATAGATCAGAGTGTGGCGCACAATGGCGTGTGCCTTACCGTGGTGAGCCTCGATGGTGATACCTACACCGTTACCGCCATACAAGAGACGCTCGACCGTAGCAATCTGGGTTTGTTGCAAGTGGGCGACAAGGTAAATCTCGAGCGCAGTATGCTCATGAATGGTCGTCTCGATGGGCATATCGTGCAAGGCCATGTCGATTGCAAAGCTCGTTGTACCGAGGTGACCGAGGCCGATGGCAGTTGGTACTACACTTTCGAGTACGACTCTACCCCCGAGCTTATTCGCCAAGGATATACGACGGTAGAGAAGGGCTCTATTACGGTCAATGGCGTGAGCCTCACCGTGTGCAATTCGCGTCCCGATGGCTTCCAGGTGGCGATAATACCCTACACCTATGAGCATACCAATTTCCACCAAATCGTGGCAGGCTCGGTGGTGAATCTCGAATTTGATATCATAGGAAAGTATATAAGCCGTATAATCACATACGGAAAATAGTCCTTAATCTATACATTTATGAAATCGTTTCTCGAATTGGTCGCAGCCCGGCAGAGCGATCGTCGGTTCGATGCCGAGCGGCCGGTCGAGCCCGAGAAGTTGGCTCGTATCCTCGAGGCGGCGAGACTTGCTCCGTCGGCTTGTAACTCGCAACCGTGGCGGTTTATAGTGATCGATGATGTCGATGTAAAAAATCGGGTGGCCGATGCGGCCGCCAACAGGGTGCTTGGTATGAATCACTTTACCAAGCAGGCTCCGGTACATATCGTCGTCGTGGAGGTGGCGGGAAACGTGACCTCTACCATGGGTGGCTGGGTGAAGGACAAAAATTTTCGACACATCGACATTGGTATCGCAGCAGCGCATATAGCTCTTGCAGCCGCCGATGAGGGGCTTGGCTCGTGTATAGTGGGCTGGTTCAACGAGGCCGGCGTGCGTAAGGTACTCGGCATACCGGCCGGAAAGCGGGTACTTCTCGATGTGGTGATAGGCTATTCCTGCGATCCACATCGCGAGAAATCACGCAAACCCATCGACAAGACCGTGACACACAATAAATATTGAAACAGGGTCGCTTGGTCCAAGCGTCCGCATGATGATAAAAACAGAAAAAAGGGCTGTGTCAAAATAGAAATGACACAGCCCCTTTGATTATCTTCGGACCTTATCCTACGCCCTCTAATTTCATCTCTATGCGGAAGGTGGAGCCTTTGCCTATTTCCGACTCTTTTACATAGATGCGACCGTCGTGGTATTCTTCCACGATGCGTTTTACCAAGGTCAGACCCAGTCCCCAACCGCGTTTCTTGGTTGTAAATCCGGGGTGGAATACGGTTTTGAATCGGTTGCGGGCTATACCCTTGCCCGTGTCTTTCACGTCGATGTAATATTTGGTGCTGTTGTAAGTGAGGGTAATATCTATTTGTCCCACGCCGTCCATGGCGTCGATGGCGTTTTTACACAGATTTTCGATAACCCACTCCATGAGCGGACGACACAACGGCTGAGGTTCGTACTCGCCTTGGGGCTTGTGTAGCGTGAGTTGCACTTTGTCGGAGATGCGACGTCGCATATATTCCACGGCGTTTTCTATCACCTCATCTACACGGGCCGGTTCGCGCTCGGGCTGAGAGCCTATTTTCGAGAATCGCTCGGCGATGACCGATAGCCGTTTCACGTCTTTGCCCATATCGGTGAGTAGCTCCTTATCTACCCCGTTCATTTCGAGCAGGTCGAGCCACGCCATGAGCGACGATATGGGGGTGCCGAGTTGGTGCGCGGTCTCTTTCGACAGCCCTACCCACACCTTGTTTTGCTCGGCGCGTTTGGTACTCATCAGGGCCAGATAGGCGATGAGTAGGAACAGTATCATCACGCCCAGTTGTATGTAGGGAAAGTTCGACAGCCGTTTCAGCAGTGTAGAGTCGTCGTAATAGAGGTACTGAGCGATGTCGGGGCCTAACGCTATCATTATGACCTGTTCCTTGTCGCGGATAGATTGTATTTTCTTTTGTAGAAACTGCTCGCTATGGCGATCGGGAACGACGAGGTTGTGTGTCTGCAATATGTTGCCCTCGTCGTCGGTGATGATGATGGGGATAGAAGTGTTGCTTTGTATTATCTTCAGCACCAGCGTCATGTCGGTATTATTGTCGATATTGGCGACGGCACGGGTAGCCTCGGCCCATATCTCCATCTTTTTACGCTCCTCGGTGGCGAGGTCGTTCACAAGTCGGTTCGACACGAAAAGGAATATGATGACCAATACGACCGATACCGCCAAAAATACAATTTTCAGCGTCTGTCGGGCGTCGTACAGATTTATTTTAGCCATGGTATTTGTATATTTTCAAGAAAATACAATGTAATATCTATATCCCTAAAACGACTTTTCCCCCGCTTTATTGTGTGCTGTATTTTGTCGAATAAAAAACGACAAGAGAATATTTTTCCCTTGTCGTGAATAGTGATTATGAATATTGATTCTAAAATTCGTATCCGAGACGGAAAGAAAATTCATTAACCCAATGCTCGTTCATATGGTAATGATTGTAATGAAAGTATTCCCTTTCTGCGTTGAAGGCTTGATAGCCCATACTTAAATTGAAAGCGCCGCCTACATATCGGGAGGTAAATCTATAACCCAAAGCGATATTGCAATATCCGCCTTTCGTGCCATCGATAGGGGAATATCCTCCTCGTAAACTTAAGAATGGAACATGGCGATGACGATTGGGGTTGGCGAGGTGAGACCTAAACTCTCCAAAAATCGGCAATAATATTTTATTACCATGAAAATACATTTTTCCACCTTCGAGCCCAATACCGGCACCGAAGTAGATAAATGGATTGACCAGATAACCATGTGATGTGTAAATGCCTCCAGAGCCTGCGTCGCTTTGAACACTAAATCCTATTTCTACATATCCTTTATAGCCGCGAGTTACGTTCCCCTCGTAATTTGTAGATGTTTTTGTTTTATACTCGTCGGTGTTTGCGCCGGCAAATTGGGCATGGCCGGTCATTGTCCCAGCCACAATCAGTACGATTGCAAGAATGTATCGTTTCATTGTTTGTTTGTGTATTTGTTGTTAGATGTTTAATGTGTTGTTGTTGAGCGCTTCCCGCTCACGGTTTTGTATTGTGCCGTTTCCGTGCGAACAGCTATGCTCATAGCACGGCTAATAAGATATAGCCCTCCGGGCAAACGTTTGTTCACAATATCTGCCCGAACGGGCCGAATTTGAATAGCCGGGGGCTTAGCGATAGCGTGCCCTCGGTTACGATTGTGAATACCAATGAGCTGGAAGCACTCAATCTCAAACCCTCTACACCGAAACATACCCCTCCGCCAGTCTTTGTAGCCTGTTATTCCGGCGGACGCTTGTGTCAAGCGTCCCTACGAGTTGTAGGGTTGCCACCGGCTCTTCGGACGCAGGGTT
>JAFTRN010000021.1 GCA_017462265.1 Coprobacter sp. | reverse complement strand
CAATGTTGGACTATATTTCATACTTCTTTATTTTTGTCCAACTTTTGGGGTGCAGTTCACTATGCTCTATCGTGGGGTTTCCTCCTAAGAAACCTCTCCGAGGTTTTATCGTTGTATTAAAAGATTATAATAGTAAAATACATCGAAGATGTTATTTACAAGAAACCCCATAATGTAACGTAGTGGAATTGTGGGGATAGGCACATATTCCACCAAAATACTACGTCGGAGACGTTGCTTTATTGAGTATTCCATACGTTTTTTTCCAGCGAACGCTTGGACCAAGCGTCCCTACGTTTTAAACCAATGATGTAATCGCCCGAAGGGCGGGGTGCGTAGCACGTCAATAGCCGCGGACGTAGTCCGTGGAAATGTCGGCGAAAGGTATCGCCGTCTGCAAAGACGGGAGTATGAAATAATCGTTTTGTGCGTATTCCCGTCTTGCCAGACGGATTTCCCTTTTATCATGCTTCCGGGCACTTCGCTTCGCTCGTACCCGGCTATTAGCTACGCTCGACCTACGGTCTCACGCCCGTCCTACGGACGATAATTTCTCTCAACATCTGCCCAGAGGGCTAAATCTTATTAGCCGTGCAATAAGCGAAGCAGTTCGCACGGAAACACCATAATACAAAAATGCGAGCGGGAAACGCTCAAGCTCCCTCGGACACACGAGCCGTGTGTCCCTACGTTTTGCTGGGCAAGGTTCCGCTTATAGTATGGCGAGCCGAGCGTGAGAATATACTTCAAAGAAAAACATCTTATGCCAATGGCATAATGAAATCACCAAAACTGTATGCTTTATTTTTATCGGACACCAATGAAAAAAAATCATTGGTGTCTGATAATACAAAAAACGTAGAGGCGGGAGCGTCTCTACGTTCTTGTATGGGGTATTTTCGGAGGCTATGCGCCGAAATCGTCGTACATAAGCATTTCGCGTGGCACACCCAGATTCCACAACATGGTCTTCACGGCGTTGGCCATAGGGCCGGGACCGCACATATAGTACTCTATATCCTCGGGAGCGTCGTGATCTTTGAGGTAGTGATCATACAGTACCTGATGTATAAATCCGGTGTAGCCGGTCCAGTTGTCCTCGGGTTGAGGATCGGAAAGCGCGATATGGAATTTGAAGTTGGGGAATTCACGCTCTATGGCACGGAAATCCTCCTCATAGAATATTTCGCGACGCGAACGAGCTCCATACCAATATGAAATCTTACGGTCGGTCGTCTTCAAGGTGTGGAACAGGTGCAACAGATGCGAACGCAACGGCGCCATACCCGCACCACCGCCTATATATATCATTTCGCGCTTGGTATCGAGTATATGGAATTCGCCGTAAGGGCCCGATATGGTGACTTTGTCGCCCGGCTTGCGTGTGAAAATGTACGACGAGCATATACCCGGCTTGATGCCGGCCGCCCATGTACCGGTAGCACGGTCGAAAGGCGGGGTGGCGATACGTATATTCAGCATCACGATATTGCCTTCGGCCGGGTGATTGGCCATGGAGTAGGCACGGTAGGTCTCCTCATCGTTTTTGCACACAAGGCCCCACATTTTATACTTATCCCATTCATCGTGGAAACGCTCATCGATGTCCATGTCGGTGAATTTGATGTCGTATTTGGGCACATCTATCTGTATGTAACTACCCGATTGGAAGTTGAGAGTTTCACCCTCGGGCAGGCGCACCACAAACTCTTTGATAAAAGAGGCCACATTGCGATTTGACACCACTTCGCACTCCCATTTCTTGATACCGAGTACCGATTGCGGAATCTTTATCTCCACATCGTTTTTCACCTTTACCTGGCAAGCCAGTCGATAGTGGTCTTGCTGCTGCTTACGCGAGAAAAATCCGGTCTCGGTGGGGAGTATCTCTCCCCCGCCGTCGGTCACTTGGCAACGACACATACCACAACTGCCGCCACCGCCACAGGCCGAGGGCAGAAATATCTTATTATTGGCAAGCGAGGCCAACAGGGTGGTTCCGGCAGGTGTTTCCACCTCGCGCTCACCATTGATGGTAATACGGCGCTTACCGGCCGGTACGAGACGAGCCTTGGCCACCAACAACAAGGCGACCAATATCAAGGTCAATATGAGGAATATGACAACCGCAGCTATGATGGTGAGGTTGCCTATGGTCAATAATATAGCGGTCATAATATTCATATTTACAATTTAATACCGAGGAAACTCATGAAAGCTATACCCATAAGTCCCGTGATGATGAATGTAATACCTATACCTTTGAGAGGAGCAGGCACATTGGAGTAGGCCAACTTTTCCCGAATGGCGGCGATGCCCACGATGGCGAGCAACCAACCTATACCCGAACCAAGTCCGTAAACGGTAGCCGACCACACATCGGCAAATTCGCGCTGTTGCATGAAGAGCGAACCGCCAAGGATTGCACAGTTTACCGCGATAAGGGGGAGGAATATACCCAACGTATTATACAGAGCGGGTGCAAATTTCTCGACCACCATCTCCACTATCTGCACCAAGGCCGCCACCACGGCGATAAAAAAGATGAGGCTCAGGAAGCTGAGATCTACATCTTTGAAATCGTCGCCGAGCCACGAAAGCGCACCGGCACGGAGTATATAATTTTCGAGCAGGTAGTTGATGGGGAGCGTGATGGCCAAAACAAACGTTACAGCCACGCCAAGTCCGATTGCCGTCTTCACATTTTTGGATACAGCCAAGTATGAACACATACCCAAGAAGTAGGCAAAAATCATATTATCGATAAATATCGACTTGATAAACAGATTAAGATTTTCCATTGTAATGACTTTTTGGGGGTGTTACTATTTTTCTTGAAGCTCTTTGTTGCGCGAGCGATGTACCCATATAATACATGCCACGGTGATAAGGGCCATAGGGGGCAGTATCATGAGACCGTTGTTTTCATAGCCCCAGTCGTAAAATATCTGCGGTATCACTTGGTAGCCGAGGAGTGTTCCCGAGCCGAGCAGTTCTCTGAAAAATGCCACAATAATCAGTATCAGTCCATAGCCTATACCATTGCCCACACCATCGAGGAACGAATCCCACGGACCGTTACCGAGCGCGAATGCCTCGAGACGTCCCATCAATATACAGTTGGTAATGATAAGGCCCACAAATACCGATAATTGCTTGCTCACATCATAAGCATAAGCCTTGAGCACTTGATCGACCACAATGACCAGAGCCGCGGCCACCACCAATTGCACGATAATGCGAATACTCGATGGAATGGTGTTGCGTATGAGCGAAATGATAACGTTGGCAAAAGCCAATACGGCCGTCACGGAAATGGCCATGACTATAGCCGGTTCGAGCTTGGCGGTAACAGCCAATGCCGAGCATATACCCAATATCTGCACGATGACAGGATTATTGCGCGAGAGCGGGCCAAGCAATATTTGACGAGTTTTCTTTGATAACATATCCGATATGTTTTACTGTAACGATTTGAAGAATGTGATATAGGGTACGAGGCTGTTGCTGAGCATGGTCTGCACACCTTTACTTGTAATAGTACCACCGGTGATGGCATCGACATACTCGGCTCCATCGATGGGTTTCTGCCCCTTCTTTTCTACGGCAATCGATTTGAAATCGCCGGCAATGAAGAGGTGTTTATCGCGGAATTGATCCGAGAATATCGTTTTCTCTATTTCGGCACCGAGGCCCGGTGTCTCGCCTTGATGGGCAAAATAGGCGCCATATATGGTATTACCATCGGAGTCGATAGCGAGATAGCCCCATATCGGTCCCCACAATCCGGCACCATACAGGGGAATGATATATTTTTGCTCACCATTTTCGAGGCGACATACAAACACCGGCAGCTGACGGCTGTCGGTATCGCGTTTCACCTGCACGGCAACGTTCACATCGAAAGCCTTCACGCCCTCTATATGCTCACCCTTGCTATCGATTACAAAACTATCTACGATATATTTCTCATACAATGCGCGGGCATCGGCTGTCGTGGCAGCGATATGCACCGAGCTGAGGATCTGTTTCATTTTGTCGATTTCGACATTACGCGTCTGTTTCTCTTTCAGTCCCAAAGAGGTGATAGCGAGTACCGCGGCCACAAGTATCACCATGACCGATGCGTAAATAATGGTATATGCGTTACTTTGTTTGTTCATAGCGATAAATATTACGCCTTGACGGCACGTTTGAGACGACGTTTGATATTGGCTTCCACCACAAAATAATCGATGAGCGGTGCAAATACGTTCATCAACAATACCGCCAACATAGCACCCTCGGGGTATCCGGTATTATAGATACGAATAAGTATCGCTATGACACCGATGAGGAATCCGTAAATGTATTGACCTATCTTGGTGCGAGCACCGGTTACCGGGTCGGTAGCCATAAACACGGCAGCAAATGCAAATCCGCCGAGACAGATGTGCGTGAGTGGCGAAAGCAATGAACCAGCATAAGTGGGCGATGCGAAAGTATTGGCTACCCAAGCCATGGCAAGACCGCCGGCAAATACCGACAGCATAACACGCCAACTCGCCATACCGGTCCACAAGAGTATCACGGCACCTATCAATATGGCTATCAGCGAGGTTTCTCCTATAGAACCGGGTATCAGACCAACGGCGTAATCGAGCAAAGACAAGGGCTGTCCCACGATATTGGTCAGCACCATATCGTCCCCGGTGTGCGTGGCCACCTGACCCAACGGAGTAGCTCCCGAGAAGGTATCGACCACCCGGCCGGCCCCAAGACCGAACGTATCGGTCGTGCGCACAAACACATCGTCGCCCGACATTTTAGAGGGGTAGGCAAAAAACAGAAACGCACGCGTCACGAGCGCCACATTGAATATATTCATACCCGTACCGCCAAAAACCTCCTTGGCAAAAATCACGGCAAATGCCGTAGCCACGGCAATCATCCACAGCGGGGTATCTACCGGTACTATCATCGGTATGAGCATACCCGATACCAAGAACCCCTCTTGTATCTCGTGTCCGCGCCATTGCGCCACGGTAAACTCTATACCGAGACCTACCAAGTAGGAAACGATGATTTTGGGCAATACGGCCAAAAATCCGAAAAAGAATATTGTCCAAAATCCGACCGTGCTCAATTGTCCTACAGCCAGATAATGTTGATAACCCACGTTGTACATTCCAAACAACAATGCCGGCATGAGAGCCAGAATGACGATGGTCATCGTGCGTTTGGAATCGATATTATCATGGATATGCACGCCCGAACGAGAAGTGGTAGCCGGCACAAACAAGAATGTTTCAAATCCCTCAAAGACTGAACGAAACATCGCCAATTTGCCCCCCGGCATGAAGTTGGGCTTTATCTTATCGATATAATTTCTTAGCGTTTTCAAAGCTTAAATATTTTTGAGATTACTTTGTTCTTTTCGTACTTAGTTCATTTCTTTTTGTAAGCGGTCGAGACCGTCGCGTATAATCGACTGTATGGGCAATTTCGAGGTATCGACAAACTCACACAGCGCAAAATCTTCAGGAGCGACTTCGTATATACCCAGATTTTCCATCTTATCTATATCGAAGGCTATAACCGCTTTGATAAGGAATTCGGACAGAATGTCCATCGGCAACACCTTGTCGTACTCGCCACTCATGATAATGGATCTCTCGCCCCCATGCAAGCGGGCATCGAAACGATAGCGACGCTTTCCACGCAACCACGAGAAAAACGAACGTGATGTACTGTATTTGTTCACCCCCGGCAATGCCCAGCCCAACATTTCGTGGCAATCATCACCCTCGGGTATGACTGTCACCTGGCTATGCGGTGCACGCAGATAGTCGTGGGCCGATACCCGGGTACCGGTGAGCACGTTACCGCTGATATAGCGACGATTATAATCGGCATCGATGAGATTGTCGCCAATGATGGAATCGATACGCGCACCCAAAGTCGTACGCACGTAACATGGTGCTTTCACCTCGGAACCGGTAAGCGCTACCAAGCGGGTGAAATCGAGCACGCCTTTATTGAAGAAACGACCGATGATGAGCAGGTCGAAAGCGTTGAGTGTCCACACGACCTCGCCTTTGTTGATAGGTGCTATATGTTGTATCTGCACGCCCACATTTCCTGCCGGGTGCGGACCATCAAACAGCACTACATTAGCGCCTTTCACCGATGGAACGGCACCATTGCGCAGTCCTATATAGACATTCCCCGAGGTCAATTTACGCAACGCGTCGATGCCGGCTTGCAAGTCATCTTCACGACCTTTGACCACGAAATCGAAATCGGGAGCCAACGGCGCCGAATCCCATGCCGTGACAAATATATCGCGCGGTGTGACCGACGCATCGGCTATCACATCATAGGGGCGTTGGTGTATAAATGTGAACAATCCGTTGGCAAGCATGGAGTCACGCACCTCATCGGGTGTCATATCGGCCTTGTAAGCCACAGCCGGGGCTTGCGTCATCTTACCATCGCTTTTCACCGTAATATCAAGTACCTTACGGCGCTCACCACGAGTGACCGCATACACTTCGCCACTGACGGGAGAGACAAACTGCAACGCCGGATTGTTCTTATCGCACATCAACGGTGTACCAATCGACACCGGCTCACCCGGCTTGACCAGTACTTTGGGTACGATACCGTGAAAATCATCGGGAACAAGGGCGTAATATTCACAAGCTGCCGCCTCGATAATTCGCGCCTCGGGCTGTCCCTGTAGCGGTATATCGAGTCCTCTTTTCAACTTAATTACATTCGCCATTTTTAAGAATTATTTGTGATTATCAGAGATATTCTGTTTCCCGGAATCAAGATGATACTTTTAGAAACAGTTTCCAGAAGTTGTTTAAATTTTACTGTCGCGATTATTTAAGGAATATTTTGGAATGAATTTTTCGTCAAATTGTGCGGGTAGTAGCGAGCTACGTCCAAGAGGTTTGACGGAAAAGGCAACCAAAAGAGCCTTAAAGGAACCGAAACTTTGTTTTTTTGAAGCTGTGTTTTCTTTTTTCAAGAAAATTTCAAACAACTTCTCAATACCTATTGCAAAATTTTCGATGCAAATATACTACTTCTCATTTAATCAGAATACAATAATTACGGAAAAATTTCTTTAATTAGGTCAATTTATGACACTACTTGTTCAATAAACAAACCAAACCCTACAAATGCGATAAAAAACGACGTTTATTTGTCAATTCATTATAAAAACATTACATTTGTGCCATGCAAATGTTTCGCCACAAAATAGTATTCATATTCTCGCTTGTGCTGTATTTGGCAGTACAAGGGTTGATGATGACACCACACCATCACCATGGCGACACATTGCCCTGCTTCAACACATGGCATTGCAGCGATGAGCGGCATCACACATCTCAAGGTACCACACATCACGAAAACGATGGGTGCTGCGACCACAGCCATCATAATGGTATGTCGATATGCGACTACAAAATAGATGTGGTGGTGGAAACCCGCCAGTCCAACGTCCCCGCCCCCACCGAGACCGGCGACGGATTGTATGCCCTACTACCGACTATCACCTATCAATCATCGATATACGCGCAACAATCGCCCGACAAAAGTTCTTTGGCCGAAATCGACCACGGAGACATACAGGGAAACGTGTGCGTAAAATACCTCATTATCGCCCATACACCACGCACCGACAACACGCATAAGGCTTAGAAATTATTTACACGTGCCATCGACGAGACAAGACGACACGTAATTATTTATTTATCCTAAAAAACTAACCTTATGAAACACTTATTATACATATACATAATATTCGGTGTAACCCTGCTATTCGGTTGCAAACAACAAAACACACAAGACAATCACACTCACGTGCATAGCGAGAATTGCTCTCATGCTCATGCTCACGAACACGAAGGGCATAATCACGACGCGCACACCCATGGTCACGATGTGCCCCATGAACATTCGGCAGAGTGTACCCACGACCACGCTCACCACAATGAGGCCGAAAGCCATGCCACACATAATCATACCCACTCAGCCGAGTGCGACCATAGCCACGAGGGACACAATCACGCGCACGAAGCCGACCTCCACGCCTCGCACAACCACGGTCACGAGACCGATGCGCACAATGAAAGCGACGAGCATAGCGATGAGATAAACTTCCCCGATGCACAGGCCGCCCGCACCGACTTCGAGATACAAGAGGTGAAAAAATGTGCTTTCGGAGCAATCATTCCTTGCAGTGGCGACATCAGCGAAGCCCAAAGCAATCGCACCGCCATAGTTTCGCCCATCGACGGACGTGTGACTTTCGCTTCTACGCTTACCGAAGGTAGCACCGTAAAACAAGGCGATATATTGTTCTATATCGATACCAAATCGTTGTCTTCGGGCGATGCCACCGTGAAAGCTAAAGCCGAATACGAACGTGCCAAAGCCGAATATGAACGCGCGAAATCGTTGTATGATCAACGTATCGTTTCTCAAAAGGACTTTGAGGCCGCCGAGGCCGAATATCTGCGTGCCGAGGCCGAATATCTGCCCATAGCATCGGGCGACGAAAAAGGTATTGCCGTAAAGGCTGCGAAATCGGGATATATCGTGGGACTGGCCATAGCCAATGGCGACTATGTGGCTTCCGGCGCTGTACTCACCTCACTGGCCGACAATCGTCGTATGCAATTGGTAGTCGAGGTTCCGCAACGCTATTACAAACAATTACAAAACGTCGTAAGTGCCAACTTCTCTATCGATGGTACAGAGACATATTCATTGGCCGAACTGAAAGGTCGCAAATTGTCGATAGGCAGAGCGACTGCCGCCGGCTCGGCCATGACCACCGTTACTTTCGAATTTGACAACCCCGGCAATCTGATTTCGGGTATGTATGTAGAGGTGGCTCTGCAATGCCGTGCCGACAAAGAGTGCATCGCATTGCCGGTAACAGCCATCACCGAGGCACAAGGTGTTCACTATGTATATGTGCAGGTACACCCCGAAACCTACCAACGTCGCGAGGTGAAACTCGGCGGAAACGATGGTCGCCGAGTAGTCATTACCGAAGGTTTGCACGAAGGCGAGCATGTAGTAACCCGCGGAGCGGTACAAGTAAAAATGGCCGCCGCATCGGGTTCTATACCTCACGGACATTCTCATAACCATTAATCCGTATCGCCATGCTCAACAAGATTATCAACTATTCACTGCATAACCGCCTGTTGATTATCGTCATAGCGGTACTGCTCACCATTACGGGGCTTTACACGGCATCGAACATGGAAGTCGATGTATTCCCCGACCTCAACGCCCCCACGGTCGTAGTCATGACCGAGGCACCCGGTATGGCCACCGAGGAGGTGGAACGTACCGTGACATTCGTCATCGAAACCGCCTTGAATGGCGCGACCGACGTGCGCCGTGTACGCTCCGCATCGAGTAACGGATTTTCGGTCGTGTGGGTAGAGTTTGACTGGGATACCGACATCTATCTGGCCCGTCAGATCGTATCGGAAAAATTGGCCACCATCGGCGAATCCCTCCCCACCACAGCCGGACAGCCCATACTCGGTCCGCAATCGTCGATACTCGGCGAAATGATGATAGTGGGTCTCACCTCAGAAACGCTCTCGTTACAAGACTTGCGTACCATAGCCGACTGGACTATCCGTCCGCGCCTGCTCTCTACGGGCGGTGTGGCGCAAGTAACCGTCATCGGTGGCGACATCAAAGAATATCAAGTGCAGCTCTCTACACAACGTATGCGACACTATGGTGTGACGCTCGGCGAGGTGTTGGAGGCTACGCGCGATATGAGTCTCAATGCGTCGGGTGGCGTGTTGTATGAATACGGCAACGAATTTGTAGTGCGCGGAATGGTCGCCGACCGCGACGCCTTACAGATGGCCAAAGGCTTCGTGAAATATGCCCCCGATGGAACACCTATCACCCTCTCCGACATCGCCGATGTGGTCGTGGGCAGCAAATCGCCACAGATAGGTGTCGCCTCGGAACGTGGTGTGCCCGCCGTGCTGGTGACAGTGACCAAGCAACCCAACACCAACACCTTGGAGCTGACCAAGCAACTCGACACCACCCTGAAAGAACTGCAAAAAAGTCTCCCCGAGATACAAATATCCACCGATATTTTCCGTCAATCCCGTTTTATCGAGACCTCTATCAATAATATCAGTCAATCGCTCGTCGAGGGGGCTATATTCGTTATCATCATTCTGTTCCTGTTCTTAATGAACGGACGGGTGACCATCATCTCGCTGGTAGCCCTGCCCCTCTCCCTGCTTACGGCTATTCTCACCCTCAAAGGTCTCGGATTTACCATCAACACCATGAGTCTCGGTGGTATGGCTATCGCTATCGGCTCATTGGTCGATGACGCCATTATCGATGTAGAGAACGTGTTCAAACGCCTGAGAGAGAACTATGCCCTACCCAAGGAGGAGCGTCGCCCCACCCTGCAAATCGTGTACGATGCCTCGCGCGAGATACGTACCTCAATTGTGAACGCCACCCTGATAACCATCGTAGCTTTCATACCGCTCTTCTTCCTGAGCGGTATGGAGGGCCGTATGTTGCGTCCGCTGGGTATCTCGTTCATCGTATCGCTCTTTGCCTCCATGGTTGTAGCCGTGACGCTCACCCCGGTCATGTGTAGCTATATGCTCACTTCGGACAAAGCGTTGCGCGGACATGAGAAAGAGGCCTTTGTGGCCCGATTCTTGAAACGCATATACCGCTCGGCCCTGACCTACGCATTGCGCCACGGTCGATGGGTTATAGGCGGTGCTATCGCTCTATTTGCCGGTGCTTGTGTGATATTCTCCACCCTCGGCAGCAGCTTCCTCCCCCCTTTCAATGAGGGTTCACTCACCATCAACGTAAGTACCCTGCCCGGTATCTCCATCGAGGAGTCGGACAAGATAGGCCGTATGGTGGAAAAGATACTGCTCGAAGTACCCGAGATACAGACCGTGGCTCGTAAGACCGGCCGTGCCGAGCTCGACGAGCACGCTCTCGGCGTGAATGCCTCGGAGATAGAGGCCCCCTTCGTACTCGACGAGCGCAGTCGCGATGAGTTCCTCGCCGACGTGCGTAGTCGCCTCGGTGCCGTAAAGGGTATCGACTTGGAAATAGGTCAGCCCATTTCGCACCGCATCGATGCCATGCTGTCGGGTACTAAGGCCAACATAGCCATCAAATTGTTTGGCGAGGACCTCAACAAGATGTACACCCTCGGCCAAGAAATAAAACGCGCCATCGCCGACGTGGAAGGCATTGCCGACGTGACCGTAGAGCAGCAAGTAGAACGCGCTCAATTACAAATCATTCCGCGTCGCGAAATGCTCGCCCGCTATGGTATAAGCATTCCCCAATTTGCCCAATGGGTGAACGTCGCGTTGGAGGGCGAGAGCGTGTCGCAAATCTATGACGGAAGCGCCACATTCGACCTCACCGTGAAGGTGGGCGACGGCCAGCACCGCACCATCGAAGAGGTAAGCAACCTGCTCGTAGATGCCGGCGACGGCAAATATGTGCCGCTAAATCAGGTGGCCCGCATCGTTTCGACCACCGGCCCCAATGCCATAAATCGTGAAAACGTGAAACGTAAAATCGTAGTGTCGGCCAATATTGTAGGGGGCGACCTCGGTGGCGCCGTCGAGGGCATAAAAGAGGCCATCGAGGCCAATGTGGAGTTGCCGCAAGACTACTACATCGAGTATGGCGGACAATTCGAGAGCCAGCAATCGGCCTCGCGCATATTGTCGTTTGCCTCGGCCATAGCCCTGCTGGTCATCTTCCTGCTGTTGTTCCAAGAGTTTAAGAAACTCAGCCTGTCGGGAATGATCATGATAAATCTGCCCTTGGCGCTCATAGGCGGTGTGGCCGCCATCGCCATGACATCGGGCGTGGTAAGTATTCCGGCCGTCATAGGATTTATCTCACTCCTCGGTATCGCCGTGCGCAACGGTATATTACTTGTATCGCACTATGGGCAATTACGAGCCGAAGGTCGCGCGCTCTACGAGAGCGTGGTCGAAGGTTCGCTCGACCGATTGAACCCCATACTTATGACCTCGCTCACCTCGGCTCTGGCTCTCATACCGCTGGCCTTGGGTGGCGACGTGAGTGGCAACGAGATACAAAGCCCTATGGCCAAAGTGATTCTCGGCGGACTTATCAGTTCTACCCTGCTCAACGGTTTTGTAGTGCCCGTCGTTTATTTATTGTTGAACCGTAAAAAAGAGAGTCATGCGTAAAATCATTTTTTCACTATTATTATTCTCCACTTTGTCTGTTTCGGCCCAAAACATCGACAAAGTACTGCAAGATATAGAGCAAAACAATACCTCGCTGAAAGCCTATCGACACCTCAACGAGACACAACGCATCGAGGCCCGCAGTGGCAACGTGCCCGAAAATCCCGAAGTGGAAATGATGCGCGGCTGGAAAAAGGGTGGCGATGAAAAAGCCATGGAAATAGACGTGGCACAAGGGTTTGATTTCCCATCGGCCTACGTGGCTCGTCGCAAGGCAGCCAATGCCAAGATAGAGCAACTGGGCCATGAGCAGAACGCCTATCGGCAAGAGCTTCTATTAGAAGGCAAGATTTTGTGTATCAACATCATCGCACTGCGTCAAGAATTGGCCATACTCACCGATAGAGTAGAAAATACCCGCCGTATGGCGCAAGCACAGGTCATGGCCTTAGAAAAGGGAGAAATATCGATACTCGATAAGAACCTCACCGATATGGAACTTGCCGACCTGCAAAATCAGCACAGTCTGAAAGCCATTGAGTTACAGACCGCCGAGGAAAATCTGCAAAATCTCAACGGAGGAGTGGCTGTCGATTTCGCCGGGGCCGATTATCCTATGACCGAAGAGGTACTGCCCCAAGATGTGATGTGGCGCGAATACCAAGAACGGGCGCCCCAACTGCTGGTACTCATGAGCGAACAGAAAAATGCCGAATTGTCGTTGAAAGCGAGCCGACACGAGGCTCTGCCCGGTTTCAAGGTGGGCTATCACTTCGAGCAAGAGGGCGAGGACAAACTCAATGGTATCGTTGTGGGTATGACCGTACCCCTATGGGGCAGTCGCCGACACATACGTCAGAACAAGGCCCAGATAGAGTATGCCAAAGCGCAACTCGTGAGCGAGCAAATAAATATGCAATCGACACTCAAAGAGTTGTATGCTCGCTACGAGATCTTGCAAAAAACGCTCAGTCAGTTGCAAGGCATTGCCGATAATCAAACTTCGGTCGAAAACTATCTGCACCAAGCCTTTACCGCCGGCAAATTGAGCGAAATCGACTATCTTACCGAGTTGAACAAGCTCTATACCGTGCGAGAACAGCGCATAGCAGTAGAGCGCGACCTGCACTTGGTCATCGCCGAAATCAACGCGTTGAACTTGTAAAAGACAGCCGATACACCTTATGTACTGCTGAAATAGCATTGTACGCTGAAATATCGACAGAAACTGCCCGACACCCCGGGCAGTTTTTTTATTACCGGTGTCCGATAAAATTACAGCATAGTACAACAAACATTTCTTCGGTTTGGATTGCCCTACGATAAGCGGAACCTTGCCCAACAAAACGTAGGGACACACGGGCCGTGTGTCCGCCGAGTGTGGAATAAACGTTTGCCCGGAGGGCCATATTTGAGTAGCCGTGCGATGAGCGAAGCGGTTCACACGGGAACGAAGCTCCCAAGCCCCCTCCCGGAGTCTGGAGGACTCAATCTTGTTGTCGTCATTGTGGGCAATATCACCGAGGTGCACCACAAATTAAGACGCTATTTAAATTTTATTTTTAGAAGATAGGCTGCACTCGCTTTGCAATTTGTAAACAAGTTTACATTGCGCTCGTTGGCACTATCTTTCGAGATTATTT
>JAFTRN010000020.1 GCA_017462265.1 Coprobacter sp. | reverse complement strand
TGTTCCAAGATGAGTTGTACATCAATGCAAATCACGCAAGTATGTAGAAATCAGAACAGTTGCCAACTCATTACCTCGTTCTTGAACTTTCCGCATAAACTTTTTATTCTTAGCGGATTATGAGATTATTCCAAAAATATTATATTTATCTTTGCAATCTGAAAATTAGGGGTGCTTAGATATTCTTTTTGTGTGGATATAATGGCATCTAAATGTTATTTTTGAAAATCGTATCATACTATGTTCAGAAAATTGGTGGCCATAGAGCCGGTAAGTCTTATACCGACGGCCGAGAAAGAGCTTTATAGATATGCTCGGGAGGTGATATTGTACAACGATATCCCTGCCGATGATGATGAGATAGCGCGCCGTATAGGCGATGCCGACGCGGTATTGCTCAGCTATACCTCGCGACTGGGAGAGGCAGCGCTCAGCCGTTGTCCTCGGGTGAAATATATCGGAATGTGTTGTTCGCTATATTCGCCCGAGAGCGCCAATGTAGATATACGTTACGCCTCGGCGCATGGTATTACCGTGACCGGTATTCGCGATTATGGTGATGAGGGTGTGGTGGAGTACGTGGTAAGCGAGTTGGTGCGTCGCCTGCATGGATTCGATTGCCAACCATGGGACGGTATTCCGCGTGAGATCACGGGGCTGAAAGTGGGCATTGTGGGGCTGGGCAAGTCGGGTGGTATGATTGCCGACGCCATGCGATTTTTCGGAGCCGAGATAGCCTACTTTGCTCGTAGCGAGAAAGAGTGGGCGTGCGATAAGGGTTATCGCTTCATGCCGCTCGACGAGTTACTGGCCGAGAGTGAAGTTATATTCTGTTGCCTCAACAAAAACACCGTGCTGTTGCACCGCGAACAATTCGAGGCTATGGGCGACCATAAAATACTGTTCAATACAGGCCTGTCGCCGGCGTGGGACGAGGAGCCTCTGCTCTCTTGGCTCGATAGGGGCAACCTATGCTATTGCGATACGGTGGGTGCCTTAGGTGGTGAGCATCTGGTAGCTCGACGCGGGGTGCATTGTATGCAAGTATCAACCGGTCGCACGCGTCAAGCGTTTGACCGATTGAGTGAGAAGGTGCTTAAAAACCTATCAGAATACGATGGGTGAAACGATATTCTGAAGTACGTTTACAACCGACCAGGCTGCAATTTCGGGTGTTGAGCTATATACATCGACAACGGCATGCACTTGGTCGTTTTTTATTTCCACACGTTGTGTATCGCCTACAAAGCCGGGTGTCGATTGCATGGTGACGTGCATATCGCCGGGACCTACCGACGCACGCGACGCCGCTACCGTTACATTCACTTTGGTCGGAAATAGGGCGATGGCCTCGCGTGCCGTGCCGGTAAATACGGTACATTGTTCATACTGTAACGTGTCGTCATACACAGGGGTGCCACGCAATGCGTCGGGGCCCTTTTCGTTGAAAAATTGGGCTGTGGCGCCACCCATGAGCGCGGTTGTGCGCAATACGTCGAATCCGCCGGTTGCCCCCGAAGCCAGATATACGCGTGTATTGTGTGCCCGTGCGGTGTCGATGACCTCGGTATAGAAATCGTCGTCGGCAAAAGCTCCTATCGACAGCGTTACAATCGATGTGCCAGCCGAGAGCGCCTTCACGGCTATTTCGCGCATGGCGGCCGGTGAAGCTGCTTCGGCTATGAAATCGGGGTGGAGTGCAAGTAATTCGTCTATGTCGCTACAAGCACGGCAGGAGATTCCCTCCTCGGCAAGTTGTGTCTGCAAGGTCTCGGTGTGAGCCCATGTGCGTGAGTATAGAGCTATCAGTTCATATTCGGGTAACAATCCTTGTGCTACGGCGCGAGCGACTATTGTGCCCAATCGGCCGCACCCTACAATGGCAAGTTTCTTTTTCATAAAATATGTGTTTTATGTTTGTAATGCGGGGCCAAAGGTACAAAATCATCATTGTTTACACAAACTGAAACAGCTTCTAAGATATGAGTCCGCTCTGCGCCATTGTCGTTAGGTGGAAATAGCTGTTGTTGGGCAAAGTGTTTATATTTAATGGTTTATTATTATTGTTGACTTGACGGTAAGTGTAGAAGATGGAAAGCCCCATGTCCCAACTCTATGATTTGAAATCGTGCATTATCTTTGCTCAATTTGAATCCGTATTGGTCGGTCAAGATGCTTATCTTAGGATTTTCCTCGATACTCGCCGACATGGGCCATACGTATGTATATACTGCGCGACCTGATTTGTCGGCAAATACAATTTTTCGTTCATAAAGACACATTTCGGTCTCTAATTGCAAAGAGTCGAGTACATTTTGCACATCGAACGTGCTACTTGTGCCTATTATATCTTTATTGTGCACATAATACATGGTTTCCCATTTGTATGGAATCAATGCAGCCATATCAATTTCGGTCGCACCCTTTTTCCACTCTTTTAATATGAGCCGTTCGAATGGACTGTAGCCGTCGTGCATTTCTCGAGATACTTCGCCACACCATACCAATATCGATAGGAATAATATTTTCAACTCGTAAAGAATTTCTGCCATCATCGGAAATTTTATGCGTTTATGTTGCCGGGGGTAAATAGTGAGCGGCGATGAATAATGACCATATCGCTAATATAAGCATCGCAACGACCGGTATAGCGGTACTGATTATTTTTATAAATCGTTGAGGATTTTGCATTTTGTCCAGTTTTGATAGTTGTCTCACGACTTTTGGGTTGTTGTCTATGTCTAATATCGAGCTAATAACAAAGGTTATAATAACGCAAATGATACAGAATGCGAACCACACACCGGGATAGTTTGTCACTATTCCGGTGCCGGCTGATACCAAATTTCCTATCGTAAAGATAGGGGCTGTAATACCGGATCCTGTGGTAAAAGAAAAATCGTGTAATCCATAGGCAGATCTAATCCACCGACGAGGAATAAATAAACGATACAAGCAACAATATAACAAATTACAATATTCAATCAACCACGATTTCATATTTGATTACTTTTTTACTTGATCATATACATTTGTCATAACATCTTCCCCTAAATTAGACAAAATACCATTCACTACAAGGGACGAGGCGATTGTTAAAGGAAGACCGAATCCAGCAGTTAACCCTGTAATTAAAGAACCAACAGCGGCTCCGCCAAGGTTTCCGGCTACTTTTGCGATAGTTCGTTTTACATCTTCATTGTTTATATATGCATTATATATGTCCGTAAGTCCGGAAACAATATCTGCTCCCCACCCTGCTTTTTTAGCTAATTTTGACAACTCTTTCATCGATGGGGTATTAAATTGTTTTAGAAAATTATTATTTCTAACATCGTTATATGCGTGAGGGTTATTTTTTTTATCAGACGTAACATATTTGGAGAAGGATTCAAGGGGATTTGAAAGGTTAGAAAAGGCCTCAGAACCCGTATGGATAGAAGATAAAAGATTATTTTCTTGAGAGATTATTTTTGTTTCGGGTTTGGACAACACGTCTGAAGGAGATTTTAAATCGCCATTCTTATCTTCTCTTTGAATGTCGGAAATGGGTATTGTACCGGGGGTGGAGCCTGATTGCATCGAAGGGTATTCCGAGGTACCCTTTGATATTTCAGCGAGAAGTGTTCTATATGATTGCTCGGGACGTGGAGCTCGCGTTAAATCCCAACTTACCGGGGACTCTTGGCTGAATGGCCTAAGGGGTTTGTATTCCGGGTTTTCGTCATTCTTAAGTATATCCAGGGTGTCAGTATCTATGTCCGTCCCGGGTAATATGGATATTCCGGGAACAATTTTGCGTCGTCGTTGCTCACCGGGAATCAACAAATCTTTCTCGTCGAGATCCCATACACTACGATGCTCCCAATGATACTTGTTATCGGGAGTAGGGTATATGCGGGTGGCATCGGTTCGGGCCGTGTCATGACCATATCGGTTGGAAGAGCCTCTTTGCGAATATTTCGACGTGAAAAACATATCGTCGTATGGTTTTGTTTCATACAAAGATACTGATTTTTCGGACATTTGGGGTGTATTGCTTTTATTAATTTCTTGCAATAAGTCGCGTAATGTTTTTTCATTCGGGGTATATCCCGAATAGAGGGGGGGGGATTCCCCGAATTGTTTTTTGAATTTTTCATTTTATTAGAGATTTTTGATTTGATAATGCAAAGTTACATGCGGAATCGAGGGGGATAATGGGGAATTTATCAAAAAATCATACGTACAACAAAACGGCATCGACGTGTGCCGATGCCGTTTTGCTGATAAACAGGGATATTAGATTAGAGTTTGCGAGAACCGTCGGAAATGATGACGGGGTAGATTTTGGGCTCGTGACCATATTTTTCATTGAATTTGGCGGTAGCCGTAGCAATGAAATTGTCGTAAAGCTCCTCTTTTACGAGGTTGATGGTGCAACCCCCGAAACCGCCACCCATGATACGCGAACCGGTAACGCCGCACTCTTTGGCTACGGTAGCGAGGAAGTCGAGTTCTTCGCAAGATACTTCGTAGTCGAGCGACATACCCCAGTGTGTTTCATACATACGGGCACCTACGGTTTCGTAGTCGTCTTTTTCGAGGGCTTCGCACACGTCGAGTACACGACGCTCTTCGCCTATCACATAGCGAGCGCGTTTATAGTCCTCTTCGCTTATTTGGTCTTTGATGGCGTCGAGTTGAGCCATGGTAGCACCGCGCAAGAATTCCTGTCCGAGCACTTTAGCCACGCGTTCGCAAGAGGCGCGACGGTCGTTGTAGGGCGAGCCTACCAATTCGTGTTTTACACACGAGTTTACCAACACGAGGCGGTAGCCGTGAGCTGCGGGGTCGAAGGGGAAGTAGGAGTGTTCCAACGAACGGCAGTCGAGGCGTATAAGGTGGCCTTTCTTGCCGAATACCGAGGCAAATTGGTCCATGATACCGCATTTCACACCGCAATAGTTGTGCTCGGTGGCTTGGCCTATCTTAGCCAATTCGAATTTGTCGGTATCGATTTGGAAAATGGTGGTGAGGGCGTAAGCAAAAGTGCTTTCGAGAGCGGCCGATGATGAGAGACCGGCACCCAGAGGCACGTCACCGGCAAATGCGGTATCGAAACCGCCTACTTGGCCACCGCGTTTGATGATTTCGCGCACTACACCGAATATGTAGCGTGCCCAACTTTGCTCGGGAGCATCTTCTTCGTTCATGCCAAACTCTACATATTCGTCGATATCGACCGAGTATGCACGTACTTTATTGGTACCATTCACCTTTATCTCGGCAAGAATACCTTTGTCGATGGCGCCGGGGAACACGAATCCGCCGTTGTAGTCGGTGTGCTCGCCGATGAGGTTGATACGACCGGGTGAGAAATAGAGGTCACCGGTGGTGTTGAAATGTTCTTGGAATTTACTTCTTACGATTGTATTGTCCATTGTGTATTAGTTTTTAGGGGGTTATTCTACGGGAATATCTTTGTTTACGTTTTTACTACCGATTACGCTGTAATAGAGTATGTAAGCAATCATAGCGATAACCAACCAGTAGCTGGTGATGGGTGAGTAGGCCTTGGCGATGAAGTCTTGAATCAAGGGCATAACGCCACCACCTACAACCATGGTCATGAAGAGGCCCGAGGCGGCTTCGGTGTACTTGCCGAGACCTTCGACGGCGAGGTTGAAGATACCGCCCCACATGATAGAGGTGCAGATACCGCAAGCGGCGAGGAAGAAGTAGCGCACGGGAATGTCATGGCCTTTGAAGGCTACCGATACCGAGTCGGGCATGAAGATAGCGATGAGTATCAATACGATGGCAACAGCCGAAACAGTGGCCATTTGCACTTTGGTAGAAACTACGCCGCTGATAAAGCTGCTGGTAAAACGTCCTACCATCATCAGCAACCAGTAGCTGGCAGCCAATGTACCACCGATGGCGGCAGCACCTTCGAAGTTCATTTGCGTAAGTGCGAAGTTGATTTGTGCGGGGATACCGATTTCCACACCAACATAGAAGAATATGGCGATGATACCGAGTACGCAGTGACGGAAGGCCCAGGGGCTGTGCTCATATATAACATTCTTTTTGTCGGCTTTGGGCTCGGGAATGGATACAAATGAGATGATTAAGAACGAGATGGCAAATACGGCCATACCGATGAAGAGCAGGGGGGCTACGTCGCCCATGCTGGTGTTAGCGGTTACTTGGCCTATCATGATACCTACCAACAGCGGGGTGAGAGTACCGGTGAGTGAGTTCAGGGTACCACCGATTTGGATAAACTGGTTGCCGCGATTACCGCCGCCACCCAAAATGTTGAGCATGGGGTTTACCACGGTGTTGAGAATACATACGCAGAAACCGCAAATGAAGGCACCTAATAGGTAAATAATAAGGTTGAGGCATACGGCTTGTCCTGAGTATGAGAATACGGCAACTCCGGCACCAAACAGGCTCGAGAGATATTGGACGAAAAGACCTATCGCTCCAATAATCAAGGCGATGAGAGCGGTCTTTTTGTATCCGAACTTGATGAGCATTTTTCCGGCGGGAATACCCATAAACAGGTAAGCGGCAAAGTTCATCATATTACCCATCATACCGGCCCAACTGTATTCATATCCCCAGATGTTTCCGAAGGGGGCGGCCATGTTGGTAACAAATGAGATCATCGCGAAAATGAAGCACATGGTAATAATGGCTACGATATTACCATTTTTCTTTACTTGTGTCATGATGTTTTTATGTTTTTTAGTTATTAGATATTGAATTATTTTTTAATCGAGAATTTATATTGGCAGGTTTGTGTATAGAGCTCGCCGGGACGCAAAATGGTCGAGGGAAAATGTGGCTTGTTGGGGCTGTCGGGGAAGTGTTGTGTCTCGAAACATACGGCGGTACGCGCGCTGTACTTACGACCACATTTCCCGATGAATCCGTTGAGCCAGTTGCCGGTATAGAGCTGTACGCCCGGTTCGGTGGTATATACGGTCATCACGATGCCGGTCTTGGGCGAATAGGCCTCGGCGGCAAAAGTGTACTCGCCGGGATACTTCTTGGCCAATACATAGTTGTGGTCATATCCTTTGCCGAAGCGCAGTTGCTCGAAGTCGTCGTCGATGCGGTCTCCGATGGCGGTAGGAGCGAGGAAACTCATGGGGGTACCCTCTACCGGTGCTATTTCACCCGAGGGTACTGACTTGTCGTCCATCGGGGTGTAGAACGGTGCGTCGATGGTTACGATGTGGTTGGTTACTTCGCCACCGCCATCACCGTTGAGGTTGAAGAATGAGTGGTGTGTGGGGTTGCATACCGTAGCCTTGTCGGTCGTGGCACGGTATTGTATATCCATGGCGTTGTCGTCGGTGAGTCGATAGGTCACTTCTATGTCGAGATTACCGGGGAATCCCTCTTCGCCATCGACCGATTTGTAGGTGAGGCGCAGGGTTTGAGCGTCGGTCTGCTCGGCGTCCCACACCACTTCGTTATAGCCTTTTATGCCGCCGTGCAGGGCGCAGTCGGGGTTGTTCGAGCGTATGCCATAGGTGGTACCGTCGAGGGCAAATTGACACTTGCCTATACGATTGCCATAGCGACCTATCAAGGCACCGAGGTATTTCTCGGGGGTGTGCAGGTACTCTTCTATGCTGTTGTGCCCCAATACCACATCGGTCATATTGCCATCGGCATCGGGTACGAGCAGGGTGACTACTATACCGCCAAAGTTGGTGATACATATTTCGGCGCCGTGATTGTTGGCGAGCCTGTAGAGAGCTACTTTTTTACCGTCGATAGTCGTATCGAAATCGGCAAAGAGCAGTCCCGATTGTGTTTTTTCGGTTAGATTTATCATAATAATATTGTATAAGAACCCGTCGGTCGCCCTCGAGGTATTTGTTTTTCTAAATTCTATCGCCAAAGATGAGGCTACCCACGCGCACTAATGTTGCTCCATATTCTATGGCTATGGGATAGTCGTGCGACATACCCATGGATATTTCGTCGAAAGAGGGCGCATCGGCGAAATGGCACGCTTTAATTTCCCGATAGAAAGCCTGTAATGAGGCAAACTCGCTACGTATCAGTGATTCGTCGTCGGTGTATGTGGCCATGCCCATCACGCCGCGTATGCGTATATGCGACATCTCCCGCCATGCGTTTGTCGCAAGGAAGTCGCGACACTCATCGGGCGAGAATCCATATTTTGTTTCCTCACTGGCAATGTGCAGTTGCAACAGACAGTCGATGACGCGATTGCAACGAGCCGCCTCTTTCTCTACCTCGGTGAGGAGGCGAGGGGAGTCGATGCTGTGGATAAGTCCTATGAAAGGGGCTATCTGTCGTACCTTGTTGGTCTGCAAGTGCCCTATGAAATGCCATTCGATGTCGGTGGGCAATGCGGCTTGTTTGGTCAGCAACTCTTGCACTCGGCTCTCTCCGAAAATGCGCTGTCCCGCCTCATAGGCCTCTTGCAGAGCCTCTACGGGGTGAAACTTCGACACGCCCACCAAGCGGGTGTGTGGTGGCAGTGTCGATTTTACGATTGCGATATTTCGGGCTATGGCGCTCATAAATCAAGCTTGCGGGGTATCGGCTGCGGGTACGGCGTCGGCATCGTAACGGAAAACGTCCATAATGGGTGTTTCGGTGATGGCGGCTATTTCGTAGTCCGACATAGTGCCTTGCATACACTTTTGCAGGTTTTTGAGAGCCGTGGCAAAGTCGGCTGCTTGCACCATCATGTAGGTGGCGGTACGCTTTTCGAGACCGCTCTTTTCGTCGAGGGTGATAAAGTTTACTTTGCAACGATACCATTTATCTCCGGCCTCGTCGAAGTACATTTCGTTCACCTTCACTCGTTTAATATTGGCAACGGTAAATTCGCCCGAGATGAAGGGGCGCATTTCTTCAAGCATGCGCGACTCGGCCTCGGTAAACGAGAGCGCATCGACCATATAGGGCTCACTCACGCTTTTCTGCATTCCACCTTCTATTTCTTTGGTATATTTTACTTTACATTCGAACCAAGTACTCATTTCTTTCTATATTTTATTATTCGTTAATCGTGTTTTCTTCAGTGATTTCGCCGATTTTTACCATCTCGTTGAGGCTTTCGATGTAGTCGAGAATCTCTTTGCGGCCGACGCTTTTCTCCGACGAGGTGATGAAGATGGGGGGTAGCTCTTCCCACTCTTCGAGTAGTCGGGCCTTGTAGGCTTCGATATTTTCTTGCAGGCGCACCACGCCCAATTTGTCGGCTTTGGTAAAAACAATGGAAAACGGGATTCCGTTCTCTCCGAGCCATGCGATAAATTTGAGGTCGATTTTTTGAGCTTCGTGACGGCAGTCGATAAGGACAAACAAGCAGGTCATAGACTCGCGCCCCAAGATGTAGCTTTCGATGATACGACGTATGCTTTCGCGCCCTTCTTTCCCGCGACGGGCATAGCCATACCCCGGCAAATCGACGATATACCACGCGTCGTCTATATCGAAGTGGTTGATGAGCATGGTCTTTCCGGGGGTAGATGAGGTCATCGCCAATCCTTTGCGATTGGTGAGCATATTGATGAGCGACGATTTTCCCACGTTCGAACGCCCTATAAAGGCATATTCGGGACGGTCGCCTACCGGGCATTTTTTAATATCGGTATTGCTTATTACAAATCGGGCGTTTCTTATTTCCATGCACACTTTCGTTTATCACATTACAAATGTATGAAGATTTTCCAGTATATAATAGCAAAAAAAGGTCTATTTTTGACTGATAAGTTGCTTTTGCCTCTTTTTGCAACCCATTATACGAAAAAAAACGCTACTTTTGGCTCACCAAAAATGGAACTGATTATGGACAAAAGACCGCCTATAACACCCGAAATGGTGTATAACGATTTGCGTTATCTGCAACTGTTGGCGACAAAATTTCCTACTATATCCGATGCCTGTACCGAGATTATCAATCTCGAGGCCATCTTGAATCTGCCAAAGGGTACGGAACACTTCCTCACCGATCTGCACGGCGAGTATGAGGCATTTCTGCATGTACTGAAAAACGCCTCGGGCTCGGTACGTCGCAAAGTGGTGGAGATTTTCGGTCAGACACTGCGCGAGAGTGAACTGAAAGAGTTGTGCACGCTCATCTATTATCCCGAGCAGAAACTCGAACTCATAAAGAATGAGGAGAAAGATATGGAGGACTGGTATCGTATCACAATGCACCAGTTGATACGGGTGTGTCAGAACGTGTCGTCGAAATATACCCGTTCTAAGGTGCATAAGGCTCTCCCGCCCGAGTATGCTTATATATTGAAAGAGTTGCTACACGAGTCGCAGATTGATCCCAATAAACAGGCCTATATCAACGCGATTATCACCTCTATCATATCTACCGGTCGGGCCGACGAGTGTATATCGGCGATATGCAATCTCATACAGCGCCTTACCATCGATACCTTGCATATTGTAGGCGATATTTTCGACCGCGGACCCGGTGCCGAGATTATAATGGATAAGCTATGTTCGTATCACGATTTCGATATTCAGTGGGGCAATCACGATATATTGTGGATGGGTGCCGCGTCGGGCAACGACAGTTGCATTGCCAACGTGATACGTATGTCGATGCGCTACGGCAATCATGCCACGCTCGAAGATGGTTACGGCATAAATCTTGTGCCACTGGCTACTTTTGCCATAGAGCATTATAAAGACGACCCTTGTACCCTCTTTATGCCCAAGGATTTGGAATGTTCGCTCGACGATAAGACACGCCGTCTATTGGCGCAGATGCACAAGGCGATTACGATTATCCAATTCAAACTCGAGTCGCAACTTATACTATCGCACCCCGATTTTAAGATGGACGACCGCCTGTTGCTCGACAAGATCGATTACAATCGTGGCGTGTTGATTATCAATGGTAAGGAGTATGAACTTACCGATAAAATGTTCCCCACTATCGACCCGCAAGACCCGTTTGCCCTCTCGCCCGACGAGAAGGAACTTGTAACCCGATTGCACCACTCGTTTGTGAACAGCGAAAAGTTGCGGAAACATATGCGCTGCCTCTTCTCTTATGGCAGTATGTATCTTGTGCGCAACAACAATCTGCTGTATCATGCCTCTATCCCTCTCAACGACGACGGCACTTTTAAAGAGGTCTCTATCCAAGGTCGCGAGTATAAGGGAAAGGCTCTACTTGATAAGATAGACCAACTGATACGCCTCGCCTATTTCGGCGTGGATAGCGAGAACAAGAAATATGCGCTCGACTATATATGGTACTTGTGGTGTGGTGCCGATGCTCCCTCGTTTGGTAAGGACAAGATGGCGACCTTCGAACGCTACTTTACCGATAGTAAAGAGCTGTGGAAAGAGCAGAAGAGCGCCTATTATCGCCTCAACGACGAACGTAAGGTGTGCGAGATGATATTGGCCGAGTTTGGCCTCACCGACCGTCATGCGCATATTATCAACGGACACGTGCCTGTGAAGACGTTGAAGGGCGAGAAGCCTGTGAAAGCCGATGGTAAACTGCTGGTTATCGATGGCGGTTTTTCCAAGGCCTATCAGCCCGAGACCGGTATTGCGGGTTACACGCTGATATTCCACTCGCGTGGTCTGGAACTGATACAGCACGAGCCGTTCGAATCGACACAGAAGGCCATCGAGGACGGAATAGACATCATCTCTACCAATATATTGCTCGAATTGAGCCAGCAACGTATGATGGTGCGCGATACCGATATTGGTCGTGAACTGGAGGACCAGATATACAACCTCAACAAATTGTTGGCGGCTTACCGTAACGGATTTATTCAGGAAAAATCGTAGCCGATGGATACTCAGCCCTTTGCTTCACCACTGCTGGAAAATGCCGTGAATGAATTTTCCAAACTGCCGGGTATAGGTCGTAAGACGGCCCTACGCCTTGTATTGCACTTGTTGCGACAAGACGAGGCGGTTGCCGAGAGTTTCGGCAACGCGGTGATACGTCTGCGCAAGGAGATTCATTATTGCAACGTGTGCCATAATATTTCCGATACCGATACTTGTGCCTTGTGTTCCGACCCATCGCGCGACAACACTACCGTGTGCGTGGTTGAGAATATCAAAGAGGTGATGGTGGTGGAGAATACGCGCCAATATCACGGGTTGTACCATGTCTTAGGGGGTATTATCTCGCCGATGGACGGTATAGGCCCCTCAGATATAGAGATAGATTCGTTGGTGTCGCGTGTGACCTCGGGCGAAATACGAGAGGTGATTTTGGCACTCAGCCCCACGATGGAGGGTGATACGACCAACTTCTACATATTCCGCAAATTGGCTCCCTACGGAGTGAAAGTCTCCATACTGGCGCGTGGCGTCTCTATAGGCGATGAATTGGAATATACCGATGAGGTGACATTGGGACGCTCCATTGTGAACCGATTGCCGTTCGACGAGACATTTCATAGTTAGAAGCATCTGAGTCTGTCAAAAATCATTTCCAAATCCCCGGAATAAATACAACTAACTATATGCGTGTCATTACATTCGACGATAGGGCTTTTGATGACGCTTGTCGGGAGCTGACCGATAAGGTGTTATCGGCTTGTAGCCCCGATGTGGTGATAGGCATCGCGTCGGGGGGCGACTATGTGGCGCGAAAGATGTTGGAATATATGGATGGGTGCGTGCCACACTATTTCTCGGTCAGTGCCTCACGTCCCGGTCATAAGTTGAAAGCGAGCCGCGGATTGAAGAGGCTATACTCGCTGTTCCCTCCTTGTGTGCTCGATGAAATGCGTAAGGTCGAGGCTCGTTGGTTGAACCGTTTTGGCAACAAAAAAGAGCGAAATTTTTCGATGAATACGCCCGAAAAGCTCACGAACGTGTTGCAAAATGGAGTGTGTAAAATATTGGTTGTCGATGATGCTATCGACTCGGGTGCCACGATGGCGGGGGTGGTGAAATTTCTGCAAGGCGAGTACCCCGAGTGCGAAATACTGACAGCCGTGATAACCATCACCACAAAAGCGCCGATGTGCAAAGCCGATTTCTTTCTACACAACGATTGCACGTTGGTGCGTTTTCCTTGGTCAAATGATATGAAACGATGAGAGAGGGTGCGGTAATCGATTTGGACGGGACATTGTTAGAAGGTAACAGCTTCAAAATATATGTTCTTTTTGTCGTGAAAGAGGCGATGAAGGCTTTTCGTCTCGACTTGATGGCTGTGACACTTTTTTATGTCGCGGCTCGATTGTTGCGCCTCATTCCCCATGCGACGATGAAATATCGCTTGCTACTGTTGTTGGATAGCTTCATGGTGGGCGAACGTATAGCCCGATTGGTGGATATATTACTGCAACGATTGAATGTCGCTCTCTATGAGGAGATAAAAGTCTGGCAGCGCGATGGATATTTTGTGTGCTTGGCTACGGCCGCCCCCGAGTGTTATGCCGGGACGATTGTTGCCCGATTGAATCTTGATGCTTGTTGTGCCACGTCATCGCCTATGAATAAGGAAGAATGGCACGAGAATAGGGGCGAACACAAATTGGAGGCTGTACAGGCCCTGTTTGCCGAGAAGGAAATCTTATTGCGAAGGGTGGTGACCGACCACGGTGATGATATGCCCCTGCTCGAGGCAAATAGGGCGGGCGATAATATCTTGGTGGCTCCGTCGGCACAATTTCAGAAAACCTTGGAACAACGCGGTGTTGCCTATAGACAATTTACCCAAAAATAAGAAGTTTTTTAAAAACAGCTTCATAATTTTAAAAAAATTAAAACAGACAATGAGATATTTGATAAACGATAGAGTGAGTTTGCGTGCACCCGAGCCCGAAGATATACCGTTGGTGAGCCTATGGGAAAACGACTCATCGCAGTGGGGCGATGGTTGCGCGTTGGCGCCATACTCTCGCTATGCGATACGTAACTATATCGAGGAGAGTCTCCGACAGGATATCTATCAGTCTCGACAGTTGCGGTTGATGATCGTAGATAATGCCACGGGACAGTCGTGTGGAATGATCGACCTCTTCGATTTCGAGCCGTTGCATCGCAGGGCTTCGGTGGGGGTGTATGTTGCTCCTAAGTGTCGGGGTAGAGGCTATGCGCATGAGGCTCTACGGCTGTTGAGCGATTATGCATTTGGCTTCTTACATATGCATCAACTCTGTGCGCAAGTGGCTGAGGGGAATACGTCGAGCCTACGTCTTTTCGAATCGTGTGGATTCGAACGTTGTGCCCTGTTGCGTGACTGGATATTGCGTGATAATAGATATGAGGCGGTAATCGCCTTACAAAAAATATCAGATTGATAAATAGGGTTGCGAAAAAGCAACCCTATTTGTTATCTTTCTTGACGATATGGAGCGGGACGATTGGGCTCCTCTTTTCGATTCATCATCTCGTGAGAGAATCGTGCGTCGGCATCGTATATCAACAAAAGTTTTTTAGCCGATAAGATCTTTTTGAACTTTTCACAATATTCCTTCTGTAATTCGGCCACTTTAGCTGCATTTTCTATACGCAGTTGTATGGCTGCGAGATAGTCGCTGTCAGAAACCTCTTTTTTAGAGCGGAGCAATCGTTTTGATGTACGCTGAACTTTGTCGTTGAGTCTCAGTATAGAGTCTTGCATCTCCTCGTAAATGGGGAAGAACCGATCGGCCTCTTCCGAGGAGAGGTTGGCTTGCTCGCGAATGAAATCGCGTTTGTGGGCTTTGAATACTTCGAAACGGCTCTTGCCTACCTTTTTTCCGGCTTCGCGTAGGGCTTTACGAGCGTCGTTGTCTTTCTTTTTCTCGTTTGAGAGAGCATCGAATGCTCGTTTCTCAATATCGAATTGTTCTTGGGCTTGTTTTAGTTGTTCTTTGGCCTCGGCTACCGACAACAGTTTGTTTTGTGCCGATACGTTAGGGTTTACCATCAGTAATCCGAGGAGCAGAAGCGAAAATAGTAATTGGCGCATATTTGTAAGTTTTATTTGTTGAAAGGATTAGTATTCGTATGCGTCGGCAAAATATTCATATACCGAGCAATCCGATACGTTCGAGGACCAAATAAGCTCTTCGTAATACTCTTCGTCGAATTGTTCCTCGGCGAGGAGACTCGACTCTTGTGCTGAGCTGATGGAGTGGAACATATTTACAATGAGGTATATACCCACAAACATAGCGGCCATATACACCCAGGGCTGTATGCGTGTCCATAGGGTGACGGGCTCTTGTTGGGGTATTTCCAATTCGGGCAGTTGTTCCATCATACGGGAAGTAAATTGCTCGAAGTAATCGTTCCCCGGCTCGGTAAATCCGTGCCGACGATCGACTTGTTGCCATATTTCGTGTTTCTTTCCCATATTCATATTGTTTTGTAGTTTAGACGTTGTTTTTGTAAGAAGGTTTAATCGATAGATGTTAAATATTCTTCGATTTTTTTGACGGCATGGTGATACGAGGCTTTCAATCCGCCGACAGAGGTACCGAGAATACGTGAAATTTCCTCGTATTTCAGTTCGTCGAAATAGTGCATATTGAAGATGAGGCGTTGCTTCTCGGGCAGTCGCACGATAGCTTCTTGCAGCAACTTCTGTGCCTCATCGCCATCGAACCACTCATCACTTTCCAATCGCTCTATCAAGAAAGAATCCTCGCCATCGATGGGTACGTTGTTTTGCTGGCGCTGTTTCGATAGGAAGGTGAGAGTTTCGTTTACCGCTATGCGGTAGAGCCAGGTCGATATACGGGCTTCTCCGCGGAAATAGCCTATACTTTGCCAGGCTTTGAGGAATGTATTTTGCAGTAAATCATCGGCGTCGTCGTGAGAAATGACCATTTTGCGTATCTGCCAATAGAGCGATTCGCTGTAATGCGATACGACTTGCGAGAATGCCTCTCGGCATCGCCGGGGGTCTTGCAGTTGGGCCGTGATGATTTCTTCGTTATATACGGGCGACATAGTGTTTTGTGTTCCTGTTTCGGGCCATAAAGGTAAGAATAAAAATGTTCCGTACCGATATTTTCTTTGCCGATAACATTTATTTAGACTATGGCTTATCCCGAAAGTTTAATCGAGTACAAAAAATGCCCGACCATGGCCGGGCATTGAGAGGGGGAGTATAATGAAGATTATCCGTAAACGATTTCACCGGTTTCGGGGTTGCGATACTCGTCGAAACTCTTATTGTATTGGTCCATAGCACGAAGACTCATACCCATGCTCGAGAATCCTCCGTCGTGATAGAGATTTTGCATCGTGACTTTGCGGGTGAGGTCCGAGAACATCACGATACAGTAGTCGGCACATTCGGCAGCATCGGCATTTCCCAGAGGCGACATGCGGTTGGCAAAATCCATGAGCGAGTCCATACCTTTCACGCCACTACCGGCGGTGGTCATCGTAGGCGATTGCGAAATGGTGTTGATACGCACATGTTTCTCGCGACCATAGATATAGCCGAAGCTGCGGGCGATTGACTCGAGCAGGGCTTTGGCGTCGGCCATATCGTTGTATCCGAAGAGGGTGCGTTGGGCGGCCACGTACGAAAGAGCCACGATAGAACCATATTCGTTGATGGCGTCGAGCTTTTTGGCGGTCTGTATCATTTTGTGGAACGATACGGCCGAGATGTCGAGCGTCTTATCGAGCAGGCTGTAATCGAGGTCGTCGTAGGGACGTTTCTTGCGCACGTTGGGCGACATACCGATAGAGTGCAATACAAAATCGATTTTTCCTCCTAATATTTCTACCGAACGTTTGAATACGTTCTCCAAATCTTCTACACTGGTGGCATCGGCAGGTATCACTTCGGCGTGGAGTTTCTCGCTCAGTTCGCTTACCTGACCCATACGCACGGCGACAGGGGTGTTCGACAAAGTAATGATGGCACCTTCTTCTACGGCTCTTTCGGCTACTTTCCAAGCGATAGACATATCGTTGAGGGCACCGAAGATGATTCCGCGTTTTCCTTTTAATAAGTTGTTACTCATACTTTTCTAATATTTTTTTTAATTACAAAATTGCACATTCCTGTTGTTTTTGTGCCGATTTTGACGTCGCAAAGGTACACTATTTTTTCTATTCGGCAATTTTTTAGGCCTAAATTGCTATCTGCGGATTGCAAATTTGAAAAACGGAATAACTATTATTTCTTCTCGGGGTATTGTGAGGGTTTTACTCCGAACTCATTAAAGAAACATTTGCTGAAATAGCTTATGGAGCCGAATCCCACCTGCTCGGCAACGTCGCGCACGGGTACACCCTGCTTGAGCAGTGAGGCGGCGTGCTTCAATCGTATCGTGCGAATGAAGGCGTTGGGCGACAGTCCGGTAACGGCTTTCAGTTTACGGAACAGACCGCTACGTTCCATATTCATGTCGCGACTGAATTGTTCGACCGAATAATCGGGGTTTTGCAAGTTTCGTTCGACACATTCCAAGGCTTCGTGTAAGAGTTTTTTGTCGGGCGGTAATGTGTCTTGTTGCACGTCGGGGTGTATGGCAATGGCATTTTTTATCATGGAGAGATACTGCTCTTTCTCGCGGGCGGCTTTTTCTTTTGCCTCAGTGCGTCGGCGCATGATGGCGCGGTATGTGCGAATGGCTACGAACGCAAGCACGATCAGTGATAGGATATAGAGTATATAGGCCGGCGTGGAGTGTCGGAATGGAGGTTTTATCCTTATCTTCAGCAGGGCACAGGCTTCGCTGCTGATACGATGGTCGGTGGTATAGGCTTTCAGTGTATAATCGCCGGGTGATAATCGGGTGAAATTGATAACTCCGATACCCTCTTTGCACATGATTTCATTCCATGAAGAGTCATCGATGGTGTAGTATAGTCTTGTCTGCGACGGGTTTATGTAGTTCAGCGTGGCAAGTTCTATGCCGAATGTGTTTTGGTCGTATCGCAGTGTTATCTCGTCGGTATGGGCCAAGATACCGGAGAGTATTTCGTCCCCATTATATGCTACACCGGGCACAACTTCGCCACCCGATAGCAGGAGACGGGTGAAAAGAGGTCGGGGCAGGTGATTGGCGTTGCAGTGTAGCGCCGTGGTGTCTATCATAGAGAAACCGCCTACTCCGCCCCAAAGTAATGTGCCCGATGTGGTGCGATAGGCTGCTCGCTCGAAAAATTCTGTGGCTATCAACCCGTCGTAATGGTTATAATTGGTGAATTGATAGAGGTAGCCATCGCCGTCGGGCATGAGGGTGATACACGAGAGACCGCCGGCCGTTGATACCCACACGCTATGAGCCGTATCCTCGATGATAGATTGTATGCGGTTATTTACCAGCCCGTTCTCGGTGTGGAAGCTTTGTAACGAGTTGGTGCGGTGATTCCACACACTCAGTCCGTCGCGTGTACCGATCCATATCAACCCACGGCTGTCGGTAAACAAGCAGTCGTATCGTAAATTGTTTTGTCGGAATATCGGCGGGCGATTGGTCTCGTAAGTACCGGTAATGGACACGCTGTCGCTCTTGCGATTGTAAATGAATATGCCGGCGTCGGAAAGTCCCAACAGCGAGTTGTTGTCATACTTCGTCAGTTGATAGATCGTGCCTAAACATAGGGTCGATTCTATAATCCGGCACTCCCCTGTGGAGGGGTTGAATCGGCAGAATCCTTTGCCTACGGCCAGAAAAAAACTGTTGTCGGGATTCCTATAGAGGTAAAATACATTATCGTCGAACCGGAAACGACGAATATCGGTATCGCTTATGCGGTACAAACCATGATGCGAGGCGCATATCCATATCGTTCCGTCGGGCTCTTTCAGCATATTGTAGCACTCGGCATCGGGCGGAATGGCGTCATATAGAGAAACTTTTCCGTTTCCGGACTCATATCGATATAGGCCGTGGGGAGTGCCTATAAACAAGGTATCGTTGCGGTCGGCGAAGCAATTCACTCGGAACGTCCTTTCGTCGCGAGTGGCAAATGCGGCCGTGGGAATACTTTTGAACCTGAATCGGTCGGGGTGATAATAGTACAAGCCTCGGTTGGTCGTGCCGAGCCACATACCACCCCGCTTGTCGCAAAACTGCGTATTAATCGCAAAATTTGCCACTTTCCCATCGTAAAGATGCAGCTCGGAGATTAATTTCTTTGAACCCGACAGTATGTCGATACACCACAGCCCCTTTTCGCAACTCAGCCATATATTCCCGCGATTGTCGGGCGAAAAGGTGTTGAGCCAATAATCGGCTTGATGCACCAACTCTATACTCCGTCGGGATAGGTCGTATCGAAAAAGTTGCCCTCCTGCACCATTGTAGTTACACACGAAGTACAACAGCTTATCGATGATGTGGGAGTATATTACCTGCGTGGTGTATAATTTGTGAGACTTTTCGAATTTCTTACGGTAAATTTCTTTACCCGTGGCGGCGTGGTGACAGGTAATCAACCCCGATTGGAAAAACAAATATACCGAATCTTTGTGCGCGTTTATTTCGAGCAGTCGATTATCGTTGCCTGCCATAGCCGTGAGGTCCGAGATGAATTGCTCCTGATTATCGGGTGTCTTGTACAGCAGTCGGTTGTCGTACGTTCTCACCCATAATCGTTTTTGTGAGTCGGCGTAAAAATCGGCTACTTCTACCTCTTTTACGCCCATTTCATCGAAAAAAGTCCCGATATTCGAGATGAATTTCTCGGTTTTCAGGTCGAGTAGTAGCAATCGTTTATACTCTTTTATCCACAGCCGTTCATTGTTTTGTCGATAGATGCGGGCATAGCCGTGAAAATCGCCCAATGGGAATACATTTTTGTCGTCGATATGTAAATATGTGAATCGTGCACCATCGTAGAGATTTATCAAGCCATCGGTGATAATGACCATTCTCTCGTCGGGCAATTGGGCGAGAGCGTGCACTCTGTTGCTCGACAACCCGTCGCTGCTGTTGATAGGTGTGAAGATATACGAACTCTCGGCTCTTCCTAAAAGAGACGCCAAAAGCAGCAGTGTCGTATATAAATGTTTCATAACCATACCGATTGTCACAAAGAAAGCATTACCTGCAAATCGCTGTTGTTGCAAAGATAATTACAAAAAAGGGAAAAATGGGGGTATATCGGGGGAATCAACAATTGTTTCAATATTTTCAACATTTGGGAAGGGTTGATTTGTATGCAACTATCTACATTTGTATCAATAAATTTGCGTCTAACTCTAACATAATTATGAAACACAAAGTATTCCTTTTATCGATGGTGTTGTCGCTATGTCTTCCTATAGGGGGTGTGGCGCAGACAAAAACCTCCTTTGCGCGAGTGGGCAGTCAAGACGAGACGGTGCAGGACTTGTTCCCCGGCTCGCATCGGGCGCGACCTGTTGTGGCCGATTTTACCAACAATGGTCATTTCGATCTATTCTATGCGGGGCAAGACCTGGGTGGCTCTACCGGTTGGTATCTGAAAGAGAGGCTCACCGATACCCGATGGGGCGACCAAGGCAATGGCCGATATGTAAACCCTATATTGAATGCTGACTATTCCGACCCCGACGTGATACGTGTAGGTGAAAAATATTATATGATATGCTCGGAATTCCATTATATGGGTATGCCGGTATTGGAGTCGGTCGATATGGTGAATTGGCGTATTATCGGCCAGGTGTATGATAAGATAGACTTTGCCGAGTATGACAATATGCAGCGCTACGGAGGTGGATCATGGGCTCCGGCTATACGCCATCACGATGGTAAATATTGGATATATTTCTGTACACCCAATGAGGGCCTGTTTATGACCACGGCTACCGACCCGGCCGGACCGTGGGCACCGCTGGTAAATGTGAAAAATGTCAGCGGGTGGGAAGATCCCTGCCCGTTGTGGGACGATAACGGCGATGCTTATTTGGGGCGCAGTCAGCTGGGTGGCGGCCCCATAATCATACACAAAATGAGCGCCGATGGTACCCGTTTGCTCGACGATGGTGTGACTGTATATAATGGACCCACGGCCGAAGGTACTAAAATGTTTAAGAAAGATGGATATTATTACCTCAGTATTCCCGAGGGTGGGGTATCGACAGGCTGGCAGACGATGCTTCGAGCTGAAAATATCTATGGACCGTATGAAAAAAAGATTGTACTCGAACAGGGCTCTACCAAGGTGAATGGTCCCCATCAAGGGGCGTTGGTCGATACACCCGAGGGTGAGTGGTGGTTCTATCATTTCCAGTCGCACGACCCGCAAGGCCGCATAGTGCACCTGCAACCGGTGACTTGGAACGATGGTTGGCCTACCATCGGGCAGGATATCGACGGCAATGGCGTGGACGAGCCGGTGAAGGAGTGGAATATTCCCATTCCGGCCCGAAACAGCGCGGTATATGCTCCGCAGACAAGCGACGATTTCGATACGATGACAACAGCCATACAGTGGCAAATCAATCAAAATCCCGTAGCGGAGAAATGGTCGTTGGCCGAGAATCCCGGGTGGCTCTCGTTGCACGCCATGAGTGCCACTAAGTTGAGAGAGGCGCGAAATATGTTCACACAGAAGACTATGGGCTATTACAGCGAGGCGCACACCAAGCTCTATTGCGGCGATATGGTCGATGGACAGCGTGCGGGCCTGTTCTGCACCGGTAATGTATATAGTGCCGTGGGGGTGTTGTGTGCCAATGGTAAGAAATATCTCTATGTAGAGACCGATGGCGAGACTCGCAACATTACCGTACTGAGCAAAGACACGGTTTACCTCAAAGCCTATCTCAATGAGAATGTAAATCAGCACCAACTCTATTTCAGCCTCAACAATGAGGGGTATGCCAAGGCCGGAGAACCATACGCTTTGCAATCGAGCGACTGGAAGGGAGCCCGTGTAGGTCTCTATTCCTACAATACGCAGGGCGACAGCGGTGTGGCACATTTCGACTATTTCCGATACGATTATGATGGTCCCGGCGGTTATGTCAATACCCGGGAGGACCCCGTGGTATATGCCGACTGGCACGTGTGGAACGAATTGGCGGCGTTGGTGAAAAACAATGGCGACGACACCTTCACCCTCGTGCAGGAGTATGATGCCGACATACAACAGACGATATGGACCAACAGCCTCTTTTTCGATTACGACAACGATGGAAATCTCGACCTGCTCATCGTGGGGAAGGGAGGCGACTGGCGTTACTCCATGAGTACGAAATATGCTCTGTTGTATCGCAACCTGGGGCCCGAGGGAGACTATATGTTCAGAAAGGTTGATGCAGGCTTTGCGCAGGAGTGTGATGAGATGTATTTCAATACCATCTCTGCCGGTGATTACGACCACGACGGCTTCACCGATGTGCTCATTATGGCCTACGACAGCAACAACAATCGGCTCATAAATCTCTATCGCAACGAAGGTGGTTCGGGGCGTTTCTCGTTGCAAAGGGTGGCATTGCCCGCCGATAGTGATACTCCGGGGGCATTCTATGGCGCCTCCAATGGTTCGGTCATGATGGGTGACCTCGACAACGATGGTTGGCTCGATATATTCTACAATGGTTACAGCAACGTGTCGCGAGGCATACGCATCTATAAGAATATGCAGAATGGTACGTTCCGAGACATTACCCCTGCCAATATAGCCGGTTCGTTCGAGAGCCAATGCGCGCTTTCTGATATCGACGGCGATGGTGACCTCGACATCTTAGTCACCGGTCATGGCGATAATTGGGCGCGTTACAGCGAGATTTATTACAATACGGTGAATCCCGCGACCGGCCTACCCGAGTTTACATTGGCCGATACCGATGTTACGGGGCTTACCCCTATGAACAAGGCCAATTTGTTACTTGCCGATTTCAACAACGACGGTACGATGGATTTGGTCGCTTGCGCTTATGATGGTACGAACAATCTTACCCGTGTCTATTACCAAAACAGCAATGGAAAGTTTACTTTAGACGATGCCTATCCCATTATCTCCATTCAAGACGGAGGTATCAATATGGGCGATGTCGATGGCGATAACAATATGGACGTCGTAGTGGCTGGATATAAGGGTTCTAACACAGGCGATGCCTATGCCGCCCCTGTGCGTATATATGAGAATCGCCCTGCTGATGCAGGTATAGTGTCAAATACCCCGCCTTCGGCTCCTCAGCATGTTACAGCCGTGGAGCGCGACGGCAAGTTGCATATATCGTGGGAGCCCTCTACCGATGATATTTCGGCTCCATCGGCGCTACGATACAATATATGCGTGAAAAACAACGAGACCGGTCGAGTGTGGAGCCTGATTCCTGCCGACCTCGAAACCGGTCGGGTGAAGGTCGGTACGGATTTGCAGACCACGCTCTCTTCGGCGGTTTCGGAATATGTAATGACCGTCCCGAGTGCCGGAAGTTATACCATCGGTGTTCAAGCCTTAGACCAGTCGTATGCCGGTAGTGCGTTTACTTTTTATACCGGAGCGTTCTCGGGGGTGAAGGAGGCTCCGGTCGGCGCAAAAAAGTTGATTCGCACCGATGACGGTTTCATGCTCAGTGGTGGCGATAATATCCCGGTCGGTGTGTTCAATATCGAAGGTAAGCTTGTGTATAGCGGAAAAACAAATACTGAAATGACCATAGAGGCTCCCGGCCTGTATATTGTGGTGTCGGAGTGCGACGTTTTCAAATATGTGAAATAGTGTCGTATAGCTCGTAAATGTAATAGCCGAAGGCTTTGAATATGAGATTCCAGAGCCTTCGGCTTTATTATTGCGTCAAAAACGCAAAATTTTGAACGATTGTAAATAATTCCCCGTTTGTCATACCCGAAATAATCCCTATCTTTGGAAAATAAAATCAAAAACAAATTCATATACTGATGAAACGAGTGTTGTTATTTTTTGCGATGGTGCAAATGGCCGTGTCAATGTCCGCGATTGATGGGGCAGACTATCGGGTAGAGGGTGTGAAAAATTACCGTCCGAAGTCTCCTCTTACGTTGTGGTACGATATACCGGCCACATTGACCGATGTACCCGATAAGTGGATGGAATATTCATTACCTCTGGGAAATGGTCAGTTTGGTGTTTCGTTGCTCGGCGGGGTACATAAAGACGAGATATTTTTCAATGAAAAGACCTTGTGGAGCGGTCGCAGTACCGACAATGGTCATTATGGCAAGTTTGAATGTTTTGGTACGATAGTCGTAGAGCATCTCGGCGATGAGTTTGGTACCGAACTCGAGAATTGTGTGCGTGACTATTGTCGTTTCCTCGATCTTTCTGACGCTACAGCCTCCGTTTCATTCAAAGATGCCACTCGTGCTACCGTTTATACACGTCGATACATGGTATCATATCCCGATAAGGTGATGGTGGCGAGTTATAAGGCTCAAGGCAAGAATCGATTGAACCTGCGTTTCTCGATGAACGCCTGCCGCCCCGGTATTCAAGCCGAGACGCAATACGACGACGCTCGAGCCACGATTTCAGGCAAGTTGCAGACCGTGAGCTACAACGCTTGTATGCAGGTGAATGTCGTAGGAGGTTCTGTCACGACCGATGCCGATGGTATCGTAGTGCGCGATGCCTCGGAAGTACTGCTCGTATTGGCCGGCGCGACCGATTTCGATGCCTATTCGCCGACCTATGTATCGGCTACAGATAAGTTGTCCCGCGAGGTAAGTAGTCGTGTCGAGAGCGCGTCGAAGAAAGGTTGGAACGCCTTGTACGAGGCTCATGTGGCCGATTATAAGGCGCTGTTTGACCGCATGTCGTTCACACTCGCAGGGGCCGAGAACACGATGCCTACCGACGAGATGATACGCCGATACAACAAAGATCGTGTGTCGGGTACGGAACCTTATGCTTTGATGCTCGAACAGCTCTATTTCGCTTATGGACGTTACCTGGCCATTGCCTCGTCGAGAGGGGTAGATGTGCCCTCCAATCTCCAAGGAATATGGAGCCACAATAGTTTTCCGGCCTGGAATGGCGATATTCACTCCAATATCAATGTGCAGATGAATTATTGGCCTGTAGAGGCGACAAACCTCAGTGAGTTGCATCTGCCGTTTTTGAACTATATCATCAATATGGCTGTGAACCATGAGGAATGGAAAGGGTATGCCCGTGAATCGGGGCAGACCGTGGGTTGGACCTGTTATACCGAAAACAATATTTTTGGCGGTGTTGGTGGTTTTGCCCACAACTATGTGATAGCCAACGCTTGGTATTGCTCGCACCTGTGGCAACACTACCGCTACACGCTCGATAAGGATTTCTTGGCTAAAGCCTTTCCGGCGATGTGGAGCGCATGTCAATTCTGGCTCGAACGCCTCAAACTCGACACCGATGGAACCTATGTATGTCCCAACGAGTTTTCGCCCGAGCATGGCCCCTCTGAAGATGGGGTGGCTCATGCGCAACAATTGGTATGGGAGCTGTTCGACAATACCCTCTCCGCAGCTCGTGTATTGGGAAAGAAATGTGGCGTGGAAAAGGCTGATTTGAGTCTGCTTGCATCTCGATTGGATAAATTGGATAAGGGCCTTGGCATCGAGACCTATACCGGTGAGTGGGGCGATGAGGTCAACGGATTGAAAAAGGGCGAGAAAATCCTTCGTGAGTGGAAGAAAAGCCCCTTCTCGGCCGGCAGTAATGGTCACCGCCATATATCACATCTCATGTGTATGTATCCTTTTGCGCAGGTTACGCCCGAAAGTCCCTATTTCGAGGCGGCTATCAATTCCATGAGATTGCGCGGTGACTTATCGACCGGCTGGTCTATGGGCTGGAAAATAAATGTGTGGGCACGCGCGTTGAACGGAAATCGGGCGCACGACATTCTCGAGCAAGCCTTGAATCATAGCGATAAGGTGGGTGTGAACTACCAAAATCAGGGTGGTGTGTATTACAACCTCTACGATTGTCATCCGCCGTTCCAAATCGATGGAAACTTTGGAGCTACGGCCGGTATCAGTGAGATGTTGATGCAAAGTCATGGCGATGCCATACATATACTGCCGGCGCTTCCTGCCGAATGGCAATCGGGAAAGGTGCAGGGATTGAAAGCGATAGGAGACTTCACGATCGATATAGAGTGGGTAGCCGGTAAGGCTTCGCGCGTGACGATAGTCAATAACCAGGGACAGCCCGGCGCGGTGAAATATCCCGGTCTCGAAAACTATTCATATAGTGTGGATGGTAAGGACAAAAATATGAAAGTGAAAAATGGAAATATCCTGTTGCCGGCCAAGAAAGGCGCGGTAGTGGTGTTTGAACAAAAATAAATGCTGTATGTCGAAGGTAAAAGCACTATTTGCGACGGCACTCTTATTACTCGCCGTCGTTGAAACGAAAGCGTGGGATTATGATATAGTCATCTCCACGGAAAATACCTCCTTGGTCTATTCGGCCAATAAGGGCGGAGATTTGAGATTTTCTCATTATGGCGCTAAAATTGCTCCTGACGAGGTGGGGCCGTTGCATGGTATATGGGCCGGAATGAATCGGGTGGCATACCCCACGTATGGTTCTGAATTCAATGTGCTTACATCGCTGCAAGTGGTTCATGCCGATGGAAATACCACCACTTTCCTCGCATTGAAAGATGTAGCGACCTATCCTGCCTCCGATGGCGAAATTACCGTCATCACCCTGCGAGACCGCCACTATCCTTTCGAGGTGAAGCTCAACTATCACGCCCGTAAGGCTACCGACATCATAGAGATGTGGGCCGAGATTACCAACCTCGAGAAGAAACCGGTTACGTTGAAACGTATGGACTCGGGCTTTCTGCCGGTGCGTCGCGGTGATGTGTGGCTCACACACTTGCATGGCGCGTGGACTGCCGAGACACAAATCACGTCAGAGCCTCTGCGTCCCGGGGTGAAATCGATTCGTAATCTCGATGGTGCGCGTAATGGTCAGGGCGATCATGCCGAGGTAATGCTTTCGCTCGATGGCGCACCGCAAGAGAATGTGGGTCGTGTGATAGGGGCGGCTCTTTGTTGGAGTGGAAATTATGAACTGCGTATCGATACCGAAAACGATTTCTGCCACAACCTGATGGCCGGTATCAGCACCGAGATGTCGGAATATCGTCTCGAACCGAAGGCTACCTTTACGACGCCGAGACTGGCCGTGACCTATTCTACCGAGGGTATGAGCGGCGTCAGTCGCAATTTCCACCGTTGGGCGCGTGCCGGTCAGATGCATGGCGGTTCTACTCCTCGGGATATTTTGCTCAATAGTTGGGAAGGGGTATATCTCGATGTGGAAGAGACGAAAATGAATGAGATGATGCGCGATTTCGCCGCATTGGGTGGAGAGCTCTTTGTGATGGACGATGGCTGGTTCGGCGATAAGTATCCGCGCGACAAGGACAACTCGTCGTTGGGCGACTGGGTGGTAAATCGTCGCAAGTTGCCCCATGGTGTCGAGGGGTTGATCGAGGCGGCCAAGAAAAACGGCATAAAGTTCGGAATATGGATAGAACCCGAGTGTACCAATACCCTTAGTGAACTTTACGAGAAACACCCCGATTGGGTGCTTCGGGCCGAAAATCGCGATTTGCGTCTCACTCGTGGTGGTACACAACTCCTGCTCGACCTTTCCAATCCCGAGGTACAGGATTTTGTGTTCTCGGTGGTCGATGATTTGATGACGAAATATCCCGATATTGCCTATATCAAATGGGACGCCAATACCGGCGCCAACAACATAGCCTCGCCGTATCTCTCGCGCGACAAACAGTTGCAAGTGAATATCGAGTACCACAAAGGCCTCGAAAAGGCGTTACAGCGTATTCGCACCAAATACCCTCACTTGGTGATGCAGGCCTGCGGTGGCGGTGGCGGACGTGTAAACTATGGCACGATGCCCTATTTCGACGAGGTGTGGGTGAGCGACAATACCGACGCGTTGCAACGTATCTATATGCAATGGGGCACATCGCTCTTTTATCCCTCAATGGCCATGGCGCAACACGTGAGCGCGTCGCCCAATCATCAGACAGGCCGTCGCATACCGATGAAATTCCGTTTCGATGTGGCTATGAGCGGCCGATTGGGAATGGAAATGCAACCCTCGACCATGACCGAGAGCGAGAAATCTTTTGCTCGTCGGGCTATTGCTGATTATAAGCAGGTGCGTGATATTGTGCAGTTTGGCGATATATACCGATTGATTTCTCCCTATGCCGACCGTGGCGTGGCCTCGCTCATGTATGTCACTCCCGAGAAAGATAGAGCCCTGTTTTTCGCCTATAAGATATTGCACTATCGTTATCAGCCTATACCTCGATTCTCTATGGCGGGTCTCGATGCCGATAAGACCTATCGTATCAACGAACTGAGCATACCCGAAGGTAAGTCGCCGAGCTATCTCCACGGCGTGAAGGTAAAAGGCTCTATGCTGATGAACGTAGGCATAGAGGTTCCCCTCGGTGATGAGTATGCCAGTCGTGTCTATGAGCTTGTAGAGGTAAAATAACTTCTAATATCTTAATACCATGAAACCTTATGTCATAGGAATAGATATGGGAGGCACCAACACTGTGTCGGGCATAGTCGATGCCCGGGGCACGGTGATAGATGTCGATACCATAAAGACGGCAACGTATGCCCATGTAGAGGATTATGTCGATGCGCTATGCCATTCTGTAATATGCTTGATGAAGCGTAATGACGCCCTCGATAAAATTGCCGGTATAGGAGTGGGTGCTCCTAACGCCAATTACTTTACCGGGGAGATAGAACAGGCCGCCAACCTGCCGTGGAAAGGTGCTATACCCTTGGCACGAATGCTCAATGAGCGTCTGCATCTGCCGGTGGCGATGACCAACGATGCTAACGCTGCGGCTATCGGTGAGATGACCTATGGAGCCGCTCGCGGGGTTAAGGATTTCATCATGATAACCTTAGGTACCGGTGTGGGAAGTGGGGTTGTGGCCAATGGCAGACTTATCTATGGACACGATGGCAATGCGGGCGAGTTGGGCCATATAATCGTGCAACGCGGTGGTCGGTTATGTGGCTGCGGTCGGCGCGGTTGCCTCGAAGCCTATACCTCGGCTACGGGATTGGCCCGTACCGCACGTGAGTATTTGGAGTTGCGCGACACCCCCTCGTCGTTGCGCGCGATACCCATGCAGGATATTACCTCGCGCGATGTGTACGATGCGGCTATTGCCGGTGATATGTTGGCCAAGGAGATATTCGAGTACACCGGAAAAATTCTGGGTGAGGCTTTTGCCGATTTTGTGGCCTTTACCGGTCCTCGCATGATAGTGCTGTTCGGCGGATTGGCTCGTGCGGGCGAGCTCCTTTTGCAACCTACAAAAAAGTACATGGAAGCCAATCTGTTGCCCTTTTACAGAGATAGGGTAGAGATCGTACTGTCCAGACTGAATGAGGCTGATGCCGCTATACTCGGAGCGGCGGCTTTGGGCTGGGAGGCAGAGTGATATTTACACTTTTTGAACCATGGAAATGAGAAGCATGTTTGAATTTTCTTGAAAAATTTCAAACAGCTTCTAAGATAACTCTTGAAAGTGACATTTTTTTTCCTATCTTTGCCTTTCATGACAATACCGATTGCCATTTTCAGGTAATCGACAAAATGTATTATATATGAAAATAGAGAAATTGGGAGGAACAACACCTCGATTGTATGCCTTGATTGCGCCATTGGCACTGAATGCCACTGTGATACGTCAGAACAATAACAGCGCGTTCAAGACCTCGGAACGCCACGAATGGCTTGTAGCGATCGATGAAGAGGCCGATACTGCTATCGCGTTCTTCCCTATGGAGCAACGCAACGGCTATATCTATGTCAATAACTATTATGTTCCTGCCGAGAACGAAAACAACTTATTGACAGCCTTTATCAAAGAGGTGAAATCGCTCTATGGCAAGGAGTGCCCTATCCTGGTGGCTGCTCATGCCCGTCATGCCGATCTTTTTGTGAAGAAGGGCTTTACGATGGAAAAAGAGTGGAAGTTGTATATAAAAATGAAATATGCCAAAGCCGATGGAAAAGCCCAGGAACGTGTATGAGGCGGCATTGGCGCGAATAGAAAAGATTTTTAACGACTTCGACAATATATACGTATCTTTCTCGGGAGGGAAGGATAGTGGTGTATTGTTGAATCTTTGCGTAGATTATATACGTAGAAATAAGCTCAAACGGCGTATAGGCGTATTTCACATGGACTATGAGGTGCAGTACAACCTTACGATGAAATATGTCGATGAAGTTTTGGCACAGAATACCGATATATTCGATGTGTATAGGGTGTGTGTGCCGTTCAGAGTACCTACCTGTACCTCGATGCACCAAAGTTATTGGCGTCCCTGGGACGACGAATTGAAAGAGGCTTGGGTGCGAAAAATGCCGCGCTCGTCATATACCAAGGAGGATTTCCCCTTTTACAACGAGGATATGTGGGACTACGATTTCCAGGTGAAATTTGCCGAGTGGCTGCATGAGTATAATCAGGCCAAGCGCACTTGTTGTCTTGTGGGCATACGCACACAGGAGAGCTTCAATCGTTGGCGGGCGATTCATAGCGATAGAAATTATTGTTGCTACAAACATTATAAATGGACTCGCAAAATGGCCGATAACGTGTATAACGCCTATCCTATATACGATTGGAAAACGACCGATATATGGGTGGCCAACGGGAAATTCGGTTGGTCCTACAATCATCTCTACGACCTCTACTATCAAGCCGGCGTGCCCCTCGAGAAACAACGGGTGGCAAGTCCTTTTATTTCGGCGGCGGTGTCCAGCCTTTCGCTCTATCGGGTTATCGACCCGCAGATGTGGGGCAAGATGATAAGCCGGGTAAACGGGGTGAACTTTGCCAATATTTACGGCGATACCACGGCGATGGGCTGGTACTCGGTGAAGTTACCCAAGGGTATGACTTGGGAGAGATATATGCACTTCTTGTTGGATACCCTGCCCAAGGAGATAAAAGAGGGTTATCTCGAAAAGTTGGGTACAAGTATAAACTTCTGGCGCACCCGAGGCGGCGTACTTGCCGACGAGACTATCGAGAAGTTGCAAAAAATGGGTATAAAGATAGAGATCGGGGCCTCCTCGGCATATCGCACGTCGAAAAGGCCTGTCCGCATGGAGTATCTCGACGATATCGATATCGAAGAGTTCCGCGAGATTCCCACATTCAAGCGTATGTGTATATGCATCTTGAAAAACGACCATACCTGTAAATATATGGGCTTCGCGGCGACAAAGGCTGATCGTGAGCGTCGTGAAAAAGTGATGAGTAAATATAAAAGCTACTTAAATGGCGAAAATGAATAATGAAGATAGATATAAAAGTCCGGTATATAAAGTAATGGCTATCCCTGTAGATAAGGTGGTGGCCAATGCCTACAACCCCAATTTCGTGGCTCCGCCCGAGATGAAACTCCTCGAAATCTCGATATGGGAAGATGGTTACACCATGCCTTGTGTGTGTTACTACGATGCCGAGAAAGACCTCTACGAGCTGGTCGATGGTTATCACCGATACACCGTATTGAAAACCTCCAAACGTATTTACGAACGAGAACATGGGTTACTGCCTGTCGTGGTTATCGACAAGGATATGTCTAATCGTATGGCCTCGACCATACGCCACAATCGCGCTCGTGGTACGCACAATGTGGAACTGATGAGTGAGATAGTGACCGAGCTTACCAAGGCCGGAATGTCCGACGCTTGGATATTACGGAATATAGGTATGGATAAAGATGAATTGTTACGGCTGAAACAGATAACCGGTATTGCAGAACTGTTTGCCAACAAAGATTTCAGTATAGCCGACGATTAATCGCCGGCTTCTTTTTTATCGCAAACGCAATTCCATGCCAGCGGTAGGGGGATTCTCGCCCGATATGTTATTGCGACGCATCAATTTTTTCAATTTTATACCATATTTTTGCGATACATCGTGTAGAGACTCGCCGGCTTCCAAGGTGTGTATTTTGTTAGGTTTGCGCGCTTTACGATGTTTGGCTTTGAGGTACACGATGTCGCCCTCTTGCAATGTGTAGCCTTTGGGAAAGTCGTTGTATCGGCGCACCTGATAGCGGTACAAATCAAACTCTCGCGCGATGTGTTTTATCTTATCGCCCTCTCGAGCTACGATATAGGGAAGCCCCCATTGCGACAGCACATCGTGATATTCATATTCTTTGGGTAGTCGGGGCATATTTTTCCCGTCGTAGCGGTGTAGTCCATACAACTCTATGGTCTGTATCAATTTGCTGGCATAGGCTTTGTCGGTGGCGTATCCGCACCGTTTCAACCCATGCGCCCACCCCTTATAGTCGGATACATCGAGCTTGAACAATGGGTCGTATCGTGAACTTCGGGAGAGGAACAGGGCGTGATCCTCGTAAGAGGCTTCGGGCTTTTTGTATTTGCGGAAACACTCACCCTTCTCATCGTCATCGTGATACACTCGGTCGCCTTCCCAGGAGTTGTGGCATTTTATACCGAAGTGGTTATTCGATTTCTTGGCCAGGTCGCTGGTCCCGGCAGCCGACTCTATAAGCCCCTGGGCCAACGTGATGCTGGCCGGGATTTTATATTTGCGTTGATGCTCTATGGCGATGTCCTTGTATTTGCGTATGTAGTCGAGGTAGATAGGATTCTTGCTCTGCGCGCAGATGCCTGCCGACAGCAAGAAGAGAGTCGTTATGAGCAGCGACCTATGTATGGCGCGTATGAAAAAGAGTTGTTTCATGTAGAGTTTTGTTGTGTAACCCTTATCGTCTCCAAAAAATCATTATCTTTGTTTCCCACAAAAATAGATAATTCGGTATGAGACAACAAGAACTATCGGCAAAGATAACGATTTGTGGCTATGATGAGCTATCCGAAGAGGAAAAAATGTTGGTCGATACGGCCCGTGAGATATTGCGTAACGCCTATGCGCCCTATTCCCATTTCAGGGTGGGGGCTGCGGTGAGGCTTGCCGACGGTCGTATTGTGACCGGTACCAACCAAGAGAACGCCTCCTATCCCATAGGCTTGTGTGCCGAGCGTGTGGCGCTGTTCTCGGCCGGGACCTCTGCTCCCGAGCAGGCTGTCACGGCTATCGCGTTAGCAGCCGAGACGGCCGATGGTACGCAGGTCGTGGCACCACTTACCCCGTGCGGAGCGTGTCGCCAGGTGTTGTGCGAGACCGAGGCTCGTTATGGCAATCGATTGCGGGTGCTTATGTGCGGTCGCGATGAAATATATATTGCCGAGTCGGCGCGCGACCTGTTGCCGTTGAGTTTCTCGCTGTAGGGAGCAAATTCTTTTAGCCGAAAACTCTCAGCTTTGCTTGTATTCCGATGGCGAAATACCGGTGCGGCGGCGGAAATAGGTGCCGAAAAACGATTGGTTGGAGAAGTTGAGCCTATAGGCCACTTGCTGTATGCTCAAGTCGGTATATTTCAGCAGGTTTTTGGCCTCCGTTATTACACAGTCGTCTATCCACTCCGAGGCGGTTTTGTTGCTTACCTGCTTGATGATGGTCGTCAGATATTTAGGGGTGATATGTAGTTTCGAGGCGTAAAATTTGAGTGAACGCTCTTCGTGAAAGTGTTGTAGCACTTCCTGCATGAAACTGCGAAAATACTCCTCATTCCGTGAGCGGTTGGCAGGGGCGACATTAGTCTTATTTCGTTGTAATTCCCTGTGCAGTATATTACATACTTTATATAGTACTACGCTGCCATAGCTGTGTAAAATCTCTTTCTTATAGGGCGAGTTATTGTCGATGTTGATAATCTCGTTTTTAATACGCACGAATAGGTCGCAGAAGTTGGTCACCTCCTCGGGTTGTAATGGTATGGGGGTACTCGACTTTTCGAGTGCGTCGGGAAATATTGGAATCAACCTACGCAATTCACCATCTATCAATTGTAGAAATTTTTGTTCTATGGCTATGGCATGGATAATACTTTCCTCTTCGACTAAGACCTCGATAAGATTATGAGGAGCCCCTATGTATATCATATTGTCGGTGAGGGTGTGCTGTTTGAGGTTGGCGGTGAATTTTATACGCCCCTTTTCACAGATGAACACGCTCAGCGCATTGAGGCGACAGGGGTACTCAAAAAGTATGGGAGACGAGGGTGTAAGTTTGTAGTGTGAGGAAATGAAACACCCCTCATAAGAGGTAAAACAGTTGTTGTCGCCTATACGTTTGACAACTTCACTTAGAGAAATGTCGATAATATCCTTTTTGTTCATAGCGCTTGATTTTACGACTGCGAATATAGAATATTCTAAAATGTATTGTATAAAACCCGAACGATTTTCGGACAAAATGAACATCTAATCGGTTTATTTGTATATTAAACAGATTTTAACGCTTGCTAATTCGGAATAATCGAACAATCTCTTGCCTTGATTGAACTTTCCATAAAAATATAATGCAGACTTTTGTCGGGTGTAAGAATCTGTTTTGAATTTTCTTCAAAAATTAAACATACTTTCACGCTCGGCATAGCGCATACAAGTACGGCTCTGCTCTTGTTTATCGAGTATTTGACATTTAATCAATCCTCTTCGGCCTGGCTTATACGGGGCAGCAATATTTATACCGATGGCATAACGAAATACCTAAAACGATATGTATCAGACCCCATTTATTACCTGTTTTTTAGGCCAGTTCGAGGGAGAAGGCCTCTTTGAGGAGATTGAGGTCGGGGTTCTTCTCGGCCATCAATACAAATCGCTCTCCCGGGCTGTAAGCTCGGCGACGCTCTTGTTTTTCGCTTTCGCGTACATACATCTCTATATGAGAGTTTTTCAATGCCGTTCTGAGGAACGATAATAGGTCGGTGGCTCTTGCGTTGAGTCGGTCCACTTGTCCGCGGTTATCGACTACGACCTCAAAATCGAGCGCGTTTATCAACTGAGGCATACACGATTGCATGGTCTGTGACAGGAATGTCTCCGACGAAACATTGTGGGCGAATTGGAGCCATGCCGATTCTAACTGCTCTTGGGTGAAACGCTCGTTCATCTCCACGGCTACCGTCTTGACAGGAGCAGATTTCTGTATCTCATTTTGAAATCCTCTATTTTTGATACTGAAACTCTTATCTGCAACCGAGGAGCGTGTGGAGGGCGTTGTAGGGGGCGGAGGCGGTGGTGTGAAACGCACACGAGGCTCCGAGGCGACAGCCGGTGTAGCGGTCGGAGGGGTGTAGGTAGAGGTAGCCGACGAATTTGTTTTAGCGGCGGTCGGCCGCGCCGCTGTGGTAGGGTTTGCCGTAGTGGTGGCAGGGGTGATGCGTTGTATCGATGGAGCCGCTTGGGACTGTTGCGTAGGGGACGCCGATAGTTGGCATATCTTTATGAGCATCAACTCCACAAGCAGACGCTTGTTGTTGCTGATTCTATAATCGAGGTCGCAACGATTGCTGAGGTCCATGGCTTGGTATAGGAACGCGTTGGAGCATCGTGCCGACTGCTCGGCATATCGCTCGGCAATGCCGGCACCGACCTCGAGCAAGGGACGGGTTACAGCATCGCGACTCACCATCAGGTCGCGGAAGTGACTGCTCAGCCCATTGATGAATAGCTGTGCGGCAAATCCGGCACGCAATACCTCGTCGAATATCATCAGCGCTTGTGGCACTTGGTTGCCGAGCAGGGCGTCGGTGAGACGGAAGTAGTAGTCATAGTCGAGGATATTGAGATTGTCGATGGCCGATTGATAGGTGATGTTACCGCCCGATGAACTGGCCACTTGGTCGAATATAGAGAGCGCGTCGCGCATACCGCCATCGGCCTTTTGGGCAATAATATTCAAGGCTTCGTCCTCGGCCGCTATACCCTCTTGGGTGGCGACGTAGCGCAGATGTTCGGCAATGTCGGTGAGCGTGATACGTTGGAAATCATATATCTGGCAACGCGACAGAATAGTGGGTAGGAGCTTGTGTTTCTCGGTGGTAGCCAAGATGAAAATGGCATGATGAGGTGGCTCTTCGAGTGTTTTCAGGAAGGCGTTGAAGGCCGCGGTAGAGAGCATATGTACCTCGTCGATGATATAGACCTTGTATTGCCCCAGTTGAGGTGGGATACGCACCTTGTCGATGAGCTGTCGAATGTCCTCGACAGAGTTGTTCGAGGCGGCATCGAGCTCCATGATATTGAGCGAACGCTGCTCGTTGAACGCGCGACACGACTCACATTCGTTGCAAGCCTCTCCGTCGGGAGTGGGGTGCATACAATTGATGGTTTTGGCAAAAATACGGGCACAAGTGGTCTTACCTACTCCGCGAGTACCGCAGAACAGGTAGGCGTGAGCCAACTTGCGTGTTGCCACGGCCGCTTTCAGGGTTTGTACGAGGGCTTTCTGCCCTACGACCGATTGGAAAGTCGTAGGACGGTATTTTCGAGCCGATACGATATAATTGTCCATATCAATCTTGATTCTGCATCTTTATAAAGCAAAGATAGCAAAGATTTTCGGAAATAGCTCCGATTGTAGAAATAAATTCGAAACGATCACGGAATGAGCCTTATCGATACGATATATGACACCACGTAGAGACGATATTACGAAAAAATTTGGGGTGAAATCGCAAGATTTCACCCCAAATGGCTTATGACTTGTATATAATTCGAAACAGCTATTTGATGCTGACAGTGAATGATTTCAGCGCTTTATCGGCCGATGAGCCTCCGTATAGAATCTCGTATTTACCGGGTTTGCACCATACGACGTTGGTTTGCGGGTCGAAAAACTCAAATGTAGAGCTACGCAGGGGGATTTCTACCTGACGGGTTTCTCCGGCTTTGAGATGTACCCGTTTGAAAGCTCGCAGCGACTTCGTGGGGCCTGCCGTGTCTTGCAGGTAGCGCACATATACCTGTATCACTTCATCGCCGTCGCGTGTTCCGCTGTTGGTAAGGGTTACGTTTAAGGCATTTTCTTTGTCGGCCTCTACATCATGAGTCAATGAGGCTTTTCCATAGTCGAATGTCGTATAGCTCAATCCGTGACCGAAGGCAAACAGCGGAGCCTCACGCATATAGCGATAGGTGCGTCCTGTCATGTCGTAGTTCTCGAAATCGGGTAGTTGCGCCGTGCTCTTATAGAACGTCACCGGCAGACGACCGGCCGGATTGTAATCGCCAAACAGGACATCGGCAATAGCCGTTCCACCGGCTTGTCCCGGGTACCAGGCTTGTACGATGGCATCGACCATGGGCAGTTCGCGCTCGAGACCTATGGCGCTGCCCGAACTGAGTACGAGTACGACCTTTTTACCGGCTTTTTTCAGCGCTTTTATCACCTTGTGTTGTATCTCGGGTAGCTCTATGATATCGCGGTCGCCACCACGGAAACCGGGGTATTTTACGCGCATCTCCTCACCTTCGAGGCGGGGTGAGATACCACAGGCGAATATTACAATATCTTCTTTGATGCTTCGAGCCAAGGCGTCGGCATCTACAGTTTGGTATTTACCGATATCGAAGCGCATATAGCCGTTTCCACCTCCCTGGGCAAACTCTATGGTTATATCGTAATTCTGTCCTTTACGCACCGGGAAATGTATATCATTGTTGTCGAAGGCGCGGCCATCCCACCATAAGTTGGCTATCGTATCACCGTCGATGATGATGCGGAATCCGTCGTCGGCCGATATGGTGAAGGTGTATTCGCCATCGATGTCGGAGGTGAATGTAGTATTGTAGCGGGCCGAGAAATTGTAGCGTGGAACACCTATTGTGAACCCGTCGGCATTACTGATGTCGAAATGCGGGGGAACGATTACCTGTGAGGAGGCTATCGGCGTGCCGCTCATTTCGGTATTGTCCCAGTAAGAGGCGGCAAATCCCGTGTGACCTTGAATGGCGCATCGATCGAAAGCACTGACGAAAATACGATCTTCTACCCAGTCGCACCCCCGGGTATAGTAGGTCTGTGGTGCTTTCTCGAGTATGCCGGCAAGTATGGTCTCGGTGTGCGAGGGGAATCCGTTGTAGTTGCCCCACATCATGGTAGAGTCGGTCGCGTTGGGCCCTATTAAGGCTATACTTCCGTTTTTATCGAGCGGGAGCAGATTGCCTTTGTTGTGGAGGAGTACCATGCTTTTACGCGCCATCTCCAACGCGTGGTCGCGGTGTTCTTTACAATCGACGACAGAGTGCGGTATTTGGGCCCATTCCACCAACTTGTCGTCGTCGAACATACCGAGTTCAAATCGGGCAATCAACAAGCGTCGTAGCGAAATATCTATCTGAGTTTCGGAGATGAGACCTTGCTGTGCGGCATTTACGAGTGCCGAGTAGTCCGAGCCACATTCGAGGTCGGTGCCGGTGAGTACGGCATCGGCCGACGCCGATTCCCTGCTGTCGTGGGTTTCATGGGCGCCTCCTCGGTAGAAGTCGCCTATGGCGCCACAATCCGACACGACGATGCCTTTATATCCCCACTCCTCGCGTAAGATATGCATCAGCAATTGATCGCTACCGCAACAGGGTTTCCCCTCATAACGATTGTATGCACACATCACCTCTTTCACATCGGCCTCTTGCACCAATTCCTTGAATGCCGGCAGATAGGTTTCCCATAAGTCGCGCGGGGATATTTTCTCGGCATTGAATGAGTGGCGGTTCCACTCGGGACCGCTATGCACGGCATAGTGCTTGGCACAAGCGTGGAGCTTGTCGTATCGGGCGGTGGTGTCGCCTTGCAGACCATTGACCACGGCTACACCCATACGTCCGGTGAGGTAGGGATCCTCGCCATAGGTCTCTTGGCCGCGTCCCCAGCGTGGGTCGCGGAATATATTGATGTTGGGTGTCCAGAAGGTGAGCCCTTGGTATCGTAGCCCGGTCTCTTTGTGCTTGAAATAGTGATGCTTGGCCCTCGCCTCGGTCGATACGATGTCGAATGTCTTATACACGGCTTCGTCGTCGAACGTGGCCGCCATACCTATCGATTGGGGGAATACCGTGGCCAGCCCGGCACGTCCCACACCGTGTAACGCCTCGTTCCACCAGTCATATACCGGGATACCGAGACGCTCTACCGCCGGAGAACTGTTTTGCATCAGGGCGATTTTTTCTTCGAGCGTGAGGCGAGACAGCAGGTCGTCGGCACGCTCCTCGGCAGTCAATTCGGGATTTTGGAAAGGCATTTTCGCTTGTTCACAAGCAAATAGTGTACAAGAAATACCTACCACTGCGAGCCAAAGTCTTGATCTTTTCATGTAGTAATGGTTTAAGGATTTGCAGATTATCTGATAATTACTTTCTCGTGATTGATGATATAGAATCCGTTAGGTAGATGGTGTATATCGTGAACATTCATGTTGGTGCCAACCAATTGCCCCATGGCGTTATATACATTGGTATAAGCGTCCTCATGATTAGGGGAGGAGGTGTGGCGTATGGCGAGGGTGCCCGCCCCGGATTTCAAGGCGTCGAGCACGGCATAATAGGCCGGTTTTGCCACAAAGAACGAGTCGAGCAGCAACGGTTCGCCTCGTGTGTATCCTGTGAACCCGGGAATCCACGATACGGCATCGCATACACCCCACATGAGCACCGAGTGGCAGTTGGTATTGCCGAGAGCCACATTTATGATTTTGCGATAGTCCGCGGCTTGTGCCTCGTAGGCCGACATCAGTCCGAATTGGCCGGTGGGCAGGCTCAAATCGAGCTCCGTAATGGCACACTCAAGTCCCAATAACTCATATCGTTTCATATTGGCATCGAGCTTGGCCGAATCGACTGACCCTACATAGAGGTGCGATTGCATACCTACACCGTCGATGGGGACATTTCTGTTTTTCAACTTTTTGATTAGGGTATAGTATCGGTCGGCCTTGTTATTGCCACTGAATTCCACGCTGTAATCATTGATATAGAGTTTCGCTTCGGGATCGGCTCTATGGGCATATACAAAGGCCGAGTCGATAAAGTCCTCACCTATGACATCTTTCCATATCGAGGGACGCAATATCTCATTATTGTTGTCGCTCACACATTCATTTACCACGTCCCACTCGTGTACTTTACCCTTATAATGTGATACGACGGTGGTTATATGCCGTTCCATGATGGCGAGCAGTTGCTCGCGGGTATAGTTATTGTTGTTTTGCGTACCTTCCGAGCCGGCACCTATCCAGCCGGGCAGTTGAGAGTGCCAAATCAAGGTGTGTCCCCGCACCTTCATACCATGCTTCGAGGCAAAAGCCACCAATTTGTCGCCATTGGTAAAGTCGAATTGACCTACCGAGGGCTGTAACGCGTCAAATTTCATTTCGTTACCGGCCACCACCATATTGAATTGGCTCGATACGGTGCGGGTTACAATTTTGGTGCTGTCCTCTATGTCGGCATAAAAATTGGCATCGCTCATGGCTACCGCCACCCCTATGTTTTTGCCACACAGCGTGGCATAGTGACGCAGGCTCTGTTGCTTGTCGGTGTAGTCAAACCCGAAATCGATATCCTTCAATATGCGCACGTTGTCGATATAGTACTCGCAATTATTGGAATTGAATCCTATCGACAGCGTCTCGCTCTCGATAGCAGGCGTGTAGGGGTTGTAGCTCTTGGTAAGCCATCGCTCGGTGGCGCCTTGCGACACAAACGAGCCATCGATATATACCCGCTCGTTGCCATAATATATCATCAGCTGCTTGTAATTGCCGTCGGTTGCCGGGCGATACAGATCATAGACCAAGAGGGTGTTTTCGCCGAAAAGCTCCTCTTTCGATACCCCGGATACTGCGATATTCACCAAGGTGTTCCAAGTAGCGCAGTTGATATGTAACACCCGGTTTTCGCTGTCTCGGGGGTCGATACATACGACTGCCGAAGCCGAGAAATCGCTCCCGTAAATATTTTTCATCGATATCGAGTCGCCGATATTATATGACTCGAAGTCTTGCAACATCACTATGTCGGTAGCCTGCATCGCCCACACGACGCACATTGCGCTTATAAGTGTAATGAGTTTTTTCATATATACATCGTTCTATCAGCACAAAGTTAAAAATTCTTGTTGTATATTCCCAATAAACTCTCTATACAATATGTGTGTACGTGCCTATTTTTTTGTCTGTGTCTGTCAATAGGATAAAAAATAATACTTATATTTACACTTTCAATCTTTTACTATTATGAAAAGGCTGGTCATATTGTCGATTGCGATAATGGTGTCGGGTGTCGTAGCGTGGGCGCAGGGCTCTTATGAGGAGTATTTGAGGGCTACCCGGCAGGAATATTCGCAGTATAAAAACGATAAAAAACGAGAATTTGAGGAGTTTCGAGCACGGGCAAATGCCGACTACACCCGGCTTATGCGCGAACAATGGGCCGAATTTCGAGGCGAGGAGGCTGTGCCTGCCCCCGCCAAAGAGGTCGCGCCCCCGGTAGTGCCTACAACGGCTCCGGTCGAGGAGCGTACTATCCCGGCCGAGGACAAACCGGTAGCAGTAGATAATGTGGTGAAAATGGCCCCGGTAGCCCCCGAAAAAAAACTGCAACCGGTGGTGCGCATCGACGATGCCGAGGTGTCGGCCGATAGCCGTCCCGATTATCGCAAGGGACCGTATGAATTTACCTTCTATGGCACGACGTGCGGTGTGCGGCTTGCCAACAATCTCTCGTTCAGCCTCACTGCGGTCGATGAAAATGCCATAGCCGACGAGTGGGCGCGCCTATGCGCCAATAAGGGTTATGCCGACTTGGTAAAAGATTGCTTGTCGCTGGCCCGTGAGATGTCGCTCTGCGACTGGGCCTATTTGCAGATGGTAGAGACCATAAGCGGGGCTTTCTGTGGACGTGAAACGAACGAGGCAGTACTCTTGCAATCGTTTGTGCTCAATCAGTCGGGCTATAAAATAAGGATAGCCCGCACACCTCAGAACAAGCTATGCCTGTTGGTGGCCAGCAATTACATGATATATGATAAGAAATATTTCGTGCTCGATGGTGAGCGATTCTATCTCTTGCAATCATTCGCCGGAAATCGACTGAAGATATTCAACAGCAAGTTTCCCAACGATTGCGCCATAGATATGAGTATTGCCGATGTGCCGAAATTGGCGAGAAAGATGGTCAATAAGCGCACCTTGGTGTCGCAACAATATCCCGACCTGTCGGTGTCGGTAGCCATCAATCGCAACTTGATGGATTTTTACAATAGTTATCCCACATCGTCCCGGCAACAAGATGAAAATACGAAGTGGAATATCTATGCCCGTGTACCATTGAGTTATGAAAGTCGCGCCCAACTATATCCTGCATTGCGACAGGCTATTGCCGGAAAGAGCGAGGCCGAAGCCGCCAATATATTGCTCAATTTCGTGCAGACGGCATTCAAATACGAGTATGACGACAAGGTGTGGGGACGCGATCGCATCTTCACGGCCGATGAAACGCTCTATTACCCCTACAGCGATTGCGAGGACCGCTCCATACTCTATTCGCGATTGGTGCAAGACCTATTAGGCCTCGATGTCGTGCTGATTTACTATCCGGGGCACTTGGCAACGGCGGTAAGTTTCAACGAGCCGGTGACGGGCGATTATCTACGCATCAACGGGCGTCGCTATCTTGTGTGCGATCCCACCTACATAGGCGCCTCCATAGGCCGTACCATGACCGGTCTCGACAATACCAAAGTGCAGGTCATCGTGCTGTGAAACAGATTCTATTTTGTATGAAATACGATTCGGTCTCGGCAATACACCGTCGAGACCGATTTTTTTGCAGAAAAAACGACCGAATAGGGTGAATGAGCGAGAAAAAAGTGTAGTTTTGCAAACTTGTGCCTCGTTAGGGCATAAGTTGGGTAGATATTTGTAGCGTCGTTGAAACTAAGTAAGTAAAAAATATGGCACATAATCTGATAAACAAGTATGTGTGGCTGGTAGAGACCATCTACAATGCCGGTCGCATCACCTATGAGGAGATAAACGAGAAATGGCTCGACAATGAGATGAGCGAGGGAGTAGATCTCGCCCTCCGCACGTTTCACAAATGGCGCATCGCTGCAGAGGAGATGTTCGGCCTGCTCATCGAGTGTGAGCGTCGGGGCGGGTATCACTACTATATAGCCAACGCCGAAGAGCTGAAAAACGGCAATATGCGTAATTGGTTGCTCAGTACGCTGTCGGTGAGCAATCTGCTTATCGACAATCAGCATATGAAAGAGCGAATCTTGCTGGAAGAAATACCTTCGGGACAAGAGTTTCTTGCGCCTATTATCACTGCCATGAAAGAGTGCACACCCCTTGTCGTGACTTATCGTAGTTTTTGGCGCGGAGAGGAGAATACTTTCGAGATGGAGCCTTATTGCGTGAAACTGTTCAAACAACGCTGGTATGTAGTGGGGCACTCGCCCTATTACACCGATGGTAGGGTACTCACTTATGCGCTCGACCGCATTGTGGATATGCACGCCTTGCCCGACCGTAGGTATTCAATGCCCGATAGATTCGACGCTGAGGACTTTTTTAGCAACTATTTCGGGGTGAGTACCGAAAAGGGTGTTGCTTGCGAACGTGTGCGCCTACGGGTGTCGCCTGGGCAGGCCAATTATCTACGTACATTGCCCATGCATCATACTCAACAAGAGGTGCAGTCGACCAGCGAATATAGTATTTTCGAGATGAGACTATGCCCCACGAACGATTTCGTACAAGAGATATTGTGGCATGGCGAGTGTGTGGAGGTGCTCGAGCCCCTATGGCTCCGCACCGCGATAGCCGAGAAGATCAACGCGATGTCCTCGAACTATGGAGTATAATAAGATTGCTAACAATATAAATATGGACTTATGAAAAATTATGAAACAATCGAAAGTCAAGATCTTCAAAAATGGGCTGAAGAAACAAGAGAAATTTATAAGAAAGTGTTAAGAGAAACAGGCTGTAAGAATGATTTTAATGGAAGCCAAAGCCCCTTAAATGTTTTATCGGATAGACCTGAAATTGTCATTCTTGGAAAAAATCCTGGTCATGATGGGGAATTTAAAGATACTGACGATTTTAAAGAAAATTTTCTGAAAGGAAATAAATGTTGGGCGTGTAGAAATAACAGAGGATGGCAATATTGGAAAAATATAAAATCGTATTTAGGAAGAACTTTTTCAGAAGAATTGTTGGAAGACGACGGTAAGCGTGTTTTGACAAATGCCACTTTTTTTGCTGCATCAAAACCTAATAAGTTACCTCCGAGAGCATACGAAGATACAATAAAATGTACTTTATCCCTAATAGACAAATTACAACCAAAGAAGAAAGTTGTAATTTGTATGGGCGCATCAGAATATTATCGATTTATTACAGATTTGACAGAATATAATGATAAGTATTCTAATGAGGGTTTGTTTTATGGAGAAAGAAATGGTATAAAGTATATTGGAATACCTCATCCATCAGGAAGACAATCAAAATTAAAACGAGTGTTAATTCGAGAATTTATATATGCGGCAGTGAATAGTAGCCATTTTGAAGAGGTAGAAGAGAAAATCTCTGAAGCATATAATAATTATAACGCAGTGGAGAAAACTAATGAAATGATTTCTAGAGAAGAATTTATAGATTTGGTTAATAAAGAATTTCCAAATAAAAAATATCGATATGAAAGACAATTCTGTTATATTCAAGCGGGAAATGTTTTTGATTGGTTTTTGCATTATGAATTGAATGGGCGTAACATTTATTTACATATTGAAGGTAGGGATTGGCGCCCGATTAGAGATTTCTTATCAAAAAATGTAGTAGATAACAGAGTGACAAAGGATACTTGGTGGAGAATCGGTTGTAAGTGGAAATTAAATAAGGAGATTATAACAACCGAAGATGTGAAAGATGGCTTTATTGAATTGAGAAAAATTATGGAACCATATATCTTAAAATTTGAAGAATCTGTAGTGAAGAAATCTAACTAAATAATAAGATGATATTCTTGTGGCCTCTGCCTTTAATGGGCAGAGGTTTCTTTTTTCTTTGTTGAAAATATTGAGATAAAGCACACATAGTAGGTATTTAAGAGATATTTACTCGATAAATACAACACTCTAAAAAGAATGAAAAATGGAAGGTTTGAAGAAGATAGTGCGCATGAAAGATGTCAAGTTCGATAAGGATTTGTTCATCAACTATATGTCGGGGACGGTTCTCGATAAGTTACTTTGTAGTTATCAAGGTTTGCCCAAGGGGGTAAATTATATGATTATAGGAGATCCCGGTGTGGGAAAGACTACGATAATCCTTGATATGATAGCCAATATCCAAAAGTTGAACCCTCAGAAAAAGATTTTATTCATAAGTGCCGAGATGAATGAAATAGATTTGGCTATATATGTGCAACGATTTCCCAAATTTTCCGAATTGGATATTTTGTTTATAGAGGCCGATTTCAATGCCGAGTCTCATAATTTCTGCATGATAGAAAATACATTGCAAGCTGGTTGGGATATTGTGGCGATAGACTCTTTTTATGAGTTACAGGGTATAATCAAAGAGGAGGAAAATCTTACATTGAAGAAAGCCGAGAGTCAGTTACTATCGATTATAAAAAAACAGAATAAGGCACAAAACGATAGAGGTGTGCACACGACATTCCTCACCATTCAACAGGTTACTAAGAGCGGGGCCTTCATAGGAAGCAATCGATTGAAACACATGATAACAGCCATGATGGAATTGCGGTTAGAAAATGCAAAAAACATTTATTCCGATCGGTATGTAACTTTTTCGAAACATCGTAGAGGAGATGTAGGGGTGAAATTGTATTATAATCTGAGTCAGACAGGAGACGTATTCTACGATGAGGAACGGTACGAGAACGATTGTAAACTGAGAAAATTACAGAGTGAGGTAAGTACTCAACTCCATGAATATGCTGATAGATTCAATAAACTTTTTAATAATATAAAAGATGATGACAACGAGTGAATTTTTTAGAAACAAAGCGGCTTTTTTAGAGGAGCAAGAGCCCTATATCGTATTGTCGAAAGAGAAACTGGTCGCAGAACGAAACAATTATTATCGTGTTGGCGATACAGAAATAGCTGTATCGTCGATTGTGCAGAACCAATTGGACCGATTGATAGGGTTGCCATCAAGACAACGCCAGGGTATAGAGGAAGCCTATGGCGAAGAGGCTATTGCTGGTTTGCGCAATAGCCTTGCCATGTCCAACTGTGTGGCGAAACCACAGAATTTTGCTTTGGTAGCTAACTCTCAGAAGCTTGTGGTCGATGGCATAGTCCCGCTGAAAGATAGTGTTATACCCATGGAGAGTTTTTTCAATCTTTTGGAAATGTTTGTCGATAAACACCACTACAACATAGAGGTATTGGAGAGTTCACAAAATGGTATCTATGGCATATCGGCCCGGCTGATGCCGGAATCTCCACAATACGACACCTTTTTTGACGATGATGCGTTCATTTCGAATGGATATTATATAAAATGGAATCTCGGAGAGATAGAGGTTGGGAATTATTATCTGAGGCTTGTATGCTCCAATGGGGCGGTGGCTAAACGGGAACATTCGCTGGCTCGGCTTCATAAAGTCGATGATGTGCGGATAAGAGAGTTTCTAAAAGCGCCCGATAATTCGAGAATTATAAAAAATAATTTGGTACGTATAAAGGAGGCTGCTCGTATTGCCGCGTACACACCGGCTTCGCTCAATGAGGTGTTTCAAGGTCGAAAATTACTTACGCGTCATGGAGTACCCGAGGACCTTGCCGAGCAATTGATGCCCTATACGCAATTATTGAATAGGTATGAGGATTTATATGGTGGTAATGTGCCGGTGTCTCGTGCCAAAAGCAATATTATGATGTGGGATATGTATAATAGCCTCACCGATTTTGCATCTCATACTCCACTATGGGGCGAGAGCGACAATCGCCGTTCGTCGTTGATGCAAAGGAGTGTAGATTTGTTGCAACGAGAGCGAGATATACAACCTTATTACGATATTTACACATAGAAACAATGATTACCTTTGTCTCGGACATATCGCACTATGATATAGTGCTCAACTTGATAACGCTTGCGAAGCGGAGTGTGTGGATAGGTACGGCCGACATTAAAGACTTGTATGTGTTACAAGGCTCGTGTGAGAAACCCTTTGTGGGCATACTGTCCGACTTGATAGGGCGGGGTATAGAGGTGCGCCTCATTCATGCCAAAGAGCCGGGTCCGAACTTCCGGGCCGATTTCGATCGTTATCCACGATTGGCCTCCTCGCTCGAGCGAGCGCTATGCCCCCGTGTACATTTCAAGATCGTAATTATAGACCAAGCGCTATGCTATGTGGGCAGTGCTAACTTCACCGGGGCGGGAATGGGTATGAAATCGATTTCCCGCCGTAATTTCGAGGCCGGTATCCTCACCGATAATGTGGAGATACTCAATGCTGCCACAGAGGAGTTTGATAAGGTGTGGCGAGGAAGTGAATGTCGCAAGTGCCAGCGTAAGCAATACTGCCCCGACCCGATATACGCGTCACATAAATAGTAATCGCAGTACAATCTGAGTCTTTTTGCAACCCTCTGCCTCGAATGGGCAGAAGGTTCTTTTTTCTTTGTTGAAAATAATTGGTATTATGACGAAAAAAAGAACCCTAAAAATTAATGATGAGCCGGCATGGAAAATGAAGGCGCGGCAGAAACGATATGAAGAAGGCTATGCCGAGGTTGGGTATGCCGACGTGTGGAATCTCGATATTTGTATAGCTCGTATCATTGCCACGCATCTCCATGCTTACCTACTCGCCGTGAAAGGACCGTATGGAGGTACACCCGGTCGGCTGGTCAAGAAATATGGACATGGGGAGAATGCCTACAAAAAGTGGTTGCAGATACTCCGTAAGATGATATATGCCTTCGAGGAATATCCGGTGTTAAAGAATATGAGCGTTGACGATGAGACCTCCGACGAAAAGAAAGCTCGCATCAAAGAGGGTTTGCACTTGCTTGCAGAATATCTCGAATGTTTATGGATATAACAGCCACTTGTGTCCCGATATGGCATATCGCTCGGCTACTTTTGCTGTGTATAAACAATTTCTAACCTTAAAAAATATTATTATGGCACTCTGGAAAATTTCAGTAAAGAACAATCTCAACATGGGAGGTGGTAAACAGTTAGTAAAAGGTATGTTCGTAGAGATGGCTCTATCGACAAACAATTCGCCTGTAGGGGTTTCTAGGTATCAGGAGCTCATGGCCAACGCATTCAATACCAAGTATTCGGTATCTATCGATAAGTCGAGAATGAACTCGTCGTATCTTACGGCCGAGAAGATAGGTTAGCCCCATGACACAAGACGATATTGCATATCTGTCGCAGTGGCTTTGTGGCTACGATGGATATGCGATATTGTCTGAAACGCAACGATATAGATATATAAGATGATAATCATCGGGAGCTATTGAGACAGGTGCGTCGTATTCTGGCTCGGATTGACAATATTGAATTTGTACATTCGGGTAGTTTAGAACATGGGCGATATAGTCGTTTTGAATATTTCAAAGGCGCCGGGATATGGGAAGGTATAAGAAAAAGTCAGATGTTTCTGTGTAGAGTAAAAAAATATTTATACGAACAATAAGAGGCTGTTTAAAATTTTCTTGAAAATTTATTACGGCTTCCAAAAACAAAGTTTCTACAAATAAGGCGTATCTTGGTTAAAAAATCCAAGTTATGGATATCAAAGGACTAAAACTGGAATTGGCAGAAGTGGAAACGTCGATAAAGATACCATTGAGTATATGATTTATTGGTGGCGCAGTGATGAGAAATGCGATAAGGTGAAAACGTTGTTGCAGCAACGACAGGTACTTTTAAATAAGATGTTTGCGGCTACAGCTACCGAGATTGAACGTTTTAAGCAGGTCAATGAAATGCTTTATGATTTGACTAAGCAATTGTTTAATCGCGTTAAAGATTTGACATGTTCGAGTGAAAAAATAGCAGATACGACATTTGATGACGATTATGAGATATTTGGAACTATACAAATAGTCGTTGATTTGGAAAAGGATATTCTTACTCTTGACAATGATGATTACTATGGATCAGATTTCCTATTGATGAACCACATTTTAAGTCTCGTCTATGAGGGACATCAAGCCGATATTGAGAGTTTTAATGCCACTGTGATTGCGAGACATGAAAAACCGGTATGTGACGATGGGGGGTCGTGGAATGAGTATCCATTTTATGGTCGTAAAGAGTTTGACGACATCGTTATTTGCCATGCCGTTCACGATATATGCAACCATAAGATGTTTTCAATCCCCGACCTGTTACGCATCAACAGCTATTGGGCTGAGACAAATTTGGTGATACAAAAATTTGCATCACAACAGTAAGCAATATGGAAGAATTATATCGACAAGCCTATAGAGATGCTCATCGGGTAATAGTTGCTGGAGGAAGAGATTTTGATGATTATGAATTTATGTCGCAACAGTTAGATGAATTGTTTTGGGGCGGCTCAAACTTTGACGCCGGACAGATAAAAATAATATCGGGAATGGCTGAGGGTGCTGATATCCTTGCTATACGTTATGCCGATGAGCATAGGCTTACCAAGATATTGTTTCCGGCAAATTGGAAATATCATCATCGCTCTGCAGGATTTTTGAGGAATGAAGATATGCTGAGCATAGCCACACATCTTGTAGCATTCTGGGACGGCAAGTCGAGCGGTACCCGACACATGATAGAAATAGCCCGTGAGAAGGGTATCCCGGTATGGGTGTTTGCCTATTGATAGGTGCAAGTGCTATATTTTATACATTTATTATTCGGTCTCGGCAATACACCGTCGAGACCGATTTTTTTGCAGAAAAAACGACCGAATAGGGTGAATGAGCGAGAAAAATCGTAATTTTGTACACAACAGATGTGAGGAGACTTTTTCGTCCTAATAAAAGGTCTCCACCCGAACGAAAACTATTGAGATTATGATACGAAAACTGATTGCAATTGTGTGTATGCTTACGATGGTGGTGGCGCTTCCTGCCCAGAAACGTAAGATGTCTAAAATCGAGTTTGAAAAGCTCACTCACAATTTTGGTACGATATACGAGAAAGATGGTGACGCCGTGTGTAAGTTCCGTTTTGTGAATGTGGGTAAGACTCCCTTGGTAATACTCCGTGCGCAAGCCTCTTGCGGTTGCACGGTACCTACTTACCCCGAACGCCCCATAGCGGTGGGCGATACCGCCGAGATGACGGTCGTGTACAAGACGATGGGACGCCCCGGCGAGTTTGCCAAGAACATTTATGTATATACCAACACCAACCCCGACCGCACGGTATTGCAGATAAAGGGTGTAGTACAGCCCAAAAGTCCCGATGACGAGCCGGCCTCGGTGCGAAAAGTGCAGTTGAAATAATCAAGACTATATCTATGGACCATATCGAGAACAACAGCGAATATGCCGGATTGACGGTAAACAAGGGTATTGCCCAGCCGCCGTCGATCAATCCCTATTTGGCTCAGCGATTGAAGGCCCGCCGTCGCGAGTACACGGCAGCCGAGTATGTAGAGCAGATATTGAAAGGCGATATTACGGTACTGAGCCAGGCGGTGACGCTGGTCGAGAGCCAACTCCCCGAGCATCAAGCTATAGCTCAGGAAGTGATAGCCGGCTGTCTGCCCTATGCCGGGCGTTCGGTGCGTATAGGTATATCGGGAGTACCCGGTGCCGGAAAAAGTACGTCGATCGACGCCTTTGGTATGCACGTCATCGGTAGGGGCAACAAGTTGGCCGTGCTTGCCATCGACCCCAGCAGCGAGCGCTCCAAGGGTAGTATTCTCGGCGATAAGACTCGCATGGAGCGTCTCTCGGTGCAAGACAACGCATTCATACGTCCCTCTCCATCGGCAGGCTCGTTGGGCGGTGTGGCTCGTAAGACGCGCGAGACTATTATCCTGTGCGAGGCAGCCGGGTTTGATACCATTTTTGTCGAGACCGTGGGTGTAGGACAGTCCGAGACAGCCTGCCACTCGATGGTCGATTTCTTCTTGCTCATACAGCTTGCCGGCACGGGCGATGAGTTGCAAGGTATCAAGCGCGGTATCATGGAAATGGCCGATGGTATAGTCATTAACAAGGCCGATGGCAACAATATAGAGAAGGCGCAATTGGCGCAGGCTCATTTCCGCAATGCTCTGCATTTGTTCCCGGCGTCGCCCTCGGGCTGGGCACCGCAAGTGCTTACCTACTCGGGTTATTATGAGATAGGTATCGAAGAGGTGTGGAAGATGATCGACGACTACACCGACTTTGTGAAAAAGAACGGCTATTTCGAGCATCGTCGCAGGGAGCAGTCGCGTTATTGGATGACCGAGACTATCGACGAGCAGTTGCGGTCGCATTTCTACAACAATCCCGATATAGCCCGCTTACTGGCCGAGAAAGAACGACTCGTACTTGCCGCGGCACAGAGCCCCTTTGCCGCCGCCCAAGATATTCTCGACCACTATTTTGAGAGATAATCATTAATTATCCCTTGAAAATAAGTGCTGATGAGACTTTTGACTTTTATCGGATAGAAATCTTACCGTGAAAGAATAATGACTTTGTGCCCATCAACGATGTTAATACCCTTTTGTATTTGAGACTGTTGCCGGCCCGAGAGATTGTAAATGGTGTTGCTGTGTCGCGACTTGTGCGTGGGGGTGAAAATGCCTGATGTAGAGTTGCTTATAGATATGAGGCAACCGCCGGGAGTCATTGAGGGGATAATATCCCCCTGATTGTTGTGCTTTTGAAGACGTCCTTTTACTATTACCTCGTTGCCTATTTTTATGAAATTTTCATTTGTAACAGGTTCGCCATTTAATCCTTTTGCCGACATAATAGTTAGTTTTTCAGAGCTATTTCCCGTCTCGGCTATAACGAATGTCGTATTTCCGTTTTGGATGGAAATTTCTTGAATATCGGTTATAAAACCTTTGATTTCGAATTCCATTTCTGTCGAGGTGTTGTCGTCTAATTTATCAATGATACAAAGAGCTTCGGTGACACATAATAAAGAATCGTAGTTTATGGTAGATTTTATATTTGCCTCAAATTCTATCTCTTGTTGCGGAAGGATGTAATCGCAGACGATGTTGATATCTTTTCCATCAGAACGAGGTTTTGAGTCAATTTCTATCCATAATTCTTCATTAGGAAGCAACCCTTTGAGAGAAATATCGGAACGGACATTTCCTATTGAAAAATAAGCATCACGATAGATGGGGGCAATACCTTCATTACAAACAAGCAATAGAGTTTTATTTCCATTAGTAACACATTCTTTTACAGCAAAGCGATATCCCATTGACATAGAAACCTGTTTGAGTCGTTCCGGCGTTCCATACGGACTGTCCGGGGCATTGTTACACCCCATAAAGGTTATGTTATACTCAAGAATCATCTCTTCCAATGTTTTGCCATATACTCCTTCCGGATTTAGAAAACTTGTACTTTCTTGAGGATAGATTTCGCCCCCGATTACGCCTATTTGCCACCGAGTTTTACCACCCATATTGTCCCAACTATTTTTGTATCCGTCATTAAGAAAATACTCTCCCATAAAGGAGTCTTCGAACATACCAAAACAAAGAGCCATCAACTCTTTGTCACCGACAATGGGCGAATTGTTGGCTGCATTCTTGGAAACGAGCCAGGGTAACCCATTTGCAACTTCTTCTATATGGAGAAGAAATTCTTTCTGATATTCCAATGACGGAAAATTTTTGCCATATTCGACCGTTGTGGGAAATATGTGATATTCCGACCAATGTCCAAATCCTATCTCCAAGAAAGCTAATCGGGCATCATTTGCGTAACGTTGAGCAAAGTCGGTATAAAATTGTAATGTAAAGCGTTGCAGTTCTTTATTACTCCAGTCGGCATAGTAAGTCCCGGCACTTTCTGAATAGGTTTCTTGATAATCGGGCAATTGTTTGATGTAGTCGGGAACAGCCGTTGCGCCAATAATATTATCAACATCTGTAGAGTTGGGATATTCATATCGAAAACGCGCCACCAATTGATGCCCTCTGCCGGCTACATCGATAAGAGCCTGGTCGAAGTAGCTCCAATCGTAAATAATGGTCCCGTCTTCCATACAACCTTTAACAATTTTATTTGGTAGAAAATAGTTAAACTCTAATTGTATGCTCTGTCCATAAGTACTATGTAATTTTTTTGCTTTCCATGGCCATAAGTTCAAGCCCGTCATAGGTTGAGGGTGGGTTATCTGTCGCTCGAGTCCTACGTTCAACCATTGACCATTATCTATATCGATGGTTTGAGACTGGATACTCAATGCCAGAATCAACAAGGTTGTAGTTAATGCAATTTTTATTCTCATGTAATAGAATTGTTTATCCTCTTTCGGCCCAGTTTTCGCGGTCGAGATTGCGGTAGTTAATGGCCTCGGAGAGGTGGGCCACCTCTATGTTTTCGCTACCGGCAAGGTCGGCGATAGTGCGTGCCACCTTCAATATGCGGTCGTAGGCGCGTGCCGAGAGGTTAAACATCTTCATAGCGGAGCGCAGACGTTCGAGCCCGGCAGTATCGGGGCGTGCGTATGTGTTGAGCAATCGGCTGGTCATCTGAGCGTTGCAGTAGATGCCCGGTTCGTCTTTGAATCGTGCGGCCTGTATCTCGCGAGCACGAATCACTCGCTCGCGTATCACGGCGCTCGCCTCGCCGGGACGGCTGTCCGAAATCTTCTCGAATGGTACGGGTACAATTTCTATCTGTATGTCGATGCGGTCGAGCAGGGGGCCCGATATGCGGTTGAGATAGCGTTGTACGGCGCCGGGTTGGCATATACACTCTTTATTGGGGTGATTGTAGTAGCCACAGGGGCAGGGATTCATCGAGGCCACCAGCATCACACCGGCCGGGTATTCGATGGTGTACTTGGCGCGCGATATGGTGATTTTACGATCTTCGAGCGGTTGTCGCATTACCTCGAGTACTTGGCGAGAAAACTCGGGCAATTCGTCGAGGAACAGCACTCCGTTGTGTGCAAGCGAAATCTCTCCGGGTTGTGGGAATGAGCCACCCCCCACAAGCGCTACGCTCGAAATAGTGTGGTGTGGCGAGCGGAAAGGTCGTTGTGTGAGTAGGGAACTATTGCGCTCCATACGTCCTGCCACGGAGTGTATCTTGGTGGTTTCGAGGGCCTCGTGCAGGGTAAGTGGTGGCAGTATCGAAGGTATGCGCTTGGCCATCATCGATTTTCCGGCTCCCGGCGGACCTATCATTATGAGGTTGTGACCGCCGGCGGCAGCCACTTCGAAAGCCCGTTTTACGCTTTCTTGGCCCTTTACGTCGGCAAAGTCGAGGTCGAAGCTGCCTTGTGCGGCAAAAAACTCGGCGCGCGTATCAATGACGGTAGGGGTGAGAGTGCCCTCTCCGCTGAAAAATTCGACGACCTCTTTGATGTTTTCCACGCCATATACGTCGAGGCGATCGACGACAGCGGCCTCGCGCACGTTGGCTTTGGGCACGATGAGGCCTTTGAATCCTTGCGCCCGGGCCAGTATGGCGATGGGTAGCGCCCCTTTTATGGGCAGAATACTGCCATCGAGCGATAGCTCGCCCATGAGCATATATTGGTCGAGTTTGTCGGTGACCAGCTCTTCCGAGGCAGCCATAATACCGATGGCAATGGGCAGGTCGTAGGCCGAACCCTCTTTGCGTATGTCGGCCGGAGCGAGGTTTATAACGGTCTGCCGGCGGGGAAATTTATAGCCGTTGTGCAGCAATGCCGAGCGCACACGTTCCTGGCTCTCTTTCACGGCCGCGTCGGGCAGTCCCACCATATAGAAGTGTACACCTTGCGAACAATTTACCTCTATCGTTACCGTGAGGGCGTCGATACCCTGCATGGCGGCTCCGAACACTTTTACCAACATAGTCTTTGACGATTGATTATTTTTTATTGTTTTTCTTGGCTGCGTTTCTCGATGGCTTTTTAGTCGATGATTTCTTGGTCTGCTCGTTCAGTTTCTCGTCTTCGCCCACAATTTGTATCAATGAGTCGGTCGCTGCTTCCAATTCGTTGCCCAGCAGATTCTTGTGTACAATCTTGCCGGCACCATTGATGAGGAACGTGGCGGGCAGGGTGCGCACACCGAGGTTTTCTATCTGTCCGGCCCCCCAGCCCTCTTTGAGCCGACAATGCACGCCGGTAGTTATGCTGTCGAGTTGTAGGGCGTTGTGCCATGCTTCGTCGTCGGTATCGACCGATATGCACACGGCGTTGAGGAAACTGCGTTTATGCTTGGCGGTCAATCGGCGTACAACTTGTAATTGCGCGCGAGAGAGCGTGTCGTACGATGCCCACACGGTGAGCAGTGTCGTGCGACGACGGAATCCTCCGGTGTTTACCACACTATCGGTAGCCGTGCGGAAAGTCATGTAGGGCAACATCTTGCCCTCGGGGTGCTTGTCGTTGCCCGAGATGAACAGCTCGGCTTTGGCCAGAAGCGATACCGGCTTCGTCTCGGGGGGGAGACGTCGCAGCAGCGTATCGGCCATTTCGGTCGTGTGCGGGGAGAGCAGGTAGTCGTATATGAGCAGTGTCGATGCCATAGAGGCGGGGTTGGAAAGCACGAAATCGTGTACTCTACGATAGAGCGTGTCGAGGTCGCGCTGCATGGTATGGCGGTAAGCGGTATCGCCTAAGTGTGTATAGTAGGCGGTATCGTTATCGTGTATTCTTTGCAACAGCTCGTGATTGTCGTTGTGAAATCGGCCTATCGTCTCGTGCGTGGGGGTGCCGCTCATAGTGATGAGGTAGGGCTTTTTAGCCTCACCTTTCAGTTCTATTTTCTCGCCGTTTTTCACATACAGCCACAATACCCGTTCGCCGGCCTCGGTGCATATTTCAACGCGGGTGATGTCGTTGCTTACACCCTTGAACACGCCCTTGCCCTCCTCTACCAACACCGAATCGACGGTAATGCCTTGCTTGAACTCCTCTTGCCAGAAATAGAGGTACGACTGCTCGGGCACATCGAGCTCTACGGTGAGCGTGTAGCCGTTGTGCTTGCTCTCTCCGCACGAAAAGAGCAACATCAATAGGCTCAGTAAGATGATATTTTGTTTCATGATTTTATTATGTAAGTGGATGTAACGACGACTTGGAATAGGTAGGGAGATGTTGAGACCTTCTTTTGTCATGCGAATACCCGAATTGAGTCACCCACGATTGTTCTTTTGAAGTAAAAGATATTCAAAGGTAGTGATAATTTTGAATTAAAAGAGCTTTTGACGTGTTTTTAATACATCACGGGCGTGAAACATAATGTTCCACGCCCGCAATCACTATTATGAACAAAGAAAAATTCAATCCATGGCTTGTTGCAGGTCGGCGATGATGTCGTCGGCATCTTCGATACCTACCGACAGGCGTATAAGGTCGGGAGCTACACCGGCTGCGATGAGCTGCTCATCACTCAGCTGACGGTGGGTGTGGCTGGCGGGGTGTAGTACGCAGGTGCGGGCATCGGCCACGTGGGTGACGATGGCGGCAAGTTTCAGGTTGTCCATAAATCTGATTGCCTCTTCGCGGGTTCCTTTCAGCCCGAAAGCGATGACGCCACAGGTGCCGGTAGGCATATATTTCCGAGCCAAGTCGTAATATTTGTTGCCTTTCAAGCCGGGATAGTTCACCCAAGCCACTTGCGGACAGCTTTCGAGGTATTCGGCCACTTTCTGCGCGTTTTCGCAGTGGCGGGGCATACGCAGGTGCAGGGTTTCGAGCCCGAGGTTGAGCAGGAAGGCATTCTGAGGCGACTGTATCGAGCCGAGGTCGCGCATAAGTTGGGCGGTGGCTTTGGTCATATAGGCCATTTTACCGAAAGCCTTGGTGTAGGTCAGTCCGTGATATGATTCGTCGGGAGTGGTCAGTCCGGGGAATTTGTCGGCGTGAGCTTCCCAATCGAAGTTCCCGCTATCGACAATGGCACCGCCTACGCAGGTAGCGTGGCCGTCCATATACTTGGTGGTAGAGTGCGTCACAATGTCGGCGCCCCATTCAAACGGACGACAGTTGATGGGTGTGGCAAAAGTGTTATCTACGATGAGAGGTACACCATTGCGATGAGCCACGCGGGCGAATTTCTCGATGTCGAGTACCTGCATGCCGGGGTTGGAGAGCGTTTCACCGAAAAGCGCTTTGGTATTGGGGCGGAAAGCCGCTTCTATGGTGGCTTCGTCGCTATCGGGGTCGATGAAAGTGACATCTACACCCAGTTTCTTCAGCGTCACGCCGAAGAGGTTGAACGTACCGCCGTAGATGGTCGATGAACACACGAAGTGGTCGCCGGCCTCGCATATATTGAATATGGCGTAGAAGTTGGCCGCTTGTCCCGACGAGGTGAGCATGGCCCCTACACCGCCTTCGAGAGCGGCGATTTTAGAGGCTACGGTGTCGTTGGTGGGATTTTGTAAGCGGGTATAGAAGTAGCCGCTGTCTTCGAGGTCGAAGAGGCGGGCCATCTGTTCGCTGGTCTCGTAGCGGAAGGTGGTGCTTTGGTATATGGGCAGTACGCGCGGCTCGCCCTTCTTGGGTTGCCAACCGCCTTGTACGCATAGTGTTTCGCGGCTGAATTTCTTATCTTGACTCATGGTGTGAAAGTTAGGGGTTGAAGGCTTTTTTTACGGTCTCTACATAGTCGAGCTTTTCCCAGGTGAAGAGCTCCACATCTACCTCTACGGTATTTTCGTATCGCGAGGAGAACACCTTGTGTACGGTGCGGGGTGTGCGTCCCATATGTCCGTACGATGCGGTTTCTTCGTATATGGGGTTTCTCAGTTTCAATCGCTCCTCTATGGCTTTGGGACGCATATCGAATATCTCGCCTACGAGCGTGGCTATTTCGGCGTCGCTCATGGCTACATGGGCGGTATTGTAGGTGTTGACGAAGATGCTCACCGGACGGGCTACGCCTATGGCATACGATACCTGCACCAATATCTCGTCGGCAACGCCGGCCGCTACCATGTTTTTGGCGATGTGGCGAGCGGCATAGGCTGCCGAGCGGTCTACTTTCGAGGGGTCTTTACCCGAGAAGGCGCCTCCGCCGTGGGCCCCTTTTCCTCCGTAGGTATCGACGATGATTTTACGGCCTGTGAGACCGGTATCGCCGTGCGGACCTCCGATGACGAATTTGCCCGTGGGATTGACGTGCAGTATGAGTTTGTCGTCGAACAGTGCTTGTACGCGGCGGGGTAGGCGGGCTATGACGCGGGGTAATACGATGTGACGCACATCATCGGCGATTTTACGCAACATCGCTTCATCGGCAGCGGCTTGGGCTTCGGGCGTATTGTCGGCCGGTGTCACAAACTCGTCGTGTTGTGTAGAGAGTACGATGGTGTGTATGCGCACCGGGTGATTGTTCTCGTCGTACTCGATGGTGACTTGCGACTTGGCATCGGGGCGCAAGTAGGTTATGGTGTCGTTTTCGCGACGAATGTCGGCCAGCTCGGTGAGTATGAGATGCGAGAGTTCGAGCGACAACGGCATATAGTTGTCGGTCTCGTTACAAGCATATCCGAACATCATACCTTGGTCGCCGGCGCCTTGATCCATTGATATGGTGCGTTCCACGCCACGGTTTATATCGGCCGACTGTTCGTGTATGGCCGAGAACACACCGCATGAGTCACCATCGAATTTATATTCGCTACGGGTATATCCTATGCGGTTTATTACACGACGAGCCACCTCGTGCAGGTCGATATAGGCGCTCGATTTCACTTCGCCGGCAAGCACTACTTGGCCGGTGGTGACTAAGGTTTCGCAAGCGACTTTCGACTGGGGATCGTAGGCGAGAAATTCGTCGAGCAGGGCATCTGAAATTTGGTCGGCCACTTTGTCGGGGTGACCTTCTGATACCGATTCAGAGGTAAATAGGTAATTCATCTTATCGTTTTTAGTGGTTAGACAATTACGACAAGAGATGGGGCGATACACAAAATGCGGTGCGGTGTTTTGAGGCAGAACGCCACAAGAGAATGAGATACCGTTTTAGCAGTTTTTTAGTGTGGTTGCAAGCAGCCAAATCCATCCACAAATCGTCGCTGCAAAGTAACACCATTTTTGTGAGGTGTGCAATATATTTTGCAAAAAAAAGAGACTCGCTGTGTGCGAGCCTCTTTCATGGATTGGGCTTAGATGTTGTTTTGAATTTTCTTAGAATAAATTCGAAACAGCTATTTATTTTAATTTTTCTACGATTTCGACCAAGGCGTTGGCCTTTTCTACGGCCTTGGATATGTGGTCGCAGATATTTTCTTCACCTACTATTTTATCGACGCCCGATTTTTTCAGGGTGGCGTGTACGGTGGGGTTTACACCCGAGAGTATGACGCGTATTCCCTCGGCGTGCGACGATTCTACGAGTATCTGCAAGTTGTGCAATCCGGTGGAATCGATAAAGGGTACGCGACGCATACGCAATATGCGCACAGATGGTTTGTCGCCCATGTCGCGCATGATTTCATCGAATTTTGTAGCCACACCGAAGAAGAACGGACCATTGATTTCGTACACTTCCACGCCCTTGGCAATATTTAGCGTCTCGTGTTGCGATACTTCCGTGCCGTCGGCCACATCGAGTTTATCGCGCAGTACCGATACTTCCACATTTTCCGATACACGGCGCAGGAACAGCAACATGGCGAGCAACAAGCCTATCTCTATGGCGATGGTGAGGTTGAACACCACGGTGAGAGCAAAGGTGGTGATAAGTACCGCGATATCCGATTTCGGATTTTTCAGCAGGGAACGTACCGTACGCCAACCGCTCATGTTGTACGATACGATGACCAATACGCCGGCGAGGCAGGCCATAGGCACAAGCTTTATAAGGGGCATGAGTAGTAAGAATATAAGCAGCAATACCACGGCGTGTATGATACCGGCCACGGGGGTACGACCACCGTTGTTGATATTGGTCATGGTGCGAGCTATTGCTCCGGTTACGGGGATACCGCCGAAAAACGGAACGACGATATTGGCCACGCCCTGGCCTATCAACTCGGTGTTGGAATTGTGATGATCGCCTGTCGCACCATCGGCTACAGTGGCCGACAGCAACGACTCTATCGCTCCCAGAATGGCAATGGTGAATGCCGGAGACAATAGTTGGTTGATTGTGGCCATATTTATATGTAGCGGCTGCGGCTCGGGTATCTCGTTGCTGATATCGAATCGGTCGCCAATGGTCTCTATGCCGGTGATGCCGCAGAATTCTCGCAGTATGTAGGCAAGCACCGTCATGATGATGATAGCCACCAATGAACCGGGTACTTTACGAGATATTTTGGGGGTGAGGGCAATGATTACGATACTGCCTATACCTATGATTACCGACATGGGGTTGATACTGTCGAGGTGTTGGAAATAGGTGGCCCATTGTGAGAGACAGTCGGCCGGCACTTTGTCTATGGTGAGGCCGAAAAGGTCTTTGATCTGGGTGGTGAAGATGGTGAGCGCGATACCGCTGGTGAAGCCTATCACGATGGGATAGGGTATGAATTTGATGATAGCACCGAGACGGAATAGTCCCATCAGCACCAATATGGCTCCGGCCATGGCGGTGGCGATGGCCAGTCCTTCGAGACCATAGGTCTGGATTATTCCGAATACGATAACGATGAATGCACCGGTAGGTCCACCTATTTGCACAGAGTTGCCACCCAATGCCGATACGATAAATCCTCCTACAATGGCTGTGATGAGGCCTTTCTCGGGCGATACACCCGACGCGATACCAAAAGCGATTGCCAACGGCAACGCTACGATTCCCACGATAATACCCGCCATGAGGTCGGCCACAAATTTTTCTTTGGAATAGTGGCGCAGACCTTCAACGAGCTTGGGTTGAAAATCAAGTTTCATAACAATACTGATAATACCTTAAAATATAATAACCTTTTGAAAACCGAGGGATAAGTATGCGGGGGTAGAAGGCATTATGAAAGGGTGTCTGGTACCGACGTAGGCTAAGTCCCTCTGAAAATGAGGGTGCAAAGGTAGTGCTTTTTTTAACATCTGCTATCACTCACCCTATAAAATTGTAAAAAAATCAAAAAAATATGGATTGTTGAGGAACGGATACTGATAGCGAAATGTAGGGACACACGCTCTGTGTGTCTGCATAAAGGCTCAACTTATAATCTCTCGAAAGACGGATATTTTGACGCCGAAACTATGTTCTTTGATGCTGTTTTTAATATTGCCGTATGTTGCGACCGCCGGAGATGGTAGGTTGGTTGGAGTACATGGGCTGTTCCTCTTCGACCTCTTCTTCGGTTTGTTTCTCCTCTTTGGGCTTGTTCTTTACGATTTCACGCGGTTTCTGCTGGTCGAGCGGTAGTGCATACACGTCCCAATTCTGCTCTATATCCCAGTTGGCGCGTAGCGACACGTTTCCGGGGTAATAATATACCTCTTCGGGCTGGCGATGCTCGTTGTAGTTGCCGGTATCCCATTTCCCGTTGTCGTTGGTATCGATACATAATCGTATATAATAGGTGCCGGGGTTGATATATCGGAACACGGCACGGCCCTTCTTCACGGGCACCGTATAGGCCGGCATATCCGAGTCGGTAATCAGCTCCACGAAGGCGTGATCTTGCACCCCTGCGGTTTTCACCACGAGATTGGAATATTCTTCTACGGTCTTTATCTTGAATGTCTGAGAACTTTTGTTGGTATGTATTCCATATATGCCGGTGGCGGCTACCGAGTCGAGCGTGAAACGGTATTCTGCTCCCGATTTCCATTTGTTGTACAATCGATATACACGAGTCGAACCCGAGTCGGGTGCGAAAGTATATCCCTGCACGGGAACCCATGTGGTATCGACGTGCATATCCAGGTGCACGGCATCGGTGTCGAGGTGAGCGAGCGGTTGGGCGAATGTGATGGCCGGCGAGGCGTATATATCGAGCATAGAGCCGAGTTTCGAGTCTATATTTATAAATTCGATGGGAGGGGGTAGGGTGTCATTGTCTTTCTTACGTTTCTCGCGACGCACGTTTTTCTCGCGGTAATTCCAAGTCATTGTATCGTTGTAGAGCGAGAGTTGTTGTGTGGTATCGGTACGATAGTAGGAGGCCACAAGTCGCAGGGTGTCTTTGTTATAGGCCATAGAGTCACGTAGCCAATACGATATGGTGTCGCGAGTGGCACTGCTCTCTATCACGGCCCAGTCGTCGGCGTCGAAGTTGAGTGGGGTAATCACCGGGAAAGAGTCCTGCGGAGCCGAGAAATAGAGCGTCACTTTGCGTCGATCGGTGCGTTCGTATTTTTCGAAATAGGCGGCTTTGTAGTTCTCGTTGAAGGCCCGTAGCACGATATTGTCGGGGTAGAAATGTGGTCGTAGCGACGTGGTGATGGTGTCTATCGTCACGCTATCCACCCACAAGGTGTCACTGTGCCACTTCATTTCCACGGTAGGGGTGTATATCGAGTCGAGAAACGCTATGTCCTCGGTAGCGTTGTCGAAAAAGTAGTTGCGATTGCCATCTTTCAAGGCAAAAATGCGGTATGAGCCTTCGGCCATGTTGCGCACGGTGAAGCGCCCGTATTCGTCGCTGAGGGCGATACGCAAAAAGGGTTGCTTGGTAAACATCGTATCGTCGGGGTTGGCATATATACCCACCAGCATATTGGTGATGGGCTCGAGATTCGAGGCGTTGAGCAATACGCCGCCCATTTCGAGGGTGTCGATGTGATCACCGGTAGCGAAATTCACGCTGAAATCGAGTAACTTGTTTTTCTCGTTATTATCGACGATGGCATCGGAAAAGTCAATGGTGTAGGTGGTATTGGGTATCAGCGAGTCGTTGAGCTGCACGGTGACGCTTTTGCCCTGAGCCGTGATGCGAGGCATCTGCTTTTGGGGTGGTGAAATGACCACTTTTTCTGAGGCGTTCTCTACCAATACTATTTCGTCGAAAACGAGTGACACTTTGGTTTTGTCCCAGTTGAGTGTGCCCGACTCGGGAGTGGCCTTTTTCAATACCGGCGGAGTCTCGTCTTTCGGTCCGCCTCCGGGACGACCTATATTGGCGCAAGCGCATATACCTATAGCAAGCAATACTATGAGTATATTTCGCATGAAAATAGAATATGATAAGTATTTACGGTTCATTGTGTCTAAACAATCAAGTCGGGAAAATGTTCCTGATTTTATCGGGGAATACCCCGCAAAGATACGATAAAGATGTAGAAAAAGGTGCTTTCGATGGGAAATATAGCCATCTTTTGGCGAGATTGATGACAAATTTATCATATTTTTGCAGTTGTTACCGAAAAAAGCCATATATTTGCACCTTAATAAAGAAGCAGTTTTTGAATTTTTAATGAAAATTTAATCTCGGCTTCGACGAAAACACAAACCGCATAATAAAAAATATCAAAAACATAAAGTACAAAACACAATGCAAAACAAAGGATTTATAAGAGTCTTAGCAGTATTGCTCACCTTGGTGTGCCTCTTCTACATCTCGTTTTCGTTTGTAACACGTCATTACAATCAGAAAGCAGAAGAGATTTCTAACGGAGACGCTGTCGCTTACAAAAATTATTTGGATTCGATGGCCACAGAGAAAGTATATCTCGGTTATTACACACTGAAACAATGTAACGAAATGGAAATCGGCCTCGGTCTCGACCTCAAAGGCGGTATGAACGTGATTCTCCAGATTTCGGTAGCCGATGTATTGAAATCTCTTTCGAACAATAACCCCGACGCTCATTTCAACGCCGCGTTGGCTGCCGCCACGGCAAACCAAGCCGACAATGCCGACTTCTTGGCTGCGTTTGTAAGCGAATACAAGAAACTCGACCCCAATATTCGTTTGGCTTCGATATTCAGTACTTTCCAACTGAAAGAAAAAATCGCTCCCTCGGCATCGAACGACGAAGTGATAAAGGTGTTGCGTGAAGAACTGAATAGCGCTATCGACAACTCATTCAATGTATTGCGTACCCGTATCGACCGTTTCGGTGTAGTTGCTCCTAATATCCAACGTCTCGAGAAAGATGGCCGCATCTTGGTAGAACTTCCCGGTGTGAAAGAGCCCGAGCGTGTGCGTAAGTTGCTCCAAGGTAGTGCTAACCTCGAATTCTGGGAAACCTACAACCTCAACGAACTCTATTCTCGATTGGCTGCTGCCAATGACATGATTTCCCGCATGGAGAACAACGGAAAACCGGTTGTTGCCGAAGAGAAAAAAGCCGAAGGCGATGAGCTCTCGGAACTGGGTGCCGAAAGCGCCGACATGGAATTGTGGAAACGTCAGAATCCCCTCTTCTCGCGCTTGCAACCCAATGTATCGCAAAACGGACAGGCTGCCGCCTCACCCGCTATCGGTATAGCCCACCATCGCGACACCGCTACCATCAACTCCTACCTGGCTATGCCGCAAGTACGCGAGATGTTGCCCTCTAACGCCGTATTCTACTGGACGGTGAAGGCTATCGATGCCAAAGAACAATATTATGAATTGGTAGCCCTCAAATCGAGCACCGGCGGTAAACCCGCTCTCTCGGGTGATGTAATCAACGATGCTCAAGAGGATTTCGACCCCCTCACCAACGCTCCTGTCGTAAGCATGAAGATGAATGCCGAGGGTACAAAAATATGGGCGCAACTTACTCGTGAAAATATCGGTCGCAGCGTAGCCGTGGTGCTCGATGACCATGTATATTCTTTCCCCGTGGTAAACAGCGAGATTCCTAACGGTTCGTCTCAAATATCGGGCGGTTTCACACCCGAAGAAGCCAAAGACTTGGCCAATGTGCTCAAAACCGGTAAAATGGCTGCCGGCGTGAAAATCGTACAAGAAGACATCGTAGGTCCGTCGTTGGGACAAGAGGCTATACAGAGCGGTGTGATTTCGTTCATCGTGGCACTGGTTATCCTCATGCTTTATATGATATGCGTTTATGGATTGGTTCCCGGCTTGGTAGCCAACTGCGCACTTATCATCAACTTCTTCTTCACGCTGGGTATTTTGGCCTCGTTCCAAGCTGTGCTTACTCTCTCGGGTATAGCCGGTATGGTGCTCTCGCTCGGTATGGCGGTCGATGCCAACGTGCTTATCTATGAACGTACCAAAGAAGAGTTGCGTGCAGGTAAGAGCCTCAAAAACGCACTTACCGATGGTTACAAGAATGCTTTCTCGGCAATCTTCGACTCCAACTTGACCTCTATCATCACCGGTCTTATACTCTTCTATTTCGGTACAGGTCCTATCAAAGGTTTCGCAACAACGTTGCTCATCGGTATCGTATGTTCGTTCTTCACCGCAGTGTTCTTGACTCGTCTCTTCTACGAGCACGGATTTGAAAAGAACTGGTTCAAGAAACTTACCTTCACCACATCGATGACTCGCAATTGGCTGGTTAACCCCGGAATCAACTTCCTCGGTGCTCGCAAGAAAGGTTATCTCGTATGTGCCATATTGGTAGTGGCCGGTTGTGTATCGTTCGGTCTCCGTGGTTTGAGCCAGGGTATCGACTTCACCGGTGGCCGCAACTATATCGTTCGTTTCGATAAGCCCGTCAGCACACAACATATTGCAAGCCTGCTCGCTCCGCAATTCGATGGTGCTACTCCGGGTGTAATCACCATTGGTGGCGACAACCAAGTGCGTATCTCTACCAACTATCGTATTGCCGATTCTGATGATACTATCGATCAAGAAATCCTCGATAAGATATATGTCTCGTTGAAAGACGAGGTAGGAGGCAAATCTCAGGAAGCCTTTGAAACCGAGAACGTATTGAGTACACAGAAAGTAGGTCCCGCCATCGCTGAGGATATTACCATCGGTGCTATTTGGGCCGTAATCTTCTCACTCATCGCTATCGCCCTCTATATCTTGTTGCGTTTCCGCGACTTGGCATTCAGTGCCGGTACCTTGTTGGCTTTAGCTTTCGATACTGTGTTCATCATGGCGTTCTACTCATGGTTCTATGGCGTGTTGCCTTTCTCTATGGAGATTGACCAATCGTTTATCGCCGCTATCCTCACGGTTATCGGTTACTCGGTGAACGACAAAGTGGTGGTATTCGACCGTGTACGCGAGGTAATGGGTCTCTATCCCAAACGCGATCGCGGCATCGTGATCAACGACGCTCTCAACAGCACCCTCTCTCGTACGATTTCTACTTCGTTGAGTACCGCACTCGTACTGCTTTGTATCTTCATCTTGGGTGGTGATACCATTCGCAGCTTCACCTTCGCTATGTTGATTGGTGTAATTTGCGGTACATTCTCAACACTCTTCGTGGCCGTACCTGCTGCATACGAAATGATGAAAAAGAAAATAGCCAAAGCTGCTGCTACAGAAGCATAATAGTATTGCGAGATAATGATTTGAGGCGTATCGATTGATGCGCCTCATTTTTTTTGTAGGAATAGCGAGCACCCAAGGAGATTGATATGTAGTAAGATTGTATAACGTAGAAGCTCGATAAGTATTTATTGGTAAAAATCTTGTAGGGACACTCGACTCGGGTGTCCGAGGTATTTTGATTTATTGGTGTCCGATAAAGATTTTAAAAATCTTCGGAAAACTATGATTTAAGATAATTTATGCGATAAAATAAAAAGGTTTGTGTTATAAAAAGATTGCCGTTAGGTAATCGATTAGTATATCACAATATCTGCCCGAATGGGCCGAATTTGAGTAGCCGAGGGCTTAGCGATAGCGTGCCCTCGGTTACGATTGTAATTTCGATGAGCGGGAAGCGC
>JAFTRN010000019.1 GCA_017462265.1 Coprobacter sp. | reverse complement strand
GGACGCTTGGTCCAAGCGTCCGCCGAGAGAAATCATCGTACGGAAATCTAATAAAGCAACGTCTCCGACGTAGTGTTTTGGGGTGCATACGCCTATCCCCACAATTCCACTTCGTTACATTATGGGGTTTCTTATAATTAACATCTTCGATGTACTTTTTCATTATTAAGGCATATCTTTTTCATACAACGATAAAACCTCGGAGAGGTTTCTTAGAAAGAATCCCCACGAATCGCTACGCTTTATCGTGGGGTAGATGCACGTAAAAAAAATAGCTACGTCGAAGATGTTGCTATAATGATATTGTCCAATGCCCAAAGGTATTGATTATTACAAGCGCCTTATATTCCCCGCATTGCGTTTGCCTACCGGCTCTCTTATACGGGCTGCAACATCAATTACCTAACGGCAATCTTTTTATAAGGCAAACTTTTCTTTTTGTCTTACGCTATAAATCTATTTATATCAAATAATTACTTTGATTTCGAAAATTTTTATCAAACGCCAATGATTTGTAAACAAGTTTACATCAGAATCATGTAAAACATTTTTAGCACAAGTTTTTTGGGGATTTCGAGATTTTCATTAATTTTGTTTTTCGGTTTCCGAACTAATGAAGTTACCCCCGACATCAAAACAGCTTCTAAATTTCAAAAATATATCATTATGGCAAACAAAAGAGACCTCAAAAGAGAAATCAACTTCATTACCGAGGAATTGGTAAGTCAATGTCTGTTTTTACGCGATTTCACGCCCGATATGTCGGCCGAGAAATGCGACAACCTCATCACTCGCATACTCGACACCCAAGAGGAGTATTTGCGTCGTGTGAATGCCCCCGATGGCAAAGACAACCCGCAATTGGTGAAAAAATATTATCAAAAACTGATTCAAGACTTCGACGCCGCCATCGGTGAGATACTGACCGAAATGGGCGAATAACCCATATCAATATATTATATTATGAAAAAACGCCTCTATGGAGGTATATTGCGACTTTTCGGGTGGCGGGTAGAGGTATCTCTCCCCGACTATCCGAAATGTATTATTTGTGTCGCCCCTCACACCAGTAATTGGGATTTTATTTTAGGCAAGCTGGCTTACGGTTCATTGGGGCGCCCGGCAAGTTTTCTCATGAAACGAGAATGGTTTTTCTTCCCGCTGGGCTATCTGTTCAAAGCCATCGGCGGCATACCGGTAGATCGTCGCGGCTCATCGTCGCTCACCGACACGCTCGCCACCCGCTTTGCCGAGTGCAATCGCCTCACCATAGCCATCACCCCCGAGGGTACACGCAAGGCCAATCCCAACTGGAAACAGGGTTTTTATTATATCGCAATGAAAGCACAAGTACCCATCGTACTCGCCTTTATCGACTACAAGGATAAGCATATAGGCCTCACCCGCGTCATACACCCCACCGGCGATATAGAGAAAGATATGGCCGAGATAAAAGATTTCTACCGCGGTCGCCACGGCAAGTACCCCGAAAATTTTGTATTGTGACACGAGATTTTCCAAGATAAGATGTTATCGTTACACGTCTGACGTATTTTTACTCAAATATGCGTCAGACGTTTTGTTTTATCGCCATTTTATCGTATATCTTTGCAAGAAGCATTATGTGCGCATAAATAATCGAAAATAACCATAAATCTATCTTATGAAAAAAACGCTTTCCATCATCGCATTATCGCTGTGTGTGATAACCTGTGTCTCGGCCCAACCCAAGAGCCTGCACCAGTTACAGCAAGAGTTTGTCGATCTGCAATTCGGTATGTTCATACATTTCAATATCCCCACTTTCGCCCCGGAAGATTGGCCCGACCCCGACCTGCCTGCCGAGGTGTTCAATCCCCGAAAACTCGACTGCTCGCAATGGGCACGTGCCGCCAAGAGCGCAAATATGTCGTATGGCTGTCTCACGACCAAGCACCACAGCGGGTTCTGTATATGGGACACACAGACGACCGATTATTGCGTGAAAAACAGTCCGTTCAAACGCGACGTGGTGCGTGAATATGTCGATGCGTTCCGCGCTGAGGGGCTCGAAGTAATGCTCTACTACTCGATACTCGACACCCACCACCGCCTGCGTCGCCACATGATAAACGACAATCATATCGACCTCGTGAAAGCACAGCTGAAAGAGTTGCTCACCAATTACGGCCCCATCAAAGCCCTCATCATCGATGGTTGGGACGCGCCATGGTCGCGCATTTCATACGACGAGATACCCTTCCACGAGATATATGATTACATAAAGTCGATACAGCCCGAGTGTCTGGTCATGGACCTCAACGCCGCCAAATACCCCAGAGAAGCGTTGTTCTATACCGATATAAAATCGTATGAGCAGGGTGCCGGACAGCATATTTCCACCTCGGAAAACCGTCTCCCCGCCTTGGCGTGCCTCTCGATACAAAACAACTGGTTCTGGAAAAAATCATTCCCCACAGACCAACTGAAATCGCCCAAATGGCTCGTAGAGGAGAATATCGTACCCTATGGAAAGGCCTATTGCAACTTCATACTGAACGTAGCCCCCAACCCCGACGGATTGATGGACGATAACGCCTTGGAAGCCCTGAAAGAGATAGGTACGTTGTGGGAAAACAGAGGCCGCATAGCCAATCTCCCCACCTGCGACACCCCTATCATAGAGCGCAATATCGCTAAACATCGCCCGTCGGAATCGACATGGAGCTGGGACGGCAGCTTGATGGACTATGCCAACGACGACAATTTCGGCTCGGCTTGGATAGCCAATGCTCTCGTAGAGGTGCCGGTATGGCAGGTAGAACTCACAGGAAAAGAGAAAATAGATATGATCACCATTACCGAGGAGCGTGGTGGCGTGATGGAGGAATACCGCATAGAATACCGTCTTGGCAAATCGTGGGTAAAACTGTTCGAAGGTAAAGCCAAAGACCAAAGTCGGGTGAAAATACACCGTTTCGCACCCGTTAAAGCCGATGCCGTAAAAATAACCGTCACCAAGCGCAACGATACCGTGAAACTCTCGGAAGTGGGTGTATATACCCCGGAATATTAGATCTTACCGACACTCAAGATGAAACACACACTCGCTTTACTGCTGATACTCGCCTGCCTGCCGGCAATGGCGCAAAAGAAATCATACGTCGAAAAGGTAAATCCATTCATCGGGGCTACCACCGCAGCCGACCGCACAGGCAACGGGCTGGGCAAGACCTACCCGGGGGCCACTACCCCATTCGGTATGGTGCAGGTCAGCCCGCAAACCATCACCGGAGGCGACAACGGCTCGGGCTACAGCTACGAGCATACCACCATCGAGGGATTTTCCATGACGCAGATGAGCGGTGTGGGTTGGTATGGCGACTTGGGCAACTTCACGGTAATGCCCACCACCGGCACACTGCACACCGTGGCAGGTAAAGAGGACGGCAGTATTACGGGGTGGCGGTCGCATTACGACAAAACGACAGAGACCGCCCGCGCCGGCTATTACTCGGTACGACTATCCGACTACGACATACTCGCCGAGTGTAGCGCCACGCCCCGATGCGGTATATTGCGATTTACATTCCCCGAGAGCGACACCTCTCGCATACAGATAGACCTCGCCCGTCGTGTAGGCGGTACATCGGTACTGCAAAATGTAAAGGTCGTAGGGCCGAACGCCATCGAAGGCTGGATACGTTGTACCCCCGATGGAGGCGGTTGGGGTGATGGAGGCGGAAATGCCAACTACACGGTCTATTTCCACGCCGAGTTCAACAAAGATTTGGAACGATACGGATTCTGGAAAGCCGATATACGCACCGGCGAATCGCGCCACCTTGGCGATGTGACGAGCAACACCTATCTGCAACGAGTAGCCCGCTCGGAAATCATACGCGACCGCAAGGAACTCACCGGCAAGCATATTGGATTTTTCACCGAATTTCCGACACGAAAAGGCGAACAAGTAGAGCTGAAAGTGGGTATCTCATTCGTTGACATCGAAGGCGCTCGGAAAAACTTCTCGGCCGAGATTGCCGGGAAAGATTTCGATGCCGTAGCCCGCACCACGGCCGAGCAATGGAACAAAGAGCTATCTCGCATCGATATAGAGGGTGGTAGCGACGAAGAGCAGACCATCTTCTACACGGCATTGTACCACACCATGCTCGATCCCAGAATTTACGAAGACATCGACGGCCGATATATCGGTGGCGACCTTATGATACACACCGAGAGCGAGGGCTTCACCAAACGTACCATTTTCAGCGGTTGGGACGTGTTCCGCAGCCTCTTCCCCCTCTACACCATCATGTTGCCTCGGGTGGTCGAAGATGAAATAAATTCACTCGTGACACTGGCCAATGAGAGTGGAAACGGCTATTTCGAACGCTGGGAGTTCCTCAACGCCTACTCGGGCTGTATGCTTGGAAATCCCGCCATATCGATTCTTACCGACGCCTATATGAAAGGATTGCGCCACTACGACATCGAGGCCGCTTACCGCGTAGCCAAAGCCACATCGGCACAATTCGGTAATGGAGAGAGAGGCTACACAAGCGGTGGCTCGAGTATATCATGCACGCTCGAATATGCCTATACCGACTGGTGTATCGCCCGCCTTGCCGAGGCCCTCGGTCACACCCGCGACGCTCAGATATTCGACGAGAAAACTCAAGCCTATCGCAACATATTCGACAGTGAGATGGGGTGGTTCCGTGTGAAAAACGACGATGGTACATGGGCCGAATGGCCCGACGGCGGACGTACCGCCCATTGGTATGGCTGTATGGAGTGTAACCCGTTGCAACAGGGGTGGTTTGTCCCCCACGATGTAGCCGGTATGACCGCATTGATGGGCGGACGTGAAAAGACGGTTGCCGACCTCAACGATATGTTCGAAAAGACGCCTCGCGAAATGTATTGGAACGACTACTACAACCATGCCAACGAGCCGGTACATGCCGTTCCGTTCCTCTTCAATAGGCTCGGCTCGCCCTGGCTCACCCAAAAATGGACACGATTTATCTGCGACAACGCTTATGCCAATGCCGTGGAGGGACTTATCGGGAATGAAGATGTGGGCCAGATGTCGGCTTGGTACATTCTTGCCGCAGCAGGTATTCACCCCTACTGTCCCGGTGATACACGATTTGAAATCACAAGTCCGGTATTCGACAAAATTACATTCCGCCTCGATAGCACCTATTTCTCGGGCGGAGAGTTTACCATCATCACCCACGGAAACAGCGACGAGAACATCTACATACGCAAAGCCCGGCTCAATGGTAAGTCCTACAACAAATGCCACATCGACTTTGCCGATATAACCCGTGGCGGCACGCTCGAACTATTCATGAGCGACAAGCCCAATACAAAATTTGGCAAGCAGTAGCGTTACTAACCTAACACAAGTGAGGCGGTATCGAAATATCGACACCGCCTCATTTGTATATCGGCCAACTACAACACGCCTTTCGTGGTGGGGAGGTTATAATTGAAAATATCACGGCGAATAGCCATTTTCATGGCTCGGGCAAAGGCCTTAAAGATACCCTCTATCTTATGATGCTCGTTGGTGCCGGTTGCAATCACATTGAGATTCATGCGGGCGGCATCGCTGAGCGATTTGAAGAAGTGCATAAACATCTCCGTGGGCATATCACCCACCTTCTCCCGACGAAAATCGGCATTCCACACAAGCCATGGACGACCACCGAAATCGAGCGACACCACACAATGGCAGTCGTCCATCGGCAAACAGAATCCATATCGCTCTATACCACGCTTATCGCCCAACGCCCGCGCAATACACTCACCGAGGGCTATCCCGGTATCCTCTATGGTATGATGTTCATCGACATACAAATCACCCTCGACCTTCACCGTGAGATCGGCTCCTGAGTGGCGACCTATCTGCTGCAACATGTGGTCGAAAAATCCCACACCGGTAGAAATATCGCACTTTCCCGTGCCATCGATGTTCAGCGACACATAAATATCGGTCTCGGCCGTCGTACGACGTACCTCGGCACGACGTTCACCGGCAAACAGGAACTCGGTGATTTTATCCCAATCGTCGGTTATGAGCGCGCAAGTATCACCCAACCCGTTTTTTTGTACCTCGACAGTCATCATCGCCACATCGCCCAAGAGTATGCCCCGACAGCCCAAGTTTCGAGCCAACTGCATATCGGTGATACGGTCGCCTATGACATACGACGACGCCATATCGTAGCTGCCATCGAGATAGGACGTAAGCATTGCCGTACCGGGTTTACGTGTCGGGAGATTTTCCTCGAGGAAAGAGCGGTCGATGTATATCGCGTCGAAAGTCACCCCCTCACCGGCAAAGGCTTCCAGCATCTTGTTATGTGCCGGGTAGAAGGTCTCCTCGGGAAACGAAGATGTGCCCAACCCATCTTGATTGGTTACCATCACAAGTTCAAAGTCGAGTTTTTCGCGAATAAACGCCATATTCCTGAAAACCTTGGGAATAAACTGTAATTTTTCGAGACTGTCGAGCTGATAGTCTATCGGCGGCTCTACCACCAGGGTACCATCTCTATCGATAAAAAGGGCACGTTTCGGAGTAATCATCGGGTATATTTGTTTAGAAGGTCTATCAATATATCGTTCTCAGCGGGAGTACCTATGGTGATACGCAAGCAATTCCCGCAAAGAGTTATCTTATGGCGATTGCGCACGATGACACCCCTATCTACCAGATAGTTGTATATACCGCAAGCGTCATCTACCCGCACCAATAGGAAGTTGGCATCGCTGTTATATACCTGCCTCACAATCGGCAGTTGCGACAGTTGCTCACGCAATGCGACCCGACCGGCTTTCAGTCCTTCGACCTGTTCCCGCACAGTCGCTTTCTTATCAAGCAGTTGCATGGCATATTGCTGTGTGAGCAGGTTGATGTTATAGGGGTATTTTATTTTGTTGAATATCGCAATCATTTCGGACGAGGCAAATGCCATACCCAGACGCGCGGCCGCACTACCCCAAGCCTTGGAAAAGGTGTGCATCACCACCAGATTGTCGTAATCGCCCAATCGGGGCAGAAATCCCGGTGTATCGGCAAAATCGATATAGGCCTCATCGACAGCCACTATGCCGTCAAACTCGTCCAACACACGTTCTATCTTACTGTACGACAACAGATTTCCCGACGGATTATTGGGCGAACAAAGGAATATCACCTTGGTATGCTCATCGACGCGGTCGAGCAACGCCTCCACATCTATATCGAAGTCGGCATTGAGACACACCGCGCGATACTCCACATTATTTATATCGGCACACACCTTGTACATACCATAAGTAGGATCTACCGATAGCACGTTGTCGATACCCGGCTCACAGAAGGCTCGGAACAGTACATCGATACATTCGTCGCTACCCACCCCGAGGAATATAGACTCGGGCTTGACACCCTTCACCTCGGCAATTTTCTTTTTCAATTCCCATTGTAGCGGGTCGGGATAGCGATTATAGGGGGCATTATAGGGATTTTCATTGGCATCGAGGAATACCGAGGCCTCGCCTTTGAACTCATCGCGAGCCGATGAATAGGGTTTGAGATTCCAGATATTGGGGCGTACCCACTTTTCGAGATCCATATAGAAGTCGTTTAGAAGCTTTTTACAGGTTGTTTTATTTCAATTTACCCAGACGTATCGACACGGCATTTTTGTGAGCGTCGAGCCCCTCACCTGCCGCCATCGTCTCTATCGTGCGGCCTATACGTTGTAAGCCTTCGCGCGTAATTTCCTGAAACGTGATTTTACGTATGAAACTATCAAGATTCACACCGCTATACGCACGGGCATATCCGCTTGTAGGCAGGGTATGATTGGTACCCGAGGCATAGTCGCCCGCACTTTCGGGAGTATAGGCACCGAGGAATACCGAGCCGGCATTTATCACCCTATCGGCCACCTCGGCATAGTCGGCACATTGTATTATCAAGTGCTCGGGCGCATATCGATTGGTTATATCTATCAATTCGTCTTTGTCGTGTAACAGTACGAGCCGACTGTGCGATAGCGATTTCTCGGCCAACTCCCTACGGGGCAATAACGCAAGCTGTCGCTCTATCTCGGCTTGCAACGGCTCTAAAATCGCCTCATCGACCGTGAAGAGTATCGACTGACTATCGGCACCATGCTCGGCCTGCGACAGAAAATCCGAGGCTACAAACGAAAGGTCCGATGTGGCATCGGCTATCACCGCCACTTCCGACGGACCGGCCGGCATATCTATGGCCACGCCGTACCGACAGACTTGTTGCTTGGCCTCGGTCACGTACTGATTTCCGGGGCCGAATATCTTCGACACGGCAGGAACACTCTCCGTACCGAATGCCATAGCACCGATGGCCTGCACACCGCCCAACTTGAACACACGGGTTACTCCTGCCAATCGAGCCGCATACAGCACGGCCGGGTGCACCGTTCCATCGGGAGCGCACGGAGTGCAGAGTATTATCTCACCGCAGCCCGCCACACGAGCCGGCACCGCCAACATCAGCACCGTAGAGAATAGCGGAGCCGTCCCCCCGGGGATATACAATCCCACTCGTTCGATAGGCACAGGTTTCTGCCAGCATACCACCCCCGGCGTGGTCTCCACCCGAGTGGTGTTCATCACTTGCGATTCGTGAAATCGGGCTATATTGTCACGCGCCACGGAAAGGGCATCTTTCAATTCGGGTGAAACCCGGTCGCAGGCCGCTTCCATTTCGGCACGAGAGACCTCCAGATCGGTAATATCGGCCCCCTGAAAACGTGCCACACACTCCCTCACCGCCTCATCGCCACGGGTGCGAATATCGGTCAGCAAGCCCTCTACCGTATCTCGCAAAGCCTTCATATCGAGATGCGGTCGCTCTACTATATGCGCCCATTCGTCGCGTGACGGATATTTCAGTATTTCCATAATTACAATACCATCTTTTCAATATTCAACGCCAATATACCCTCGGCTCCGACAGATTTCAGCTTATTGATGATTTCCCAAAAGCATTTCTCGTCGAGTACCGTGTGTATAGAGCACCACCCCTCCTGTGCCAACGGCATGACCGTGGGACTTTTTATACCCGGCAGTACCGCCAATATATCGTCGATGGCCTCACGAGGCGCGTTCATCAGCACATATTTTTTGTCGTCGGCCGCCTGCACCGTCGCGATGCGGAAGAGCAGTTCTTCGAGTATTTCTTGCTTCTCGGTAGCCAATCCCGGCGTAGCGATGAGCACAGCCTCCGACTCGATTACGGTCGTCACCTCTTTGAGGTTGTTACTCACCAGCGTACTGCCGGAACTGACTATATCGAAGATGGCATCAGCCAACCCGATACCGGGAGCAATCTCCACCGAACCGGTAATAACGTGTATATCGGCAGAGATATTATTCTCTTTCAAGAATTTACGCAATATTACAGGATATGATGTCGCTATTTTGCGACCATTGAACCAATCCAAGCCAGTATAATCGACCTCCTTGTGTATGGCCAGTGACAGACGGCACTTGCTGAATCCGAGATTTTTCACCACATCGGCACAGCAATCTTTCTCGAGATACTCATTGAGGCCCACTACCCCCACATCGGCCACCCCCGACGCCACAGAGTCGGGTATATCGTCATCGCGCAGAAACAGCACCTCAATGGGGAAATTTCGCGATTGCACCAGCAATGTGCGTTTTCCCGACGACAATTTTATTCCGGCCTCGGCCAACATCTGCATCGAATCTTCGTTCAGACGACCTTTGGATTGAATGGCTATACGTAACATATTTTTTACTTTTTGTTGGTGAATAAAAAACGCCTACCCGGATAGAGGTAAGCGTTTCGAGAAATCTTTATCGTATATATACAAGACATCTGCTCACCTCTTACGAGTCAAGGAATGATGGTGGGCATAATGTTGATGAAGTGTATACATTTTGTTATCGTTTTTGTTTTACAAGGGCAAAGATATACACTTTTTTTGAATTAACAAACATTTTCTAACAAAATTTTATTTCCAATTCGTTTTTTATCACTTTTTGCACCGATAAAAAGTTTTCCACAAACAAAAGTCCTTCAACAACCACCTCTGAAACATACCACCACATAAATTTGTTGTTAAAACAAAAAATAATTACCTTTACGCAAAAGTTTACCCATTATGTACGAAGGTATGACACTCGAATTGGTACTCCGCCTATTGGTTGCCGGGTTATTGGGGGCTGTCATCGGCCTCGACCGAGCCTACCGCGCCAAAGAGGCCGGATTTCGCACCCACTTTTTGGTATCGCTGGGTAGCGCACTGTTTATGATTATATCGCAATATGGTTTTGCCGCCGTAACCGAGGGGGTAGAATCGCGCTTCGACCCGAGCCGACTTGCCGCGCAAGTGGTGAGCGGTATCGGATTTATCGGGGCCGGGACCATCATCATACATCGCCAATTCGTACGCGGACTTACCACCGCTGCCGGCCTATGGGCTACCTCGGGTATAGGTTTGGCCGTCGGTGGCGGACTTTACTGGCTGGCCGTGGCAGCAACCGCTTTCACCCTGTTGGGCCTCGAACTTCTCGGGCTTATTTTCAAAAAGACCGGAATTCATAGCTGTTACATCAAGTTTTCGACAACCGACAAAGAGAATATCCGTCGCATCACCGAGCAGATTGCCGATATGAGCGGACACATATCCTCATACGAGGCCGAAGAGCGTCCAAATGGTGAGAAAATATCATATATTGTCGCCATTATTTTGCGATTCAAAAACCCCAAAGAGGAAATAAAACTACACCAATATATACAGGCACTACCCGACGTCTTTATCGAGAAAGTTGAATGATATTTTTTATACACGCCCGATATGTCGATTAACATATTTTAACAAGCCCCCCCTAAAAAAGCAAACCGCTAATTATAAGTGATTTAACACGCTATTTTATTGTATAATCACGAATGATTATTCTATAATAATTCATTCGTTCTGCCATAAATATACTATATTTGCAATGTAAATCTCAGATGTAAGTCGTTACTATGGGGTTTACCCTGTCCGTGAGGACAGTCTTTTTCATTCTATTAGAGCATCTTTTTTGTAGGAATATCCCCCTACAAAAAAACGAATAGCCGTGTCTGCGACAGATACGGCTATTTTGTTATGACACAATCCAACGCATATGTTTTTTGCGCAACAATAACAAATCGTTTATGAATAAACTCTCCAATTCTCCAATGAATGGCCGGACAAATTTCTCAGATATCACAAAGAAGTTGTATTCATCAACTGCAAATTTGGCCAAGGTACCGATGGTTGCAAATATACATTCTGCCGTCCGTACAACGCAAGTGTTTTTTGAAAATTGCGAATTTGCCGAAGGTTTTGAATTTGACACCTCTAAAAAACCAGGAATTGTATTCAAAAATTGTACTTACAATGGTGTGAAAATCACTGCAGAGAATGCAGCATCGTTAGCTTCAGGCGAAACCACATTCTTCTATAATGGTACAAATAATGCCATTTTTGAATAATAAACCTTTTCACGCCGTAAAGGCCTGATATTTAACAACACATATAAAAATGTGTTCTTCTCTTCGAGGAACGCATTTTTTATTATCCAAGATTATTTTCAAGACAATAAAAAAGGTTGTATTTTTGTTATTGAATTAAGAAGCTGTTTAAATTTTATTTTGTAGAAGATAGGCTGCACTCGCTATGCAATTTGTAAACAAGTTTACATTGCGCTCGTTGGCACTATCTTTCGAGATTATTTAAGAGGTATTTTGGAATGAATTTTTCGACAAATTGCGCAAGTCGTAGCGGGCTACGTCCAAGCGGTTTGACGGAAAAGGCGTCCAAAAGAGCCTTAAAGAAGCCGAAACTTTGTTTTTTTGAAGCCGTAATAATTTTTGAGATGAAAATTTTAAACAGCTTCTAAATATTATCTTAAGGCTATGATAAAGTGTGTGTTACCGGTATTGGAGATGAGTTGTAGCGTATGCGCGGGCAATGTGGAGAGTACAGTGCGGAGTCTTACGGGAGTGAAACAGGCCGTTGTAAACTTCGCCACCGAGAGCCTCAGCCTCGAATATGATGAGCGACTTATCACCCTCGACGAGATACAGGCTGCCGTAGAGGCTGCCGGCTATGGCCTCATCGTGAGCGAAAGCGACCGGGAAACGCAACGCGAGGCCGCCAACCGACGACACTACATAGGTATGCGTCGCCGACTGATTGTAGCATGGCTGTGCGCTATCCCCCTCATGATACTATCGATGTGGGGTATGCATCTGCCCTATATCGATACGATATTGCTCGCACTCACCCTGCCCATCGTCGTATATGCGGGTAGAGATTTCTACATTCACGCTTGGAAACAACTGCAACAACGCACATCGAGTATGGACACGCTGGTAGCGCTCAGCACTCTCACCGCCCTACTATCGAGCCTCGCCTTCACCCTGTTCCCACACTACTGGCAAAGTAAAGGCGTCATGCCACATACCTATTACGAGGCGGCCGGCATGATTATAACCTTCGTACTCACCGGAAAATTCCTCGAAGAACGTGCCAAACGCCACACTTCATCGGCACTGAAAGGATTGATAAATCTGCAACCGCAGACGGCACTGAAGCACACCGACGCCGGCGAGCAGGAGGTGAATATCGCCACGCTGAAAGTAGGCGACCGCATCGTGGTGCGTCCCGGCGAGAGAGTGACCGTCGATGGCATGGTCGTAAGTGGCGAGAGCTATATCGATGAAAGCATGATAACCGGCGAACCGATTCCCGCTACCAAGCGACAGGGCGATAAAGTATTGGCCGGCACCGTCAATAAGGGCGGAATACTCACCATCGAGGCGCAATCGGTGGGCAGTGATACCCTATTGGCTCAAATCGTACGTCGCGTGCAAGAAGCCCAGGGTAGCAAAGCCCCCGTACAACGTATCGCCGACCGCATAAGCCGTGTGTTCGTACCCACAATCATAGGGCTGGCCGTCGTTACATTTATTATATGGTATATATGCGGCAATCGCTATCTCACCGAGGATGGTGCGGCTTATGCCCTGCTTACCGCCATCACGGTACTGGTCATAGCCTGTCCATGCGCCTTGGGACTTGCCACACCCATGGCCATAATGGTGGGTATAGGTCGTGCCGCCCGCGACCACATACTCATAAAAGACGCCGTAGCACTCGAAAAGATGTGTAAGGTCGATTGCGTGGTACTCGACAAGACCGGCACACTCACCTGTGGCACGCCCCGAATGATAAATGCGAAATGGTTCTGCACCGAAAAAGAAAAGGAAACACTTATCAACCGGCTCTATAGTATCGAAAAACATTCGGAGCACCCCATAGCTCAGGCATTGAAACGTCATTTCGAGGCTGAAGTTCTTACACCTATTACCCCCGATAAAATAGAGGCTATCACCGGCGAAGGCATACAAGCGACATTCCACGATACAGTGTATCGCATAGGGAAAAAGTCATTTGCCGAGAAATCCATGCCTCACGACATAGAGATAGCACAATGGGAAGCCGAGGGGTACAGCGTCGTATATTACAGTCGGGAGAATGAAACACAGGCTATCTTCGCCATCAGCGACACCATAAAGGCGACAGCCTCCACCACCATAGCCCACTTGCGACAGCAAGGTATAGCGGTGTATATGCTCACCGGCGACAGCGAGGCAGCCGCCCGACACGTAGCCCAAGCCGTGGGCATAGATAGTATCGTGGCCAACACTCTGCCGCAAGACAAGGAGGATTTTATAGGCCGACTGCAACAGCGAGGACACACCGTGGCCATGGTCGGCGACGGCATCAACGACTCGCAAGCCTTGGCCCGTGCCGACATCAGTATCGCCATGGGGCAAGGTTCCGACATAGCCATGGACGTGGCCATGGTCACCATCATCAATTCCGACCCCGAACGTATATCTCGTGCCATACAGCTCTCGCGCCGCACCGTGCGGGTGATAAAGGAGAACCTGTTCTGGGCCTTTATCTACAATATCGTGTGCATACCTGTTGCCGCCGGAGTGTTATACCCTATATGCGGCGTGTTGCTCAACCCCATGTGGGCAAGTGCCGCCATGGCGTTCAGTTCGGTATCGGTGGTACTCAACAGTCTGCGTCTCAATCGTAAATAATCAACTTCTAAAACAGATATTCATGAAAACGTGCAAATTCAAAACCAATGCCAAGTGTGGCGGCTGTGTCGCCAAAATAGAGAGCGTACTCAACCCCATTGTGCCCCGCGACTGCTGGTCGATAGACTTATCAACCCCCGACCGCATACTCACCATCACCGGCGAGCTGAGCGACGAAGAAATAATCGGTCTCATCACCTCCGCCGGTTTCAAAGCCGAAAAAATCGATTAAAATCAACTTTTTTTCGGTTCTACTTGTAACCTTTCGGGATTTGTTGCGTCTAACCTTATAAAAACTAATACCCAATCATGAAACACATTATTCTCACACTGTGCCTATTGGGACTGATAGGTTGCACCCGATCCGTCGTGGTTATAAGTCCCGATATTGAAGCCAACCATAGTTTAGGAACCCTCCACATCGATCGTATAGAGCTATACCCCGAGACTACCCGACTGGGTATCTCCGTATATAATCGGCCCGGTGGGAAGTTCAAAATCAGCAAGAAAAGCTATCTATTAGGCCGCACCAGCGGTAAAAAGTACACCGTGCAAGACGCCGAAGGTATTCCGTTGAACAAAAACGTTACCAGCGACTCCACCGGTGTTACCGGCTTTACATTGACTTTCGAACCGACACTTCCCGAAGATAGAATTTTCGACTTCGTAGAAAGCGACGAATGGCAGATACTCGGCATAAATACCACCGGCGACCGACGCCCGGCTGAAATCGTGTGTCGCATCGAAGGTCGGGTGATAAATCGCCCCAAGAGCCGAGCGATAATACTTAACACACACGACAAAGTATCGGCCCGACACGAGACCGGCAACATAGTGATACCCATTCTACGCGATGGTCGCTTCGTATATGAATTGCGTACCAACGAGTGTGACTGCTACGGCCTCCTATTCAACGACGAAGTATATGGCGGTATGTGGTGGGAAAAACAGTTCTTCGCCGAAAACGGCACATTACACATCACCCTCACGGGCGAATCGGGTATAGAGGTCGAAGGGGGCGAAATAAATACCGAGTACCATCGGTTAATCAACAAGCTGAAAGGATTTCTACTCCCCACCAATCTCGAACGCGACTCACTCGACAATGCACTGCTGTTCTATTCGCCTGAATTTTACACGTTGGCCATGGATAGCACTCTTTCTCCTGAAAAATTAAGCCAAAGTCTAAACGAGCTGAAACGCACCGACAGATACTACTCCGAAGCCGGTAAAGAGTTGACCGAAAGACACAAAAAAGCCGTGGCCGAATGTGAGAAATGGCTCTATACCGAAATGGAAAGCTCCCCATCGTTCCCCCTATATGCGAAACTTTATGACGAGTTTTTCCACCATTCCATTAGAAATCAACCATTCCCCGAAAAACTCGTCAATCTATATCGGGAGAAATACAAACCTCTGTACCCCTCCCACCCCTTCACTCGAGAGATAGAGCATATGGTCAACGCCCAGGAATTGAAACAGGGAGGAGAATATATCGACATCACCCTACCCGATGCCGAAGGTAGCGACCGCAAACTCTCGGAACTGATTGCCGGCAATAAAGTAACCCTATTGGACTTCTGGGCATCGTATTGCGGACCTTGCCGGCGACAATCGAAACGCATGATACCCGTGTATGAGCAATATAAGGACAAAGGATTCGGTATCGTAGGAATAAGCCGTGACAACTTGAAGACGATGAAGAAAACAGCCACAAAAGACGGCTATCCTTGGATAAACCTCTCCGACAACGAAAGCAACATTGCGTTCAAGAAATATGGCTTGGACAATGCCGCCGGAGGCACATTTCTATTAGATACCGACGGCCATGTAATACTTGTAAATGGAGAAATCGACGAGATAACCCACCTCATAAAGGAGCATTGTGGCAAATAAGTATTTAGGGGCAATGGCATGACTGCCATTGCCCCTAAAATTTTAAGAAGCTGTTTAAATTTTATTTTGTAGAAGATAGGCTGCACTCGCTATGCAATTTGTAAACAAGTTTACATTGCGCTCGTTGGCACTATCTTTCGAGATTATTTAAGCGGTATTTTGGAATGAATTTTTCATCAAAATGCGAAGGTAATAGCGGGCTATTTCCAAGTTTTTTGATGAAAAAGACACCCAAAAGAGCCTTAAAGAAGCCGAAACGTTGTTTTTGAAGCCGTAATAATTTTTTCAAGAAAATTTTAAACAGCTTCTAATATCTATAGCGAGGGCGCAGATAGAACAAGAAAGTCACCGAAACCAGCAGAGCCCACACCTCGGTACAAGTCACGGCGAGCCATATACCATCGACAACCCCGTAAATCGATGTAAAGACCATCATTACAATAGAAGGGAAGGTAAATTGCATCAATTTTCTGAATGTAAAATGCTCCGAAAGGTGTATCTCTTGTTTCATAATTTGTAACTTTTTCGTTATCTTCGATAAACCATTTCGCCCGAAATCTGTCTAATAGAAGGAAATAAAAAGCCGAACAAGGTGATGGTTTTACCCAGTCATCTTATCCGGCTCGTATATCTGCCTCCGATGAGGATTACAAAACGCAACGTTTTCCCTCAAGCCACCTCGAAACGGTTTCTGATTTCGGAGCACAAGGATACAAAAAACGTGTAAAATAACGCCCAACTCTCCCGGATATTTCACAGCAAACACAAAATATCTTTGCGGCTTACCGCAAAAATGACCTATACAACAAACCTCATACACCATGAAAAAAATAATCTTTTCGCTACTATGCACGCTATTCATCACAGCCGGTACTTCAGCTCAAGAATTTCGTAACGACTATCGACAGAAACGTATCAACTGGACACGTACCGCCACCCGCATACCCGACAGTTTCTTCTTTCACCAGTGCGACGAGGCCGTGCGCATCGCCGACAATCTGCTGATGTATCAACTCAACTCGGGAGCTTGGAGCAAAAACATCTATTTCCCGGCCGAGATGGACGATGAAACACGCCAAAAGGTTATCGACAACAAAAAATATGTAGAGAACGGCACCATAGACAACGGCGCCACTACCACCGAAATCATATTCCTATCGAAAGTGTATAACGTGACACGCGATAAAAAGTATAAAAAAGCCGCTCTGAGAGGTATCGAATACCTGCTCGACGCCCAATACGACAATGGTGGTTGGCCTCAGTTCTACCCCTATACCCCCAATGGTTACACCCGCCATATTACCTACAACGATAATGCCATGACGAACGTCCTGAAAGTACTGCGCGACATCTACCAATGTAACCCGCTCTACTGGTATGTGTCGCAATCGATACGCGAACGAGCCAAAGCAGCCTTTGACAAAGGCATAGAGTGTATTCTCGCCACCCAAGTGGTGCAAAATGGCCGCCCCACCGTGTGGTGTGCGCAACATCACTACGAGACCTTGCAACCGGTCAAGGCCCGAGCTTACGAGCTACCTTCGCTGAGCGGTATGGAATCGGACAATATCGTATTGCTGCTCATGGACATACCCAATCCCTCGCCCGAAATCATTGCCGCCATAGACAATGCCGTCGCGTGGTTTGAAAAATCAAAAATCGAGGGCATACGCATGGAATTTTACCGCAACGACGAGGGCAAACGCGACTATCGCATAGTAGAGAGCCAAGATAGCCGACCGCTATGGGCTCGATTCTACGAGCTCGACACCAACCGCCCCATCTTCTGCGACCGCGACGGCATACGGAAATATGATATTTCGGAGATAGGCCATGAGCGACGCACGGGATATAGTTGGTACAACGGCGATGGTACTATGGTGCTCGAACGCTATCGGGCTTGGAAACGAGCATTGAGAGCCGAAAAGGGCATCGGGGAAGATTTTGATCACCGAAGGGGCTTTGACCGCCGATGATATTCCAGCCTTATAGGCAATTATTAGTGTCCGATAAAAATTTTTATCGGCACCAATGATAGGCAATAAAAAAAGAGGAGCCGCGGCTCCTCTTTTTGCTATGTATAAGACGATGTATCAGAATGAGAGTTGAATATGATGATCCTCGGCCAGTTTACGCATATTGAGCAACGCGTAGCGCATACGGCCCAGCGCTGTATTGATGCTCACCTGTGTAGCATCGGCAATCTCCTTGAAACTCATATTTTTGTAATAGCGCATCACAAGTACCTCGCGCTGATTATCGGGCAGTGCGGCCACCAATCGACGAATATCGGTATGTATCTGATGCGTAATGAGCGTATCCTCGATAGTACCCTCGCTCAGTTCCTTACGATTGAATAGGTCGGTTTCCTCATTCTCATCGTTCGAGATAAGATTCTCGTTACGTTCCTGCCGATAGTGATCAATAATAAGGTTGTGAGCTATGCGAGTAACCCACGACGAGAATTTACCGGTCTCCACATAACGACCTTGCTTGATGGTGGTAATCACCTTCACAAAAGTCTCTTGGAATATGTCCTCGGAGAGGTCACTATCCTTTACGGTATAATATATATAGGAATATACCCGATTTTTGTATCGGGTGAGAAGAATATCGAATGCCTCATTATTACCCTCTGAATAAAGAGCTACCAACTCCTCGTCGGCGAGCTTCAATAAATGGTTCATTTTTGTATTTTAATTGGTTCAGAGTAGTATTTTCTCGATAGGCAGTTCTTGTTTTAATGTGTTATTTTTGGATATTTGAGTATGCAAACATAGATATTCTGTTTTGAAAAACCAAATGTTTGTGCAATTTTTTTCAAATTATTCCGTTTGAGGTCTATTAGTCTATCAAAATTGTGGTAAAAATTTTACAAAAAAAATCAAAACTCGAAAATCTCCGTTTTTTGACGAAATAGTGCCAAGGATTTCCGCAATACTATAAAAAATTATGACGCGCCGATAACCTTTAATCGAATAATAATATCTACCTTTGTTAAATCGAAATTATAACCTTTAAACATACTCAGATGAAACCTACACTTTTTGTATTGGCTGCCGGTATGGGCAGTCGTTACGGCGGGTTGAAACAACTCGACGGACTGGGCCCCAATGGCGAAACCATCATGGACTACTCTATCTACGACGCTATTCGCGGAGGATTTGGTAAAGTGGTATTTGTGATACGTCATATGTTCGAAGAGGATTTCCGTGAAAAAGTATTGAAAAAATATGCCGATGTAATACCCGTGGAACTGGTATTTCAAGAACTCGATTATCTGCCCGAAGGATTCACCGTGCCCGAAGGTCGCGTGAAACCATGGGGAACCAACCACGCCGTGTTGATGGGTAAAGACGTAATCAAAGAGCCGTTTGCCGTAATCAATGCCGACGACTTCTATGGCCGCGACAGCTTTGCCGTCATCGCCAAATACCTAAGCAACCTCAGTGACAAAGGCAACGACTACTGTATGGTAGGCTATCGCGTAGGAAACACCCTCTCGGAGAGCGGTTCGGTATCGCGCGGTATATGCGAAACCAACGCCGACGGACAGCTGACCGGTGTAGTGGAACGCACCCAGATAGAACGTCGCGATGGCGTAGTGATGTACAAAGATGGAGAGGAATGGATTGCCGTGGAAGAAAATACTCCCGTATCAATGAATATGTGGGGCTTCACCCCCGACTACTTCGCTCACTCCGAAGAGTATTTCATCAACTTCTTGCGCGAAAACGCCGGTAATATCAAGGCCGAATACTTCATTCCCTTGATTGTAAATCACCTGATTACAACCGGAAAATCGACCGTAAAAGTTCTCGATACCACCTCGAAATGGTTTGGTGTGACATACGCCGAGGATCGTCCCGCCGTTGTGGAAAAAATACGCAACTTGATTGCTGCCGGCGAATATCCCGAAAAATTGTTCTAAAAAAATTAGACGCTGTTTAAAAAAAACTTCTAACGGCGTCTTATATATCACACTGAACGCTCCCGTCCGATAATGGGAGCGTTTTTTAATCCCCAAATATATCGCGGTGACTATTCTCAAAAAAATCTGCGGCAAAATATACTGAAACGCCCTATTTCTCGTTTATCTCATATATCCATTACCCGATTTTCGGCTATGAAGTTACGACGAGTACTCCTTTTCGTGTGTCTCAGTTTGTGCCTTATGGTGCAGGCCCAGAAACGTGTGGAGATAACCGGCAAGGTTATCGACTCCGACGGCGTGCCTATGGACCTCGTCACCGTAGCGGCTCCGGCACTCACCGCCGGTACCTTCACCAACGAGAAAGGGACATTCACCCTACACGTCGCCACGACAGACTCGGTGGTATTGGTATTCTCCTACCTCGGCTATCGCAAGGAGCAACGTGTAGTATTTCCCTCTGACGAGAAAATCTCGCTCATGGTGCGTATGTATCGCAAGGATCGTACCCTATCCGAGGTGGAAGTACGAGAATATCGCCGACAAATGTCGACCTTGCAGAAAATAGATCCCAAGGACTGGAAACTTATGCCCGACGCATCGGGTGGTTCCATCGAAGCCATGTTGGCTACCATGCCGGGGGTACATTCCAACAACGAGCTCAGTTCGCAATACTCGGTGCGTGGCGGTAATTACGACGAAAACATCGTATATGTCAATGGTATAGAGGTATATCGTCCCCAGCTCATACGCTCGGGGCAACAAGAGGGACTGAGCTTCATCAATCCCGATATGGTGGGTGCAGTAGGCTTCTCGTCAGGCGGTTATCCCGTGGAGTATGGCGATAAAATGTCGTCGGTACTCGATATTACCTACAAACAACCCGAAAAGTTCGAAGGTTCGGTATCGGGTAGTTTTCTGGGCGCAAGCGCGAGTGTAGGTCATAGCACAAAAAAATTCTCCCAACTGCACGGATTTCGATTCAAAACCAACTCTACCCTACTGAGTACCCTCGATACCGAAGGCGAATACAAGCCGATGTTTTTCGACTACCAGACCTATCTCACCTATAAATTCAACCCTCGGTGGGATATCTCTTTCCTCGGGAATATATCGAGCAACAATTACCGGTTCACACCGGTGACACGCACCACACGATATGGCAATGTATCGTCGGCTGCGCAATTCAAGGTATATTTCGATGGTAAGGAGGAGGATATATTCCAAACCTATTTCGGAGCGTTCACGCTCAATTATCGTCCATCGGCATACACCAAACTCTCACTCCTGGCCTCGGCCTATGCCTCTCGCGAACGGGTTACATACGATATTACCGGCGAATATTGGCTCGATGAGCTCGACCTTGCCAACGATGTCGATACACAAGAAAGCGCAGGCACTCTGGGCTATGGCTCGTATCACGAGCACGCCCGCAACCGCCTCCATGCCGATGTGTTTTCACTTGCTCTCAAAGGTGAAACGCGCATCAATCGCCATACACTCCATTACGGATTGGACTACCGTCGCGAACGCATACAGGAAAGTATGCGCGAATGGGAGTCGCGCGACTCATCGGGTTATACCCTGCCCCACACCGGCAATGGTATCGCCCTCATATCAAGCATACGTTCCACCCAAAACATCGAGAGTAATCGCATATCGGCCTATGCTCAAGAAACTTATCGCCTCGAACACAAGTCGGGCATCTACCATTTTACAGGGGGTGTGCGCCTCTCCTATTGGGATTTCAACAACGAATGTATCGTGTCGCCCCGGGTATCGGTGGGATTCAATCCGGCTTTCAACCAACGACTCACGTTCCGATTTGCCACAGGACTTTACTATCAGGCGCCCTTCTACAAGGAGTTCCGCGACACCTTACAAGACACTCGGGGAAATTGGGTGGTACACCTCAACAACAATATCAAGTCGCAACGTTCGGTGCATGTGATATTGGGTGGCGATTACACTTTCCAAGCCATGAACCGCCCTTTCAAACTCACCGGCGAGCTGTATTACAAGAAATTGAGTAATCTGGTATCATACGAGGTCGATAACGTGCGGGTGTGGTATAGTGGTGAAAACACCTCCGAAGGTCATATCGCCGGGCTCGATTTGAAACTGTTTGGCGAGTTTGTACCCGGAGTCGATTCATGGCTCACCTTCTCGCTCATGAGCGCCAAAGAGAAAATCAATGGACAGAAAGTGCCTCTGCCCACCGAACAGCGATATAGCGTGGGGCTTTTCTTCCAAGACTATGTGCCTCGATTTCCCAAATATCGATTCTCGCTCAAAGCCATTTGGGCCGACGGACTGCCAATGGCCGCACCCCGTAAAGGTCGTGCCGACGGCTATTTCCGCACCCCACCCTACCGCCGTGTAGATATAGGTCTGTCACGCCGATTGGCGGGCGGTGAGGACCGCATCATGCGCAAGCCCTTCTTCCGATCATTTCAAAGTATATGGATAGGTCTTGACGTATTCAACCTGCTCGATTTTGCCAATACCAACTCTTATTACTGGGTGACAGATATTTATAATAATCAGAATGCCGTACCCAATTATCTCACCGGCCGACAGTTCAATCTACGACTTTCATTCAATTTCTGACACACGCACCCACGCGCCATCGCGGCTTATACGGTGGCAGTCGATACGCAGACGCGCACACTCCTCTACAATGGCTTTCTGTTGAAAATAGGGCAGATTATGGGTGAGTATAACTTGCCTGATGTCGAAAATCTGCCTCACGACATCGATTTTTCCCTTGAATCCGGGGCACACAATGGCATAGTCTATACTCATACGTTCGGGCGTAGCTGTCGCGCGACGATAGTCCCTATCGAGCACTATGATGCGATCGCCTTGAAACTGTATATAGGGTAAGCGTATTCTCAGGTTCCCCCGGGTAGTAGCGTCGCCCACATACGACACGTTATCGATACCGTTTTTCAGCCACCAACCGGCCGCCTCACGCTCGGTCTTTCGTTCAGCCACGGTATCGAGTGGCAACAACATATTACAGCCATTATCGATAAAATTCAGCGTAGCCGTATTACTTTCCTGATACACAACCCACTGATTGCGAATAGGACGATGAGCCACAATGGTATCGGACAATAGGAATATCAGCGTACAAACCATCACCCCGATGAGTATTCCGGTGCGACGTGAGAGCAGATATTCGGCCATACCGAATATTATGATAAACCACAACAACACATTGTGTGGCTCGATATAGATGTTGCGTATCGAGGCAAAATCGAGGGTAGAGACGAGACGGGTAAGTTCGTTCAGTCCATAAGTCATACATTCTATACCCGATGTGAACAGGGGTATATCGATACCGCAAGCAGCCAAGCCCACCCATATAAATCCGGCGGTGAGCAACACGGGCAATAGGGGCACGACTATCAGGTTGGTGAGCAGTCCAAGTAATGGCAGTTCGTGGAAATAGTATATGACCAATGGCAACGTACCGAGTTGTGCGGTAAGCGACACGGCCATACACGACCATAGTTTGTCCACCACCCTGCTTCGTGGAGACCATGCGCTGTATAGCGGTGGGTATAAATACAATATGGCGAATACAGAAAGTACACTCAGCTGGAAACCGACCTGGAACAAATAGTGCGGATTGTAAAGCAACATACCCGTTACAGCGACAAACAAGCCGTTGATGGGACGAGATTTACGTCCTATAACGATACCTACAAGCACCACCGAGGCCATGACACAGGCTCGTATGACCGAGGGCGAAAGGCCTGTTATAAAGGCATAGGCCCACAATGCGACCAATATACACAAGGCGTGAACGCGTCGCTTGTGCCACCACAACAACGGAGCGAGTAGGGCCGACAAAATGAGCCACACGATACCGGTGTGCAGACCGCTGACCGCCAAGACGTGCGACAGCCCCGCAGTGGAAAATGAGGCTCGTTGCTCGGGTGTAAGTTCGTCGGCATATCCTACCAATAAGGCGTTCAATATGGCCGTGGTCTCGGCCGAGAAATCACCTGTGGCGATAAGTCGTATGAGGGTATCGCGTAGGTTCAAGGCCTTTACCATGAAACTGCCCGGCGTGCTATGCCCTACCGACTTCCACTCTCCGACAGGTATATATTGGGTGTAGATAAAGCCTTTATGACGCATCAAAGCGGCATAGTCGAAGGCCTCAGGGTTTCGTCTATTGGCAATGGGAACGATATGGGGGCGAAATGCGATAAGGTCGCCACGCTGCAAAGCGGTGTGTGCCGTATCGTTTTCTATACGCAACAACAGCGGTACCGCCATGTCTTTTCGAGATTTATCCTCGCCTACAAGGTGTAGCAGCGTGGCCTGATAACCGGAACTCTTTTCGGTCGATGAGGTAGTGGCGTCGATACGCGCTATCGCACGTATTGTATGGTGAAACAGCTCGGGTGTTGGCGCGTTACGCTCCTCGATATACAGCGACAAACCGCCACAAGCAAACAGCAGGAAGGCTATGGCACAAGCAAACAGATTGCGGTATCGAAATCGCAACTCTATGCGTCGTAATGTGTAGAAATGGAACAGTAAAAAGAAAGCGCCGATTACAAGCGCGGGCAGTAATAGTATGTGAGGTAACACCTCTTGCGCCGCTATACCTATGGCAAATGGTATGGCTATACGCATAAAAGGCGCTTCATCGACCAACCGCACGCTCTTCATGATATAAAATCGCCTATAAATGAGGCGTTATGACAATCTTTTCAGATTAGCGATGAAGGCTTCGGGATTTTCGGCCGAGAACACGCTATGACCGGCCACCAACACATCTACGCCGGCTTTTACGGCCATCGGGGCGGTTGTTTCGTTTATGCCCCCATCTATCTCTATCAAGGTCGAGGCATTTTTTCGCAATATCAACTCTTTCAGCCGTGAAGCCTTTTCGAGAGTTTGCGGTATAAATTTCTGTCCCCCGAATCCGGGATTTACCGACATCAACAGCACCATATCCACGTCGGTAATGATGTCTTCGAGCAGCGATACCGGGGTATGAGGGTTGAGGGTGACACCGGCTTTCATTCCGGCATCTTTTATCTGTTGCACCGTGCGGTGCAGATGGGTACAAGCCTCGTAATGCACATTCATCATATAGGCTCCAAACTCCTGCACGCGAGTGATGAATTTCTCGGGCTGCACCACCATCAGGTGTACATCAAGCGGTTTACTGCATAGGGGGGCTATCGATTTTATCACCGGAAACCCGAATGAAATATTGGGTACGAACACGCCGTCCATAATATCGAGGTGCAACCAATCGGCTTCACTACGATTTATCATAGCGATATCCGACCGCAAATCGGCAAAATCGGCCGACAATAACGAGGGAGCGATAAGTGGAGTCATAACTACTGCTCTTTGCTTTTTATGCAAAGATAAACGATACCGCCGATAAATGAAAGGTTTCTTTCAAAAATTGTTATATAACGGTATCGGCGAGGTATGATTACTTCGTTTTTGGAGGAAAACGACAAGATTGTTCTCGGGTATGTATTCCGACCTCTAATTCAGTGCGAGACAGGCGTTTCTATCACCGGCATTGTTTACGATGCCGTATGTGCGGGCAAACTGTCTCAGCAACATCAGCGTGCTGGTACGCGGACCCGGGACGGGATTGGTTATTACTTTGTCGGAATGGGGAATAGAAGGAGTAGAAGTTTTTTTCATAGGCAATAACTGTTTTATATGCTGTTTGAATTTTATTGTCGAGATTATTTTTCAAGAAAATTTCAAACCGCTTTTTAGAAGCTGTTTAAATTTTATTTCGAGATTATTTAAGAGGTATTTTGGAATGAATTTTTCGACAAATTGCGCAGGTCGTAGCGGGCTACGTCCAAGCGGTTTGACGGAAAAGGCGTCCAAAAGAGCCTTAAAGAAGCCGAAACTTTGTTTTTTGAAGCCGTAATAATTTTTTAAGAAAATTTCAAACAGCTTCTTAATAGTAACGCACTACCCTCCCGGTTTATTATACCCAAAAGAATATTTTTCTGTTGGTGTCCGATAAAAACAAAGTTTACCATTCAAATGCGGGTATATCAAAATAGGAATAACACCCCTCCACCCTATCGAGCACCTCTTCGAGGCCTCCGTCGCACAGTGCTCTGCGGCACGAAAACACATTCAGTGTTTTTTCACGGCCTGGCTCGCCATTCTATAAGCAGAACACAGCCCAACAAAACGTAGGGACACACGGCCCGTGTGTCCGCCGAGGGTGGTATAAACGCTTGCCCGAAGGGCTATATTTGAGTAGCCGTGCGATGAGCGAAGCGGTTCACACGGAAACGAAGCTCCCAAGCCCTCTCCCAGAGTCTGGAGGACTCAATCTTGTTGTTATCATTGTGGGCAATATCACCGAGGTGCACCACAAATTAAGACGCTATTTAAATTTTATTTTTAGAAGATAGGCTGCACTCGCTTTGCAATTTGTAAACAAGTTTACATTGCGCTCGTTGGCACTATCTTTCGAGATTATTT
>JAFTRN010000018.1 GCA_017462265.1 Coprobacter sp. | reverse complement strand
TTTGTCTGTCATTTCCTCAAAGATCTTTCGCTTATCTCCCACTCGCTCGCGGGCCCCGTTCTATCGGGAAAGCGGGTGCAAAGATAGAGCCTTTTACTATTCCCACCAAATATTTTTCAAACTTTTTTTCAAAAATTTTTCGCCAAAACACGCAACTCCCTGAACCCCACATATGTTATATAACATACTTTTTTTGCCACTTTTTCTATAATTCCCACACCATACCGAAATTTCCGCTCCCAAAAGGCCTATCAGAAACCTTTCTCGCAAATCCATTTTTCTAAAAAAAACGACCCGCTTATTACTGCGAGCCGAGATTTTTATTTTGCCGTAGCCGATTTCGCCTTACTTTTTATCGGAATCTGATAATATATGGAATAGGTGAAGTCAAATCCTCCGCTCCGTTTTCCCATACCGGGTATAATCCACGGTCGCGTGGTTTCGTTACTTTTTGCGCTAAGCAGTATCTTGTATCGCACAGTGAATCCCATCTTCAATCCCTTATAGAGATTGACGCGAATACCCACGAGTGGCTCCAACCATTGCGCACGCGATTTCTGATTGTATATCGAGGCTTGATATTCCGTACCCCAATAGCCCGAAGGTATGGTTATACCCGTAACATCATAAGAAAACACCGAGAATCCATAGAGCAATCCCGCATATATATATCCCGGCGCTGTACTATTGTAATTGAAATTATAGAGCATACCCAGCCTATTATATAATGTAGGCGATACTTCGTAGGTGAAATTTCCATCATCGGGTGTATTATCGGCCCAACCTATACCAACCTCCCACACGGGGAAAAACCGATTGTGGAAATCGGCTTCGAGCGAAACCTGATAGTTGGCATATTTCTGCCCGAAAAGCGTCGCCACCGGCTGAAAGAGATCGACACCTACGACCAGACCGTTGAACAACGGGTAGCGATACAACGAGCCATCTTCGAGACGCTTGCTTTTGCGCTCGGCAGCCCCTACCGGCAGCACTACCGCCCCCAGCAATATCATTACCAATATATATATACAACGCTTACTCGGGCACATAATAATAGAGACGTACATTTTCTACATCTTGATTATTTATCTCGTCGGTCATCATCTCGGCCCCTACGATCTGCCAAGTAGTATAATAGAACTCATCTATTACATAATTGTATATCGCGCCACACTCGGCCTTGTCAAATTTCACATAAGCGTGATAGACAAAGGTCAGCGTGTCGCGTTTGTAGCGAGGATTGAGGTTGCGCTGGTCATATCGTATGACATATTGAGTCGTATCCTTGTCGCTGCGCAAGGTCGCCTGGAACGATGATATACGCGCTGTATCTACGAGCAATGAGTCGGCCGGTTGTCCCACCCCATATACCGACACAGAGTCGATAGTCACGGCATACGACGAGTCTCCAAAAGAGTAAAACCCCACCGTCATGATACTGCTTTTGCTATCGAGGCAAGCCTCGGTATTACACGCCGTGGGCAGCAGCATCACACCCAGGAACGCGACGACGCCCACAACAGGCATCAATATGCGAAATAAACGTTTCACGACTGTTCTATATCTTTTTCGATATTATAACGATTGCGACCGGGGGCATTGCGCGACACCAGTTCACCTAAGAAACCGGCGAGAAACAAAAGTGTTCCCAGCACCATCATGGTAAGCGCTATAAAGAAATAGGGAGAATCGGTGACCAATCGATAGGGCATATCGTGAGCAAGTGCATAAAGTTTATATGCGCCCACCGCTATCGCGGCAAAAAATCCGAGGATAAACATCACACTGCCCAAAAGCCCGAAAAGGTGCATCGGTTTCACGGCAAATTTCGAGAAAAACCACAATGTCATCAAGTCGAGATAACCATTAACAAAACGGTTCAGTCCGAATTTTGTCGTACCATATTTACGCGCACGATGTTGCACCACCTTCTCGCCAATACGCGAGAAGCCCGCCGTCTTGGCAAGGTAGGGTATATAGCGGTGCATATCGCCATACACCTCTATATTTTTCACCACTTCGCGACGATAGGCTTTTAGGCCGCAGTTGAAGTCGTGTAAATAGATTCCCGTGACTTTCCGCGCCGTAGCATTGAACAACTTGGTAGGAATCGTCTTCGACAGTGGGTCGTAGCGTTTCTTTTTCCAACCCGACACCAAGTCGTATCCATCGGTCGTAATCATACGATACAATTCGGGTATCTCGTCGGGACTGTCTTGCAAATCGGCGTCCATCGTTATCACCACATCGCCCTGCGCACGCTCAAATCCCGTGTGCAAAGCCGGAGATTTTCCGTAGTTACGACGAAATTTCACACCCTTCAGGCACGGGTTATCGGCCTTCAAGGTCTCTATTACCTGCCACGAATTATCGGTACTGCCATCGTCGATAAACAGCACCTCGTATGAGAAGCCGTTCTCGTCCATCACTTTCGCAATCCACGTCGCCAACTCGGGCAACGACTCGGCCTCGTTATAGAGCGGCACTATTACAGATATATCCATATTCAAGATTTTTGACGATTACTTATGCGGGCAAACAATGCCACAAACAGCGAGAGTATCGAGCCTGTGAACACGTTCCACCACATCATCATAAACACTACATCTATCGGTGCGAAACTCACCCCGTTGTCCACCCCGGTACGCAACACATCGGCCAACTCGGCCATTTCGGGCGACTGTGAACCCATCGCTTCGAGCAACGCGAGTTGTTGCTCTACGAGTGAGGGAATCCAATCAGGGTTGATATATTCAAAATAGATATATTGGGCAAATCCACTGATAAGAGAGGCAAAGAAAAACACAAAAATGCCTAACAGCCACAAGCGGGCAAAACGGACGTCGGCCTCTGCTCGCACATAATGACGCATCACAATATATAGTATCGCCGGCACCGAGACAAGCATCGCAGTACCCATCAAGTTGGCAATAACGCTATATTGCGACCACACCACACAGGCAAACATCAATATGAGATACCCACCCACATACACGCCATATTCCATGGCATATCGGGAAAGTGTTTTCTTGGGTTGATCGGTCATAACTCTATTATTTAGTGTACAAAGGTATGATTTTTACCGATATTTCGCCTCATATACCGCCATAAAAAGCTCTACTATCCTATTTTTTCGAGGAAACGCAACCAAATGAAGTATTTTTCCAACCAAAATAATAATTGATTTTCAGCATCTTAAAAATATAATCATCGTTTTTTACGTTATTTCCCTTGTCGGTATAAAAAAAATATCTACCTTTGTGCCCGGGTAAGTCCTACACGGCCAGCTCCTTGTCAATCCCCCCAGGGCTTGACCGCAGCAAGGGTAGCAGGTCGTAGCGGCGCGATGTAGATCGCTTACCCTCCCGCCGATATAGCTCAGTTGGCCAGAGCACGTGATTTGTAATCTCGGGGTCGTGGGTTCGAATCCCTCTATCGGCTCAGCAAGAAAACCGCCCGATGTCGCACGACATCGGGCGATTTTCTTTTTTCTACTCAAAATCGTATTTGCAGTCCCATAGCCGGACATGCCTCATACCCGTTTCCACATATCGGCGTTGATAGAGTTTGATAACCCAGCGCGACACTCATTGCCCGTCGCCGGGTAATACCCGAGTAAGTAAGCAAGGGAATACTCGACAACAAGCAAGGCGCACCTACGCCCACCATTATTTTTCCACGTTTCGCCCAAGTTTCAGGCGAATAATCCAGTCCGCCCGATATAGCCCAGAACACCGCACCGCCCACGGTCAGTGGCACACCTACGCCCAAGGCCGTCCAACCGGAGGTTTTCAATCGTCTATGCCTCTTACAATAGGGCGATTGCGTACAGTGAAACTTATTATCCCTACTTCCGGCATATACCAATAGTGGCACACTCGCCGCCACAGCCATCGCGCTACCGCCTATCAGTATCGCATCGGTACTCGACGATGCACTCTCACCGCTGATAAGGTGTGCAAAAGCACAAATCCCGCCACCGGCTATCCCGGCCGTGAACAATGTCCACCCGAATGTTCTACAAATGCGAGAGCGACGCCGCGACAACTTACCGGCCTTCCATTCCGACAAGTCATAGTCATTATCGACAGTATCACTCACCGACATCGACCACGCAACATCTTCACTCAATACAGACAGAGCCGTAGGCGCTTGATACGCCCATAGCTCTTGTCCTGAAACATGTACCGAAACAACGATTATCGCAATAAATAATCCTATACGTTTCATATCCTTATAAATTTGTGTGGCTATAATAACCTCCATGATTTCACACTATACGCCAGTGGAGGAAACGGCGGGCGATATATCGCCATAATGTGCTACCGCGACGAGCACGCCACTGCAACACCTTTTCGGGAGTATCGGTCGCCCTCCGCAATCGGGTATAGGCCTTGCCGTAATCGTTTGCCGGCAGAGGGTAAAGCCGCTCACTCTTCAAGGTATCGAGCGCAAGCCTTATCTGCTCCTCATCGTAGGGTTTTGACACCAATATGCGCAGGGTATCGATGGTAAGGTCACAAAGTTTCCTATCGAGGCCCTCCTCGAGGTCGGGGTCACACATCGCCTCTCGCATACGTTTCAAGCCGGTTATTACGGTCAGCCTGTCGCGCATCAACCGTTGTTGGTGTTCCACGTCGGGAATATTGCTCAGCCCCGACTTATTCTCGTAATAATACTTATAATATTGTACAGGCAGGAATGTCACAGTCTCGGCCCGAGAAAATACCCGGGTTACAAAATCTTCGTCCTCGAGTACGCACTTCTCGAGCAGCCGCACATTGGAAGCCAAGAGAAACGAACGATTGAATAGATAGGCCCACAATACCCCCACCAACGGATATCGAGCCATATAATCAGGGCCCGACATTTCGCGACAATACGGGGGCACGACCGTGAAATAGGTTGTTTCTACTCCCGAGGCATCGACTTTCACGCAATCGAGACCTATTATATGCTGGGCATACAACGGCAAGAGATTGTTTACAAACCGAGCAAACGCCGCTCCATCGATCGTGTCGTCCACATCGACAAACATGACGTAACGTCCGCGAGCATAGTTTAAGCCCAAATTTCGAGCACCCCCCGGGCCCGCTTTTCGACGATGAAACGCCCTGAAATTCTCGATTTTGGACTCAAGCTCTTGCAACCGGGCCAACGAACCGTCGGTGGAGTTGTCATCGACCGCAATTATTTCATATTTATCGGCCGACACCCCCGATGCCTGTATAGAGCCGATACACCTATCGATATAGGCGATACCATTATATATAGGTATGATTATTGAAACTTCGAGCATAATGTTTTTCGAGTTTAGAAGTTGTTTAGTTCTACATCATACGGAATAAAAGTTCCACCACACGGGCCGTACCACGCACACCCCTGCACATCAGACGATAGCCACCTGCACATATCATTCGCACGAGAGGACGTCCGGCCAATCGACCGATTACCCGACGATACAATTCCTCGCCTCGATCACTTCCCTCCCGAGTGTAACTCGCGGCAAGCATTACACGCTTGTACTCGAGACTGGTCAGCAGGCGATTCTTATCGTTTCGGACCGAGGCCCGCACTACACGCTCGACCTCATCGGCCGAGCGTTCCCAATATTCCCATTTGTCGGAATATCTACGGCCCGTAATAGAATCGGCATGCGCGTGTACCACAACCAACGGAGCTTGCGACGAAACTTTCACCACACGAGGCGACAGCAATAGCAGTCTCACGCCCAATTCCCAATCGTTCCACCCCGGGAGATTTACGTTCCACGCCCCTGCACGCTCGAGCAACGAGCGACGTACGATATAGCGTTGAGTCGAAAGATAGGAATGAAATATATGGCCATACAGCAGATTGCCGCGCGGAGAACGTTTCACACAGGCGTAGCCCTGTGCATCGACCATCTTTATATCGGTATATACAATATCCGCTTGGGTATTTTTGTTGATAGTCGTCACATACTCCGACACCAGTTGTGGACACATTTCATCGTCGGAGTCGAAAAACATCACCCACTCACCGGAAACCTCGCACATACCTCTGTTGCGTGCCACCGAGGCCCCGGGCTGTACTTCTCGGCACACCGTAACCTTGAAATCGGGCGTATCATATTCCTCTTTGAAGCGAGTTAATACAGAATAACTCGCATCGGAAGAATTGTTATCGACCAATATCACCCGCAAGGGCCTATAGGTTTGGGCATATACCGACATCAGTGTACGCGACACCAACGAAGCCCTATTATATACCGGTATGACTATCGATATTTCCATGCTTTCAACTCTTTATATTATCTTCCGATTTGTTGGTCAATCGTTTTTTCAACATTCCGAGTGCTACTATCACGATTATTCCGGCACAAGCTATTGCACAGGCCCCGGCGTAATCCGCCTCAGCTCGACACAACAATGTCATCGCCACGCACCCGACCGACGTCCAGCCTAAGACCGCATAACACTCACGGGCAAATCGCATTTTATATACTCGTCGGCATACTACCCACATCAAGATTCCATACAAAGCAAAATTGAGCATATAGGCCACCCCTATTCCCTCCAAACCGTAGAAATAATAGCCCGTCGCACTCAATATCAATCCGCTGAACTCCGAAATAAATTCGGTAATGAGATAGAGACGTCCCGCACCCTTGGCCAGCAACACAAAGCCCATAGCCCACGAAGCGGCCTTGAACAACACACCGACCATCGCCCACGCAAAATACTCTTCCACACGCATGAAAGCGTCGGTATAAAGTATCTGTATCACCCAATCTTGCAACAAGAAGAACAGGGCTACAATCGGTGCTAATATCAGCAATGCCGCCTCTATCTGTCGCGAGACCTGACGGCCCAACTCTACGGAATCGTCGCTTACGGCCGCCAATCGGGGATAATACTCCGTTGCCATCGCGGCCAACACCACACCTACATACCGAGTCACTATCGTATATCCGGCTTGATAATATCCGAGTTCTACATCACCCGCCGTGTGGTGTATAAAGTTTATCAGCAAATAGTTAAACAATGTGGCAAGGAATACGCTTACGGTCATATACACGCCCAGCGTCACCATCGATTTGCCTCGGTTCCAAATCTCTTGTATCGGCATCTTCTCGGTCACAGGTACGGCTTTGCGACTGAATAGCACCACAAAAAAGAGCGTCGATACTGACGATAGCAGTATGGAGGGTACTATACCCTCGAATCGATAGAAATAATATAGTGGCAGCGACAACAATAGGGCGGTAAAATTTCCCGCTACACCGGCCACCGACAACTTACGCAGGCGTTGCGTTCCTTGCAGCACAGCTTGGTCGCCGGCCATCAATGCGTTGAATAAGAGAGCGCACGACAGCCACACATAACCCCACAAGTGCGCGTCATCGCCAAATGTAAACCGGCTCAGTATCGGAGCAGCAGTAAGCATCACAACAGCCCCTAACAGTCCGGCAAACCAACTCCAACGTCGCACGACCGACACGACAAGTTTCAAGGTCGTATCATCGCCCGAGGCTTTGGATATATCTCGCACGGCACTTTGTCTCAAGCCAAGCCCCGTAAGCGAACTTATCATCTCTATAGTCGTATTATACAGCCCGATAACCGCCACACCGGTCGGTCCCAGCCACATGGCAATACACTTATTGCGCACTATCGAGCAGAGTATCGAAAACACCTGTACACCCCCCAACATGCCGGTGGCTTTCACTATACGCCGATACATCGATACCGATTCCGTCGAGGCCATATCACAAGATGAGTTGATAGGTTTCATATACCACGGCTCTACCGCCAAATCCCTCCTTCTGTGCGATAAGGCCCTCATTTAGCACCCGGCCATCGTCTTCGTTGGAAGTCCCGAAATCGAAATAACGATACGTAGTATATCGCTCCGTCAATAAATAGTGAAACAACAAATCGAGGGCCGCAAGAGACTTTCCACGCCGACTTGCCGATATATATTGCACACGGGCACATCGGCTACACTCATACACCACCGTCCCGGCAACAATCTCCCCGGCTACCCGGGCTACATACAATCGTATCTGCTCGGGAAAAAGCGCTTTCAGTCGCGCTATCTCTTCGAGGGTATGTACCGGTTTTGCTCCAAATCGTTCTTGCAGATTTTGCTCCAACACCGGCCAGAACAGCGAGAAGTCTTGTTCTTCTACAACTTCTACCCCTGCAGCTTGTGCTTTTCGCACTCCGCGACGTCGCAATTCACTCCATCGTAGCGGGCAGGTCATATCTACGACCGTAGCCACATTGCACGCCGAGAGTGTGGCTCCATTCCTGAATAGGGCATATCGGGCCTCATCGGCCGGATAATTGTGTAGGTGATAGGGTACACATTTATACAACAGTCGAGAAAATCCGTTTTTTCTCAAAAAAGCGAGTAATAAATCAACTATTTCAAGCACCCGAACAGCCGTAGCCTCCGACGACAGAACCAATCCGCCATACGTCAGCCCCCGATGGGTGCAAAAAATGTCACCCTCTTTATGGGCAGGCAATACAGCCAACATTTTCCCGTCGTAGATGAAACATAACGAATAGTCGTCGAAACGGTCGGCATGATACTCCATATATTCCCGATGAAACAAGAAAGTACCATTACGCGAAACATCGACAAATTCGTTCCATCGTTGCCGCATATCGGGGGTATATCGTACTATTGCAAGTTGTTTCATTGTTTCAACCATGATTCGGGGTTCAACGTCACCTCATTCTTACGCAGTTGGAAATGCAACACCGTGCGGTTGTCCTCCTCTGGGTCGGAGTAAATAAGACCTATATCCTGACGTGTCGTCACTTTATCGCCTTTTTTCACATAGATTTTACACAAATTGGAATATACGGTCAGATACTCTCCGTGTCGTACAATGACCGTTGTATTATATCCCGGCACAACGAATACCGCCGTGACTGTTCCATCAAAAACGGCACGGGCATTTGTACCCGGCGTCGTCTGCATATCGATTCCCTGATTGTTGATTTTCACATACTTCAAATCGGGGTGTTGTTGAGTACCAAAGCGTGAAATGATACGATAGCGGCCCGATAGCGGTGTCGGCAATTTGCCTCGGTTCTGAGCAAAATTTCGAGAGAGAGCCACCTCATCTTGCGACATTTTATAGCCTGCCGACGACGAAGTTTTTCCTTTTGCCGTAGAGGATTGTGTGGCCTTTCGAGTCTCCTCCTGTATAGCTTCTTGTATGCGACGCGCCAAGGCGTTGGCTTGTTGCTGTTGCTTGGCTAAGGCCTGCTTCAAATCTTTTTCTTTCTTTTTCAGTCCCGACACAAGGGTTTGTTGCTCCCGCTTTTGCCGAGAGAGCGTCTGCGACACCTTTGTCCGCTGGCCCAACACCCGATTTCTATCATTGCGCAGAAGTAACAAGGTATCGCGTTGTCGGCTCAACTCATCGCGTTGCGCGACAATATCTTTTGCCTCTTGTTTTTTCCACGCCGAAAATTCTTGGAGATAGCGAAACCGGCGATAGGCTTGTTCCAGCGAACCTGCCGAGAATACAAACATCAACGCGTCGTAGCGACTGTCTCTACGCACAGGCATGGCCTGTATGGCCTTTGCATAACTTTTCTTTTTCGCCTCCAACGATTTTTCAAGAGTGGCTATCTCGCCCCTCAACGCCTGCTCACGCGATGATATTTTTGCAATTTCGCTATTCAGCGACGCTATACTATCGTTTATTTGGGCTATCTCGGTAGATATAGTTTCTAATTTATGGAGCGCGCGTAATTGCGATTTTTGGGTTTTCGACAGCTGTTGATTGGTGTTTTTTATCTCTGTCAAGGTCTTTTGCTGTTGCTTCTTCAGAGATTGTACTTTTTGAGACTGGGCATACCCCGACGACACACCCACAAGCACCAATAGAAATATAAGAATCAAGCGTTTCATAGGCGTATCTGTTTCATTTCAATACAGTATTTAACCACGACAACATATCGATTTTCTTATACCGCGAAGAGACCGATGCCGCTATGTTTTGCGAGCCATTCCATTCCGGTGTCAGCTTATCAAAGGTCAAGACTATTCGCTCCGCGAAAAATCCCTCCATCAGCCAACCGATACACTGCGGGGAAAGTACACCTCTTTCGTCTATTTCATAATCGGCATAACGACAAGTCAATGATGGCGTAGCCAATGCTCCACTCATAGTTGCACTTGTGAGGCAGGCGCGTTTATCGCCGTCGAACACATAATTTCCGGCCGGGCGTCTCGAAACGAATGTGTAAATATATCTATCCTCTTTCTCGGTAATATCATATCGTGACACATCTCGTACCGTGGTCTTTCCCCCGGGAAGAAAGGGAGAGGCAAGCAACATAGCCTGTACCGATGCAAAAGAGACATCAAACGGTACGCCTTTTTGCAATCTCGCCAATGCCTCCGACGCATATTGTTTGTGGAATCGGTCTATCACATACAGACTGTCGCGTGTAAGCACTACTCGACAAAGCTCCACACCCACCACCGGCGGTAAAATCGAGATTTGTATCGCCTCGTCTCGACGCCAACGAATCTGCAATTTTCCCTTCACGGTTCTATCACCTACCGTCACATATCCCGTAGCCTTCATATAGGCCGTGGTATCGGCATCGTGACGGGTAAGCATCTCGCGGAAAACAGCCTGTGGCGACTCTTCGGTAGGCATCGGAAGAGCCTCTGTATCGCGGGGTGCTTGCCGAGTGCGACAAGCCGACAACACAGTCAATATCATCAATAGTACGATCTGATACTTTCTCATTCCGATATATATTTACGTCCTGCTATTTTACGCCTCAACACCTCGGAGTCGCCACCGGCCCCCACAGCCTTTTTCCACCATTCTACAGCCTCATCTATATTATCGGACACAGCCAACACATCGCCATAGTGTTCATACATTTCGGCACTCGCCTCTTGTGCGAGATCTATGGCCTTTTTCAGGTATAGACGAGCCAATGAATATCGTCCCTGCTTGAAATAAACCCATGCGTAGGTATCGAGATAGGTGGGATTATCGGGATTGGCCTTTACCGCCTCGCCGGCCATACGCTCGGCCTTATCGAGTTCGCGTCCTTCCAAGGCCAAATAATAGCTGTAATTATTAAGTACTCCATAATTTTTCGGATTCCATCTCAAGGCCTCATCGTAGTGTGCATACGCCTCTTCTCGTCGGGATTGATTATACCTTATATCGCCCAACAAACAGCTTATTTCCGAACGAGAGAGCGGATCTGTGGCAATCTCGGGCACAGAATCGCACAAGGCCAATGTCTGCACGGCCTTTTCATATTCTTCCAACATCATTTGTGTCGAGGCCGCCACCAGATAATAGCGCAGTTCCGTATTGTTTTCGTTCAATGCACGCAGGGCCACTTGTTCTATCTTATGGAAATCGTCTTGGACGAAAAGTATTCTGAACAATTGCTCCCACACATCTTTGTCGGGGTTTATATCCAGAGCTGTTTCGAGTTGGTCGCACGCACGGTCATAATCACCGATATGAATCAACACATTGCTGTATAACTTACGCAGATCAAGTTCATTCGGGTAGAGTTCACATAGTCTTGCCAATAAATTATCGAGCTGAGGGGCGTCGTCTATCAGCTCCTGTACGACATCGGGCAATATCGACATCTTAGCCGACACATCTATATCGGAATAGAACAGTACGGTATCGAGCTGGACGATGTACGCCTCTCTATCATTTACCTTTTCATAGTAGGCGAGCAGCGCCATTTGCAAGGCCGCATTCTCCGAGTCGGTGGCACGAGCTCTTGTGTAGGTATTCCACGCATCATCATACCGGCCGGCATCGAGATAGAGATTACCCAACAAGGTGATATAACCGGTATTCCGCGGGTTGGAGGCTATGAGACGCTCCATCTCTTCATACGTCTTATCGCGGTCATTCATTAGCAGATAGATGCGGGCTTTCTGCAATATCGACGTCTCTGTAGCCCCATACGCATTTTCGAAGCGGGTATAAACATCAAGAGCCTTTTGAGGCTCCTCTTTTTGTATACACACATCGGCATATCGCTCAATCACCTCTATTTCGGTAGGTTTCTGTGCTATCATGGCGGCATACAGCGTCTCCGCACGATCATAATCTCTTATCTTACGAGCCACCTCCGCGGCCGAAAAGGTGTACCAATAATTATCAGGCTCATATTGCACGGCGCTCAACAGCGCCTTATACCCCGTCTCTATTTTATTCAATTGGAAATAATAAGGGGCTATATCGGAATAGGCCGCGGCCAATGTAGAATCGAGTTCTATCGCATGACGCAACAGATCGAATGCCTCGCCATCGCGTCCCTCGCCCTTCATGCGCATGGCCTCCATGTATGTATATACCGCCTTGGCCGAATCACCGACATGAATCGACGATTGCGCCACCATGTTCTCACACAGCAACGACAGCAACAACAAGGCTATACACACATATCTTTTCATCGTTTGCAATGTATATTACACACCGGTATGACCAAATCCACCCGCTCCGCGCTCCGTGTCTTCGAGGGTATCGGTCTCAATCCAAGCCACACGGCTGTGAGGTGCAACGACCATCTGGCAGATACGTTCTCCATCGGTAATCGTAAAATCCTCAGTAGATAGATTTATGAGTATCACCCCTATCTCTCCCCGATAATCGGCATCGATCGTACCGGGAGTATTCAACAGGGTAATACCCTTTTTCAATGCCAGTCCGCTACGGGGACGCAATTGTGCCTCGTAACCCACAGGAAGTTCTATAAACAATCCCGTGGGGACCAATATTCTCTGCATGGGTTTCAATACGATAGGCTCATCTATATTGGCACGTATATCCATTCCGGCCGATTGAGCTGTTTCATACGCCGGCAGTTGATGTTTCGACCGATTGATGATTTTCACTTGTGTATCCATATCTTTCTAAGAAGTTTTCTAATCGTTTTATCGGCGAAAATAGCGAATTTCGCCGACATTATAAGCCTATATTCCCTTTTTTTGTTCACAAAACGCAACTTTCCTATAAAATTAGCGGGATATAAGAAGTTTTCTTATCTTTGTTCTTTCATTGAAGCATGAATTTTAAACTACGTCTATGACACAACAGATAATGTGCTGGGACAGGTTGCTATCGTCCAAGAGACTGGGATTGGAACGATACCACGACGCCCACGAACATACTCGCACCGATTTTCAGCGCGACTACGACCGGTTGGTTTTTTCCGCGCCTTTCCGACGCTTACAAAACAAGACGCAAGTATTCCCGCTCCCGGGTAGTATCTTCGTCCACAACCGACTGACGCACAGCCTCGAAGTATCGTGCGTGGGACGTTCGTTAGGCAACAATATTTCGGCCGTTCTCGCCGAGAAATACCGACACGAAAAGTGGGCTTACAAATTCAATGGTGTAGGGGCGATTGTCGCCGCGGCCTGTTTGGCTCACGACTTGGGAAATCCCCCCTTCGGTCACTCGGGCGAGCGAGCCATCGCCACCTATTTTTCCGAGGGTAACGGCCAGCATCTGCAATCGCAGCTCAATCTCAACAACGACGAGTGGAAAGACCTCACACATTTCGAGGGGAATGCCAACGCCTTCCGCCTGCTGACACATAAATTCGAGGGACGACGAGAGGGTGGTTTTGTAATGACCTATTCCACGCTCGCGTCGATTGTGAAATACCCCTACGAATCGACTTTGGCCGGCAAAAAGGGCAAATTGGGATTTTTCACCTCCGAGAGAGACGAATTTATACGCATTGCCGATGAATTGGGTATGTTACGTATTCCCGACACCGGTGTCAGATATTGTCGTCACCCCTTGGTATATCTGGTCGAGGCCGCCGACGACATCTGTTACCAAATCATGGACATCGAAGATGCGCATAAACTGAAAATTCTCACCACCTCCGATGTCGAAGAGCTGTTCTTGAACTTTTTCGAGGGCGAACGTCGCACCAAAATACAAGAAAACCTGCACCTTGTGACCGATGCCAACGAACAAGTCGCCTACCTACGCTCTTGCGTCATTGGTAAGTTGGTCGATGAATGTTCTCGCATTTTCGTCTCGCTCGAAGAGGAACTGTTGCGTGGCGAACTGAAAGGGTGCCTCATCGAACAAATCAGCGAGACACCTCGCAACGCCTATGAAAAATGCTCGAAAATCGCTTGGGCCAAAATATACAAGTCGTCAGACGTGCTCGACATCGAATTGGCCGGTAATCGCATTATCACCGTCCTGCTCGACAAGCTCATCGACGCTGTGCTAAATCCCGGAAAGGCCTATTCGCAACTACTGCTCAATAAGGTTCCGAGCCAATATGAGATGCAAAGTGAGCATACTTTCACCCGCATTCAGGCCGTACTCGACTATATATCGGGCATGACCGACGTATATGCGCTCGATCTCTATCGTAAAATCAACGGCATGAGCCTACCCGCGCTATAAGAAGTTGTTTTAAATTTTCTTGAAAAATTTATTACGGCTTCAAAAAAATAAAGTTTCGGCTTCTTTAAGATTCTTTTGGTTGCCTTTTTCATCAAAAAAACTTGGAAATAGCCCGCTATTCCCTGCGCATTTTGACGAAAAATTCATTCCAAAATACCTCTTAAATAACCTCGAAATAAAATTAAAACAGCTTCTAATTATGAAACATACTCTCGCTATAATACTCCTATGCTTTCTGGTCGTATCATCGGCTTTTTCGGCTCGATATACGGTAGAAACGGTTCCCAATGTGCAAAAATCGGACATACGACGCTTTGTGTCCAACCCCGATAACATTCTCAATGCCTCGACCGAGCATTATCTCAACACACGTATCGACTCCATGCGCCGGCGAACATCGGCCGAAGCCGCTGTCGTCGTTGTAGAATCTATCGGTGAACAAGATATAGAATCTTTTGCCGTGGAACTCTTCGCAAAATGGGGTATCGGCAAGAAAGAGAACAACAACGGATTGCTGGTGCTGTTTGTTCTCGACCAACGCAAAATACGTTTTGAGACCGGTTATGGTCTCGAAGGCGTTTTACCCGACGCCCTATGTAAGCGCATACAGTCGCAACGTATGTTGCCGGCCTTTCGCAACGGCAATTACGACGAGGGATTTATCACCGGCATCGATGCCGTATGTAACATCATAGAGCAACCCGAGAACCGCAGTGAGGTATTTGTCGCCAAGGAACAAACCGACGACAATCTATGGAGCCTGCTGAAAATGTACCTGGGTATATCCCTGCTGTTCACCTTCGTCATGTTGCTGATGGTACGCCCCGACAAGAATATCAAAAATCCCGTTCTGCAATATCGGGCCTACGAGACACAACTCCCCACGTTGCGCGTGATGGCTATTCTGTTCCCGCTGTTCAACCTTATCACTCTGCTATGGATACTTGCCTATATGCGTGGTCTGCGCAATAAAAAACGGAAATGCGATAATTGCGGACACACCATGCACAAGCTCAACGAGGAAGAGGATAACAAGTTCCTCAACGAGCGCGAAAATGCCGAGGAAATCATCAATTCGGTCGATTATGACGTGTGGCTGTGCGACCAATGCGGCACGACCGAGGTTTTTGCATACCCCAACAAGCACTCCCGATATGCCGAGTGTCCCGTATGTCACGCCCGTACCTTCGCCCTCGAGAGCGACAAAGTGGTATATCCACCCACGCACCTGAGTGAGGGCCGAGGTGAGAAAGATTATCACTGCCGACATTGTCACTATCGCGATGTCGTGCCCTACACCATACCTATACTCATCACACCTATCATTATCGGCGGTGGCCGACGTGGCGGTGGATTCGGTGGAGGCTCCATCGGAGGCGGTTTTGGCGGTGGTATATCCGGTGGTGGAGGCTCCACATCGGGCTGGTAGGGTTCCAACATCTATGTCCCATTGTCATTAAAAAAAAGAATACTTTTCGCTATATATGAAAGAATTTATACTTACCGAGGAAGTGAATGAGCGTGCTGTGCTGGTAGGTCTCATTACGCAAACACAAAACGAAACGAAGGCCAATGAGTACCTCGACGAATTGGCATTCTTGGCCGAAACGGCCGGAGCAGAACCTGTGAAAAAATTTCTGCAACGCCTCGACCAACCCAATTCGGTTACGTTTGTAGGAAGCGGTAAACTCACCGAAATCAAAGATTTCATCGATGAAAACGAGATAGGCCTCGTAATCTTCGACGACGATCTCTCGCCCAAGCAGTTGAAAAACATCGAGCAGACGTTACAGGTGAAGATTCTCGACCGCACAAGCCTCATTCTCGATATATTTGCCAAGCGTGCCCAGACCGCGCACGCCAAGTCGCAAGTGGAGTTGGCTCAGTACCAATATCTGCTACCCCGTCTTACCCGCTTGTGGACTCACTTGGAGCGTCAGCGAGGCGGTATCGGTATGCGTGGTCCCGGTGAAACACAGATCGAGACCGACCGCCGTATCATTCTCGACAAAATAGCCCTGCTGAAACAGGAATTGAAACACATCGACCGACAGAAAAGCGTGCAACGCAAGAACCGGGGCAAAATGGTGCGTGTGGCTCTTGTGGGATATACCAACGTGGGTAAATCCACACTGATGAACCTACTAAGTAAGTCCGAGGTTTTTGCCGAGAACAAACTCTTTGCCACACTCGACACCACCGTGCGCAAAGTCATCATCGACAACCTGCCCTTCCTGCTCACCGATACGGTAGGGTTCATTCGCAAACTCCCCACTCACTTGGTGGAATCGTTCAAATCTACACTCGACGAGGTGCGCGAGGCCGACCTGCTGATGCACGTCGTGGATATTTCGCACCCGGCTTTCGAGGAGCAGATAGAGATTGTAAACAAGACGTTGCACGAGGTGTGCAATGCCACCGACAAACCCATGATTATCGTATTCAACAAAATCGATGCCTACAAGCACGTCGAGAAAGAGCCCGACGACCTTTCGCCTCGTACACGCGAGAACATCTCACTCGATGAGTTGAAAGAGTCGTGGATGGCGCGTATGCACGAGAATTGCATCTTCATATCGGCACGCGAGCGTAGCAACATCGAGGCGCTGAAACAGCTTATGTACGAGCGTGTGAAAGAGATTCATGTGCAACGATTTCCCTATAACGATTTTCTTTTTGAGAAATACGACAACCTCACCGCTGAAACCGAATAATAATGAGCGAAACAAAATATATACACGAAATCACACTGAAAGTGCGCGACTACGAGTGCGATATGCAGGGCATTGTCAATAATGCCAACTATCAACACTACATGGAACACGCCCGACACGAATTTCTATTGAGTGCCGGGGTAGGATTTACCGACCTGCGGGCCAAGGGCATCGAATGTGTGGTGCGAGCCATCGCCATCGAGTATCGTACCTCTCTCTGCAGTAAGGACGAGGCGGTATGTCGCCTCTACCTGCGTCGCGAGGGGCCTAAATTTGTTTTCTATCAGGATATATACCGCAAAAGCGACAACCGCCTGTGTACCCGCGGACGTGTCGATACCGTGGCCACGGTTGGTGGTCGCGCCACGCGCGGTGACGAATTGGCCGAGTTTTTCGGTGAATATATTACAGAATAATCGCCATGCTGCCCGCCACCGACATATTACGTCACGCCATCGCCCTATCGCAAATGAAAGGCATGAGCCGTCCGCTTGCCGAACGGCTTCTGCAACAGACCGGCGACTTGGCTACTCTTTTCGGAGAGAAGCCCGAGACGTGGCGTGCCATACTCGGTATCACCGCTCCGCTTTTCGACCTTGATACCCGGCAGAAGGCGCTTGCCGCAGCCGACACCGAGATGCGATTTATCGAGCGGGAGGGCATAACCCCCATTTTCTATACCGACGACGCCTACCCGGCTCGTCTGCACGAGTGTCCCGACGCGCCGATGATGCTCTATTTCAAGGGTGGCGGTAATCTCAACCCTCGCCACGCCATCAGCATCGTGGGAACCCGGCGGGCTACCCGATACGGGCGAGACTTCTGCGCGGCACTCTTGCGCGACTTGGCGCAGGCATATCCCCACCTGCTCATCGTGAGCGGTATGGCCTATGGTATCGACATCTGCGCCCATCGCGAAGCGTTGAAAAACAATCTGCCCACCATCGGGGTATTGGCCCACGGACTGCACATGCTCTACCCCGCCACCCACCGGGGCACGGCTCAAGAGGCGTTGGCCCAAGGCGGTCTGCTCACCGAATACACTACCCGACAAGATATTTTCAAGGCCAACTTCCTGGCGCGCAACCGCATCGTTGCCGGTATGACCGAGGCTACAATCGTTGTAGAGTCTCCGTCGAAAGGGGGTGCGCTCGTCACGGCACGCATCGCCCGCGACTACAACCGCGATGTATTTGCCTTGCCCGGCGACATCGATCGCACAAGCTCCGAGGGTTGCAACCGCCTCATTCGCGACAACGTGGCGGCTCTCATCACCTCGGCCGAGGACCTGGCCGACGCGCTATGCTGGGAATCGCCCGTGCACAAGCCCGAGCCGGTACAGGCTTCGCTATTCCCCGACGTCTCCGACAAAGAGGCACTGCTGTTGCAACTCCTGCGCGACAAGGGCGATATGCAGGTCAATCACATCACCATCGCCGCCAACCTCCCGGCCGGCGAGGTGCTGGCTACCATGCTCGAGCTCGAGTTCAAGGGGCTCGTTCGCACCCTCCCCGGCGGTGTGTTCCAGGCCACCCGCTGATAGCATCTCGACCATATCTGTTGTTTTATTGTCAATTATTTGCTATTCTCGGTAACATTTCGTTACTTTACATTATTGATATTACACCTTCTCAAAAATCTCCGCATGAAACGAATTTTTATTCCCCTGCTGCTTACCCTTCTTCTCTCATATAGCGTTTCACATGCGCAATCGGTCGATAGTTCTATACTGCGTATGGCCGAAATGGTAAAGAATCTCAACCGATTCGGCCATTACAACGCGCAAGAAAAGGTGTATCTCCACTTCGACAACACCGGTTATTACCTCGGTGAGACGATGTGGTTCAAAGCCTATGTCGTATCGGCCACGCTGGGATTGCCCACCGATATGAGCAAGGTGCTGTATGTGGAGTTGCTCACCCCCGAGGGACGCGTGGCCGAGACAAAAAAACTGAAAATCGTCGATGGACAATGCCACGGTGAGTTTCTGCTATCGGGGCTGAACCTCTCGGCCGGCTTCTACGAGGTGCGGGCCTACACCCGCATCATGCTCAACTGGGGTACGGAGACGGTATTTTCACGGGTTTTCCCGGTCTTTGACCAACCCGAGACCGAGGGAGCCTATCAATTAGCCATGACGCGTCCTGCCAAAAGTAAGGAGTTACCGCAAATGCGAGAGAAGGCCGAGAAACGCAAGCGGCTCAATCTATCGTTCTACCCCGAGGGGGGTGATATGGTGGCGGGACTGCCTTCCGTTGTGGCCTTTAAGGCTACCGACGACGAGGGGCGTGGTGTTGAGGTCACAGGCTCGGTCATCGACAAAGAGGGCGACGCTGTGGCCGAATTTACCACCCAACACAACGGCATGGGGCGTTTTCTCCTCGTACCGGGCGAGACCGAGTACAAAGCCGTGGTGCAATACAACAACAAGAAATACGACTTCAAACTGCCGGCCGTGAAGGCTCAGGGATATGCCATGACCGTCAACAACCTGCGAGGCGACAAGATGCAGATACAGGTGCAACGCACCGACGGAGCGCCGGCTGTCGTTGCCGGACTTACCGTATCGTGTCGGGGACGGGCTTATGCCTTCGAATTGGCCGACCTGCATACACAGCCGGCCGCTCAGATACAGATCGACAAGCAGAAATTCCCGGCTGGGGTGTTGCAGGTCACGCTCTTCACCGACCGAGGCGAGATTCTGTCCGAGCGATTGGCATTTCACAACAATGGCAAGCACCTCCATATCACGTCGCCGTCACTCCGAGAAAGCTATAAACCCTACGAACGCGTAGGGCTCGACTTCATGGTAAGCGATGAACTGGGCAACCCCGCCGCTACCACATTCTCACTGGCCGTGCGCGACTGCGACACCGAGCTGCCCACCCACTACCGCGGCGACATCATGAGCAATCTCCTGCTCGAGAGCGACCTGCGGGGGTACATCGAGGACATTCCCTACTACTTCGAGGCCGACGACCGCACTCGGCGCAACGCGCTCGACCTGCTGATGCTCGTACAGGGCTGGCGGCGCTATTCGTGGCAACAGATGGCCGGTGTCACCCCCTTCAACCCCGAGCACCTGCTCGAAGAGGGTATCCTCGTCAAGGGCCAAGTGGTCGATTACACCATACGGGGTGAGAAACCGAGACCCAACGTCGATCTGTCGGTGTGGATATACTCACCCACCGCCAACAGCAAAGGGCACACCCGCACCGACGAGCGGGGACAATTTGTATTCCTCTCCGACAGTGATATTTGGGGCGATTGCGATATGATATTACGTAGCCAAAAGACGAAGAAATCGGGCGATATGGCCAACGCCGACTACACCATCAAGCTCGATCGCGTGTTCTCACCCACCCCGCTGGCCTATCACCCTATATCTACTACCTTGCCCGACTCTATGCAAGGTACCATACTGCGCCGACAAGAGGTGGCCATATCGGCAGACTCGCTGCAAAAGCTCTCCATGAGCGAGCGGGAGCACAACCTGCAAGAGGTAAAGGTCACCGCGCGCCGCAAGGCATATAACGAAACACCCTCTATTACCTACAACGTCGCTGCCGAGGAGGACAAGCTCATCGATTCGGGCCGGTCGGACTATACCGACAACATACCCGATATGCTCGAACGCATCAATCCCTATTTCTCCTATATCCCCGATACCTCGGGAAACAACGTGTATCGGTATAAAAATCGTCCGGCCGAGTTCACCTTCTCTTGGGATTCCCCCTTCTACATGGGCGAGATACTCGATGCCGCCGAGATGGCGGGGATAGCCGAATCTAATATGCCGGCCGACACCGTCGGCTTCAAGACCGATGTACTCTCCCTCTCTACCAAAGATGTAAAAAGCATTGAGATCGTAGAGTCGTGGAACAAGGTATTCATTCATGTCACCTGCTACCCCACCAACGAGCAGCGACGCGAGCACAAAGGTTATCGCATGACTACCCTCCAAGGCTATTCCGTGCCGCAGGACTACTACCGCATCGATTACAGCCGGGGAGCCCTGCCCGCCGAGGGCGATTTCCGCCGCACCGTGTATTGGAATCCCTCCGTCACCACCGACAGCAACGGTAAGGCCTCCGTGCAATTCTACAACAACGGCAGCCATAGTCGCCTCCGCATCTCGGCCGAGACGCTCTCCCCCACCGGCACCCCCGGCCTCTACCGCGAATAAAATATTTTCCTATGAGTTACACACAATCGGTATATCATATCGTATTTAGCACCAAATTGCGTTATCCGACAATTCCCGAGACATATGAGCGTGATTTATACAAAATTATTGGTGTCCGATAAAGATTTTAAAAATCTTCGGAAATCTATGATTTAAGATAATTTATGCGATAAAATAAAAAGAGGGGCTTGAGTTTGTGTTATAAAAAGATTGCCGTTAGGTAATCGATTTTTACAGCCCCG
>JAFTRN010000017.1 GCA_017462265.1 Coprobacter sp. | reverse complement strand
CGGCGACGACCAGAAGGCTCTCGACTTCGCCGTAGCCGCATCGTGTCTCAAACACACCATCTATGCCGATTACAACCTTGTAACCGTAGATGAGGTAGAGAAACTCATGAGCGGTGACGCTTCGGGTCGCGTATCGCGATAGAGATCCGTTTTTAATACAAAAAAGGTCGCATCTGAAGTGATCCCCAGAAGTTAGACAAAAAACTTTTGGGGGTCACTTCACAATCGCGACTTTTTTTATTGCTTATTGTTTTGGGAATAATAGGCGCAGACCTGTTGTATGCCACATTCGGAACATTTGGGGTTACGGGCGGTACATACGTAGCGCCCATGTAGAATGAGCCAATGGTGGGCTATGGGGAGCAGGTGTGAGGGAAAGTGTGCCACCAAGGTGCGTTCGGTTTCGAGTGGCGTTTTGGAATTACGGGTAAGTCCTATGCGGTTCGATACCCTGAATACATGAGTATCTACGGCCATAGCCTCTTTGTTGAAGGCTACCGAAGCCACTACGTTGGCGGTCTTACGGCCTACGCCGGGTAGTTTCATCAGTTGGTCAATTTCCGAGGGCATCACTCCGTCAAACTCACAGAGGAGCATTTGCGCCATTCCTATCAGGTGACGGGCTTTGTTGTTGGGATAAGAAACACTTTTAATGTAAGAAAATACCTCTTCGAAAGATGCCGAGGCAAGACTTTCGGGAGTGGGAAATCGCTCAAACAGCGCCGGTGTTACCATATTTACCCGTTTGTCGGTGCATTGCGCCGAGAGTATCACGGCAACAATGAGCTGGAACGGATCGCTAAAATGCAACTCGGTCTCGGCAACCGGCATATGCTCGGTAAACCAATCTATGACGTAACGATAACGCTCTTCGATTTTCATATATTATAATGTAAAACACAAACCCTCCCGACTAAACGTGGAGGGTTTGTAGATTATATATACAGCTTTTTAATGAGCCGATTCGAATTCTTCGAGGAAACGTTGGTCGTTTTCAGAGAAGAGACGCAGGTCTTTCACTTGATATTTGAGGTTGGTAATACGCTCTATACCCATACCCAACGCGTAGCCGGTATATTCTTTGCTGTCGATACCGCACGATTCGAGTACGTTGGGATCGACCATACCGCAACCGAGTATTTCCACCCAGCCGGTATGTTTGCAGAACGAGCATCCTTTGCCTCCGCAGAGGTTGCACGAAATATCCATTTCGGCACTCGGCTCGGTAAAGGGGAAGTAGGAGGGGCGCAGACGTATCTTGGTCTCGCTACCGAACATCTCTTTGGCAAAGAACAGCAGGGCTTGTTTCAGGTCGGCGAAGGTCACATTTTTATCTACATACAAGGCCTCTACTTGGTGGAAGAAGCAGTGAGCACGGGCCGAAATAGCCTCGTTGCGATATACGCGGCCCGGGCAGATGATGCGGATAGGGGGCTGCGCGTGCTCCATGATGCGGGTCTGTACCGATGAGGTGTGCGTACGCAACAACACATCGGGCGAACGCTGTATGAAGAACGTGTCTTGCATATCGCGAGCAGGGTGGTCTTCGGCAAAATTCAATGCCGAGAACACGTGCCAATCGTCTTCGACCTCGGGGCCTTCGGCGATGGAGAAACCGAGGCGACCGAATATGTCGCATATCTCGTCGCGCACCAATGAAATGGGGTGGCGGGTGCCCAGCGGTTGGGGATAAGAGGTACGAGTGAGGTCTATACCATTGTGTTCGTCGGCGCTTTCGCTCAGTGTTTCACGCAAAGCGTTGATTTTGTCCGTGGCGAGGTTTTTCAACTCGTTCAGTAATTGACCTACTTCGCGCTTGCTTTCGGCGGGAACATTTCTGAAATCGTTGAAAAGAGCCGAGATTTCACCTTTCTTGCTCAGATATTTGATGCGGAGTGCCTCCAATTCCTCGGCATTAGACGCTTGCAACGCCTCTATTTCTTGTTTCAGTTGGTTTATTTTGTTTATCATGACGATAGTATTTCTGTATTTAGGTGCAAAATTAATAATTTGATGCGGATAACTAACGAAAGCACCCGAAAAACAAAAAAAAAATTGTACGTTTGCGCATGAAAACACGTAAATAGCCATTTTTAAGTCTCTATTTTTATGATAGACAACCGTCAAGATATTCTTTCCCGAATACGTAGCTACATCGACCGTCATATCCCCCTGTCGCCCACGGGACAGGTATTGGTGGGGTTGAGCGGCGGTGCCGACTCGGTGGCGTTGCTGTCGATACTCACCGTGTTGGGTTATCGGTGTGTGGCCTGTCATTGCAACTTCAGGTTGCGAGGCGATGAAGCCATGCGCGATAGAGACTTTGCGGCTGCAATAGCGACGCAGATAGGGGTGCCCTTCTACGAGACGGCTTTCGATACCCGTGAATATGCCGCCACGCACAAGTTGTCGATAGAGATGGCTTGCCGAGAGTTGCGCTATGATTGGTTCGAGCATACGCGTCGGGAGCTGGGGGCGGATTTTGTGGCTGTGGCGCATCATCGCGACGACTCGGTAGAGACTATGTTGCTCAATCTTATACGAGGTACCGGTATAGCCGGCCTCACCGGCATACAGCCTGTAAATGGGAAGGTCATACGTCCCCTGTTGTCGCTCAGTCGGACTGAAATAGAGACTTACTTGGTGGCCGAGGGATTGACTTTCGTTGTAGATAGCACCAATCGCGAGACACTTTACACTCGCAATAAAATACGTCTGCAATTGTTGCCGTTCCTGGCTGAGATTAACCCCTCGATATACGACGCCTTGACGCGTACCGCCGATCGACTGCACGATGTAGAGGCGATTTATCGCGATGCCATAGACCGAAGTCGCACCACTTTTGTATCGATGGCCGACGATGGGCTGCATATCCATATAGAGGCACTGCGTCGCCTGCCCGGTGCTCGCTCACAGCTGTTCGAACTTATACGGGAATATGGCTTTCTCCCGTCCCAACTCGACGATATATGGTATTCGCTCGATGCTCCCTCGGGACGCTGTTTCGATGCTCCGCAATATCGATTGCTCAAAGACCGCACCGACTTTGTGCTCTATCTTCGCGACCAATCCGATGTCGTATATACGATAGACGCCGATGTGTCGGAGGTTTCGTTGCCGGTACATCTCTCCCTTTCCCGACACGAAAAGTCGGGCTATACGATACCTCGCAGTCGCATGGTGGTGAGTTTCGATGCCGACGCGTTACCGGCTCTGCTCACGATACGACGCTGGCGCGAAGGCGACCGTTTCCGCCCTTTTGGTATGAAAGGCAGTCAGAAGTTGAGCGATTATTTCAATAATCATAAATACAGCCTTGCCCGTAAGCAGAATACCTGGCTGTTGTGTGCGGGCGATGAAATCGTGTGGATTATCGGCGAGCGGGCTTCCGATCGTTTCAAAATCACAGACGATACCCTGCGAGTACTCCGTATTGAGATTTTACCATAGAAATACTGTTTTTCTCGGATTTTGATATGACCGATGTTATTTTTGTGTCAAAAAAAGTTACAAATAAATCACAGCTTGAAAATTACTCCTAAAAAAGTTCCAAAACACTCTTTTTTGACGAGATATTTGTATTTTCATTTGTTATATAGTTGTAATTTTGAGAACAGTGTTTTTCATGGTATTAAATTCAGGTTACGGAGATTGGTTGTCGTGAGATAATCAATCTTTTTTTGTGTTTGATAATAGCTTGTAGGCGAGCCAGTGATAAATGAAGATGGAGTGATTGTCCTTTAAAGAGGTATAGAGGTCATTAAAATGGAAATTTTTTTGGGGGGATCTATATGGGTACAAAATAGCACCGATTCCCAAGATGATGTCTGAAAATCGGTGCTTTACGAAGTTTTTAATTCATCTGTTAGAAGAAAAGGTTAACTTCCTTTACGAAGTTTTACACTTGTAGCAAAGCCTTTGAGGATAGGACCATATTTCTTCATCTCGGCATTACTCATACTCCGAGCGTCATTTATTCGAGTAAATGTACCATCTTTGTTTTGCTTCCACACCTGTACATGTATAGTGCCTCTTTCGAATATTCTTCCATCATTTTTGTTGGTATGGGTGTGACTCCAGTCAAAATCAAGAATGGTTTTTTGACCTATATATACCCTCGCTTGGCATACACCATGTTCGTTTTGACGAAAATACACGTCTGACGTGTTTGAATAAAGAGGAAGATTACTATATGTGTCTCTATCTCCTTTTCGCTTTATCAAATGGCCTTTTACACCATTAATGGTTCTTGCCGGGGCTAATGAGACATATTCCGAGTATCGTCCTTTTTCGTCCCGTGAAAAGAAATTAGCTCCGTTTCCCATTTTCTAAAAGATCATAATTTCGTTCATAATTTACTACTGTATAGTCACACTCACGTAACCATTCCCACAAAGTGAGATCGCGATCAATATACCCCAATTTTTTTAGATTTAGAGCCAAGGCCTCTGAGAGATTCATAGCATGTTCTTCATATGCGCCATTGGTTCCAATACCATGTCCTACAATGTATTCTTCAAAAATTTCTCGAATCACGTATATCTCATCTTTGTTCTCATATGCAGAGACTATGACATCATTCAGGGCGGTACATTCGTATTCTTGCTTGTACTGAATATTCTTGAAGAAGTTTTCTTCATTAGTGGATATATAGTTACCTTTCATGGATAAGAAGAGCTTCTCATCTATATCCCATAGTTTATTTTTTTCTATATTCATAGCTTTCTTAATTTTTCTTGTATGAAGCAAGGTATAAACTTTAACGGAGTATGGAGCCCTTGTACATCTACTTCTTCGCCATAAATGATAATTAAGATAGGAGACTTGGCTTCTTCAAGTCGACGAAGCCCGTAACACCATCGATTAAACGCATCTGAACTTTTCTTATTGCCCATTCCACTTACAGCAATAACACTATACATGGGAAGTCCATCAAAGCAGTATGAGAATGAGGCCAAGTCACCCCAACTTGCAGTAGGTATAACATTATATCCGCAATTCTGCCAGTATGCCCCGATGAAGCGTGTACGATAAATGTTCTCTCTGTTGTAGAAATCCGTAGGCAAGTCTCTCCACAAAGAAAGATCTGGGGTGTAAACGTAGTCAAACTTACTGATAGAGTACGTTGTGTACTCCAAGTTGCACCAGACGGCATGACGGAAACGGTAGTCGTCCAAAAAAAAATGGACTGCTTCGTTTCTGCCATCGTGTTTCTTTCTCTCCACGAAAGAAACATTCATGAAATCGGTACTTCCTGTGTAGGGAGCCAATTGGGGATAATGTAGATCTGTTGTAAAGGTCATTCCCTCAATGAGATGTATATTCTCATGTATCATCTTGCGTCTTTGCTTTGTTGGTAAGGTGGCAAATTTTCTTGATTTACCAGTTAAGGTATGTTCCATAATAAACATATCTTTTTGAGAAAATAATGAATTTTTTATATCCATATTAACTTATAATTTAATGTTGAAAATATTAAATAAGGGCAGTTTTTAAGCTTAGAATTTGCCTGTATGGATAGTTTTTTCATACCTTTGCAGAGCAAATTTTTCACCGTCAGATTAATTTGTATGAAGTCTCACTGCCCAACTCCGAGACCTCTTTCTTGCCCCGCCCATCGCCAAATGTACGGGGCTTTTTTATTATGAGTATTACTTCTTCATAGGCTATCTCCTTTTTTAATACCACGCCAGAGTTTGACTCTTCTTTCAATTTCTGACATTGGTAGTCTTGGGTTCAACAATATTAATTCTTCCAGCTTGTAGGCTGCTGTCTCTTTGGAAAGCAGTCGCATATGGACTAGTTTATCTATTATGTATATAATGTTATGCACGTCAATGCCTGCATTTGTTGCTACCTCCTCTAATTTAATACCTCCAGTCAACAAAGTGTAACCTTTTTCCATCGTATATAATAAGACCGAGCAATCTTGAATTGACGCTTTAGTTGTTTCACGTTGAAGTGAATAAAACTTCGTTAGTGTCAACATTTCATTCATGTCATAACCTTTTACTCGGAGGACACCTCTTGTTTGATAATCTACGACTCTCTTCTTTTGATTGGCAACATTCAACTCATGGATAATCATGTCTGTTGTGTGGATTTCCCATGGCAGAGCGAAAAATTCATCAAGAAGTTTTATCTCAATGAGATCTATGAAGATGTTTGTGTCGCAGATCGCAATTATTTTCATTAGATTACATCCAGTTCTTGACGAACTTTATTAATTGTACAATTCAGTAGCGACGCAGCCTTTGATGTGCTTATCAGTTGTTGTGCCAAGGCACTATACACCATAGCTTCAAAGCGATTCGTCTTGGTCTCCTTGTAACGGGTTGCTTCAACCTTTTTTTTCAAGAGAGGATTTTGATTCTTACGTATATAAAAACTGCGGTAACGTTTTTCACTTACAAGTCCCATGTTGTGCAATTTGTGTACTATGGCATCAACAGATATACCGAATGTTTCCCCTAAGGTTATCAATTCTTCAATAGCAATTTTTGACTTTTCTCCGAAATAGAGTTGTAAAGTCTCGCTTGGTAAGAGCATTTCATTGGCAAAGGCGTTGCATAGGTTTTCTTTCTCATGTGGAGTGAGTTCTGCAGAAAACTTGTCATTAAATAGCAAGTGCCCTAGTTCGTGTATAGACGTAAGTCTTCGTCTCTCGGTATGATTCTTTTCGTTATTTAAGACAATTATATAATGTAGTCCGTTCACAACACCACTTACGCCGTCAAAGCCTTCATGAGCATTGGTGTAGATAACCTTGATACCATTAGCTTCTAGCAAATCTTGTACATTTGCAATACCATCTTTGCCTAATCCCCATTGTTCTCTTACTCTTTTAGCACATTGTTCCATGTCTGTTGTAGACTTGAGCACTCCCGTTTCGATGTTGTTCAATACAGGTTTTTCTTTACCCAGAATTTCTTCGATTTCAAGATACCTTTCAATGTCATCTTGTATCTGTACCTTTAGTGCTGAAACTTCCTTTACTCCAACACTGGATTTCTTTCGAAACGATACATCGAAGTTACCAAGGTCAAAGGTGAATGGACGGAAGAAATAGCATAGTTCAACGTTCAATGCTTCTGCCAAGGCTATTAGTATGGTACTGGTTGGCATCATCTTGGCACCCTCGTATTTCGATATGGCCTGCTTGCTGACAATACTACCCATTCTTTCGCATAAAGCCTCCATGGAAAGTTGTGCCTTTATGCGTGCTTGTCGCAATCTTTTTGCGAAAATTTCTAATTCATTTGGCATATGAAATCATATTATCTTAGACTTGTTGACAAAGGTATATATTTTTTTTAAATGTCAACAAATCTTGTGATGAAATTTTTCAACTATTCATTGATTTTTAGTAATTGCCTATTCTTTTGGAGGCATTGCATACCAATTTCAAAAATAATATAGGCTTTCAAGTTCTAAGAGCTTCTCAGCTTCCAGAAAATAGTGCATTAAATCACTTTATGAAAAACACCTTATATTGATACTTTTCGCAATTCGGCTAATTTTCTTGACTATTGGTTTAATTTTTCAAAAAAATCAAAACAGCTTCTCGGAATAATCGTATTTTTGTGCTCGGAAATCTCGATTTTAACGAACAAAAAGAAAAAAACGCTATATGTCGATGAAAAATATACGAAAAACAGTCCTCGGCACACTGCTGATGTGCCTTACCGTGGGTTCGCTCTCGGCGCAAGAGTTTTTGTGGAGTGTCGATGTGGATATGACATTCGACAACCGCGAATATGGAAAGAGCCGTTACAACTGGCCTCAGACCATTTTTGGCGCGAATATCAATCCGTTGGTAGGGCTCGGGTGGCGAGGTAACTCCATACAAGTGGGAGTGAGTGCGATGCGCAATTTTGGTGCGCCTACCAAGAGCATGGATTGGAATTTTGTCTTTTTCTACAACTATCGCGATGAGCGTTTCAATGTATCGGCCGGTATCATACCCCGTCGTCAGGTGATAGGGGGTAGCGAGGCTTTTTTCTGCGACTCCTTGAAGTTCTTCGACAATACGATCGATGGTTTGTTGCTGCAATATCGACATAAGAACGATTATGTAGAGCTCTTCTGCGACTGGGACGGCCATCAGACGGCTACCGAGCGCGAGCGTTTCATCGTATATTCGTCGGGCCGCTACTATCCGCTCTCGTGGCTCTATGGTGAGTATGAGGTGATGATGCACCACCACGCCGGCACCGGCTCGGGACTGGCTGCCGATGGCAGTGAGGCCGACAACGTGGTCGATTATGTGATGCTCTATCCCCGTGTGGGTGTGGATTTCGGGGGTAAATTATGGTTTGACAAGTTGAAGGTGAGCGTCGGCTGGTTACACTCGTTCCAGAACGACCGCACCTACGTAGGGCACTATGTGAAACCCCACGGAATGCAAGTTGAGGCGCGCATAGAGAAATATAAAATAGGTATATATAATACGCTTTTTGCCGGGGGAAGTCTCATGCCCTATTACGACCGTTACGCGTCGAGCCTTTACACCGGTACGGCCTTTTATCGCACTCGCAGCGATGTGTACAACCGGCTCGAGGCCTATTGGCACCCGTTCCAAAACGAGAAATTCGACCTCAAAGTCTCTACGGTACACCACTACGATGGCATGAAATGGTGCTCGCAACAGCTCATCACGTTCAATGTAATGATCGATAGCGATATGTTCCGCAAGGATAGTTCGGTGCGTCGCGAGTTGCGCTTGAAACGAAACAAAAAAGCCTTGAACGAGGCTTCCGAATAGGCGCTAAGCCCCTTTCTCGGGTAATTTCTATCTTTTTAAGGGAGTGTGTGGGGCTTGTGTCGTTATTTTGCCGTATATTTGTACCCTATGAATAGATTTTGGGTATTTGTAGTTTTGCTCTTGTCGGTACACACGCTTTGGGCCGATAAGAAAGAACCTGTGGGAGAGCCTTACGCTTGGCGGCTCACTCAGCCGTTGGGTACGCCCTATCGTGTGCCCATCGATACCCTTATCGATAATTTCTACCATACCGACCTGCCCATAATGAATTCTACGGCATATACTTACACCGGTAATTTGGGCGGCCCGTCTATTTCGAAGATTTTTTTCGACCGCCCCGATATGCCTCAATTCATGTTCAAGGCACCGTATGAATACCTCATTACCACACCGAGCAATTATACCTATTATAATACGCGCCTGCCCATGACGTTGCTTTCCTATCTTTTCGGGGGAAACAAGCTCAAAAAGCAAGAGGATCTCAAAGCCGAGTTTTCGGGAAATGTCAATAAGCGCATTGCTGTGGCGGCCGGTATTCAGTACATACTCTCGCGAGGCAGTTACGACCATCAGGCCACGAAAGATATGTCGTGGCAGATTGCCGGTTCGTATATCGGCGATAGGTATCAACTGCATCTGATGGCGAATACTTACAACTTTGTCAATCAGGAAAATGGCGGAATCTCCGATGATCGTTTCATTCTCGACCCCGACGCCGTGGAGTCGGGCCAGGGAGGTTTCGATTCGCAAACCATACCGGTGTATCTCTCCGACGCCTACAACCGTGTGCGGGGGCAGAATTATTACCTCACGCACCGCTATAATCTGGGTTTCTACAAAACCGAGACCGTGGACGATACCACCGAGGTCGAGGTGTTTACCCCGGTCACAAGTTTTATTCACACGATAGAGTACAACTACAATATGCGCCGTTTTGTCAATAAATCGGCCAAGGAGGATACCACCTATTTCGAGAACACCTATTTTACCAAAGATGGTACTAATGACCTCACCGAGTACCGCTCCCTGAAAAATACGTTGGGTATCTCCCTGCTCGAGGGGTTCAACAAATATGCCAAAATGGGACTGTCGGCCTATCTCACCCACGAGTTCCGCCAGTACAGCCTCATGAGCGATGCCATACCGCCGGCGATGCGGGTGGAACCCTCGATTCCTATGCTCGATGGTAAGGCCTACAGCTACACGCTCCGCGAGTCGCACAAGGCCTATAACGAGAATGTGCTGTGGGTGGGGGCTATACTGTCGAAGCAACAGGGTAAACTGCTGACCTATAATGTCGGTGCCTCCCTCGGGTTGGTAGGCGTTGATGCCGGTGCGGTGAAAATCGACGGCGAGATACAGACTCAATTCAATATAAAGAAAACGGCCGTACAGCTTCGGGCCTATGGTTTCTTCAAGAACGAGGCGCCCTCATTCTATTATCGTCGCTACGTGTCGAATCACTTTATATGGAACAACAATTTCGGCAAGATACGAAAATTCCGAGTGGGAGGTGAGTTCCGATTGCCTCGTACGAACACATTCCTTAATATCGGGGTGGAAAACGTGCAGAATTACGTCTATTTCGGCAATGCCGGACTTCCTGTGCAAGACGACCGCATATTGCAGGTATTCAGTGCCACGTTGCGACAAAAGGTGAAATGGGGCATCTTCAATCTCAATCTCGAAGCCACCTATCAGAAGTCGAGCGACAGCAAGGTGATACCCTTGCCCGACCTCAGCGCTTACGGGCAGATGTATCTCGACTTCAAGATAGCCCGTGTGTTGCAAGTGCAGCTCGGCGTCGATTGCAAATACCACACCTCGTATTATGCCGAGGTGTACCAACCGGCCACTCTTTCGTTCCATACGCAAGACAAAATGAAAGTGGGTAACTATCCGCTGATGAACGCCTATGCCAATATGAAGATGAAAATGGTACGTTTCTACATCATGTACACCCACTTCAATCAAGGCCTTTTCGGAGGGAACAACTATTACCTGATGCCCGGCTATCCCCACAATCCCGCCACCTTACAGTTTGGCCTATGCGTCGATTTCACCAACTGATATGAGACCTAAAATTGATTATTGATGTCCGATAAAGATTTTTTTAATCTGCGTAAGCCTGTGATTAAAAGGTAATTTATGCGATAAAATAAAAGAGGTGCTTGTGCTTGTCTTATGTAAAGATTGCCGTTAGGTAATCGATTTGTACAGCCCCGTATAAGAGAGCCGAAGGCGAACGCAATGCGGGGTATATGAGGTGCTTGTAATTATCAATACCTTTAGGTATTGGACCATATATGTTTAAGTTTATACACCAACACAGAAGGATATTTTTCTTATCCTTTGTGTTGGTGTATTTGTCGAATCAAAGAAGTAAAAAGTAATATCTTATTTCAGTAGGATTTTTTTCGTAGATGACCACCAACTCAATATACCACCTCCCGATAAATTCAAGGAATATTCCCCTTGAGATGGAACTTCAAAAACTAAATATCCTTGAGTGGTAATGTTGGGGTGACATTCTTTGAGCAAAAGTGTTTCCACTCCGGACATCTCTAAAGTTGACGATGCATCGATAGAAGCTTCATAAGTATTTCCATCTTCGTCGCTTACCGAAAATAGAGAGTTGTGTAGAATTTGAGTTTCTTTACTGATATTTTTAATGTATAAATGTACCAAAAGATACATACCGTCGGAGGTCCTATGTATATATTGGGTGCCGACACTCTTTCGGAAAGAGATATGATTGATTTGATAAGCGAAATCTCCAACCTCGATAGATTTTCCAAAGTTTGTTTTAACCTTTTTCTCTTCTTTTGGTTCTTTTTCAGTCTTTTCTTCAACAGGGTCGGTGCTTGATTCTGTCGTTTTAGGCTCTGATGAGGCTGGTGTATCTTCGGAAATAGTACTTAATATTATCGAAGATACCATAAAAGCAGAAAAATAAATAAGAAAAACTTTTCCGCGGGAAGAGCATTTTACAACACTGGGTTTGATAAGACCGGCGATGAGTGCACAGAATGCTAATAAGCTTACTAATACAAATAAATTTTCCATTTTACATTATTTTGTGGTTAAACATAGTCTGCAAAATGGCAATAAATAGACGAAAAAATACGTAGAATCACTGCCACCCGCTATCAAGGTTCACCACAAACCCTACTCACTTGTGAAGCGATTCTACGTTACACGCAGATACACTACACCTATCAGTGAGTAGTTTATAGCCGATGTCCATTTATCTGAGGTGGTGATTCTGATAGCGGTCTGGCTATGATATGTATATCGAAAAGTAAAAATACTTTTGATGTGGGCAAAAGTAGAATTTTTCTTCTATAATCCAAAATTAAAATCAAGAAAATATCTTTTATCCGTTATAATCGTTTATCTTTGCTTGTGAAAACCTCTATCTGCAACAATGTAGGGTAGAGATAATCTCATAAATACAACTCGATGAAGTTTATAGCAATTATTCCTGCGCGTTACGCCTCTACGCGATTTCCCGGCAAGCCGCTGGTGGATATGCGTGGTAAATCGATGATACAACGTGTGTACGAACAGGTGTCGGGTGTACTCGATACCGTGTATGTGGCTACCGACGATACCCGCATATACGATGCCGTGCAGGCTTTTGGCGGACGTGCCGTGATGACCTCGGAGGCGCATCGCAGCGGTACCGATCGTTGTTACGAGGCCTATTGTCGCATCGCCGGGGACGAAGATGTAATTATCAATATACAAGGCGACGAACCCTTTATACAACATCGTCAGATAGAGGATATTATGGCCTGCTTTGCCGATGCAGATACACAGATTGCCACGTTGGTGAAGCCCTTTGCCGAAGACGATGGGGTGGAGGCGCTCTTCAATCCCAATTCACCCAAAGTGGTGCTCAACGATAGGAGCGAAGCGCTGTATTTCAGCCGCTCGGTCATTCCCTACCTGCGCAATTACCCGCAGGAGGAGTGGTTGTCGCACCATACCTTCTATAAGCATATCGGTATGTATGCCTATCGGGCCGATGTGCTGGGCGAGATAACCCGCCTGCCGCAATCGTCGCTCGAGTTGGCCGAGAGCCTTGAACAGTTGCGCTGGTTGCAGCACGGCTATCGAGTGAAGGTGGGTATCACCACACAAGAGACCATCGGCATCGATACTCCGGCCGACCTTGCACGGGCTTTGACGTTCCTCGATACGCTCACCATTTAAATAGTCTGTTATGCTCCAACGCACCATAGCACCGCCGGTCAGCGATGTCGATAGACTGACCTTCCCCCGGGTTGATAAGCAGGTCCTGCCCAACGGTATTCCTATATATATTATAGATAGAGGCACGCAGGAATTGTCGCGCCTCGATATTCTGTTTACTGCCGGACGTGTGAACGGCGCGCACCCCTTGACGGCCGAGTTTGCCGCCAATATGCTGCGCGAGGGCGCCGGCGATATGTCGTCGGCCGATATTGCCGAGAAGTTTGATTATTACGGGGCCTCCTTACAGACGCTGGCGACGATGCACAATACCTACATCACCCTCTATTCGGCTAATCGCTATTTTGCCGATGTGTTGCCGTTGCTGCACACGCTCATTACGACACCCACTTACCCCGAGTCCGAATTTGCTACCCTGTGCGACCGGGGTCGTCAGGCGTTGATGGTCGATTTGGAGAAGGTGAATACGTTGGCGAGCCGGGCGTTCAGCACTCAACTGTTCGGTGCCGGACACCCCTATGCTTCGGCCGCCGAACTTTCTGATTACGCTACGCTTACTACCGATATGTTGCGAGCCTATCACCGCGCCTATTATACGGCCGATAGATGCCGCATCGTGTTGTCGGGCCGCATATCCTCCTCGATGATCGACCTTGTGAAGTCGCTCTTTGTCTCCCTGCCTCGGGGAGGTGTAGAACCTTGTGTCTTACCGACGTTGTGCAGTGCCGACGAGCATTACCGATTTGTGGCAAAACAGGGTGCGTTGCAATCGGGCATTCGGGTAGGACGTGCGCTGGTGGGCCGCAATCACCCCGATCATCACCCCCTGCGTATCCTCAACACCCTGCTGGGCGGATATTTCGGCAGTCGTCTCATGTCAAATATCAGGGAGGATAAGGGCTATACCTATGGCATACAGTCGGGAGTGATTACCCTTCCCGATGCTGCCTATCTCGTGATACAGACGCAGGCCGCGGTGGCCTATGTGCGTCCCCTGCTTGCCGAGGTGGAGCGTGAATTGCGTCGTCTGTGCGACGAGTCGGTTTCGCCTCACGAGTTGCAGATGGTGCGTAGTTATATGATAGGCGATATGTTGCGCCTGTTCGATACCCCCATTTCGGTGGCTGAGGTGTTTGTGTCGCTCGTGGCGATAGGGCTCGATTTTGACTATTATACGGCCCGATTCGAGGCGATACGCAGTGTTACGCCCGAGCAGTTGCAGGTGGTTGCCGCCCGATATTTCTCACCCGAAACTTTCTACACCACCGTCGCCGGAGCCGAACAATAATAGATATTGCTAATCACTTTCACCCTGCGGGGTGATGACCAATCTGTAATTGTAGAGACGCTTGGCTCAAGCGTCCGCCGGAAAATAAAACATTTGCCCGAAGGACTATATGCTTTGTTTGCGCGCACGTTACTCGCAAAAAAAAAGTAAAAAAAAATATTCAAAATATTTGGTGAATTTTTTGATACTTTGTACTTTTGTGTCGCATTAGATAGGTAAAATCTAATGGAAATAACAACATATATGTATAAATACTTGATTGTCATAATTTTCGCTTGTCTCGGGATTGCTACTTCGTATGCCCAGGAAGAACGTACAGAGATCCGGCTCAATTTTCGGGTCAATGAGGCGGAAATAGACACTTCGTACCGAGAAAACTTTGCGCACCTCTCGCGGTTTATTTCGTTTCTTCAACAATTTCGCTCAGACTCCACCATAACCATTTCTCGCATTGAAATCAGCGGTGCCGCTTCGCCCGAGGGCGGTTATCAACAGAACTTAGATCTCGCCGAGCGTCGTATAGCCTCTATCGAGCAGTATATACTCTCCCATATCGATATCGAAGATTCGCTCATCTATCGCGACAATCACCACATCGCGTGGGATTATCTCATAGAGATGGTCGAAGAGTCGGATATGAAATACAAGGAGGCCGCTCTGCGCATAATGCGCGAGACGCCCGAGTCGGTTTACGACCGTCGCGGTCACTTGGTCGATAGCCGCATGAAGCAATTGATGGAGTTGCGTTATGGTCAGGTGTGGAACGAGATGTACGAACGCTTCTTCCCCAATATGCGTAACGCTTGCGCTATCATCGTTACTTGGCGCAAAGAGCCTGCTCCGCTGCCTACGCTGGCTGTGCAGTATGCTGCCATCAATACCGATATACCCGCTTCGCGTGAGAGTGTGCCGGTTGCTCCCGAGGTTGAGCCCGAGACCGTGACTTCGGTGAGTGTGAAGAGCAACGCTCTGTTTGTGGCGGCTCTTGTGATGAATATCGGCGCCGAGGTGCGTGTGGCACCCCGCTGGTCTATCGATGTAATCGGTTATTGGTCACCCTACGATATGTTCGCATTCGACCGCAAGATACGTATATTTGGTATTCAGCCCGAGGTGCGTTACTGGTGGGGCGATGCCATGAAACGCGGTCACTTCCTCGGCCTGCACGCCATGGCCAACGCTTTCAATGCTCAGTTCAACGACAAGTATCGTTACCAAGATCCCAATCATGCGACTTGGGGAGCCGGTCTCTCATACGGCTATGCCATGACGCTTGGAAAGAAACAGCGTTGGGGTGTGGAGTTTGTGGCAGGTCTCGGCTATGCCAATATCACCTACGATCAATACGAGGGACGCAAGAATGGTCGATTCCTCCGCTCGGGTCGTTACCACTATGTGGGGCTTACCCGTCTCGGCATCGACTTCACTTATCGATTCGATATTACTAAAAAGAAAAAAAAGTAAAGCGATAACCCATGAAAGCAATTCTCAGAAATATAGCACTTCTTGGTCTGATGTCGCTCTTACTTATCAGTTGCGACAGCACCGTGCACGAATATCCCAAGCCTTGTGAGGTGACACTCGTGGTAGAGATGGCTGCCGACCTCTCCGAGCCCGAATACTATTGCGACGTAGAGTGCGATGTGCGCACCGGTAGCAATGTAGTGGTGCGCCACCGTAGCAACATCGATACCCGTTTCAACGAAGATGTGCTGTTGCGATTTACCTGCGACCTCTACCGTGTCGATGGCGCGATAAGCACCTTTGTAGAGCGCCGTCTGTGCTTTGCCACCACCGATACCCCCACGCCGCAAGCCGTCACCGCTTTCAATGTCGTGCCCGACCAATACAAGGTGCTTGTATGGTGCGATTATGTGCGGGCTGCCGACAAAGAATCGTGGTATTATAACAACGACGACCTGCGAGCCATCGTATATTCCGATATTACCCCTGTCGATAACAACGACAAGGACGTGTATAGCGGTATGCTGGCCGTCGATCTCATGAAATATGAGTACGAGGACGGCTACTACACCGAGCGCGTCACCGTAGATATGTCACGTCCTTTGGGCCGTTTCAAGGTTATCTCGTTCGACCGAGAGGACTTCCTCAAAGCCGGTGGTGTCGTAGAGGATATTACCGCCAAAATCACCTACAAGCAGTATGTGAGTGCCGGTTACAACGTCGAGACACAAGGCCCCAATAAGTTCGATCCTACTCGCACTTTCACCTCCGAGGCCTCGCTCACCGACGATGGTGAGATATTGTTGGCCTACGACTACATATTTGTGAATGGTAAGGAATCGAACGTACTGGCCGACTTCTACTTCTACAATGCCGACGGTGTGGAGATTTCGCACTGGCTCAACATAAAAATACCGCTCAAACGCAACCACGAGACCATCGTGCGCGGCGCTTTCCTCACCACCTCGTTTGGTACCGGAGGTATCGGCATCGACGATAGTTTCGATGGTCGCGAAATCATTATCGAGATTCCATAGGCGACAGCCGTTACGATCTTCCGATAAGGTTTTGATAGAGGTGTAAATATAAAAAATGGTAAAAATTGCACAACATGTGTTAAGGTTGTGTAGTTTTATTATATACGCAACAAAAACCAAAAAAAATAAACACTAATATTAATTAAAACAAGACATTCTCATGAAGAAGATTCTGTTCTCAGCCGCAGCGGCAGCATTGTTGCTCGCTTCGTGTCAGGAAGATGCCTTTGAGGGTTCTGCCGTTACCGACGAGGTAGTGGTATCTCTTAATGCTTCTACTCCCGAAATCATGCAAAAAGGTGCTACCTACACCAGTAGTGCCAAAGGTGGTCTCACCAACGTCGATTTGGTGAATACCTACGACGTGCGTTACATTCTCGAAATCTACAACGCCGAGACCGGTAACCTCGTGAAAACTCGTGCTATCCAAGGTTGCGATGGTAAAGAGGCTGCCAAATTCGAAACCCGCCTTTCTCCCAATCGTACTTACAAATTTGTCGTTTGGGCCGACTTCGTAAACCAAGGCGATACCACCGACCTCCACTACAATACCCAAGCCGGATTGAAAGCCGGTGTTACCGTTAATGGCGACTGGGCTATCAACGACGAGAGCCGCGACGCCTATTTCGTTGCCGAAGACATTCTCATCACCAACAACGCTCAGGTGAACCTCACCCTGCGTCGCCCCTTCGGTAAAGTGCGCGTAGTAGCTACCGACGTGGCCGAGCTCGAGCTGGGTACCACTCCCGTTAAGGTAAACGTTACCTACGAAGCTGCCAACGTTGCCGCTTTCAACCCCTACACCGGTGAAATCAGTGCTACCACGGCTGTGGTAGCAAAGGAATACACCGATGTCGATGTAAACAACTATGGTGAAACCGATGGTACACAAACCCTCTTTACCGACTATATCCTCGCTACCGATGTGCAATCGCCCGTACACTTCGAACTTACTGCCATCGACAACGCCGGTAAAGAAATCGCTACCTACAATTTCAATACCGATATCCCTGTACAACTCAACTACCTCACCACTATCAAGGGTAATATCCTTACTACCGCTACCAACGTAGAGATCTCTATCGACGAGGCTTTTGCTAACGCCGATACCGAAACACCCATCGAAATTTGGGACGGCAAAACTACCCAACAACCCGCCCTCGTTGATGGTTACTATATGGTAGGTTCTGCTGCCGAGTTGGCTTATTTCGCAGGTAAAGGTGTTGATAATATAAAACTTACCTCAGATATAGATCTTGCCGGTCATTCTATTAAGAGTATCGGTTTAAAGGGAATCTTTGACGGACAAAATCATACTATTGCTAATGGTAGTATTCTTCCCGGTTCAAGTGATTATTCTCGCGGATTGTTCTGGGGTGAAGTTTACCAAGCTGATGTTATCAAAAATGTATCATTCAAAAATTTGGAGTCAGAGTCAACAGGTTATGTTGGTATTGTTTATGGTGATATTCAAAACGGTGCTACAGTTCTTCTCGAGAATCTCCATATTTACAATTCATCATTGAAAGGTATTAATTCTGTCGGTCCGTTTGTCGGAATGATAGCTTCCGGTGTGGAGGTTACTATCAAAGATTGCTCGGTAAATGATACCGAAATCTCCAATACGGCATTGAAAGGCGAATCAGGTTTTGTTTGTGGTTTTGTCGGTCGTGTTAATCCTGATGCAATTGTTAATTTTAAAGGCAATAACGTTTCAAACAACGTTGTAATCAATGCTTACTACTCAGCAAGCCGTGGTGCTGAAACTATCGATGCGGTAGCTGCAAAACGTTCAGAAACTTCAGTTATCAATGGTAAAGACTCTGTTACCATCAATGGTGGTTCTATCACTCGCAACACTTTCTTCGAGGGTGAAGCCGGTGAGGCTATCGTTGCCGAGACTATCGAGGTTGTCGATGGTGTGGCTACTGTGGCTACTCCCGGTCAATTCGTGAACATGGCATCTGTTCCTGCAGGTGCTAAAATCGAACTCTCCGGTAACATCGATTTCGGTGGCGCCGAGGTGAAATGGATTGCACTCGATGGAAATACGTTCGATGGTAAAGGTTATACCCTCAAAAATATGACTATTACTACCGACGATGATTACTCTTGCGGTCTCTTCAAATATACCAGTAGCGGAGATGTGATTATCAGCAATATTACTATCGAAAATCCCATTATCAACAATGTAACCGATGTTGTAGATGGTCATGGCTTTGCCGGTGTGATTTTCGGTTCTGTTGAAGATATGACTTCAGTAACTATCGACAATGTACATATCAAAGGTGCCGATGTAAAAGGTATATCTAATGTCGGTAGTTTCGTAGGTTATTCTACAAAACCTGTTACCATCAAAAACAGCTCTATCAGCGATTCAAAAGTTGGTAATATCAAAGTTGCCAAAGAATCGGGTAACGTAGGTGGTCTTGTAGGTCGTATGAATGGTAATGCTGCGCAACTTACTATCGAGAATGTGGAAATGACCAATGTGGCTATTGACGCCTATTATGCAGCTCGTCGTGTGAATGGAGATAATACCTCTATCAACGATGAAGTAGGTAATTTGTATCGTGGCGGTGAAACAAATACTCCCGATGTTATCGGTACTGCTACCAAAACTAACGTAACCGTTAAAGCTATCGTTTGCGAATAATCATCGTACACGAAGCGTAAATCATAGGGTAGAGGCTCCTGACCGAGCCTCTACTCACCATTCCCAAGAGTGGGAATTGAGTTAGCCTGATTTTGGTTGACTACCTCGTAGGGACACTTGGCTCAAGTGTCCGTGGAGCGTAAAGCCCTGTGTTTTCCTGATTTTGGTTGACTACCTCGTAGGGACACTTGGCTCAAGTGTCCGCCGGGGAAAAATAAGGGTGGAGGAATAGGAAAAAGCTCTCCCTCAGGTAATCATCGTGTCCCTCTAACTTAGAGGGACGAGAAAAACGATAGTTTTTCGGGTGGGCGTGTGTCGGATAATGGAGCCCCCGCCACGAAAGAAAATAAAACAGTGGTGATGCAGATAACGGCATCTGTACTATGTTTAGAGCTGTAATTGCAGATGTCATTATCGCTTCGCCACTAACCCATAAGCCTACCGGCATAAAACCAAGTAACTAAAAAAATAAAACACATAAAAACACAACATTATGAAATTTATCAAACTCTTCACCCTACTCTTAGGATCGACGATGTTTTGCGCATGCTCCGAGAATGAATCGACCACCCTCGTTGCCGACGGTGAAACCGTGGCAGTGCCTGTGACCATAGAGGCTCCCGTGGCTATCGCTCAGCGTGGCGGAGTAGCCGGCACCGATAGTCAGTATGGCGGTATAGCCAATGTCGATTTCACTAAGTACGATATACGTTATATCATAGAAATATACGATGCCGAGGGCACCAAACTCGCCAAGAATCGTATCGTGCGCGTGTATGACGACGCATCGAGCTCGTTCAGCGAGGAGGTGATACTCACCCGCAACCGCACCTACAAATTCGTGGCTTGGGCCGACTTTGTAGCCGACGGTTCTACAGCTGAGACCGTGCAAGACCTGCACTACAACACTACCAATATGGCCGCTGTTACCATCAAGGCCGACAGCTATAAAATCAACGATGAGAGCCGCGACGCCTTCACCGGTTTTGTGGGTTATACCGCCAACGGTTCGGCCCTCAGTATGTCGCTCACCCGCCCCCTGGGTAAAGTGCGAGTAGTGACCACCGATGCCGATAAACTCTCTTTCGGACAGACTATCTCGTCGGTGGCTGTGACCTATGCCGAGGGCGTGACCGTACCCGCAGGCTATAACTGCCTCACGGGTAAGCCCCTTACCGATAAAATCACACTCGGTACTCTCTCGGCTTCGCTCTATGGTTATACCGCCGAGACCGCAGCTGATGTGAAGACCGTCTTTACCGACTATATCTTTGCCGACGCCATCAATGCCTCGGTAGCTAAGTTCACCCTCAAAGCCTTTGATGCTACGGGCGCCGAGATTACCTCGTATAGCTTCGAGACCGACACGCCGGTGAAAGCCAATGCGCGGACCACCTTCAAGGGTGGTGTGTTCACCACCTCGTCGTCGGTAACGATAAGTATCGCCGACGCCTTTGATACCGCCGCAGCCACCGAAGTTACTATCCCCGCCGAGTAAATAAAAGGTGTGAGTTAGCCTGATTTTGGTTGACTACCTCGTAGGGACACTTGGCTCAAGTGTCCGCCGGGGAGAAAAGGTGTAGGAATAGAAAAAAGCACTCCCTCAGGAATTTATCGTGTCCCTCTAAGTTAGAGGGACGAGAAAAACGGTAGTTTTTCGGGTGGGCGTGTGTTATATCAGGAAACTGTGTCACACACTCCTCAGTCGGCAAGCCGCCAGCTCCCCTAACTTAGGGGAGCACGAAATTAGCTCCTTAGAGGGGCAGTTCCGAAAAAAGCTCTCCCTCTGTTTATAGAGGGAGTACCCGTAGGGGGAGGGAGTTGGCCCGAGTGTCCGCCAGGGAGAAAAGGCGTGGGAATAGAAAAAAACTCTCCCTCAGGAATTTATCGTGTCCCTCTAAGTTAGAGGGACGAGAAAAACGGTAGTTTTTCGGGCGGGCGTGTGTTATATCAGGAAACTGTGTCACACACTCCTCAGTCGGCAAGCCGCCTCTTCGAGGCCTCCGTCGCACAGAGCACTGCGCTCCCCTCGCTGCGGCACGGATTGACATTTAGTCAATCCTCTACGGCCTGGCTCGCCCCTGACTTAGGGGAGCACGAAATTAGCTCCTTAGAGGGGCAGTTCCGAAAAAGCTCTCCCTCTGTTTATAGAGGGAGTACCCGTAGGGGGAGGGAGTTGGCCCGAGTGTCCGCCGGGGAGAAAAGGCGTGGGAATAGAAAAAAACTCTCCCTCAGGAATTTATCGTGTCCATCTAAGTTAGAGGGACGAGAAAAACGATAGTTTTTCGGGCGGGCGTGTGTTATATCAGGAAATGTGCCACACACTCCTCACTCGACAAGCCGCCCGCCTTTCGGCCTTGAGGCCCTTGGGTATCAGCCTACATTGGCACGTCGGGCCCTACAAAGCCCACAAAAACAAGGAAACAAAAAAACACTATATAATGAAACGTTGCAATATCGTATTCACGGCAACCCTTTTGGGCGCATTGTTCATGCTGCTGCCCGCCTGTAACGACCAAGCCGACGGCACTCTTGCCGACGGTAACGTCACCATATCGCTCAATACCTCGCTGCCACAAGACCTCTCGCAACGCGCGATAGGAGGCACCTCGAGTGCCGACGGCGGCGTAGCCAACGTCGATTTCGCCGAATACGATATGCGCTATATCATAAAGATTTACGACGAGGACGGTATCACCGAGGCCACCACATTGCAACCCGTGATAGTCGATGACGACACGGCACCCACCTTTCCCGATGTAACCCTCACCGCCGGCCGCACCTACAAATTCGTGGCTTGGGCCGACTTCGTAGCCGAGGGCACTACCACCGACCTGCACTACCACACAGCCTCGTTCCCCGCCATCACCGCCACCGCCCACACCCCGGGCGATGAGAGTTGCGACGCCTATTACGCCGTGAGCACCCAGACCGTTTCGCACGGAACAGGCCGGGTGGAACTGCACCTCGTGCGCCCCTTGGCCAAGTTGCGTATAGTCACCACCGACCTCGCCACCGCCAATAACAGCCCTGCCTCCGTGTCGGTAGCCTACACAGGCACCTTTGCCACCGGCATCGACCTGCTCACCGGCAATCTCACCGGCAATCGCGTGAACCCTGTATGTACCGCGACGATAGCTGCCGACGACACCTACACCACCGAGACACAAGCCTCGCCCGTTGCCGAGCGCACCCTCTTTGTCGATTACCTCTTCGCACCGGCCTCGGGCAGTGTAGCCGTGCCTTCGCTCACCCTCACGGTGTATAGCGATGCCGCCGCCACCAAGGCCATAGGTGACCCCGTGATACTCACCGACCGCATCACCCTGCGTCGCAACGCCCTCACCACCATACAGGGAGCCCTGCTCACCACCAAGACCGCCGACGTGTGGACCGGTGATATGAGCGCCGCCCCCACCATCGTGGGCAATACCTACTATGTGAACAATGCCGCCGACCTCGCTTGGCTGCAAACCAATACCCTCGCCTCGAACGTCACCACCATATCCATAGAGACCTCGCTCGACATGGCATCGCTGCCCCTCTCGTCGCTCACCATACCGGCAGGTATCACCGTCGAGGGCAACGGACACACCATCAGCAACCTGGCCATGAAGGCCGAGGCTTGCGGCCTCTTTGGCGACGTGACCGACTTCACCCTGCGCGACCTCACCGTAGAGCGGGCCACCATCGCCAACACGAATTGTCAGCAGGGCGTGGGCGTGCTCATCGGTCGCTCCACCGGCAACCTCACCCTCAGCGGGGTATCTATTAACGGCTCGTCGGCCCTCGCCCCCTGCAAAGTCGGTACCTTAGTGGGCGCCGTGTGTGCTACCAAGGGCGCTGCCAGTGCGGTGTCGATAACCGACTGCACCATCGATGGCTCTACCGCCGAGACCTCATTCCTCTCCAAGGTGTCGGGTGAATGTGGCGGACTTGTGGGCTATATCGGTCGCGATACCTACGACGACCGCACCTCGTCGCTGAGCGTGGCCATCAGTGGTTGTAAACTCACCGCCACCACCGTGAAGAGCTATATGCAGGCCGTAGAAAAGCCCTTTGCCCGCCTCGTGGGTACACTCAGCGGATACGACTACCGCGAGGAGCTCAAGGTTGCGTCGTGCGATGTATCGGGCGTCACCCTCTCACCAAAGACCGACCAATCGGGCGACCTTGCCGCCTCATACGCCTCGCCCTATGGCGACCTGCTCGGCGGTGAAGCCTATTGCCGTGCCACCGTCACCCTCGACGGCAAGAGTATTGTACTGCCGTGGGACGGTTCGCGCAAAGTGAAACCCATTACAGCCACCACCGCCACTTCGTCGCTCGACGAAGGCGTCACCACCGGCACACTCATCTATTCACCCTTCGACCTCGCCTACCTGCAAGGCGGCAGCCACTCTACCGTCACCTTCCTCCGCGACGTAGATATGGCAAGCAAGAATTTCAAGCCTATCAACGCTATCGCCACTCTCGACGGTCAATACCATACCCTCAACAATCTCTCCATCGAAGTAACCGCTTGGATAGGAGGTTTTATCAACCAGGCCGATGGTACAACCACGCATAAAAATTTGACCTTCAAAGATGCTTTCGTACGAGTATCACCGGATACAGGTAGTGAAACAGCCTATGCTGGAACCCTTTGTGCATATATTAATGGCGGAAATTATTTGGTTTCAAACATTAAAGCTGAAAGTGGATATCTCAAAGGTATAAGTAAAATAGGTGGTATAGTAGGCTTTATTACAGCTGGATGTTCCAGTGCAACAATAGATAATTGTTCTGTTAATAAATACACAATAGAGAATGAATATCTAAAACTTGAATCTGAAACATTTCCTGCATCAGGCGAAGTTGGTGGATTGATAGGCTTTATCAGTGCAAAATCCGCTACATCAGTTGTCGAGGTTAAAAATAGTTCGGTAACTAATACGCAATTTAATTGTTGTACATATAGTGCCGTTTTTTGGGATAGAAGTGTTGCTCAATTTATTGGGGACATACGTACGCAAAATGGAGAAACGATAAAAATAGTTGATTGTTCGGTGTCGGGTAACTCTTATTATGATGTAGAAAAAAAGACATCGGGTACATTTGATAAGGCATCTTGGAAAGTTCAAACAGGAACAAGTTGGTGGGGGGGACCTACATACACAACTTATTATACAGATTTAGTAGGTCAATGGTATCATCTAAATGGAAATTATATTATAATAAAATTTGAAGATGTAAAAGGTTCTATATATATAACAAACGGAAGTAATACGACAAAAGTATATTAAGTAAAACGGGCGAGAAATCGCCCGTTTTTTTTGCTCCAAATTCCTGTACTTACACCCCTTCCTCAGGTAATCATCGTGTCCCTCTAAGTTAGAGGGACGAGAAAAACGGTAGTTTTTCGGGTGGGCGTGTGTTATATCAGGAAACTGTGCGCACCCCCGGACGCACGAACCGTGCGTCCCTACGGCCGGAAGGTCACAATCCCGCAAAATGGTATCGGTGATTGACAACCTCGTAGGGACACTCGGTCCGAGTGTCCGTGGAGCGTAAAGCCCCCAAACGCCCAAAGGGGCCATAACGGCCACAAAGCCGGCGAAGGAGTGTGTCTATGGTAAAATATTAATCATGGAATAACACAGATATAAGCCGTATTGAACAGGCTATGTGGAGAATTATAGGTATCTTTGTAACCCAGTAAAGAATAATACCGAAATGATATATATTTGGCTCGACGAAAGCGACCGACATGGTGAGTTTTATTCCAATTTCTATGGTGGTATTCTGATACCCTCACGCCATCATCGTGAGGTATTGGAGAGAATGCGTTCCATAGTAGAAGCTACCGGAATAAAAGATGAAGTTAAATGGCAAAAAGTAAACGATTTTCACTACGAAAAATATCTTCGTCTTGTCGATGAATTGTTTGATATGGCAAAAGAAGATAAATTGAAAATCCGTATTTTCTTCCGCCATAACCAATATGCACCATCTCGCTTAACTCCGGAAGAGAGAAAAGCTGACTATCCAATGCTTTATTATCAATTCATCAAGTACGCATTCGGATTGCCTTATGCAGAAGAAGGAGAACTTGAATCATTAACTCTATTTTTAGATGAAGTTCCTTTGCGTCAAAGTGATAAAGATGATTTTATTTCGCATATCAGAGGTCTTGCCAACGATTCCATACTTAAAAAGAAAGGTTTGAAAATTGCCGATGACGGAATTGTCGAGGTAAATTCAAAAAATCATCTTCCGCTACAGTTTATGGACTTAATATTGGGCGCAATTTGTTTCAAACTAAATGAGAAAGATAAACTAAAAGTAGAGGGCGAAAACAAGGTAGGTAAGCGTACAATTGTAAAATTGAAATTGTATAAGCATATAAACTCACGAATTAGAGAAATTTACCCAAATTTCAATATTGGAGTAACGACACCTATACGTATTCCGTCAGACAGTTGGACTCAAGTTTATAGGCATTGGAGTTTCATACCAAAGTATCATACTCGTGATACATCACGAACCAAAAGGGCAAAAAAATAACCCGCGTAACCTACACTTGTGAGCTACGCACTTTTCACGTAGCCGTTCAGTTACGAAGGATATTTTTCTAATGCAAAGATAATTCTTGAATTTGAAACCAGCAAATTTTTTGCTCAAAAATCATCTTATTCTCGCAAATATAACATTGTTAGAGCATAAAAAGTTCATAAAAAGCCTTGGCTTTCGATAAAACTCGTCAAGGTCACTCAAACCATTCTTTAAGGTGAGTTTTCCTGATTTTGGTTGACAACCTCGTAGGGACACTCGGCCCGAGTGTCCGCCGGGAGAATAAACGCCAAAGGGGCGTAAAAAAGCTCGTCCGGCGCGCTCGGCGAGGGTAATAAAAATTATTAGTGTCCGATAAAAATACGACTTACTGTTTTTAAGATTTCATTATGCCATCGGCATAAGACATTTTTCCTTACAGAATACTCTTACGCTCGGCATAATCCATACAAGTATGGTTCTGCTCTCGCTTATCGAGTATTT
>JAFTRN010000016.1 GCA_017462265.1 Coprobacter sp. | reverse complement strand
CGGGGCTGTAAAAATCGATTACCTAACGGCAATCTTTTTATAACACAAACTCAAGCCCCTCTTTTTATTTTATCGCATAAATTATCTTAAATCATAGATTTCCGAAGATTTTTAAAATCTTTATCGGACACCAATAATTTTTTTTAATAATCAACCTATAACGCAATAAGGCCACCATTGGTGACCTTATTGTATTTTACGAAAACGTCGAGGATATTCAGGTGTACGCGATAATCCCTCCGGGGAATTTGTGAATTATTTCTTTGGTAAATTTCTGCCTGTGTTCCTTTTGCTTGGAAAATAAACTGATTATCTGTTTATGAGATGTAGGCGGTGTAGCGGGCGATGAAGCGACGGAAAGCAGGGATACGCATGAGACCTTGCTCGAAGAGTAAGATTCCTGCTCCGGCGCAAGCGATGCCCAGTAGTACGTCTATCATATAGTGGTGGCCCGAATAGATGGCGGTGAACCATATCCCCAGCATGATGACGCTGAATGTGGCTATAACCCATTTTTTACTGCGTCCTATCAGTGCGTAGGTAAATGCCACCGGCATATAGGCCGAGTGCAACGATGGCACGGCGGCAAACACATTGGCATTGCGGCCATACATAGGAGCGAAAATATCCATACCTACCATGGCGTCGAAACGTCCCAATCCCGCCACATTGCCGGGCGTGCCGAGTATCGGCTCGAAACCATATTGTATGGCATACCAGGGTGGTGCGGCCGGGTGTATGTAGTAGCCGGCAAAACCTATGAGATTGACCAACAAGAATACGATGGCGAAACGTAATGCCAATTCCTTCTTGCCTTGTAACAGCAGGGCTACTCCGAACGCAATAGGCACGGGTACCCAGCATAGGTAGAATAGGCCGGCAAAGAAGTCGGCAATGGGCCAATGGTGTTGCGCGAAGTACTCGCACAGCGTGTGTTTGGCTCCATCGATGGTGATGCCGAAGTATTGAACCTCGGCATTATACAAGCCGGCCACGTCTATGTCGTTCACCATATAGTTGGGGTACACTCGCATCCAGTCGTACGATACGCCAAATATGGCAAAGGGCAACAATGCCACAGCCAGTTTGCGGGTATAGGGCGAGGCATAGAACAATACGATGTACAATAGGACAAGGAATATATGCTCGGGGCGTAACCCTATAAATATACCGGTGAGCGACAGAAACGCTACGATACACGCGATAAGCGTGATCAATTCGCGGCGTGTGGGGAGGGTGTATTTCATATTATTTCAAATGACGATGACAGTGGGCGATACGTACAAATGCCGTGTAGTTGGCCAATACCGCAATGACGGCTTGAGGAATGGTGAGTATCAATACCGGGTCGAATGTCGTGATGTGAGCAAATACGCCGCAGAATATAGCACCGAGGGCGGTAAGTACCACACGTTCGGGGCGTTGCATCAGTCCTACCTTACATTCGATGTCGAGGCCCTCGGCACGGGCACGCACATAACTTACCATGATGGAACCTATCAGCGATACAAACGTGACGATAGCCCACGCCATGTAGCCCTTGAGTATGAGGAAGAAGAATATACCGAAGAGGGTAAACAGCTCGCTGTATCGGTCGAGCACCGAGTCGTAGAAGGCGCCGAAGCGCGACACTTTGTTGCCCACGCGGGCCACACGACCATCGAGCATATCGAACAGCCCGGCAAACAGCACCACGCCACCGCCGATGCCTACATACATCAGCGCATCGCAACATTGGTATCCGGCGTAGATGAATATGGCGGCAGCCACGATATTCAGTATCAGTCCCGTGGTGGTGATAAAGTTGGGTGTGATACCTATTTTTATCATACCCTTTACCACCGGGTCGATAATCATATAAATTACTTTCTGTAATAAATCTCTGTAATGCATGGATATATATTATTTGTGAATACGAGGTAGGCGTAACTTTTCGTCGATATGGCAGTCGCGATACACGAAGTTTTTGTGTAACAAGAAGTTCCAGAATATTGATACGAATATGGCTACGATGATTTTAGGAATGAGGAACAGGTTGATGGCAAACAGACCGCTCAATCGGGCGGCCCACTCGGTCTGCAATACACTCTCGGTGAGTAGGTAGGTGCCGTAGGTGTTGAGGAATATACTACCACACCACACCAACAGGTATTTGATGGCGATGTTGCGTTTGGAGCAATCCTTGGTCGTAAACACCCACTTGTAGTTGATGCTGCAGTTGGCTATACCGCCGGTCAGCGCTCCGCAGAAAGTCGATGCCACGTAATACACTCCGCAGTTGGCCAGCAACATGGCGGTGAGGAAGTCGATTAGCCCCGCCAGTTGCGCCGAAAACAGCGATTTCAATAATTGTTTGAATGTGTTTTTTGACATCTTTTATCCGATTAAAAGCCGTGCGGCCACGAGTAGCAAAGCACTATACACACCGGCGAGTATATCGTCCATCATTATGCCGAGACCTCCGCCCAGTCGCTCCATGCGTCTCACCCCGAGAGGCTTCACTATATCGAACAGGCGAAACAAGACAAAGGCGGCCAATACATACCACCAATTCTCGGCAGGCACTACCAGCAGGGGAATCCACACGCCTACCATCTCATCGACCACCACGCGCGAGGGGTCCTCGCCCCAGTAGCGTTCCATCACATTTCCGGCCCACACACCCAGTGCGGTGAATAGCAGTGTTGCACCGGCCAGCACCATCTGCAAGGCGTCAAACGGCATTGTCATGTAGCCCGCAATCCACAGCAATACGGCGAGAGCCGCACCGGCCGTACCCGGGGCTATAGGTGAATACCCCGAGCCAAATCCTGTAGCGATAAATGTGGCGAAAAATGGCGGACGTTTGTGACCGATGTGTCCCATGTGTGATTCTATGCGGTTTTGAAAAGATGGTTCTTTTGAAGTTGAAATTTTTACGAATTCTCAGAAACTGTTTAAAATTTTCTTGAAAAAATTATTACGGCTTCAAAAAACAAGGTTTCGGATTCTTTAAGGTCCTTTTGGTTGCCTTTTTCACCAAATAGCTTGGCCGTAGCCCGCTACGACCTGCGCAATTTGTCGAAAAATTCATTCCAAAATATCCCTTAAAATAATCTCGAAATAAAATTTAAACAGCTTCTTAAAATCGTACAAAGTTACAAAATATGATTTGTTTGGCAAAATGCCGCCGACCTTATTTGCACTTTTACAACCTTTTGGATAAATTTGTGCGGAAATATACCGAGGCGCATGATAGAAATCGGCTCTCGGCATATTCTTTCAAGTAAAAACAACCACAGATAAGATAACGCGATGAAAAATATATTCAAGCGTCTTTTTGGACGTAAACGGCGTTTGCCCGTTCTCGCATTTGAAATTATAGGCTGTGTGCCGATGTCGTTCGGAGTAATGTTTCGTACTAAAGCCTTGACCGATGTGACGATTGCCGGCGACGACAGTGTAATACTTGTGAACGATGCCCGTCGTTGTCCCACACGGTGCATCAATGTCGAAAAAGATTGTACGGTGACAACCTCTGCTGTGTCGTGCTCGTTGGGCGATGAGGTGAGTATCACGGTGGCATACACCGATACCTTGATGAAATTCCCCTTGAAAGGAGCAAAAATAATGATAGAATAGCTGTTACAGTCCAAAAAAGGAAAGTACATTTTAAACTATCCGATTATGAATATCCGTAAATTTGTGTTCATACCTCTCGCCACCGCTATTTTGTCGGTTGGTTTATGCGCTTGCTCTACCTCCGACCGCGAGGGAACTCCCGAAGACACCTCGGCCGAACAGCCCACACTCGGCGGTGAATTGCGATTTTTAGACAATTTATATGTTGAGGTAGAAAAATATCACGAAGAGTCTTTCTACGAATTGGCGAATTTTATGGTTGATGGCTATGTTACAGAGATAATAGAAGAAATAGTCCCCCCGCCTTGCTTCGAAAGCCTTGTCAAGTATTTGGAAGATCTCCCTGTGGAGTATCTGGCGATGGAGTATTGGGATTATGAGCAAGGTGAAGAAATCCCGCAACATCTTATTGATGATTACCATAAGGCGGTACGCCAATTACAACGATATGCCGATGGAGAGATTAAGCAATATCCTGCCGAAGAATTGATGGGGCAGCTTCGGCGTTTTTATGGGAAATATGCAATGATACATTCGGAATGGAGTAGCATTGATGGAGGTAGATATAAGCTAATATGTTTCCGCTTGTTGCAGCAGATGGTACGGTATATACCCGATATAAAGTTGATAGCCCAAGTGGTTTCACCCGATGGCCGTGTGGCGATTATGGCTGGAGACTATATACGAGATGAAGACGGGTATTACGGTTGGTTCAATCCTATCTTTTTTCGTAATGATGAGGGTGATTGGTTGGTGTATATAAAAGAAGATTTTATGCCTACGAAAATATATCCGATAGAGCATAATGGTGAACAATATTATTTGTTATCGCACCATGGAGAACAAGAGCCCGACGATAATTATTTCGACGCAGGGGTGTTTCACGTCAGTGGTGACCGAGCGTATGTATCACACATTTTCGATGATGAAATGTATAGAGAATGGGTCTCTGTGGATTTCCGTTCTCACAATAGATACATATTCAATCCTCGAAAACTTTGTTGGAATATATGCGAAAAGCGTGGCGAATACTACTATTCCATTGAGGGTACTAAAACCTTATACCTTCGATTAGATGAAGACTATTACCCTCGGTTTTGTATCGAGTAGAGATGTACGTACCGAGTGGGGTAATTAAAATGCGGGTGCCGATATACTTATCGGGCGATTTTTACGTTATAAAAAAGATTGTGTATCTTTGCGCTATCATGCGAACGTATGGCGTGTTCCGTGTGTTGCTAATATATAACTCGTTATGATTCTACCCCGCATCATGCGACATATAGCTCTGATGGTGTGCTGCCTGTTGTTGGCAGTACCCGTCGCTGTGTTGGCGCAGGAGGGAAAGACATCGTTTGATGTGTTGAACCTTCCCGTGTCGTCGCATATCAACGCGTTGGGTGGCAATAATATCTCCATTATAGAGGAAGATGTGACGGTGATGTATCACAATCCGGCCTTGATGGGACAGGAGATGAGTATGCAGGCGGCGGTCAATTATATGCGATACGTGGCCGGAATAAATATAGGCGGTGTGTCGTATGCGCAAGCGGCGCGCGAGCATGGCACATGGGCGGTCGGTCTGCAATATGCCGGCTATGGCACAATGAAGTTGGCCGATGCCACAGGTGTGGTGTCGGGTACCTTTTCGGCCAAAGATTTGTTGGTGAGCGGTCTCTATTCTCACGACATCACCGGCAGTCTGCGAGGCGGTATCCACGCCAAATTGCTCTATTCGTCGTACGAAAGTTACTCGGCAATGGCGCTGTTTTTCGATTTGGGTCTTAACTATTACTTTGCCGATAGAGATCTGTCGCTGTCGTTGGTTGTAAAAAACCTCGGCGGTCAGCTCAAAAAATATGAGACGCAAAATATCGCCATGCCGTGGGATATACAGTTGGGATTATCCAAGACGTTGCGAAACGTGCCGTTCCGATTTTCCATGACGGTGCAACACCTCAATAAGTGGCATCTGCCCTACGAGAAAATCAACGATAATACGGGCGAGTTGGAAGTGAAAGACAAGTTCATGTCCAACCTGTTCCGCCATTTGGTATTCGGTATCGATTATATCCCGAGCCGGAATTTTTACCTGGCGCTGGGTTATGATTATAAGAAAAAGGGAGACATGGCAGCAGCCGGACGGCGCATCTTGTCGGGCTTCACGGCCGGGGCCGGAATACGGGTGAAGATGTTCGGTATAGACCTCTCTTTTGCACAGCACCATGCCAATGGATTTACTTTCATGGCCAATTTCCGAGCCGATATTTCGCAATTCTTAGACAGATAAGAAGCTGTTTGAAATTTTCTTGAAAAAATTATTACGGCTTCAAAAAAACAAAGTTTCGGCTTCTTAAGGCTCTTTTGGACGCCTTTTTCATCAAAAAACTTGGAAATTTATGCAATAGAATACTCTCACGCTCGGCATAACTCATATAAATATGGTTCTGCTCTCGCTTATCGAGTATTTGCTCGCTATTCCCTATGTATTTTGACGAAAAAATCATTCCAAAATACATCTTAAATAATTTCGAAAGATAGTGCCAACGAGCGCAATGTAAACTTGTTTACAAATTGCACAGCGAGTGCAGCCTATCTTCTACAAATAAAATTCAAACAACTTCTAAAATGAAGGAAAATATAGAACCTCGTAAAATCGTTATCGCCATAGATGGATATGCCTCGTGCGGTAAAAGTACCATGGCCAAAGAGTTGGCTCGCAACATAGGTTATATCTATATCGATAGCGGTGCTATGTATCGCGCGGTGACGCTTTATTGCTTACGGCACAATTTGTTCGAAGGCGAACGTTTGCTCGTAGATGAACTGCAACGTCGTATGGACGAAATAGAGGTGTCGTTTGCCCTAAATCCGGCGACGGGTCGCCCCGAGACTATCCTCAACGGCGAGAATGTGGAGCAGGATATACGCGGTATGGCCGTCTCACAACGGGTGAGCATTGTAGCCGCCATAGGCTTTGTACGTCGTAAGTTAGTAGCATTACAGCAGGCCTTAGGGCGAGAAAAGGGTATCGTGATGGACGGTCGTGACATAGGTACGGCGGTGTTTCCCGATGCCGAATTGAAAATATTTCTTACCGCCTCGCCCGAGGTGCGAGCTCGTCGTCGTGTCGATGAGATGACGGCCAAGGGGCAAGATGCTTCTTACGAAGAGGTATTGCACAACGTGAAAGAACGTGACCATATCGACGAGACGCGGGCGGTCGATCCGTTGCGACGAGCCGATGACGCACTATTGCTCGACAATTCGGCGATGACTATTGCCGAGCAGAACGAATGGCTTATGAAACAGTATCGCCGTGTGGCAGGTATTCGGGAGTGATAAGATATGGCACGGGTAGAGATAGATGAAAATTCGGGCTTCTGCTTTGGTGTGGTCAATGCCATACGCAAGGCTGAGGAGGAGCTTGCTAAGAGTGGCCGCCTCTATTGTTTGGGCGATATTGTGCACAATAACAGCGAGGTGGCGCGTTTGCAGCAGAAGGGGCTTATCACCATCGATCACGATACTTTCGCGCGCCTATATGATGTGAAGGTGTTGTTGCGAGCGCATGGCGAACCTCCCGAGACCTATCGCATAGCTCGGGAGAATCGTATAGAGATAATCGATGCCACATGTCCCGTGGTACTCCAATTACAGCGAAAAATAAAACAATCGTACGAAAATTCCGATGCCGAGAAAGATCAAATCGTGATATATGGCAAGCGTGGACATGCCGAGGTAAACGGCCTTGTGGGGCAGACCGACGGCCATGCGATAGTGATAGAGGGGGTTGACGATTTCGATCGTATAGATTTCAGTAAGAAAATACGCCTGTACTCACAGACCACGAAATCGGTCGAGGGCCTGCACGCCGTAGTCGATGAGATAACCCGCCGATGCGATGGCGTGGCGCCCGAGTATCACGACACCATTTGTCGTCAAGTAGCCAATCGCATACCCAATATACGCAAGTTTGTGCAATGCCACGACTTGATATTGTTTGTGTGCGGACTCAAATCGTCGAATGGTAAGGTGCTTTACGAGGAGTGCCGTCGTGAGAATCCCCACACCTATCTGGTGAGCGACGTGGCCGAGATAGATGCCGCATGGCTTGTCGGGCGTAAAAGTATAGGTATCTGTGGTGCTACCTCTACTCCCAAATGGCTCATGGAGTCGGTGGCTCGATATGTTGATGAGCATATCGGCGAATAATCCCGGTAGAGCCTTTCTGGCTAAATCTCTCAGTTGTAAAAAAATAGCTGTGATTTTTGTTCTAAAATTTTGATTTTTCAAAACTACTCTATATATTTGTCTATTCACAACTTACTATATATGAAGTTGTGAATAGAAATTGAGCTGTAAAAACCATATACGATGAATTACAACGAGCAAGAAAACGATATAAAATATCTTGATGCCACGCGAGCCGATATGTCGTTTGGCCTGTATGTAAATACGGTGGGATTTCAGGCTGTAAAGGCCGGAGAGCACTATCCGCTCAAAGATCATCCATCGGGATATTTTTTCAATGTGAGCAAGGGGCGTGTGCTTCATGAGTTCCAGTTGCTCTATATTACAAAAGGTTCAGGCTCGTTTACCTCCGATGCTACCCCCAGACAGACGTTGAATAAAGGTACGTTGTTATGCTTGTTCCCCGGTCAATGGCATACCTACTCGCCCAATAATAAGATCGGTTGGAACGAGTATTATATCGGATTTAATGGCTCGGTAGCCGAATTATGGTTCAGAGAGGCCGGTATTACCCCTGAAAATCCGGTGCTTACGGTCGGCCTCAATGCCGAGTTGGTAAAGTTGTTCCAAAGTGCCATAGAGGTGGCCAACAGCGGTAAAAATGCAACGCAACAGTGCTTGTCGGGGATCGTACTGCACATGATAGGGCTGATATGCTATATATCCAGTAATCGTATATTCGAGGAGGATAGTATGAGCCAGAAGATAGAACGCGCTAAAATCATCATGATAGAAAATCTCTACAAGAATGTAGATGTAGAGGATTTGGCTGAAAAGCTCAACCTATCCTACAGTTGGTTTCGCAAGATTTTCAAAGACTATACCGGATATGCCCCGGCGAAGTATTTCCAAGAGTTGAAGATAAAGAAGGCCGAGGAACTATTGGGACGTACTGCGCATTCGGTAAAAGAAATTTCGTATATGCTCAATTATAAGTCGGTCGAGCATTTCTTCTCTCTGTTTAAAAAGAAAACCGGATTTACCCCACTGGAATATAGGGCTTATATCAGAGGTGAGGAAGCGAAAGCCGCGGCAAATCGTCAAGTCGATACCACAACGCCATAAGTTCCCTCAAAAATAAACGATTAACGTGGTGCGGAAGGTTACTCTTCCGCATTTTTGTTTTTGCGTCGTTTTATCCACGAGAACCACTCGGTCCATTTGTTGAATTCCTTGCGGAACATAATACCCACCCCTTGTGTGGTAAGGGCCGATTTTACGTAATAATTCTTGTCGTTATAGTGATTATAGGCTTTGAGCCGTATATTTCCGCTCTTATTTAGCAGGTATTCGAGGTCGAAGTCGCCGATGAACGTGTTGTTGTTCACGGCGTTGTCGCGATAGCCGATATTTCCGTTGAGAATGAGCCTATTGTTGAGCAGTTGGCTCGACAAGGCGAGTTCTACTTCCACGTCGGAAAAGTCGCCTTTGTCGCTACGTAGGTTGGTACCGATGTTGATATTCTCGTTGATTTGGCCCAGCAGGTTGTTGAGTTGCGACGATAGGGCCGATGAGGCTACCGAAGCCAACTCGTTGTTGTGTGTCTGCCCCACGTTCATATAATCGGGGGTGTAGAATTTATTCAAGGCGAGCAGATAAATTATCTGGCGGTTTATCATGTCGTCGGTACTGATGATACTGCGTATGCGTCGGTCTATGTCTTGAGAGACGGTAGGGAAGTTGAGGTCTAATTTGAACTCGGGGCTTTCCAATTTTCCTGTCATATATAGCATAGCGCGTACCGGAATAGTGGTACGGTTCAACTCGTGCTCGGTGGCGAAACTTTCGTCGAGATCTTCAAGATTGGCCGTCAGGGCATAGTAAGCCTCAATATTGAGGTCGGATTTGAGTGCCTCACCCGAGAATGCGATACTGCTACCTGTCTTTATGACAAAGTCTTTGGTGATAAGGTCTTGCAAATTGAATTTATAACTACCTTTATCGACCGTGTAAGAGCCAAATAGTTTTACGCCCTCGTTGTCGATTGTGTTGTATTCGATGCGGATAGTACCATCGCCTGTGGTACGTATCATATCGCCTGTGGCCGGATTCATGAGCAGGTTCATAGAGGCCTGCGGGGTGGCTTCGATGTGTAGGTTGAGCGATAGTTGATGACGAGGTTTCGACGATAAGAGCGAGGGGGGGGCGACGAGGGCGGTGACACTATCTTCGAGCAAACCAAAGTCTCGTGAGCGATCGACAAATGTGATGAATTGGTAATCTTCGGCTTCGGCATTATCGGTAAGCGCGAAGGTGAATTTGGTTTTGTCTTCGGTATGTATCTCGATGTCGATACCGGTCTCCTTGAGATTACCTCCAATGCTTATTTTACCGCTACCATATACGGTACCATAGTATTTGGGGCTCTGTTTGGCGGTTGTGTTGTACACCAACATATTGTTTATATTGTCGGCGTGCAGATAATAGTTTATGTTTTTGAAATTTGTGTGTGTCATGAATCCGTTTACCACTCCGGTATGTCCTTCAACGTCGGTCATGGTCATATTGTCGATGATGATGGAGTCGGGCGTCATGCGCAATGTATCGGAGATGTAAAAGCGCGTGTTGAGGTAGTCGATACCGAACCCGAAACGCTCGACATAGGCATTACCGCTTACATTCAGAGCCTTGAATCGTCCATAGAAATTGATAAGTCCTGTGGCATGACCTTCAACATCTTTTAATATTTTCTCGGTGAAGGGGGTGAGGAACCCCAGTGAGACGTGTTTGGCATTGAAAGTAAGATTGAGCGAGTCGCGTGTGGGAAATATGTAGCCGTAGGCACGGGTGTCGGGGTAGCCCGGCTGTGAAACCCGACCGTTGAGGTATATACCTTGATTGTCATTGTCCCAACGACTATGGACCAGCAGGTCGCCGAATACCGCGTGGTTGTATGAAAATCCTTTCACGGAAAATTCCCGGGTATCAAGGCGGGGGGTGCCATTGAGCAGATCGGCAATGATAATGTTTCCTGTGGCAGAGCCTCCGAATACGACGTTTTTGAGGTTGAGTGCATCGAATATATAATCGAGTTGTAGGTCGTTAAGGCTCAGGTATAGCGCGTCATCTTCGCTCTTTGAAACAGCGCCATCGAGGTGCAGGTATTGCTCTTTGTGACGTATCTCGAAGTCGGTAATCTGGCCCACTCCGTTTTTTACAGCGACAAATGAGGGTAGAATGTCCCAAATAGAGTCGCCGATAATGATTTGGGTGGGGAGAATATCTACATAATATTCCATCTCTCCGGCCTTGGAATGGAGAAATGTCGATGTGGCAAATTCCCCACAGAAGGTGGTATCGCTGTTGTTGCTCCAGTTGAGGTGGGTATCGATAAGGCTGTTCCCGACTTGTGTATTGAGGCTCCAACCGGTGTATTGCTTCTTTTTATTGAGCATACCGGTGCGGGCCGATAGATATAGGGCCGAATCGCCTTTGTACAAGCGCACCTCATTGTCGAATAATATTTTACGTTTTACCTGTATTTGGGGGGCGTTGATATGTAAATTTATGTTTTGCGCTTGATGGTCGAACTCGCCCGATATATGCGCTTTCTCGGGTAGGCTTACCGGTAGGTTGAAGGCTTGTGATAGATCGGCGGTCTTTTCTATTTCGAAATTGTATCGGAATTGATTTCCCTCTTTCGCAAATGAGATTGTGGAGTCGGGAATTAAGGCCGGTAGATAGTTTGCCAGTAAGTCGGTAATATGCTGTTTGAGGTGGAGAAAACTGTATTTGCCTTCAATCTCCCCATTGATAATATCCGATTTGATACTCAGTCGTTTGGTGGAGTCTTCGCAAGTGGCGGTAATGGCAAAATTGCCGGAGTTGAACAAGTGCCCATTGTTCTCGAAACTCAACGTGTCGATGATTATTTCGCCCTCTATGTCGTCGATGTGATTTCCGGTGAGGTTGCTGCTGAAACTGAATTGGGTTATGGATTCGGCATACTGAGGCATAAGGTTCAGATGTCCGAATCGTAGGTTTTTGCCTTCGGCCAAGACCTTCACGACCGGACGCCTTTCGAACAGGTCGAGAGTGCCTACCAATTGCAGTTGTCCATTGGGATCGTCGATGGATAAGTAACCGTCGTAGTAGGTGTTGTCGTAATTGCCTCGCAACTCGATGTTGCGATAGGTATAGTCTTTGAATGTAACGTGCGAAATCAGTCCGTCAACGTCGCCCCAGAGGTTTCCGCCGGCGGTGTGTTGGTTGAGGTTGAGACGCACATCTAAACCTACATTCCCGAGTATGTGCTCGGCAAAAAAGAATCGTCCTATCCCGAAGTCGGGGGTTTTTAATTGTCCGGTGAGGTTGAAAATATCATCGGCCTCGGAAATGTCCATGACAATATCGCCCTCTATATCGCCCAATTCGCACGACAATGCGCCTTTGGCCGATACACCGTTGGGTGTCTTATCGGCATTTCCTTGGAACTCCCATGCGCCTAATGTCTTGGCGTGCTCGATGAGTGATATGCGCTCGGGTAGCAACTCGCTGAGTATAAGGGGAAGACCGTCGGGGGTGGCGGTCATCGACTCTATCGCTCCCGATAATATCATGCTGTCGGGCGAGAATAGGTGTCGTGCCGAGGCCTCGGCGGTGAGGGTTATATCGTTGAGACCATACTGTATGCGCAGGTGGCTCATTTTGAGGCTGTCGAGCGTACCTTGCAGGTGGGTGTTCACTTCTATGGGTATATTGGCATTGCCGAGTTGTGGCACAAACATCTTCAGGTCCGAAGGGGTGAGGAGGGCCTTCCGCATCTCTATGTCGAAACGACAATCGCGATAGAAAGTGTCGAAATTGTCGTAACTCAGCAAGTCGCTTGTGGTGCGGCTGAGGCTTACCTCGGAATGGGGTAGTATGATACGGAAATTACTCATGGTTACACGTTCGCGGTTACCGATGAGTTTTACACCGAATTTATGTAATGAAAATCCCGATTGCTCGTTGAAACTTATCTTGCGTATATTGATGTTTACCGAGTCGCGCTCGATGGATTTCAGCGACACGGTGGCTAAGAAATTATCGATACCGATGTGGTTGGCATCGAAAATACCCTCGCCTTTGTGCTGTTCCGATTTTACATCATAACTGATTTTCCCGCGTCGCATCAGTATGGTATTGACCTGTGAGTGCAGATTGAGAGCGGGCCTTTCCTCGTTTTTCTTAAATCGATCGACGATGAATTGCAGGTTCAGAGGAGCCTCTTTGTTGTCGCGCGATAACGACAATTCGAAATCGTATAATTGAATGGTGGTGAACACCAATCGCCGGTATAGCAATTCTTGCAGATCGACACCGGCTATCAGTTCTCGGGCATAGAGCAACGTGTCGCCTTGTCGGTCGTAAAGGCAGACATCTTTCAACAGCACTTTATTGAACGGATATACGTGACCGTCGCCGATTGTGAGGCGGGTATCCAGCAGTTTCGACAACTCTTCTTCGCCTACGCGGGTTATCTTTTCTTGCGTCAATGAGATATTGAGCAACAGATAAGAACCTGTAGCTGTAATGAGAAATATTGCCAAAATGCTGACAATGAGTATTTTTATGAATCTGAATAGGAACTTCATATCTCTTCAAGTTACAAAATTATGATTTTTCGCAGAATAAATAGGTATATAATTCTTTTTTATTGTGTAATTTCGCCTCATAAAACACAATTTTCTATGAGTATAACCATCTTGGGTATAGAATCGTCGTGCGATGATACATCGGCGGCCGTCATACGCGACGGGGTAATGCTGTCGAATGTCATAGCGTCACAGGCTGTGCATGAGGCTTTTGGCGGGGTTGTTCCCGAATTGGCATCACGTGCCCATCAACAAAATATCATACCGGTAGTGTCGGAGGCCATACGTAGAGCCTCGATCGATAAACGCGAACTCGACGCGTTGGCCTTTACCCGGGGGCCCGGATTGATGGGCTCGTTGCTGGTCGGGACCTCGTTTGCCAAAGGTTTTGCCACGGCGCTTGATATTCCGCTTATCGACGTGAACCATTTGCAGGCGCATGTCATGGCGCACTTTATCAAAGTTGATGCCGATGACAACAATCAACCGGCGTTCCCCTTTATCTGCTTGTTGGTATCGGGCGGAAATTCTCAGATAATCAGGGTCGATAGCTATAAGGATATGACGGTGATAGGGCAGACTATCGACGACGCTGCCGGTGAGGCGTTTGACAAATGCGCCAAGGTGATGGACCTGGGCTATCCCGGCGGACCGGTGGTCGATAGATTGGCCAAGGAGGGTGACGCGCGGGCGTTTACGTTCAGTAAACCGCATATTCCCGGCTACGATTACAGTTTCAGCGGGTTGAAGACCTCTTTCCTCTATTTGTTGCGCGATGAACTGAAAAAAAATCCCGACTTCGTGGAGCAACGTAAGTGCGATTTGTGTGCCTCGTTGCAATCGACCATTGTGGATATATTGATGGATAAGTTGCGTCGGGCGGTGAAAGATACGGGCATCAATCGGGTGGCTGTCGCCGGTGGGGTGTCGGCCAACTCGGCCGTGCGTGCCGCATTCGAAGATCACGCCGCTCGTTACGGGTGGCAGATATTCTTACCCCGATTCTCGTTTACGACCGACAATGCCGCCATGGTGGCAATAACAGGTTACTATAAATATATAGATAAAGACTTCTGCTCGCTCGACCTTCCGCCGTTTGCTCGAGTGGAGTTGTAAGAAGCTGTTTGAAATTTTCTTGAAAAATTTATTCTGGCTTCAAAAAAAGAAAGTTTCGGATTCTTTAAGGCTCTTTTGGACGCCTTTTCCGTCAAACCGCTTGGACGTAGCCCGCTACGCCCTGCGCAATTTGTCGAAAAATTCATTCCAAAATATATCTTAAATAATCTCGAAAGATAGTGCCAACGAGCGCAATGTAAACTTGTTTACAAATTGCACAGCGATAGCAGCCTATCTTCTGCAAAATAAAAATCAAACAGCTTCTAAGAAAGTTTTCGAAAATGAATGTCGAAATTATAGCCGTAGGCGATGAATTGCTTATAGGGCAGGTTACAGATACAAATTCGGGCTGGATAGCCCGTCGTCTCAATCTCGAAGGTTGGGAACTCTCGCGAGTGACGTTGGTACGCGATCGTCGTGACGAAATTACCGCGGCCATCGAGGCTGCTTTTTCCCGAGTGTCGGTAGTGCTTATGACGGGAGGGCTGGGTCCGACCAAAGATGATATAACCAAAAAGACGTTGTGTGAACTGTATGATTGCGGTATGCATCGCGATGAACGGGTGCAGGCGATGAATGAGGAGCGATTTGCACGACGAGGATTTACAATGAATACGCTCACGCGCGACCAGGCGTTGGTGCCCGACGCGTGCGATGTGATATACAATCCGGTGGGTACGGCGCCTATTATGTGGTTCGACCGCGACAATCGTGTATTGGTGGCTATGCCGGGAGTGCCGAGTGAGATGCAGTATGCTGTTACGCACGAGGTGATACCTCGGTTGCGTACTCGGTTTGATGAGCGCTCGGTGGTGTGCCACGATACCTGTTTGGTGCGTGGACTTACCGAGTCGGCATTAGCCATACGTCTTGCCGATTTCGAAGAATCCCTGCCTGCAAATATACACTTGGCCTATCTGCCCAAACCCGGGGTGATACGTCTGCGTCTTACAGCCGTGGGTGAAGCCGATGCCGGAGTAGAGGAGGCGCTGGAGCGATACTTTACGGCTCTTATTACCGAGTTGGGCGATTATGTATTCTGTCGTCAAGACGCCTCGTTGGCCGGTGCGTTGGGTTTGTTGTTGCAAGAGCGGGGACTGACACTCGCTACGGCCGAGAGTTGCACCGGCGGAAACATCGCACACGAAATAACGTTGGTGCCCGGCAGTTCGGCCTATTACAAGGGTAGTGTCGTATCGTATGCCAATGAGGTGAAAACCTCGGTCTTGGGTGTGTCGCCCGACATTATAGCCGAATATGGAGTGGTGAGCCGGCCTGTCGTGGAGCAGATGGCTCTCGGAGTCTGTCGCGTACTGCACACCGATTGTGCGATAGCTACATCGGGGATTGCCGGTCCCGATGGCGGAAGCGATGCCAAGCCCGTAGGTACGGTGGCTGTGGCGGTTGCTTGTCGTGATAAGGTGCATAGCGTGATGCTTACCTTTGGTCGCAATCGTGAGCAGAATATCGATCGGTTCACCCATGCCGCTTTGTTGCAGATGGTAGGTTTCTTGCTCGATTAGCCAATTTCTCGAACAAATTTGCGGGGTAAATTCCCCGTAACGGGGCAAAAAACGATTTATTTGAAAGAATTTGCGTTGAAAATTTGGAACGTATTTTTAAAATCGCTTACTTTGCACCCTGATTGTAAACACCCCATCGAAAATAATAAAAAATATAGATACGAGATGTCGAAAATTTGTCAAATTACAGGGAAAAAAGCCATGGTTGGCAATAATGTATCCCACTCGAAAAGACGTACTAAAAGAAGATTTAACGTCAACCTGTTCACGAAAAAGTTCTATTGGGTAGAACAAGATTGCTGGATCAGCTTGCGCATTTCTGCTGCAGGTCTCCGTACCATCAACAAATTGGGATTGGACGCCGCTCTCAAACAAGCTGCAAGCAAAGGTTATTTAAACGCTTAATCTAAGGAGACCTAAACATGGCAAAGAAAGCAAAAGGTAATAGAGTACAAGTAATTCTCGAATGCACCGAGCACAAAAACAGTGGTATGCCCGGTACATCACGTTACATTACCACCAAAAACAGAAAAAATACCACAGAACGTTTGGAGTTGAAAAAATACAACCCCATTCTCAGAAGAGTAACCATTCACAAAGAAATTAAATAATAATACACCATGGCAAAGAAAACCGTTGCATCTCTCCAAAAAGGTGAAGGTCGTACCTATTCTAAGGTGATAAAAATGGTAAAATCTCCCAAGACCGGAGCATACGTGTTCCAAGAAGAGATGGTACCCAATGATAAAGTAAACGAAGTTCTCGCAAAATAATAGTATTTCTATTATACTTTCCCCGAAGCGGCTGCCCACAAGCAGCCGCTTTTTTTATTAGGGATTTATCGGCACCAATGATTTTTCCTCACCTCGGCATGACCCGCCCTACGATAAGTGAAACCCCGACCTAACGTAGGGACGCTTACCCCAAGCGTCCATCGGGAGAAAAACGTATGGAATACTCAATAAAGCAACGTCTCCGACGTAGTATTTTAGGGAATACTATCCCCAAAATTTCACGATAACCCGTATATAACACATGAGAGGCCACCCGTAAAAGGCGGCCCCTCATGTACAGACAAATAAATATCGGTAGATTTCTATATATTCATTACAATGGTGAGGTAGATGACGGCGGCGGGTGAGGCGATCATCACGCTATCGAGACGGTCGAGCATACCACCATGCCCCGGGAGCATCGCGCCCGAATCTTTCACTTGCAAGGTGCGTTTCAGTAACGATTCACACAAGTCGCCGAGGGTGGAGAATACCGATATGGTGGCGGCGAGACCTAACCATTGCCACAAGTTGAGAACCGGTAGGAATTGGCTCCACACCCAACCCAATGCGAGGGCAAAGACAAAGCCTCCCCAAAATCCTTCCCAAGATTTCTTAGGTGAGATGCGCTCGAACAGTCTGTGACGTCCTATGGTGCAACCTACGCAGTAGGCTCCGGTATCGTTGATCCATATAAAGGTGAAGAATGAAATCACCATCAGTGCGTTATAGGGAATGTCGGGGTTCCCGGTGGGAGTGTAAGCGATGAAACTGAGCAGTGCCATGGGTAGTGCGATATATATCTGTCCCAACAGCGATTTGGCCCATGATGTAATGGGATCACTCTCGCGCAGATACAGCCTCACGATGAAGGTGTAGAGCAGATATATGATATAGGGCGACAGCGATATGAGCGTGGCAGCGGTAGATATGGGGGCCGGGTAGGCAAAGAGGAACATGATACCTACAAGGTAGGTTCCACCCAGTATGTCGGCCAGGCGAGTCCATTGGCGGGCATCGGGCATTGTCAGTCGGTAAAATTCCGACAGACATAGTATAGTGGCGATGAGTATTAAACCGCGGAACGACTCTTGGCTATACCATGTGGCTCCGATAATGATACCGACAAACAGTAGTCCGGTAATGCTTCGTGTGATGAGGTTTTTCATGATAACGCTTATTGTAAATGCGGTTGTACGAAACATCGCACAACCGCATTCGAGGGGTTATTCTTTTTCGTTTTTTGTTCGCTCTTCTTCAATAGGGGTGACATCTTCGGGTACGACAGAAGTGTTGTTTATATCTTCGGCACCATCAATAGGAGCATTATCTTCATTGGGCTCGTTATCAGAGGTCTCGGTCTCACGTTCTTGGGCCATCTTTTCATTGTCGCGCAGTATCTCTTCACTACGAGAGGCCCATTGGCGTTTTCCGAAAATATGCTCCACATCTTCGGTGAATATCACTTCACGTTCTATAAGCACCTGTGTGAGACGGGCATGACCATCGGCGTGCTCGGCAAGAATCTTCTTGGCACGCTCGTATTGCTCGCTGATGATGCGGCTCACCTCTTTGTCGATGGCGCGGGCGGTCTCCTCGCTATATGGCTTGGTGAATCCATATTCCTGGCCCGTAGAGTCGTAGTATGATATATTGGGTAGAGCGTCGCTCATGCCGAAGTAGGCTACTATGGCGTAGGCTTGTTTTGTTACTCGCTCGAGGTCGTTGGCGGCACCGGTGGAGATGCGACCTATAAACAATTCCTCGGCAGCACGTCCGCCCAGGGTGGCACACATCTCGTCGAGCATGGCCTCTTTGGGGGTGATTTGTCGCTCTTCGGGCAGATACCAAGCGGCCCCGAGGGCTTTACCACGTGGTACGATTGTCACTTTCACCAGCGGGTTGGCATATTGCAAGAACCAACTGAGCGAGGCGTGACCGGCCTCGTGTATGGCTATGGAGCGTTTCTCGTCGGTCGTGGTGATTTTGGTGCGTTTTTCGAGACCGCCTATAATACGATCGACGGCGTCCATGAAGTCCTGTTTTTGCACCCATTGTTTGCGTTTGCGGGCGGCGATGAGGGCAGCCTCGTTGCATACGTTGGCGATGTCGGCACCCGAAAATCCCGGGGTTTGACGTGCCAGCAGGTCTATATCTACCGACTCGTCGATTTTCACACCATTGAGGTGTACCTTGAATATCTCTTTACGGTCGTTGAGGTCGGGCAGTTCCACATAGATTTGTCGGTCGAAACGTCCGGCACGCAACAAGGCCTTGTCGAGAATATCCACCCGGTTGGTGGCTGCCAATACGATGATACCGCTGTTGGTACCGAATCCGTCCATCTCGGTGAGCAGTTGGTTCAACGTGTTCTCGCGCTCATCGTTCGAGCCCATGTTCGGGTTACGTCCGCGGGCACGTCCCACGGCATCTATTTCATCGATGAATATGATGCAGGGGGCTTTTTCCTTGGCTTGACGGAAGAGGTCGCGTACGCGCGATGCGCCCACGCCTACGAACATTTCTACGAAGTCCGAACCCGACATAGAGAAGAACGGAACATTTGCCTCGCCGGCTACGGCCTTGGCGAGCAGTGTCTTACCCGTTCCCGGAGGACCTACAAGCAGGGCCCCTTTTGGTATTTTACCGCCCAGTTCGTTATAGCGTTTGGGGTTCTTCAAGAACTCCACAATTTCCTCCACCTCTTGTTTGGCCTCGGACAGACCGGCTACGTCTTTGAACGATACCTTTATCGCTCCCTCTTTGTCGAAGAGCTTGGCTTGCGACTTGCCCACATTGAACACGCCGCCGCCACCGCCACCACCCGACATACGACGCATGATGAGGAACCAAAACACGAACAGCAAGAGTATAGGTCCGAACGACCAGAACATATCGCTGAAGTCACTGCTTTTCTCGATCTGTACATTGATATTGGACCCGGATTCTTGTCCCAAGCGCTCAATCTCGCTGTTGATGGTCTCGGCACTCGAGAAGTTGGTATATATCTTAGGTGTTGGACCCAATTTTCGGGTGTCGTCGGTCTTGAATATTTCACGAGCGGTCGAGTCGTTTAATGTTGCCTCCAAATAATATTTATTGCGGTATACAACAACTTCTTTTATCCCGCCATCGAGCGCTATTTCCTTGAATTCAGTCCAAGAAACCTCTTTGGTGGCTGAGCCATCGTTTAGATAATATACACCTATCAGCGACAGAGCGATGAGTGCGTACATCCAGTAGAGATTGGGCCGAAATATATTTTTATTGCCTCGTTGCATATTGTTATTTCCCATAAAATATTGAGTATCTGATTATACAATCATCGTAGAGCAAAAACTATTCCAAATCGGGGATTTCTGTCAATTTGGCATCACTCCACAGCTGCTCGAGCTTATAGTATTCGCGTTGCTCGGGTTGGAATACATGCACATATATATGACCGTAGTCGATTACAATCCATTGAGCGTTTTGGTAGCCGTCGTAGTTGAATGGTTTCACGCCGGCGTTTTCGAGTGTCAATTCGCGCACCGAGTCGGCGATGGCGGCTACCTGCATGGCCGATCCGCCTTGGCATATAACGAAGTATTGAGCCGACGATGAGGAGATTTCGGTGAGATCGACAATCGTGATTTTTTTACCTTTTTTCTCTTGAATGCTCTCTACGATAGTATCTATCAGTTTTTTGTTTTCGTTCATATATCTTTTGTGTTATTTGCTGATTTCTGATATTGGCGAGGTAAATCCTCATGTAAAGTACGGTTTCGCCTTTGTGCCACAAAGATAATCCGATTTTTCGTACTACCACGCAAAAACACTCGTCTAAATCATGAATTTTAATTCATTCCAAGATATTACCTCATTTTTTAAGAATTCACAGGTACGTTCTATCCTAAAAATTCATACCTTTGTCGTATCATCTGTCGTAATATCAAAAAAATCTTAAAACGAAATGGAAATAAAAGGACACATCATACAGGTGCTACCCTTGCAATCGGGTGTGGGTAAAGCCTCGGGTAAAGAATGGAAGATACAGGAATATGTGTTGGAAACCGACGGACAATATCCTGCAAAAGTATGTTTTCAGTTGAGCGGTAATCGCATCGACCAATATCCGGTGGCGGTAGGCGATGAGGTGACGGTGAGTTTCGACCTCGATAGTCGCGAGTACAACGGTCGTTGGTACACCTCGGTACGCGCTTGGAAGATAGAGAAGGCCGATGCCGGCGTCCCCGTTCCTCCCGATATGGGCAGCGTGCCTCCCCCTCCCGTGCCCCCTATGAGTGAGTCGGGCGACGACCTGCCTTTCTAAGAGATGACTTAAATACGATAATATTAACCTTTAAAAAGAAAGGATTCGACTAAGAAACAGATATATACACACGAAACGCACGAGGCGGTATTCCATGGAATATCCCCTCAAAAATAAGAGAGAAATGAAACAAACTCAGAGCGTTTCTACACATACATACTAATTGAGCTTTTAGCTCTTATTCTCGATACGGAAAATCTGGTAAATTTTAATGCTATACGAGGATAAGCAGTTGAGGGTTCACGCTGATTGGCGTGAACTATTCGTGCTTATTTTATAGCAAGGTTTACCAGAACCGTCCGTATGAATAAGCGATTAACGAATAGTTCTACGCCTTTTCTTTTTTTTGCTTATTTGAATATGGTAGCTACTCGATTAATCGTTTGTGGGATAGCTCGCTGAAAAACAAACATCAACAAATTGAAACTATGAAAATATTACGACAACAAATCTTAAAAATCTTCTTTGCGATAATGGTGGCCCTAAGCCCCATGTTGGTGCAGGCATACGATTTCGAATACGGAGGCCTCTATTACAATATAGTAAGTTCTACTGATTTCACCGCGGAAGTGGCTCAAACATCCATCAAAGAATATCAAGGGGACATAATAATCCCCACCACAGTTGTGTACAATGCTGATACTTATACGGTTGTGTCTATAGAGGAGTATGCATTTTCTTGGAATAACTTAACATCTGTGGTTATCCCTAATAGTGTCACACAGATGGGATATGGCGTGTTTGGCTGTTGCGAAAATTTGGTATCAGTAACACTCCCGGAGGGAATCACTGTAATTGAAGATTATATGTTTGAAGATTGTTTAAGCCTGACATCGATTACGATACCTGCCGGTGTGAAAACAATAGGTAAAGGTGCATTCTCTGGTTCGGGACTGACCTCTATAACGATACCCAATAGTGTCGAAACAATAGAAAGCGGAGCGTTTTCTGGAACAAATTTAACGTCTGTATTTATTCCCCAAAATGCTTATTTCGATTCTGCCCCCTTTTCCGGTTGCACAAAAATGCAAGAAATAACGGTTTCTGCCGACAATCCATATTTTACAAGTATAGATGGGGTATTGTTTGGCAAGGGTAAGAAGAAATTGATTCAATACCCGGCTGGAAAAACCGGTAATGCCTATATCGTACCAACAGGTGTGACACATATTGGAAATGAAGCGTTTTACGGTTGTGCTCTTTCAAGTATAGTCTTGCCTAATAGTGTAGAAGAAATAGGTTGGGGGGCTTTTAGTAGTTCAGATGTAGCCAGAGTAAATATACCGGATAAAGTGACGACAATTAAGGCTGATTGTTTTGAGGGCTGTTGGAATTTGAAATCGTTTGTTATACCTTCGAATGTAACGGAAATAGGTGAGTGTGCATTTTATGATGCAGGACTTACTTCTATAACTATACCTAAAAGTGTTACCAATTTAGTAGGCTATGCCTTTGGCGAATGTTTGGATTTGACTTCTGTGATTATATCATGTATTAGTGCAATCAACTCTTCGTTTTTTAACTGTTCAAACCTTGCTACCGTGACGTTTACCGAAGATGTAGAGGTCGTCGGCGCCGGATTGTTTTCGGGTTGTGATAATATACGTATAGTGTCCGTAGGGGCTACTTTGCCACCGATAATAGAAGATGGTACATTCAGCGAAACCGTGGAAAGTCGTGCGCGATTGAAGGTTCGTCCCGGTTGTAAATCGGCTTTTGAGAGTTCGCTGTATTGGAGCGATTTTACCAATATCGTAGAAGATGCGAGTGCGCAAACGGTGTCGATACATAGCGAGCCGGTGCAAGTGTATGCACAGAATGGGAATATAGAGATAGTCGGTGCGGAAAACGAGGCAGTGACGGTGTATAATGCCGATGGCCGTGAGGTGTATCGGGGTTATGGTCGCTCTATTCCTGTATCGGCAAAAGGACTTTACATCGTAAAAATTGCTACATCGTCGTATAAAGTGGTATTATAATAGGCGATTGAATGAAGCTGTGCCATTTTCGTTTTGGCACAGCTTCATTTTATTATTATTGGTGTCCGATAATTTTTTCAAGCCTGTATAATTATCTGATTTAGTGTGGTTTGCGTAGTAAAATAAAAAAGGGTTTGTGTTTGTATTATAAAAAGATTGCCGTTAGGAAATCGATTAGTACAGCCCCGTATAAGCGAGCCGGTAGGCGAGCGCAATGCGGGGTAAGATTTGATAGTGGATTTACGATGCCATAGGTATCGGACTATAATAATTCATTATAGCAACATCTTCGACGTAGGGCGCTTATTCACAGGTTTTTTCCCCACGAATCACTACACTCTATCGTGGGGTTTCCTCCTAAGAAACCTCTTCGAGGTTTTAATGTTGGATAAAAGAATATTACTCAATAACAGAGAAATACATCGAAGATGTTATTTATAAGAAACCTCACAATGTAACGTAGTGAAATTGTGAGGATAGGTACATATACCCCAAAACACTACGTCGGAGACGTTGCTTTATTGGATTTCCGGACGATGACTTCTCTCGGCGGACGCTTGAACCAAGCGTCCCTACGTTATATTGGTAGTGTACCGTTTATCGTAGGGCGAGCCAGGCCAAAACATCTTAGCCTTGGCATAATGAAAACTCCTAAAACTATATGCGCTATTTTATAGGACACTAATGTTTTATTATTATATCAATGTGTCGTTTTTGATGTTTTGCAACTCTTTTTCGAATCGCTGATATTCTTTGCCGGCGAGCCACTCGCCTATGACGCGGGTATGCTCGGCATGATGTAGATCGGTACCTACAAAATCGACCATGCCGTTGCGAGCCAACCACCAAGCTAACTCTTTCTGGGGCTTTCCATAATGGCCGGTGAATGATAACAAATTCACTTGGAACATACCCCCGTTGCTGTGCAGGTGCTTGTATATATCCTTGTTGTGAAAGTAATAGCTATAACGCTCGGGGTGCGCAAGTATCGGTTTGTAGCCTTTGAGTTGCAACGTGAACAGTAGATTGTCGAGGTCGATGGGTGGTTGCATAAAGGAGTTCTCTACTAATAGGTAGTTGTGGGGAAGGGGTATAAACTCCGTTCCTCCGCTGTCGAGCATCTTCCTGAAATTCTCGTCCATGCGATATTCGGCCGAGTAACTTATCTCTATATCTATGTCGTGGCGACGAGCCTCGTCGCACAACAGTCGGTAGGGCGCGTCAATGGTGTCGAGGCTGTTCTCGAATGTGCCGGCGGTCACGTGTGGCGTGGCTATGGCGTGGGTGATGCCCCACGACTGCATGTGGCGTAGCAGGTCTATCGATGTCGCAACGTCTTGTGAGCCATCGTCGATACCGGGTATGATATGTGAGTGTAGGTCGGTGTGATAAAACAGCCGGGCGGGCGATTTTTTCTTCGTGAACCAGAACATAGGTATATCGTTAAAAATGTAAAGGTTGTCTTTTCTTGGGCCGAGTATATTACACAGCCTCTTATCGCCGACGAAGATAGCCAAAATAATCGGTATCGACACCCGTTTGACGATTTTTTAGATATGAAAACCGCCGATAAAAAAGCGGAAAGAGGGAAAAAGCCAAGAAAAATTTTTGTAAATCAAAACTTATGCGTACATTTGCACGCCATTATAAGAGAATGCACGTTTTACCGCCGTGCCTTGATTCGTAAAATATAAAAAAGAAATATAAAATGAAAAAAGGAATTCACCCTGAGAATTATCGTCCCGTCGTATTCAAAGATATGTCGAACGAGGAAATCTTCATCAGCCGTTCTACGATTGCTGCTAAAGATACCATCGAAGTAGATGGCGTAACCTATCCGTTGGTAAAACTTGAAATCACCAGCTCGTCGCACCCCTTCTTCACCGGTAAACAGAAACTGGTTGACACCGCAGGTCGTGTAGATAAGTTCATGAGCCGCTACGGCAAACACATGCAAAACAAGAAAAAATAATTCGGGCGATTCCGATATACTATATGAGAGCCGACACATTGTGCCGGCTCTTTTTGTAAATTCTCTAAATTGTTGTAACTTTGTGCGTGTCGGCGTAGCCGACGAGAAATGTATCTAATAACAAAACATAAAAACACATGAAAAAATTTCTGTTCACTCTCGCGTTGGCAGGTCTGTTCGGTACGGTCGCTGCCCAAGAACCCGAGAAAAAAGCCGACGAAGGCTATCAATTTACCGACGTGAAGGTACTTCCTACTAATGCCATCAAGAATCAATATCGTAGCGGAACGTGCTGGTGCTATGCTACTTGCTCATTCCTCGAAGATGAAATACGAAAAGCCGGTGGCGGTGAGGTAGATCTCTCCGAAATGTGGATTGTGCGTAATATCTATTTCGAGAAAGCTGTGAAATATGTGCGTCTGCACGGACATCTCAACCTGGCTGTGGGTGGCGCTTCGCACGATGTGACCAACGCTATACGCGACTATGGTATCGTGCCCGATACGATCTACCCAGGTCTCAACTATGGTACGGAGCTTCCCGAGTTCAATGAAATTGACGCTGTAATCAAAAACTATATCGACGCTATTGTGACCACGGCCGATAAAACCGGCGGTAAACTCACTACCGCTTGGCAAGATGGCCTCAACGCTATTCTCGACGCCTACTTCGGTGTGCGTCCCGAGAAATTTATCTACAATGAGAAAGAATATACCCCGAAATCGTTTGCCGAGTCGCTCCCCATCAAGATGGAGGATTATGTAGATATAACCTCATATACTCACCACGATTTCTACTCCACATTCGTACTCGAAGTGCCCGACAACTGGTCGTGGGGCTACAGCTATAACGTACCTCTCGACGAGATGATGCAAATCATCGATAATGCTCTCGACAACGGCTATACCATTGCTTGGGGTAGCGATGTGAGCGAGAAAGGTTTCAGCCGCTCAAAGGCTATCGCTATCGTTCCCGAGGTAGATCTTGCCAGCATGGAGGGTACCGAGGCGGCTCGTTGGGGCGACCTCTCACCGCGTGAACGCGAGAATATGCTCTATAAGTTCGACAAGCCCGGTAAGGAGAAAGTTATCACACAAGAAATGCGTCAAATCGCTTACGACAACTACGAGACTACCGACGACCATGGCATGGTGATTATAGGTACAGCCAAGGATCAAAAAGGTAATCCCTATTATAAAGTGAAAAACTCTTGGGGTGTCACCGCTTCACCCTACGACGGATATTACTATTTTTCTCGTCCGTTTGTAGAATACAAAACCATGTCGTATATGGTGAATAAGAATGCGATACCCAAGTCTATCCGCAAAAAACTCGGATTGTAATAACCGTATATCCTCAAAAGCCATCAAAGTTTCTTTGGTGGCTTTTTGTATTGTAGAATTTAGAAACTGTTTGGAATTTTCTTGAAAATTATAATGAAAGACAATAAACTTACTACTATAGAGCCCGGTCGTGTGGTTGGCGCTCTATTCGGTGCTGCCGGCTGTATGGGGCGAGTATTCGCCGGCTGAGGCTTGGAACAATCTGAGAAGTGTGTATATCAACTTTATACCCTCGGCTTCGCATCTGTGGTTTGTCTATATGCTCTTGGGTATCTACCTCATAATGCCTATCATATCGCCATGGCTCGAAAAGGTGTCGCGCCGTGAGGAGGAACTGTTTCTGTTGCTGTGGCTTTTCACCACGCTTTCGTGGCATTTCCATTACTATGTGGGCGATGTGTTTGGTGAGTGTTGGTGGAATCCCTACCCGTTGCTCTATTACGTGTCGGGGTATGTGGGATTTGTGGTGCTGGCCCACTATATAAAGACACACTTGCAATGGAGCGTGAAGACTACGCTGTGGGTGGCTATACCGCTCTTCCTGATAGGTTACGCTTATTGTGTGTGGTGGTTCTATACCCGTTCGTTTGTCGTGAGCGAAGTACGCGAGTTGGAACTTACCTGGCAGACTACCTCTATCGCACCGGTGCTGATGTCGTTTGCTCTGTTTATGCTTATAAAACTTATATCTCGTCCCTGCTTTGCTTATAAAGCGGCACGTTCTATCTCGGATATGAGTTATGGTATGTACCTCATGCACATGCTTATACTGCCGTATGTTTATGATGTGCTCTCGGGTCTGTGTATCACCCCTTGTGCCATTATGGCTACCGCGGCGGTGACCTATATACTGAGTTATATTATCACTCGTCTCATCTCATCATTGCCCGGCGGAAAATATATTGTCGGTTGATTATCAATTATTGGTGTCCGATAAAGATTTTAAAAATCTTCGGAAAACTATGATTTAAGATAATTTATGCGATAAAATAAAAAGAGGGGCTTGAGTTTGTGTTATAAAAAGATTGCCGTTAGGTAATCGATTTTTACAGCCCCGTAT
>JAFTRN010000015.1 GCA_017462265.1 Coprobacter sp. | reverse complement strand
AGCAACAACTCGTTGAGTGTCATTTGCAGACTGATATAGAGTGCCGACAACACAACTACTGTTGCGAAGAATGCAACCGCCGCACTGAACTCGTCATACCCTTTGATAAGCACAAATTTTCGTGCCAATACACCAAAGAGCAGAATCGCTCCAAACACGAACAAATAGAGTGCAATATATTCCGTATGTCTCTTATTCATAGTCATCTTTGTTAATCGTTTGAGAGATAAAAACAGTGCAAGCCGAGAGCAGAGGAAGTTTACTTACTATGCCGAGGCGCCGCCTGTTTTCGCCCTTTGAGGGCAAAGATATATGAATAATCAATACGAAAAATGGCTTTCCCGCCTTTGAAGTGACCCCAAAAGTTTGGACAAAAAACTTTTGGGGGCAGTACAATCGAGTGCTACACTAATCATCTATGACCAATTTAACCATTGATAATCAACTATTTATTTACCGATGCAGAAGTTTTTGAAGATGTTGCCGAGTATTTCGTCGGTGGTGATTTCGCCGGTGATTTCGCCTAAGTGATGCATTGTCTCGCGAATGTCTTGCGAGAGCAGGTCGCCGGGATAGTTACAGGCAAGGCCTTCGCAAGCGCGCTCTATCGACTTCTGCGCTCGTATCAATGCTTCGTAGTGACGCGCATTGGTCACTATCACATCGCTACCTGTATCGTCGGCGTTGGCAAGGGTGGCTATGCGATTTTCGAGCGGGGCGATATCGGTATCGTTGCGCGCCGATATATTCATAATGCTATGGGGCGATATGCCCAGCGCGGTAAGGCTATCGTGTATGGCGGTGAGCCGGCTATCATCGAGGAGGTCGGTTTTATTTACAATGACTATGAGGTGCTTACCGGTGCATAAGGGTATGAGTTTGTGTGCCAACGCCTCCATGTGGGGCACGGGTTGAGTGCCATCGATGGTCCATAGCACGATGTCGGCCTGAGACAGCTTGGCAAATGTACGGTCAATGCCCATGTTCTCCACGGTATCGGCGGTGTCGCGTATTCCTGCTGTGTCGATGAAGCGGAAGGTCACGCCTTGCAGGTTGATGGTATCTTCCACGGTATCGCGTGTGGTTCCGTGTACGTCCGACACGAGGGCTCGCTCATCGTGCAGTAAGCGATTGAGCAACGTCGATTTCCCGGCATTTGTTTCACCCACGATGATGGTGGGTATTCCGTTTTTTATGGCATTTCCGCGCTGGAAAGTATCGGCAAGGCGGGTGATTACGGCAGCTATATGGTGAGCCAAGGTCGTGAGGCGGGCACGGTCGGCAAACTCCACCTCCTCCTCGCTGAAATCGAGTTCGAGTTCCACCAGCGATACAAATTCCAATAGTTGCGTACGCAGGTCGGCCAATTCGCGACTGAAACCGCCCCGCATCTGGTTCATGGCCAGTCGGTGTGTAGCCTCCGAGGTTGAGGCTATGAGGTCGGCCACGGCCTCGGCTTGTGACAGGTCGAGCTTGCCATTGGCAAACGCACGACGGGTGAATTCGCCCGGACCTGCCCCACGACAACCGCTACGTATGAGCAACTCCACGATGCGCTGACGTATGTAGAGCGAGCCGTGACACGAAATCTCTACCGTATCCTCGCCTGTGAACGAGTGTGGCGCACGAAACAGCGACACCACTACTTGGTCTATCACCTCGCCGGCCTCGTCGCATATCTCACCGTATGCGAGCGTATTGGGCTTACGAGCCTGTAAGGATGTGCCCTTACCCATGGGGCAAAACAGCTTGTCGGCGATAGACACCGCCTCGCCCCCACTCACACGTATCACGGCTATACCGCCCACACCGGCCGCAGTAGAGACGGCACATATCGTATCATTCAACCTATAATCCATAGTTTTTTTCAAATTCTAATCATTTCCGCGACGAGCCCACACAGCCGGCCCATCTTCACCGGTCATCTCCGCAAAGATAATAAAAACATCATTTAAATCATTTTTAAAGGCTCAATTTTAGATTAGAGAAAAATCGTATCATTTCAATATACATGTTATGAAACACAAGATGAAGCTATCGTTACATCAAGTTTTTTCATAAATTTGCAATCGAATGCTCTAATGCATTTCTAAACTTATTTTAACGTGAGTTCGGTATAAGGTTTATCCAAGCCACCTGCTTTTGTCAATGATTTCAATGTTCATAGATGGCTTCTTAGGTAAGAGGTTATATGCGATAAGACCAGCAAACAGGTTAGTTGCAAAATTGTCAACAGAGCGATGTCTGGTATGTTCGATATGGCAGATGTTTTT
>JAFTRN010000014.1 GCA_017462265.1 Coprobacter sp. | reverse complement strand
GGCTTTTGCTCCATATATCCAACGCCTTACCTCGCCACACTTGCCATTTTATGTATAAGTTTCTAAGTTTCATCATAGTTTCATTAAGTTCTATTTCTGAGAGTAAAGTTACTACAATTCTATCATTTACTCTTCTTTTTTTACTGGCAGTTCATCGGATATTACTGCTGACTGCTCATCGGCGTAACGATTGTAGTACCACTTGATTGACATATACTTATCGCCATTCTGCGATTTTAAGCGGTAAACATACTCATCACACAGGACAACCTCCTCGAAGCACTCGTCAGTTACAAGTTCGTGGCGTTCAATGTCATATATCTGCCACATACGATTTTTGCGCACCTTACAATATGGCTTTGAGGAATCCAGCAATTCTATGCGGTCATATTCAAGCGGGAGAATAACTCCGTATCTATCGCGTAAACCGCCAACATTCCCACTTCTTACACATAACAATCCATTTTGAGAGTAGCCATATTTATCAAAGTGCCAAGCGCGACTTGCCTCCAAGACCGAATAAGGATTGTAGCCAAGACAGAACACAGGCATTATAAGTGCAACCACTACATACAATCCTGCACTTGCCCAACTCTTCTTCGTATCGATAGCAAAGCGAATGACTGGTATGGCCATCATCGCAAGAGATGTAAACAACAGTAAAACACGAACCATATTTGTAGTGTACTGAGCGCACCAGAATACAACAGATGCTCCTACTATTAGCAATATATCTTTGTAAGTGGTTTCTCTACGAACATACCAGTTCATAAGACCAAAGAATGCGGCAGGTAGCACACAGACAGTAATCGCCGATTTCAACTCCAATCCGATACCGCAAACATAACCTATCCCGAACATTGCAAATGTAAGCAGGTAAGCAATCTCGCCTCTGTTAAATATTCCTTTGATGTTTCCACGATAGAAAATGACAGGAATCAGAATCAACATCAACGCAAGAACAGCAACCGCAAGCGTGGTCTTGTAGGTTTCAGACAGCAGAACAGCATCAACAAAAGCAACAACGAAGATATATATACACAGCCCGATAGCCTTCCATATGTTCAAACTGCTCGGCTGGAGTTGTCTCTTGCACAAGCGGTAAACGAACACGCCACACGGAATTACAACCAACCAAGCATAACAAATCAAACTGATGGGGAGTGAATATTCACAGAGTTCTATGATAAAATCCTGATAATCGGCATTGGCTACCAACTCAACCCCAAATAGTGCTGAACCCGACCTCAATAGTTTCAACCACGGCTCTATAAAGAGAAGATAACCAGGGGCACGGTCCAAGAACACAACCATTCCCATCAATGACAGCATCACAAGAGGTGCAATCATCAACTTACTTTGTCTTTGCATCAAGAAAGTTGCCCAGATACGCAGCGCAGGAAATAGCAGAACTACCGGGTTCATCAGGCCACTGTTAATATCTTCGTGAGCGAGCAACAACAGCCATACGCTACAGATGATAAGGTCTGTAACGGTAAAGAATTTAGATATTCGTGATTTCTCCATTTGTTCAGTGTTTTATGCGGTTATTCTTCTGTTGTTTGTCTCTTAGGAAACATAATCTCCACAAGCTCATTGGTAGTGCATCCAATGGATATCATTCCCTCGTAGTCTTTTGTGTCACCAACCCATATGGTAAACTCAAATCCTCCCTCTGATGCAGTTCTGGCGTACTTCAAAGCATCATATTTGATAGCAGTAACAAGGCTGTCGGCCTGAATGTCATACAAGCCACACTTGTTGTCTTTGTAAACAATGTTGTAACGCTCAACCGATGTCGTCTCCACACGGTCAAACTTTCGCATACCGGAGCAAGAAACTACCATAACTGCAACCAGCAGCAACGCAAGAGTAAAAATGTTGGACTTCGTCCTTCCTTTTCTCGCCATGGCTGAGTTAAAGCAGGCTTTACTCTGCTCATTTGGCTTAACGAAAATGTTCTTCATATCTTCAATGTTTTAGTTTTATAGAGTACGACAGTTGACTCAATCTATCTATTTGCTTTATTCTTCTTTGATATGTATGCGTAGTTTCTCCACAACGCTACAATTCGTATCAATTTTTCCTTCGAACCAAATATCCTTTTCATCAGTGGTTTTGCCGCCATACCACTTGTCAAGATAGTGATATCTGCCATCAGGGCTAATTTGCCAAATTATCTTTGTAACCCCATTCTCATATTTGCCTATTGTGCCGAAAATATATTTACACTCCCTACGGCGCACTCTCTTCTGTACCTCTTTAGGCAAGTCCTGAAATCCTGACCAATTTATATCTCTATTCTTAATCCACCGGACTCTCTTTTTGTTATCGAGAAGTATATAGGCACTTTTTGCAGAATCATTTATCAAGTATTCGGCATTCCAAGAACCTGTAATAGCAGCATCATAGAACTCTGCCCACTCCATTTGTTCAGATAGCGGTATCGTGTGACAATCTTTACCCCTCAATTCCTTATAGAGTTGGTTAGGAGACATCATTTTCAACCTCATAAACCTCAACTCTCCCCAAAAACTTGACATTACATCCAGGCACGCATCATACTTAACTGCCAGTTTTTGTTTTACTTCAGCGATTCGTCCTTTATCAAGTTCTATCCAGAAATCTTCTGGCAAACTGACATTCGATAGCTTCGATGCCTTTCGGAACATTGGGGCAATTTCCCAAACTTCACAGCAGCCTCCGCCACAGCCAACAGGAGTCACGAGAAAGTGTAACCCCGGGTGTTCGGCTGCATATTTAGTGAATGTGTCAACTGATTTGCGGATTTCATTCAATCCGATAGTTCCTCCAATAGTAGGAATGGCATATGATTGTCCCTGCCGTCCCTCGCGCTGTCCCATAATAGCTCCAAAGTTTTCAAGAGCGAAGTTTGAAGCACCGTCAAAGTGTCGTCCCGAATTGCGACATCCGAAGACAAAGATTTCGTTCTCTTTGAGCGTGTCAATCCATTCAGGTGTAACATTCTGTTTACTCGTTTTATACAGAGTCGTTTCCTGCATTTTCTCGCCGCTTTTGTGCATGGCGATTAACCGATTAAGTAGATCTTTCATTTGCCTATACATTTATGCGTAAAATCCTCGCAATTAAAAATTTCGCCAAAAATATAAAGTGTGCCCACTGCTCGGGCAAAACACCTTATATGTTCTTCTTTGCTATTATAGAGTTGAACTTATCTCAAATCTATCAATTAGAGCGTATTACTTTGTTCCAATACCTGCAGGTTTCATTTCGCAGTAGCGTTCATACCACTGTCGCTTCTCGGGAGTGTCGATAGGATCATACTCACTGATAATGCAGCCCGTTGAGAGGTCGTCAGCAAGAGCAAGGATAATCTCCGATAGTTCAAGGGTATCATCCAACTGCTTGCCATCGGGGCAGAATATATTATGCTCCTTGATATGTTCATCTCCATAAATAGCACCCATAATATTACCGCAAACGGAACCTGTTGAGTCGCTATCGCCGTCGTGGTTTACCGAAGCAATAATCGCATCTTCAACACTATCAATATGGCGAATAACGCAGAAAAGTGCAATAGCCCAAGTCTCCTCTGCAACCCAACCTTCACCTAGTTCACGGATAGCGTCTGCATCAGAGATGTCTGAGTGAGCCAAGCGCACAGCCTTGTTAGTCAGTTCCTTGAGGTACTTTTTATCTTCCTCGTATTTACCCACACGAATCACATCCAAGATGGATAGGGTCTCGCTCACAATATTCTCAATGCTATCCTTCGCCTGCGTAGGAGTAAGTGGCAACAACTTATGGAGTAATACGGTAAGCAAGCCTGCCGGTAGAAAACCCAAAGGATGTTGGTGTGTTTGTTCTGCAATATAGCATCCTCCCTCTGCAAGTTCTTCTAAGGAACAATAATATCTGCCCGAATCAGGCGATTGATCCACCAAAAGAGCCATAGGAGCGACACGCATAATGCCACCGCAACCTTTGCTGTCATTCATCACATCTTTACCGTCAATGATATTGGCACAAGCGCTCATACAGGTATTTCCGGGAGCGCGTTTATGATACATTTCAGGGAGTTCTCTCAACCAAGTAATTTGTTGATGCTTGCCTTCTTCTCTCGTCTGAGTGTAAAACCAGTCTAAATAGGCTGCCATAACTATTAACTCAGCTTTATGCGACGAGTGTTCCATTCTGTTCATCGTAATACCCGTGAGCAATCCATTGGCAGTAAAGAGCGTCATCTGCGTGTCATCGCTGATGAGGGCCTTGCCATTGCTGTCAAGGGCAAACTTGGTTATTCCATACTCCCCAAAACGAGAGAGAATCTCATGACGGCTCATAAACTCAACTTCGTAGCCCAAAGCATCGCCAGCAGCACCTGCCATCAGACAACCTCGGATCTTATCTTTTAATCTATCTTGTTCCATTGTTCAACTTTTAAAATTCCAATCTAAATCCTTTTTGTTTCAGTTCGGCATACTTCTCGGCGTTGAAGCGATACTTGTTTGGAGTTCTGTTTGTAGCATTGGCCGGGCGCGGCTCAGCCTCTGAAAGTATGCCGAGTTTAAGCATCTTGTTGTAGAAGTTGCGGCGGTCGAATTTCACCTCCAAAATTGCCTCGTACAGATTCTGCAATTCGGTCATGGTAAAGACCTCTGGCAACAACTCAAAGCCGATTGGCTCAAAGCAGATGCGCTCCTTCAGGCGATTAACAGCCATTCGCAAAATACGGTCGTGGTCGAAAGCAAGGCTCGGCACCTCGTCCATTGCAAACCAACGAGCCGAGGCGGCATCGTCGCCACCCTTAACCTCCGAAAGCCTAACGAGGGCATAATGTGCTACGGTAACTACTCGTTCACGAGGGTCACGGTTTACATCCGAGAAGGTATAAAACTGCTCGACGGCAGCATTTTTTAATCCCGTTTCCTCCTCCAACTCGCGCCTTGCACACTCTTCGGCAGTCTCGTCAATTTTCATAAAACCGCCCGGAAATGCCCACTTGCCCTTGAAAGGCTCAATGCCACGCTGAATCAACAACACCTTGATGCTTACACCGTCAAAGCCGAAAATCACACAGTCTGCTGTAACAGATGGATGCGGATACTTATAACAAAATTTCTGCTCGTTCATACTTTAATGCGTTAATTTTACGCAAAAATAAATAGAGATTTTGAAACCGCCAAATAAAATGCGTTATTTTTACGCAATTGGACTATTTTTGTTGGTTTGTCAGTTCTTGATAAGCTTTCAAATACTTTTTCAATCGTTTCACATCCCAATCGGTTAGTTCTATATAACGACGAACATCCATATTGTCGGTGAGGTCGTTAATCTTCACGGCAACAGCCAACGGGTTAGTCTTAACGCGCTCGATGAACTCATCATAAGGCTCGTTATCCGAGAGTTTTGTTACACACCGTAATGCATCTACAATATGTGCTGGAAATCCTTCATTGAGTAGCGCATCAAATGTCCACTCTGTATCTTCCACGACATCGTGCAGAACACCGACAATCTTTTCATCTACCGTTCTACCAGCAGCCATCACACGCATAATGTGTCCGGCATAAGGCATACCCGATTTATCAACCTGCCCTTCGTGTGCTTTAAGGGCGAGTGTTATTGCTTTTGAAAGATTTTTTTCCATAATCAATGATGAGTTATTGTTTCTTTAATGCATCTGCAGCCCAACGAAGATACATTGCAGCTTTATCATCTGCTTGGGTTGCATATCGCAGTTGTGTTTCATACTTATCCATCTCATTCTCTGAATAACGGGAGTACGTCTTTGCACGATCCAAGTCGCCACGCTTTGTATAATACGCTACATCACGCTGATACTTCTCTGCTTTTTTCAAGTAGTATTCTGCGTTATTGCGATATCCCTCTGCCTTCTTCTGATAGTATTCAGCCTCTCGCTGGTAGCTCTGAGCTTTCCTTATATAATAATCGTTTTGCGCAGAAACAGAGAGAACCGAAATAGCTATCATCGTAAATATAAATAAAAGTCTTTTCATTTTGAGTTTTTCTTTAATGTCTCTTCTGCTTCTCGGCGCATTTTATCCAAACGCTTCCAATCCTCATCGATATACTGGAACTTTACCAGTACATTCATCTCTGAGTCAATGAAGCCATATACCGTAATCTCCTCATCCGAAGTCATGCCGAATCCGTCTTCGTCCATATAGTAACGGCCATCGGGATTGAGTTGCCACGAAACTTCAGCCACGCCTTTGCGAAATCCCCTTATAAAAGTTGGAAACTGAGCGGACATCTCTTGAGCACGCATCTTTGCTTTTTCAGGAAGTTGCTTAATGCTATCCCAATCAATATCATCGATGGTAAAATTGACAAAATCCATATTGCCATCCATAATTTCATAAGCCCGGCAATTCTTGTTGTCAATCAGATAGCGTTGCTTACACCATCCCCAGATGACCTGTTCAATGACAGACATGCCTTCACCCAGTTCGCTCACTCTGTACCCGTTTCTAGTAAAATCCATAGTGGATAGAACCATATACAATTTCTCATCAATACTCTTTCCCGGAGCATTTAATGCATCAACTTTTTTCGTAACGCTCATAGTAGTCTCTTTTTACATTTTTTACTCGATAGATAATTATAATTTTTATTGTATAGAGTCCTTTTTCTTAAAAATCTATCAATAAAAAGGAGAGGATGCGTCCATCCCCTCCGTCCTCCATCTTCTAACCACTGCGAGGAGGTCTTGTCATTTCTCGACAAGGCAGCCAACTTACGACTTTTTTTACTTTGGCAAAGAGCAGGGAATATCACCGTTCACGACCAGAGAATATTATACTCTTTCTGGCTACGATTCCATTCTACGCCTCGTGACAGCGCGGGACCAAGTTATACAATCCTTTTCTTCTTTCTGCCCTTGTGCGGGTCATATACTATTGAGCTTATAAACTACAAAGTTCTATCACTTTGTCTATAAAAGTTTCTACGCCTGTTGTTGCATTCTCTTTGATATGCTCATAGCCCTCTGGGAAATGGTCGTCATACGGGTCATATGCTTCGCTGGGGTTGATGATAAATCTTGGTATTTCGTGATGTGCATAACGCGCCAAACTCGCTGCCGGCTGAACGGTTAATGACGTGCCGATACAGTCAAACACAAGAGTATGAGGGGAATTATGAATAGTAATCTGCGCATAGTTTCTGCTTCTACAAGTTTTGTGGAAACAAAGTTAGCAATTTTGATCAGATAATGAAAGTGTTACAATACCATCTCTATAATTTTCTCAAAATAAAGGCCAATAACCGCAACTAATTTGTACTTTTATACATTTCTATTTGAGAATAACATTTTTAGTAAACACTTTATCTTCAAATGTATTACGATATTCCCCATTCCGCCACATCATTACCAAATGATTCGGGGAAACTATGCTCGGGGTTCATCTCTCGCAACACCTGCCCATACAGCACCGCCATATTCACATCAAACGGATTCTCTTCCCCCTCCCTCTGATTCACTGCATATCGCTCTGACAAGGTCTTGGCATAGAAATAATACTTCAGGTGCATATCGGCATCTAATCCGTTAGCCTCCATATCTCTGCGCAACTCCGCAAGAGCCTCGGTCAGCGGATAGCCATAAACCTTTTGGAACTCCTCTTGTCTGCGTGATGCAATACTCCTATAAGCAGTCTCATGTTCCCAAAAACGCATATAGTCTTTGAATCCACCACCGAGCATACGTTGCAACTCTTTCTGCAACTCAAAGAGCGGTGCTTGGTCATCATACAACCCTCGCTCCATCTTATCAAGCAACCTGCGTACACCGCTCTTATTCCGCAACCCTCTGCGTGTCGCTTCATCGGTCAGGTCTCGGTCGAGGCGATATAGCACACCCTTGTTCGCTATGCTTGCACCATCTTGCTCGGCTTGCTCCCTCGCTTCTTCTACACTCTCATCTCTCAGCCGGAAACGCATATCGGGATTTTCTGCATCAACCTCGGATCTTGCTTTCTCCACAGCATTTACATATTCCATCACAGCCTTGTTGAAAGCCTCTCGATTATTATCGTACCACTCACTATGCCTATCTACAAAAATATACCCCTCTCCCTCTAATTCACCTATTGCATACAATTTGCGGTTGTCGGTGTGGTATAGCACATCACTCGGGACATCAACAACATAGCCATCAGAAGTAACAAAGCCATCAAAAGTGCCAATTTTTGTTTTAACTTGTGTGATAGGAAGTTTCGCCCTTACAGCTTTAGAATATTCTTCATGACGTTTTTTTCGTTCTCTTTCCCTTTCTCTTTCTATTCTTTCATACTCTTCCTCCTCGGGGTCCTTGGCAAAATACGAAGCCACAGTCTCAGCCGAGTAGTAATTCGTTTTGTTACCAAACTTGCTCGTATGATGCCATTCGTCAGCCTTTATCTTACCTAACACCTCTTTTATCTTTTTCAGTGTTATCTTCGATGGCTCACCTGTGCGCTCCTCCACAATGCGGTTCACCTCTTTGGCAAAATCGGCATTCATCTGAGAAGCATTTCGCAATCCTCTCTCTTCCGCATCAACCGCACGTTTACTCTTCGAATAGCCCACATAACCGCTATTACCACCATACCATTGACGATAACGACTATCATCGCCCGTCGCAAATCCCCTATCAGCGAAAAGTGTTTCAAGTCCCTGCAAAATTTCTTCGTCAGAATTTGTTTTCTTCACGCCTTTCAGTAAATTTGCAACTGTTATGGAATTGGTAGCGTTATTGCCGTTACGTGGAGTTTCTCCCTCTCGGTTCCGGTCTGACCGGCTTTTCTCTACCAGTTCCATTTTTTGTATCTCATAGGTATAGTAGTTATCCCCCTGTTGCACTTTCCGCACGGTCGATTTCACCCTATACACCTTACCATCTATCCTTATGGCATTATACAAGCGCATCACATCGAAACCTCGGCCGTGAGTATCTTCGTGTACCTCTCCCGGTATGCCCGTCTCTATAAAGTCGAGAACACTGCGCAAAGCTGCCATATGTAATCTTGCACCGCCCGATTTACTTACCGCATCTTCATTCAGCATTTCGCTCACCGACTTTCTACCTATCGTTATGCGCTCACCCGTGTATCGGTTCACACCGCTTGCACCTTGCAGATACGACTTGGCCCATCGCTCCGCCTCCGACAAGTTCGCAAACGTCCCCTTACTCTCATATATCGGTGTAGTCAGTCGCTCCATAAACTCACCCTCGGTACTTTCCATAGCTCCTCCTCTGTTTATAGGGGAGGTGCCCGGTAGGGCGGAGGGGTTCAATTCTCCCTCGGCCACTCGGCCCACACTCGCATAGGCTCTCGCACTATAATTGCCCACGCCCAGCTCTGCCTGCTTGGCCACGTCACGCGCCACGTCAAACACATTCGTCCGTCTGCCCGGGTGCTTCATATTATCATAGCTCCGCCACAAAATATAGCGCAACTCATTGTCCGTAAGCGTCGTCTCATTCCAACCCGCCATACCTATGCGTCGCATCATATCCGCAAACAGCTCTTTTATCTTAGCCCACCAACCCGCATTCACATTCTCAAAGTCCGTGCGCTCGGCAAGCCCCGCAAGATATTCCTCCGTCGCAACTCTGAAGTCCCAACCGTTTCTTCGTGCCATATCCGCTATCTTGTCACGTATCGCCTTATCCGCATTTCGGTACACATTATCGAGGAACGTATCAAAATTTTCCCCGAATAACGCTCTCAATCCCTTATGCGCCACAGCCTCATGCAACATCGTAGCCATCACGTCACGAGCACTCGCATGGTTAGGTATCACCACCACTATCTTGCCCGTCTCCACATCATACCAACCCTTAGCCTTGCGCTTCTTACCCTGCAAGCCCTCCACGTCGGTACGTATCTCCACGTTATCAAGATGCATCACACGCGCCAACTCCTTGGCACGCTCCACCATACGGCCACGCTCACGCTCCGCAAACGCCTTGCGCTCACCCGCCGTCCGTCGGCTACGACCCACAACCTTAGCAATTGGGTCATTCTCATAGCTCACCGCATCATCACTATAAGCCCCCTCTCCCTCTCGGTAGTTGGCTTCTTCCTCTCTCCTATACCGCACATCTCCCTCTTTCGTGGCCATGCGGAACATCGTCTGTCCCTCCATCACGCTATCTCGCATCTCATCGGTCACTGCTACTGAGTGCATCACTCGGCCCGCTTCTTCCACATAGGGAAGCCCCACATCTTCTACCTTGCTACCCCACTTCTTCACATACTTATTCATGAAGCTCGGTAACATCTTATCATAGAAGCCTCTCATGCCATCTCCACCTATGGTCAGTCCTTCACTCGAAAGCTCTACAACACCTGATAGTAATTCATCTGCAATTTCTTTTCCTACGACATCACTCAATCGACCACCTTTTCCAAGGCCGTCTAATATAATACCGTTTTTATCAACTTCAAGGCGTTCATTGCTTCTATCTCCATGCATATGAAGCTCTATAAGGCGGGTTATACTGCCATCATCACCAACTCCATAATCCTCCGAGGTGATATAATCTACAACACCGCCTATACCATAGCGCGATGCCTGTTGCGCTCCCGTGGTCCAAGCCACCTTGTCATACCCATTCTCCGCTGCATACCGCAACATACGCTTCATCGCAAGCTCCGCCCAGTTCTTATCAAACGGCGCATCGGGTACTCGTTTTATTGCGTCATTGATACGCGTCTGTCTTACTTGCTCTCTGAATGTGTGCAGGATAAACGTATCCGAGACGTCAGGTTCAAACGGTATCTCCATGTCGCCATAGCGTCCTATCTTCATACCGTCACGCATCGTAATCTCTATTTCATCTATACCTATCTGCGGTTCGCGCAAACTCTGTAACACACGCTCCGCGTCAGCTCTTCGAGTGTTAAGCTCGGAATATCTTTCGCGTTCCTCTGCGGTCATAGCGTCCATAAACGCACGTGTACGCTCCATCAATGAGCCACCAAGCGCGTCATAGTTGTACTTTTCTTTTAATGCATCTCTATACGCATTAAATTCTCTTGTGGCAATACGCAACGCATCTTCCGCCTCTTGTTGAGAAACTGTTTGTTCCGTTGTGCGATATCCGTTCTCTCGGCCGTCTTGGTGTCGCTTACTCTGCACCTCGTCTATCACAAGAACGGTATTGCCTTTGTTGTCTGTTGTCTCGCCAAACCGCACCCACGCAACAGCACGGCCACCGCCCGCATCGCCAAAGTGTATTTCATCATACTCCTTATACGGCTCTATCGTCGGCACCGTCAATGCTATCTCGCGCTTACGTTCCAAACCCACTGTAGTGTACGATTCGCGCGTCTCGTTAATAGCTTCATCAGTGGTGGGAATTTCCAATATCTGTGAATCAATTATGAAATCCTCATATTCACCAACACTCGCTTTATTCTCGCTCCAAAAAATTTCCCCATTGTAAGGTTCAAAGAATGTGTCTATTCCCGGATATTTCTCCATCATAGCCTCCCATCCTATTTCCCAATATTCCTTTTTAAGTTTCTCCGCAGCATCATCGACAAGCCCCCAACCGTATAAAGAATACGTTACCTCCTCTATCACTATCTTATGAGAATTGATATAGTCAAGCACCTCCTCTTTCGTCAGCGATTTGGCATCATGTCCTTTCAGCCAATCACTCAGTCCTATCCATTTATCCTCTCCGGCTTTCAGTCCGCCTTTATTCTCTATCATCTTCAACCACTGCTCCGGAGTAGCCTTTCCTTGCGAGATACCCTCTACCGCTCGGGCAGCGTTCGACACAAAAATCTCCTGATGCGCGTTCGCTACACGATAATGTATTTTTTCTGCATTTTTTTCATCTTCTTCTATTGCAAGTTCCGCATCTTTGCGTATCTTTGCAATGTCACTCCTGCCAATGCCTGCGGTTTCGGACGTACTGAATTGGCCTCTTGTAGGCAAATCCGCATTGGAGAGTGTTTTTTCTGCCCACATATTGATTGTTTCTAAATCATCGGCACTACGTGTCAATTCTTTTTCCACAACCACTACATAACCATTCGACAGTTTTTTGTAGAATTGTACCGATTCTCTACCCCGTATATCGGTCGAGCCTCGTCTCACATAGTCGGGTGCTACCATGATATAGGGTATCAACTTCGCATCTTCGGCCGTGATAGGTATCGACCGTTCACCAAGTTTCTTTCCATCTACACCATGATTCTTCAAGGCATGTCTCACACCGCCTATCTCTATACTATGGCTGTCAAAGTCTCTGCCCATTACAGCTCTCACCTTTCGGCTTGTAGATAAGGGCAGTTCTATTTCAAACCGCTTAATAGGATTGTTTTTAGACAATTCTTCTTCGATAAACTTCTCCGCTTTCGCCAACTGTGCCTTGCGCTCCTCTATCTTATCCAGTCGCTCGACAAAAACCTCTCGCTCTGCTCGCATACGACTGTTCTCACGTATCTCATGAGCGTTCGCCCTGCGCAACACATCTACTATATCACTATCCGTCACCGTCAGACTTATGCCAAGGTCTCGCAACACTTCACGTACCAAGGCCACCAACCTACGCAATACCGAGTTGTTCACACCACCCTCCGCTACACTCGCTATATACTCATCGGCTATGTAGCGTTGTCGAGCTTCATCACTCTTCAATCTGTCGATATGCGGCTTATAGGCTTGGTATATCCGCTCTCGGTCGCTCTCTCGCATACCCGCATACACCTCCGCATAGAACGCATTCGCACGCTCCTTACCCAGCAACCCCGGTACACCTCGGTGAGCCGCTACCTCGTGAAGTATCGTCTTAGCTATCTCGGCCACGTTAGGATTATTGTCGAGCACAATCACCACATTACCCGTGCTCGTCTCCACATAACCCATACTCTTCCGCTTAGCCTCGTAGTCCTTTTCCTCCTCGCCTATCTCATCACTATACAACACCGTGATACCGCCATAACGCTCGGCCATCTCTTCAGCAAGCACTCGCTTGGCTCGCTCCCGGACCGTCTCACGACTGCGCTTTCCGTCCGACAGACGCAGGCTACCCTCAACCCCCTTTCGCTTACTCTGCATACGGGCCGCAGTCTCAACCGCAATAAGAGTTCCGAGATTAAAATCATCAAGCAGACGCTCTAAAGCCCGGCTCACTCCCGATAGCGCATCAGTCTCCTCTATACCAAACAACCGCTTGATAGCCTCAACCACACGCCCCCACAGAGTTTTGCGCTTCAACAACTCTCTGAACTCCGGGTTCGACAGCTCAGCCACCATCTCATGCACATTCGTGGTACCATATTGCTTTCTAAATTCTACATCACCCGATATTTGGCGATACACATCTTCGAGTATCTCCACCGCCTCTATCATCTCCGGTGTCAGCTCTATACCAAGGCTGGCGCGAGTATTCGGCATATTCTTCAACTCTATCGCATACTGCGTCACCGCATGTATCATCTCATGAAGTATCGTCGATGCGTTCTTTTGCAAGTCGGCCACATCTTCGTTGTATATCATCTTCATGGGGAATTTTATCAATCCCTTACCAACGTTATAGTACCCGACCGTCGTGCCCGCACCAAGCTTGTCATCAAACACCACACGCACGCCCATTCGCTCAAACACCGCCATTACACGGTCAAACAGTTCACCGAGTGCCTCGTCTCCGTTCCATGCATCAAACATCTTACGTAGTGTATCCCTCGGCACCGCATTATTGCCCGACTTCACACCCCACTTATTCCGTTTCTTTATAGCCTCTTTCTTAGCTTTCACCTTCGTCAGATACGCGTGCCATACCTTATACTTCGCATATTTAGCCATATCCTCCTCGGTAGCACGACCATCACGCATTTTCAACTCACAAGCTTGCATACGGTATGATAAGCCTTTCAATATGGAATTCACATCTTTCAGTGCATACAGGTCAAACTCCCTGCGCGCCTCCTCCGGCATTACATACTCCTCACTTTTCTCCCCGCTTTCCTTGGATTCTTCCGCTTTTTCGCTATCTTTGTCGGTAGAAGCCTCGTTTTGCGGAGTAGCCGTGCCATTCCGCTTGCCTTCGGGTTCCGTTTCAATGTCACTACTGCTGGCGGAGACGGGACTTCTTTTTTTCTCCCCACTTCCGTTGCTTTCTTCCGAAATTTCATTACCTTTGTCGGTAGAAACGGTTGGCTCACCGTTGGGTTCTGTGGCTGAAATGCCGTTATTCTCGCCCACAGAAAGCGAAGAGCCGGACGAATTGGCATTTTTCGGTTGTTGAGGTTCGGTCTTGACGACCGTTTCTTTTTTATCTGAATACCCCTTACGGAATATTCCTCCACTATTCACATTCCAATAAGAGCCATCACGCGACAATTCTATATACAGGGTATTATCGTGTTTATCTGTAACCTGTATCAGATAAGTAGTAGCGCCAGTAGATGTTCTGTTATTACCAACCTTTATATTCCCCTCGTCATAGTTTTGGGCCACATACGAAACAAAATCTTTTACAGAACCAAAGCCTGCACTTCGTATTTGCGCCCCGTGATTAGCCTCTATATGAGCGAGGCCATAACCCTTTCCGTCGTCATCTTGATACCCCTCGCTCAACTTTATCGGGGCAGGAGTAAATCCCGTATCCTCTGTTATTTCTCCAAACACGGTAGAGCCGTCAGACGATTTCACAAACGGACGTCCGTTCTCGTCCAACTCGTTCGGCTCTTCTTCCACTCGTTCGGACGCATTCTCCGCAAGACCACGCACATACTCATCTTGTGCTTCCTCTTCCGTTCTGCGTTGCTCCTCTATCGCACGCATCTCACCCTCGGTAGGCTCATACGTTTCTCTCGCCTCCGCATTGGCACGAGCGATTTCCTCCTCCATATCAGATACCTCTTGCTCGGTAGGTTGCACACGCATACCCTCAGCCATCTCCACAAGCGACGATTTGGTGTCGGCACTGCGCAACACATCGAGCAATTCATTAAACACATCTTGCTCCGTCTGCGCCATATAAGGATACTCACCTTGCAAGTCGGCAAAGATAGCCTCGGCTGCCTGTTCAGGATACACCCCATTCTCATTATCGAGCAACCACAACCTACGATTGCGCTCAGTCGTACCACGCACACCGCTGAAACCGAGATGCGCCCCAAGTCCCTTGGTCGCACTGTCCGATGAGTTACCCCACCGCAGTTTCATGCCACCAAGCACCTTTCGTATGATATAATCCGTCAGATTTATCGGTTCGCCAAGAGCCTCTACACGTTCAGCTATAGACTTCGGTTTCTCCGCCTTTGCCTCGCGTCTCGCCTGTGCGTTATCCGCTTTCTGTTGCTCCTCCGCTGTCGGTTTACGATTGCTCACCTCGGCAAGCACATCTTCCCAGTAAGCCACCCGAGCCTCAGCCATAGCGATATTATCGGCAATAGTAGCCATTTCGGCCACATATCCCTCCATATCCTCCGTAGCATCAATAGTCGGTTTTACTCTCTTCGCCTCGGCAACACCCTTTTTCGCCTTGGCGATATGCGCCTCCGCAATCCCACGAGCCGATACGGCAGTCACACCCGGCACCGCCATAATCTTCCCTGCCGTCACCTCCGCATCATCATCTTCACTCAATGTCTGCTTAGGTGCTTGCGGCTGTTGCGGTGCTTGTTGCTGAATAGGTTGCCCGGCCGACACACCACCTTGTGGATTGCTCGGCTCTTGTATTATCGTGTTACCTTGTCCATCGGTAGTCATATTATCGGGCAAGGGAGGCAATTCGTTTACCTCGGTAGTGTTGGTCTGCCCGGCTGTCGCTTGCTGTGCGCTCGGCTCTTGTATCTCCTCCTGTGGATTAGCCACAACTTGTGACCAATTGAAGGCTACCGGATTGCCGATTACCTTATCATTCTCGTCCACTATGACCGCTGCGAAATTGCCCGAGGCATCGGTATCGCTCGTCACGATTACTCTCTGCATCGAGCCGTCGATGTTCACCACTACTTGGCTCCCGGACGTTGGCTTCGGTCCGAACAACTCAGCATTGGCATTGTCCTCTATCTGCTGATTGTTGGCTGCCACAGCCTCCGACACAGCATCACCCACAGCGTACCGTTCGGAAGTTCTAAATCCACATAACAGATTGATTCATTGGTATTTTTTATTAACTTATTTAAAATACCCATACTGTCGAAATTTATAATTTCGTATATATAATTGCAGGTTTCACCTCAATGCCCATCTTATCGAGCCACCCAAAGGCTTGCTGCGCAGTCTTTGATATTCGAACTGTCTCCATGGTTACACCATTATCAGTGCCACGTTAACCGAGTTCTCCTCGAATGTTATGTTAGACAATACCACATATTCCAAAGCCTTTTCAAGCTGCTTGAAACGCTGTGGATAGATATTCACACATTGATTGGAGGTATCGACATCAATCCCTGTCGGAATTTTATCTTCAAATTTGGCCACAATACCTGCTATCATCAACGATGTAGCTTTACCACATTCATAAGACAAACTTACAATATCATTACGTCGAATAACTTCGAGATGAAACCTGACCGAGATTGAAGGCATAAATGATACTGGTTTGTAACTGACCTCAAGCGTTTTTTCATCGATAGTTGCAAGAGTCGGTTGTACGTTAAATTTTCGTCCAATGAAATTCAAGATTTCGCTATAGGATATTACTACATTCATATTATTTGTGTTTTTTATGTTTGCATTGAGCGGTTCATTTCTATTTTGTCTTTTTCAGGGTATCTCTCCTATCATTCGATCTCGCTGTCTTGGGGGATTTTTTATGGTGTAATAATCGTAATAGGCATGAACAAGACTTTTTTAACCCAACGATTTCATTGAATCGTATGATATACGATAATTCGACGCATTATGGTATTGAGCACTAAATTACTATAATACAAATCATTACAAATTACCATATACTGAGTATCAAAGGATAGAAATGAAAAAAGCCTCCCGATTAGGAGGCTACGTTCTAATTCTTCAGTGATCCGCCTGGGGCTCGAACCCAGGACCCCAACATTAAAAGTGTTGTGCTCTACCAGCTGAGCTAGCGAATCATCGTTTTTTGTTGTACATTCATGAGGTGTCCCTCTCAAATGCGTGGCAAAGGTACGACTTATTTTTATATCTGCAAATATTAATGCAAATTTTTATATGTTAAAAAACCTTTACTCCGGTACACTACTCTTATTATCAGACTTTTTTCCACCACGTGGAGTATCGTTATTTTCTCGTAAAATGTAGCGTTCGTAGTACGATTGCATCAGCGTGGTGAGCGGTAGGGCTATAATCATACCGGTGAGGCCGAGCAGTGTGCCCCATATCGAGAGTGACAATAGTATGATGGCAGGATTCAGTCCCATGGCATGCCCCATAATACGGGGAACGAGTATCATATCTTGTATGATTTGCACGACAACAAATACAATGACACAGCCCAGTATCAGCCCCCAGAAACTCTGGTCGGACTCGGCCGACTTCAGCAGACATAGCAGAAATGTGGGCAGAAAGCCTACCACTTGCAAGTAAGGCACCATATTGAGCAGTCCGATAAACAGTCCCAATAATATGGCGAGGGGCAGCCCCACTATCGAGAAGCCTATGCTGAACAGTATGCCCACCAGGAAGGCGACCAACGATTGACCGCGGAAATAGCGGTTCATACTCTCTTTCACGTCGTTGAATATGGTGAGTGTCTTATCGCGGTAGCGGTTGGGTATAAGGGCTTTGAAGCCGGAGATAATTCTATCGTAATCGAGCAGTATGAATATGAGGTAGAGAAATACAATACACCAACTGATGAGGTTGATAAGGTGATTTACCGATCCCGTGACGAGCGCCCACAGCTGTCCCGATGTTTTCTGTATCAAACCGCTCCAATCTTCGGGATTCATGGCTGCCGATATTTTGGCAAAGTCTATCTTTTCTTGCAGATAGTAGTGCCAACTTTCGGGTATGAAAGGTGTATCTTCCGTACCATGCGACAAATATTCGCTTATCATATTACGCATTTTCCCGGCCTCCTCTATGATACCCGGGGTGATGAGCCACACAACCAGCCACACAACACCCACGATGGATAGTAGGGCCATAAAAATAGATAGTATGCGTATGCGCACTTTGCAACGATATTGTATGAACTCCACAAACGGATTGATGAGATAGGCCAATACCCAAGCCACAAAAAAGGGCAACAGCGCCCCTTTGAGCACGTCTAACAGGTAAAACAGGGCGATAATGGCCGCCAAGGTGAATAGTATGCGCATTACACGATCGAAAGTGTATGGCTCACGTATCGATTTCATATCAAGTATAGTTTTAGCTCTCGTCGAGACGATTTTTATTCAGACTGAATGGTATTTTTGAAAGTCCCATATCTGCCTATATAGTCGCAAAGATAATAAATTCGTTGAGAAAACTTGTTATACAGTATTCAAATTACGAATGGTTAAAATATTTCTCTTTTTATATTGTCTTATTTCTTATAATTTTCTATTTTTGCATAGAATCAGATTTATATATTTCATTATAAATTACAAAAAAAATGGATTGGAGTTACAACAAAAAGGTTAATATCGCACCGGGGATTAAACTTAATATCCGCAAAAGAGGAGTTACATCAAATATTGGCATAAGAGAGGCAAGTGTTAAATTTGGAGAAACCGGGAAATATGTATGTAGTGGTATTCCGGGTACAGGATACTATACTCGTGGCGAAAATAATATTCCAAGACATTCCATACCCAAGCCCAAAGCGCCTGGGAAAAATACTAAAGGCGCAGGCACAATCTTTGTTTTAATTTGCGGAATATTCTTTATTCTTACAAGTTTGTCTATACTTTTCCATACCGGTGATAGCATTGGGTGGTGGTTATTGATATTCGGTGTATTAAGTACCTGGGCTATGATTTCGCGTTTGAGGACAAAAAATACAGAACTCGAATATTCATGGCAATCTTTTTCGAAAATCAAACTTGAGCAATACCACGACGAAGAATTAAAGATTCTCAAATACTTCATAAAAAGCTTTGAGCTATCAGACACTATCGACGAAGAGCAAGGAATTATCGATGGTATAAATCAACAAATTACATCTAAGTCCGACACACGACTTACGTCCCTGCTACAAGAGCATAAAGATGCACTCAAGAAAGCTCAAACCCAATTAAATGCCCATTTGTTATCGGTAGATGAGCCTTTAAACGAAGCCGAATTGAAGGCATATGGTGAAATGTGCAAGAAATTTGAGCAATTACTAAAATCCGAACGAGTGTGGTATGTAAATGATTATGGATTTTCTCTACATGCACATCAGGGCCAAGTACCCCGGTTCCCGGCATCGGTATATGTTGGAATATTCAATTACCTCAAATCTGACTTTGATATCCCGGTTTTTGATATCGGGGCAGCACGTTATTATATCTATCCTCGATATATAATCAGAGCAAATAGCGTTCATGATTTCAAAGTATTACCGCTTACACCACGAAGTTTGAATTGTAATCTCATAGATTATCCAGAAAAGAATTTTACTCCCAAAGATTCTATTTGTGTGGGACGAAACGATAAAAACGAACCATTGTACCAATACGGATATATATCTATCTTAGATGGTAAAACTACCCAAAAAGTTCTTTTCACAAACGCACAAACAGCCAATGCGTTTGTAGCAGCCTTTAAAGATTATATAGACCTTTTCTATAAAGAAGATATTGAAATCGTCAACTCCGATACAAGTACAAATACTAAAACGAATACTATCGTCAATCCCACCCCTGCTCCCAAGCCAATAGGTCCGGCCGATATTGAAGCCGCAGCTACCGAATTGTTCGAGTACACCCACACCTTGAACTGCACGCCATCGGTTATAGAGGCCATCAATTCTTTGGAACAATTTGCTTGTTTAGACCGTCTTACCTACGTAAACATCAATCCTCGATTGGCGTTCTTAGTCATCTCCGATGTCATCAAATGTTATAAACAATTGGGGTATTCGCTCAATTTCAATAACAAAGAAGCGGCCGGACCGGCTTTATTCATTTACGACTTTTTGGATATAGCTAATAAGCCGTCATTCAGCAGTTTAAAATATAAAATTTCCATTGTTGCAAAATATGTAAATAATCATATTAATGCGCTACAGACCAACTTTCCCGATGATAAATTCTTCATCGTTGATATTTTAAGCAATAGCCGAGTAAAAAAAGAGATAGTCGATAAATATGTCATTCTTCTTTACCGCTTTGCCTCAACCTTGGCCAAAGCTGATGGGACCATTTCAGAACAAGAAAAAAAATGTCTCAGAAACATTATGACTTTCAGTAAAAATATAAAAAAAGAATATTTGTATGATGTTACCGGTAAAAGACCTCAACACAATAACGAACAGAAAAAAGATGCAGAAGCTCAATTACACGAATTAATAGGGCTTGATGCGGTGAAAGAAGATATACAAAAACTCACCAATTACATCAAAGTACAAAAAATCAGAGAGAAAGAGGGATTAAAAACAAACTCGTTATCATACCATTGCGTCTTTACAGGAAATCCAGGTACCGGAAAGACTACGGTTGCAAGAATCGTTTCTGAAATATATAAAGAACTGGGTATATTGAGCGAAGGCCATCTCGTTGAGACCGATCGATCGGGGTTAATTGCCGAATATGTAGGACAAACCGCCATAAAAACCAATAGAATAATAGACCAAGCATTAGATGGTGTTTTGTTTATAGATGAAGCCTACTCATTGGTACAAGGAGGAAACCTCGATTACGGCAATGAAGCCATCGCCACCCTACTCAAACGTATGGAAGACGACCGAGATCGATTAGTCGTCATATTAGCAGGTTATAAGAATGAGATGAAACGATTTATAGACTCCAACCCGGGACTGCAATCCCGTTTCAATCGTTACATCGAATTTGATGATTATACTGCCGAAGACCTATTAGCCATCACTAAACTCAATATCAATAAATATGACTATATATTGACGTCTGAGGCCGAAGAAAAAATCTATAATCTCTACAAATATGCCGTAGAGCACAAAGATGAAAACTTCGGTAATGGTCGTTATGCCCGAAATATCTTAGAGAAGATTATGGAAAATCAGGCTACACGATTGGCCGCAGTTGCCGAAATCACCAAAGAAACACTCCGCACAATTGTCCCTGAAGATATTCCCGACATTGAACAATAGCATTTTTATAGGCGGTACTACTCGCTGAGGGTGAGAAGGCGGGAGCCGTCGGGTTGCTCGGTAATGGTGACGTCGATGGTGTCGTCGGGTAATAGTGTTTCTACTTTTTCGGGCCACTCCATAAAGCAGAGGTTACCGCTATACACATAGTCGTCGTAGCCGAAGTCGAGCGCCTCCTCGGGACGATTGATACGATAAAAATCGAAATGGTATATCGTATCACCGGTCGTTGCCGACAGGTATTCGTTTACAATGGCAAAGGTGGGACTGTTTATGACATCTTCCACGCCGAGCTCTTCGCATAGGGTCTTGATAAACGTGGTCTTACCCGCTCCCATCGAACCTCGAAACGCAAAGACTGTGCGGTCGTCTATCGCGGCGATGAATTGCCTTGCCACATCGTGTATTTCGTCGAGGGTGTGTATTACGAATTGTTTCATATCACCTACTATTTACGGGTGAGTGTAACGAGGGGTATCATCATTTCTTCCATGGAGATACCGCCGTGTTGGAATGTATCTTTATAATACCCCACATAGTAATTGTAGTTGTTGGGATAGGCAAAGAAGTCGTGATTGGTGGCGAATATATAGGCCGAGCTCACGTTGGGCGATGGTAGGCCAAATCGTGCCGGTGTCTTTATTTCATATACCTGCTTGGGATTGTACGACATATTTTTACCTACCTTGTAGCGCAGATTGGTGTTGGTAGCTCGGTCCGACACTACTTTCACGGGGTTATCGACGTGTATGGTCCCGTGGTCGGTCGTGAGTATTACTTTGTAGTTTTTCTCGGCTATTTTCTTGAAGAGGTCATAGGCCGGGGAGTGCTTGAACCACGACTCGGTAAGCGAACGATAGGCGGCATCGGTCCCGGCCAGCTCGCGTATCATCTTCGAGTCGGTGCGGGCGTGCGAAAGCATATCTACAAAGTTGAGCACGCACACATTGAGGTCGTTCTTCTCCAACTGTGCGAAGTCGCGCACCACACGCTCCCCATACGACGATTCGTTAATTTTGGTATAGGAGTAGGTATAGCGCTTGCGGTAGCGCTCGAGCAGTGTGCCAATGAGTGGCGACTCGTTGATATTCTTACCCTCTTCCGAGTCCTCATCTACCCATAAATCGGGGAACATCTTTGCGATTTTGTCGGGTAAAAGGCCCGAGAATATAGCATTGCGGGCATATTGTGTAGCGGTGGGCAATATGCTGAAATAGAGCTCTTCGTCGATGGTAAAATAGTCGCTCAGCAAGGGCATGATGACACGCCATTGGTCAAGACGGAAGTTGTCGATAAGTACCACGAATACCTTCTCGCCATTGTCGAGCAGGGGGAATACCCGCTGCTTGAACAACTCATGGCTCATCAACGGGTGCTCATCGCCCGAGAGCCATTTCTCGTAATTTCGTTTCACAAACTTCACAAAGGCGGCATTAGCCTCATCTTTCTGCATGAGCAGCATCTCCTTGAAGTGGCTCTCGGTCTGCTCCAACTCCAACTCCCAATATACCAACTTACGATACACCTCATACCAATCGACCCATGAGTCGGAATCGTTTATTTGCAGACTGATGCGGTTAAATTCCTGCTGATAGTCGGTCGATTTCTGTTCCGAGATTATCTCGCGATGGTGCAGATTTTTCTTTATGGAGAGCAATATCTGATTGGGGTTCACGGGTTTTATCAGATAATCGGCTATTTTGTTACCGATGGCTTGGTTCATTATGTCCTCCTCCTCGCTCTTGGTAATCATCACCACGGGGGTATGAGGTGCCTGCTCCTTGATGCGGCTGAGGGTTTCGAGACCGCTGAGTCCGGGCATATTCTCATCGAGAATCACCAAATCGAAATGTTGTTCCGACACCCTTTCGAGGGCATCGCGACCATTTGTCACCGTCACTACGTCGTAGCCTTTTTGGCGGAGAAAGAGAATATGGGGTTTCAGCAAATCGATTTCATCGTCTGCCCACAAGATGGTTTCACTCTTCATACTGCAACATTTGGTTTTCTTCTACAAAACGGAAATACTCCTCGAACGTATGCCCCTCGACCAAGAGTTTGAAATTCTGCTCACTGATCATCACCGGGCGTACTCCCGTAGGTATTTCCACGCCATCGGGTGCACTGAGCATACGGCGATATTGCATTAGCTCGTCAAAGGTATAAAATCCTTTCACAACTAACATACTTATTTCGTTAAAGCTCATTATTTCGAGATCGAAATCGCGTATAATGAAGTGCGCGAAGTTGTATTTGGCGATATTGAACAGCAACAGATTGGCATTGATACTGTCGGTGGGATATACCAGTACCAAGAGGTGCGGCACGTTCCTATCGGCAACAAAAGGTGCCGCCTGTTGCGTGGTATCGGCCGCGATAGTCGCAGCCTCATCGTCGGCGCCCAGGCGCATACTCCATATATCGTTACGTCCGGCACCGGCCACCACTTCACGGCCCTGCGCCACACCGCGCAACATATCCGACGCCAGAGTACTGACATCTTCCTGGGGGTAGGCATCGAGCAAGGCTTTCAGTCCGGTTTTGAAATCGTCGATGCGTCCCTCATTCACATAAGCGAGAGCGTCGATAAGCATAAATTTAGGCATCAATTTCGACAACGGATAGGTAGTACGGGTGTAGTCATAGAGCGTATGTACCCGTTGATTTTCACCGGACACATAAGCGTCATAAGCCGATATATAGAGCGAATCCTGCACGATGTCCATACGTCGTAAATTATCGAGATAGTGCGGGTCGGCAAGCGCCACGGCATATTTACTATCGGGAAACTCCGACATGATGCGGTTACGATAGTCTTCGGCCATAACCCCATCGCCCGTGCGCATGGCTATAAGATAGCAATTATAATAAGCTTCGAGGCGATAATCATTCTGCGGGAAACGCCGTTCGAGTTCTCTGAAGTTTGCCATCGAGGCCTCCATATCTTCGAGTTTATCCTTGAGTATCAATGCCATATTGAACAATCCATCGGCAATAATTTCGTTCGACGCAGCAATATCCTCCTCGGTGAAGGGCAACTGTTGCAAATAGAATTTGGGATCTTTGGGATCGTCGCTGAACTCGGGTTCGGCCGTGGCGGTCGTATCTGTCGGCACCTCTTCGCCATCGGTAACAAGCATCTCTCCCTCTTCGAGACTTTCCTCTTCGGGGTTCTCGGTTATATCCTCTTGCGAGAATGCGGCTTTGTTACGTCGCCGCCAATCGTCTTCGAGCTTACGACGGCCCCATTTCCGTTGGAAATCGGATTTACCGGCCGTGATAAGCGACGAATTGTAGAAATACCACGACGTGCTGCTTGCCCCCGGCATGGTGGGGGTATTGACCGATTTTATCTTGTCGAGTTGTGGCGCGTTAGCCTCCTGCTCGGCCAGCATCTCTGCACGACGCGCCTCCTCGGCGGCAGCCTCTTCGGCCGCAATGAGGTCGTCGATTATCTTCTGTATGTGCTTTGTACGCTCCTCCTCGCTCATTCCGGCCACCCATTGCAAGCTGTCTTGCAGCTCTACATTCTCGGCATACACGGTAAGTTCGTCGAGCACGGTAGAGCGACGTTTCAGCCTATCGTAGTCGGGATAATTTTCATCGACAAGCGGTATGGCCTCGGCATAGCATGGTTGCGCCTTGGTGTATTCGCGACGTTCGAAATAAATGCCCCCCAACGTCAGCTGGCTGATAGCCCGCTCTACCCCTTTGCGGGTACTCTTCTCGGCGGCCAACGTGTAGTTTTCTATGGCTTGTGTCGTATCTCCTCGCGAGAGGTATATATTGCCCAGCGCATAGTATATCTGGTCGAGATAATCTCGGTTTTTATAGTTACGCGCCATACGTTTGAGGCGTTTCTCTACCTTTGACACATCGCCACCGGTGAATACCTCGGTCTGATTGATACGGGCGTTCATCTCCGTACGGAACTTGGGATTTTTCTTTATCACCGTCTTATACGACCGGTATGCCCCGGCCTTATCGCCCACCTTGGCCTGTAACTGCGCCAACAGGAAGGTCATGCGTATCTTTTGTGCCCGTCCGTCGGCGTCTTTTATCGCCTCTTGCAAGTGAGGTATGGCCTCGGCATACTCTCCACGACGTATCAACAAGTCGGCCAGCACGGTCGAGTACCAGCGTTTCTGCTCGGGTGTGAGCACAGGCTCTTTCGACACCTTATTCAAGGCATCTTCAGCCTCATAGAGCCACCCGAGTTCGAGATAGCAACGCGCTATCCACACCCGCGTATCTATCAGCAGATCGTTTTTCCACGGGAAATGACGGGTTATATATATAAATGTAGCCAACGCCCCCAAAAAATCGCCTTGATAGAACTGCGACTGTCCCATCAGCACCCACGCGTTGTGAATAAAGGGGTTGAACTCGCTCCGCTTCACAAATGCTCTATACTCGGGATCGCTCATCTTTTTGGAGTTACGTTTGGGAGATTTCTGTATCGAGTGCGAGCGTATCGCTTTCTTGCTCTTATCCAACGCCCGAGAAAAATCGCCCTTGGGTTGCGGGTCGGTAGGTACACCATAGGCCGACACGGGGTGCATATGTAACAAATGGGTGAAATTGTCCTCGTAATCGTTCTGCATGGCACGCAGCTGTTCCTTATAGCTCTCTATGCCATTGAAATAGACATTATATTTCGTCGTAAAGGAATGATAAAAACGTGAGCCGCGCGTATTCTTTTGGGTAGAACACGCCACCAAAAAGAGTGTCATTACCACGAGACACACGATTTTAGGGACTATACGCGACATACGTTATAAACTATATTGCTTATATATTACTTATATAAACTACAAAAATCGAATTTTATTGCCTGTCGTGTGATATGCGAGACCGAGCTCGCAACCACACGGCTACACGAGCCACGGCATAGAGCAGTATGAGTATGAACACGATGCACGCCCCGGCCGGCACATCGAGCCCATAAGCGACAAACAAGCCTATAACACCGGCTACGATGGTGAGCACACCCGATGCGACTTGCAACAAGCGATACCGCCGAGTGAATAGTTCGACTGTCATCTGAGGTACGGTAAGCATGGAGAGCAGCAGCATAATACCTACCAGTCTGATGGTCAGTACCACGCACAGCGACACCATCACCACCATCGTGTAGTCGATAAGGCGCACCGGCAATCGGCGTGTCGCGGCAAAATCGGCATCGAAAGCCACGGCTATCAACTGTCGATAACAGAGAGCAAACAACAATACAAGTGCCATGGTGTAGAGTGCGAACCATATCAAATCGCCCGTCGTGATGGTGAGTATGTTACCAAACAAGAACTCCGTGAGCCCCGGTGTATATCCGGGTGTCTTGAATATGCAGATAATACCTACCGCCATACCCAACGCCCACAAAGCAGCGATGGCCGAATCTTCGCGCACCGTCGCACGACGCGAAAGCCACCCCACCCCCAACGCCGAACCTATGGCAAAAAGCATCGCCATAATCGTAGGGTTGATACCCATAAACAAGCCTATACCCAACCCACCAAACGAGGCATGGGTGATACCGCCCGTAATGAACACCATGCGACGTGTCACTATGTAGGTACCGATTATCCCCCCGGCTATTCCTATGAGCAACACCGCCCACAAAGCGTTACGAAAAAATGTGTATTGTACTATTTCCAACATAGGTTGTATTTTAGAAACCGATTTACGTTTTTTATTCCATTCTACGCTCCCCCACCACGAGCAGCACCTCGTCGGTGAGCGCTATCGGCAATTCTATGCCACGCAGGTGCAGGCTACGCACCCACCCGGCTACATCGTCGGCCGCCAAAGTATAAAACACATCTTCAAACTCGGCGGTTTCCTCCGCGGTATATTCGTCCGGAACTTTGCCCTTGAAACGGTCCAGCTCCTCATCGTCGTAATAAACTATCTCTTTACTCGCAGCGGCAAGCAGGCTCTCTTTCTCACACACAGCATGTTGCCCGCAACATTCTCCATCGGGTTCTTGTTTCTCAGGCGACTGCGCACGGTCGGCACGACGACGATAGTCCCACACATAGCACGCCACACCCAATAATACAATAGACAGAAAGATATAAAACAATCCCATACAATATTATTTCGTAGAAATCGTAAAGCCGGCGTGCGCCAAATGTTCCCAAAATGTCGGATACGACTTAGACACGACCTCGGGGTGAGCTATCTCGAGACCGGGCACCCGACCGGCCACCGGCGCGAAGGCCATTGCCATACGGTGATCGTCGTAAGTATCGATTATGGGGGTTGCTTGCGGTGCGCATCGCTCTCCTCTCCACTCCATCACCGAGTCGAGGCGGTCGGTAACGACATAACCCAACTTGGCCAATTCACATTCGAGAGCGGCTATGCGATCGGTCTCTTTTATGCGTAACGATTGTAAGCCGGTGAAGCAGAACGGACGACCCAGCATGGTGCAAGTCACGACTAATGTCTGCGCAAGGTCGGGCTGATTGGTGAGGTCTATTCGCAACGGAGCACTATCACTCATACCCACATGACGCAACCGCACACCTTCGGGCGTAAACGATGTCTCCACCCCCAAAGAGGTGAAAAACTCGGCCACTCGGCTGTCGCCTTGCGTGCTCTCGGCATATAACGCCGGCAACACCACCTCTGAGCCGGGCATCAACGCCACCATTTCATACCAATACGAGGCAGCCGACCAATCCGATTCCACAGTAAACGGCAGAGCCGCATATACCCCCCGCGGCACACATATCACATTGTCGTTCCATTCGCAATCGATACCCCAATGGCTCATCATCTGCAACGTCATAGCTATATAGGGACGCGAAATCATCTCGCCGGTGAGGGTAAGCGTAAGCCCCTCTTGCATATAGGGGGCTATCATCAGCAGGGCCGAAATATATTGCGAACTCACCCCCGCTCTCAATGCCAATACGCCACCTCGTAACAATGCGCCTTTTATACGTAATGGAGGATACCCCTCCTCGCCTATATAATCGATATCGGCCCCCAAGGAGCGTAACGCATCGACCAAGAGATGTATGGGCCGATGACACATTCGCTCGGTACCGGTTATCGTCCACTCACCCGGCTTTTGTGCCAAATAAGCGGTAAGAAAGCGCATGGCGGTACCGGCAGCCATTATGTCGAAATCGGGTCCCCCCTCGGCAAAAGCCCGTATCATCACCCGGGTATCGTCGCAATCCGAAAGATTCTCGAGCGGGGTATCTCCACCCGACAAGGCCCGTATCACCAACGCCCTGTTACAAATGCTCTTCGACGACGGCAACACGATGCGCGTCGCAATATATTGTGGTGCAATAAGCGTTATACTCATAGTCTCACGATTTACTTAGACATACAAGAAAAAACAATCTGCTGCCTTATCGGCGTATTAATGCCACAAAAGTAACGATTTTTCGTCAATGAACCGATACCGATGATACTTCTTTCAAAAAATCCACCACGAAGCAAATCATCTGTTTTCCCAAAAGTAGAGCAAAAATCGAAAAAGCTGAGTAAAAAAAATTATTAGTGTCCGATAAAAATACGGCATACCGTGACAATCTCTCATCGGCCTGGCTCAGCGTTCTAAAACGTAGGGACGCTTGCCCCAAGCGTCCGCCGAGTGTGAAATAAACGCTTGCCCGGAGGGCTATATTTGAGTAGCCGTGCGATGAGCGTAGCGGTTCGCACGGAAACGAAGGCCCAAAGTCTCCCCCGGAGTCCGGAGGTCTCAATCTTGTTGTTATCAT
>JAFTRN010000013.1 GCA_017462265.1 Coprobacter sp. | reverse complement strand
CACATAAAATAAACGTATGGAAAACGCCAAATATCCTCAACGTAAATCACCACGGGCAGATTTTCACGATTATTCGGGAGGGGATTATTTTGTAACAATATGCACACGTGATAAACGACATTTTTTCGGAGAAATATATGGTGAAGAGATGAAACTTACACCGATAGGGGTGTATTGCAGGCAACAAATAGAGACACTATCGAATCATTATCCCCATGTGGAAATACCGATGTATGTGGTAATGCCCAATCATGTGCATATGGTTGTGTGTGTCGATGGGCGGCGGACGCACGAACCGTGCGTCCCTACGAAGCGGAGTGCTTTGAGTGTGGTAATCGGCGGATTGAAACGAAGCGTAACACTATATGCTCGAAAACATAACATGGAATTTGGTTGGCAAGGACGCTATCATGACCATATCATAAGGAATACCCGAGATGGGAATAATATCGCTGAATATATAGATAACAATGTTGTAAAATGGAATAGCGATTGTTTTTATACATCGTAGGGACGCTTGGCTCAAGCGTCCGAGGGGGATAAACGATCATAAGATCCAAAAGGGCAACAAGGCCAGGAGGGGGATGAATAAACCTTTTGCCCGGAGGGCAATATCTTATTAGCCGTGCGATGAGCGAAGCGGTTCGCACGGAAAAAGACATGATAAGAAACGTGAGTGGGAAGCACTCAACTACCCTACAATAAACGGAACCGATACGCACCCAGAAATGCTATTTCACTTGGAAAAGGTAGGCGATACCGGCCGAGATTTGTTGATTGGCCGAGGCTGAGAAATAGGCGGCTTTGCCCTTGCTGTTTTCAAAGAAGTCGTTCAGTCCGAAGTAGTAACGAGCCTCTACGACTATACTGTGTTTTTTCATTTTCAATTCCAGCCCGAGGCCACCGGTGATACCATAGTCGAAACGGGACTTTAGCGGTTCGAAATATTGCTGGGTTTCCCGAGAGGGTGAAAAGTGGGGCAGGTCGTAAATGTCGAAACTCGAAGAGACCTTATCGGAAAAGCAAATACCGATTTGCGGACCGAGATTTATAAAAAAACGCATAGGTTCGTTGCCGAAGAATATATGCGACAACAAGGGCACGGTGATATAATTCAAGGTGTGGCTGTAGGAATAATCGCCGGGAATTGCCTGTTTGGAGAAGTCCTCTTGCCAGCCATATTGTGCGAAGTTGATTTCACCGATGATACCAAAATACTTTTCCTCGATATAACGTACCGACGCGCCCACGTTCATACCCGGCAGAAATCCCTCTTTCACCGACGGACGAAAATTTACCTTCGATAAGGTCACACCGCCCTTTACGCCGATAGTTACCGACTTGTATTTGTTGTATTTGCGTTGTGCATCGACATAGGTCGTGCAACCTATGAGCAACGCGAGTACGAGTATGATGCGTGAGATGTGTTTCATAGAATTTTATGTCAGGGTGGCCAACTCTTATTCCGGCAGTATTTCGCGCTCTATTTCGAGTTTCGGAGTGAAACGCACGAAATAGATATTACTGTTGTTGAATCCGCTCCAATTGTTTATACGACGGAACTTATATCCGGTCTGAATACCGGGATAGGAGAGAGCCTCTATCTCTTTGTCGAAGTTACGACCATATTGCGCCATGGCTTCCAAGAAGAAAATGCCTGTATCATAGCCCAATACCACGTGTTGCGGATTGGCTTGCAACATATCTCTATGATACCAATAGAGGAATTTATCCTGCAACTGCATGGCGGCCGAATCGCCCGGAAGTGTGTAGAAACGGGAGAAAATGGTCGTATTCAGTCGGTGGAACTGGTTGATATACTCTTTGGTATAAACTTGCCACTCGGGATAGCCATACAGGGTGATATTGATGTGCGATTTCTCCTCTTTCAACTTGGTGAGCGGGGCCAATACCTTACCCACTGAACTGCGGCTCGAGGCATTGGTCAGCACGAAGACATCTCTTACACCCGGAGCCATATCCTCGAAAGTCTCCATATAGGGATCCTGTCCGAGCGATATTTCGAGGAAGTCGCGCTCTTGTTGCAACAGCTTGGTTTTTATCCGGTTCAGATGGTCGAGCTTGCCGTTTTCTTTCCCGCTGTCATCGATTACGAATACCACATAGCGGTCGCCTATCTCGGCGATAATCTTGTCGCGACTGCGAGAGTACAGGTTTTCGTGTGGGATATTACATTGGAACACCTTGATATTCTTCTCGGCCTCCGTACTTTTTACCGAGAAGGGATTTACCATGTTTATATCGTGCTCCCGTGCAAAGCCGGCCACGCGTTCTATATCCTCGTTTTCCACGGGGCCTATTATCAGGTCGAGGTCCTTCTCGGGTAGGGTTTTGACGATAGAATCGATGGTGGCGCTACTGCCTCGGGTATCGAGCGCGTAGATGTTGAGCGACAGGCCGCGACGTTTCATACTGTCGGCAGCAAAGAGGAATCCTTGGTAGAACTCGGTGTATAGTGTCGAGCGCACATCTTGCGGCTTGTTGTTCATAAACGGCAGTATGATGGCGATGTTGAACGGTTCACCGGCAGCCTTTTCTTTCCGCTTGGTAATCTGCACTATCTCTTCGCGAACGGTCTCTTTTTTCGATTTTCGAGGTATGGCTATGGTGTTGCCCCGTTGTACACGGTCCTTACCATCGTTCACGGCCAGTATCTCCTCGGGTGTCACACCGAATTTTTTTGCGACGCTTTCGAGTGTCTCTTTCTTGCTTTTTACGGTGTAGTTGAAGGTCTCGACTTTGGGAGCGGGTTGCAATTCTTTATTGTCCGATGCGATGCGTATTACTTCACCAACGCCGAGTTTTTGCGGGTCGAGGCCGGGATTTTGTTTCAGTATCTCGGCCACACTCGTGTGATAACGTTTCGAGAGCGAGTAGAGTGTTTCGCCGGCGGCAATCGTGTGGTATATATGGGCATCTTGCGATTGTATGGGGTTGCCTACGACGGCGTTTTGCGGTATGCGCAGGGTGTCGCCTATGTGTATCACCTCCTCGGCGCCGGGGTTGAGGGCCGTGATGCGGTTTATCGATACCCCATACATACGCGAGAGCGAGTAGAGTGTCTCACCGGCAGCCACGATGTGATTAAACATCTTCTCGGCACTCGCTATTTGTGCCGTATTGTACCGCACGGGTATAATGAGCAGGTGCCCCACGGCGAGGGTATCATCTATTATCTCGGGGTTGTATTGGGTTATGACGTCGGGGGTGACATCAAATTTCACACATATGCTGTCGATGACATCTTCCTCTTCTATGCGATAAAAATAGTACTCTTTTCCCTCGATTGTCTTACGCGAAAAAGTGGTCTGGGGCTTCTTGTTTTTGTTTTTCCCCCGTGTGGCGCTCTGTTGTGCCGACAGGTTTCCGGCAAATACTATCAACAGAATCAAAGTCAGTAGTTTGTATATCGTGCGCATGACGCTTGTGAATGATTAGTGGATAAGAAGCTGTTTAAATTTTATTTCGAGATTATTTAAGAGGAATTTTGGAATGGATTTTTCATCAAAATGCGAAGGTAATAGCGGGCTATTTCCAAGTTTTTTGATGAAAAAGGCGTCCAAAAGAGCCTTAAAGAAGCCGAAACTTTGTTTATGAGAAGCTATGTTTAATTTTTCAAGAAAATTTTAAACAGCTTCTAATATCCGTCAAAGATAATACAAACCTTGTGAAGAAACAAATTTAAATTATTTGTGTCCGATAAAGATTTTAAAAATCTTCGGAAAACTATGATTTAAGATAATTTATGCGATAAAATAAAAAGAGGGGCTTGAGTTTGTGTTATAAAAAGATTGCCGTTAGGTAATCGATTTTTACAGCCCCGTAT
>JAFTRN010000012.1 GCA_017462265.1 Coprobacter sp. | reverse complement strand
TATCGCTCGTATATAACGATAGAGATTATCCTTTGCCTTGATAGGTATAGTTTTCTTTCTATCTTTTGTATTGATGATTATGTGCAGCAATTGTATGGTGTAACTCATGGATATAGCTTTTATTTTATTAAGAAACGTCTTCGACGTAATTTTATTGTTCGATACCCTATCCCCCACGAATCGCTACGCTCATCGTGGGGTTTCCTCTCGAGAAACCTCTTCGAGGTTATGGCGGATGCTTGGCCCAAGCGTAAATAACTCCTCACCTATTTATAGGGGAGGTGCGTCCGAGGGAGATTGAGCGCTTCCCGCTCACGTTTTTGTATCGTTTCGGTTCCGTGCGAACCGCTTTGCTTATCGCACGGCTAATAAGATATAGCCCTCCGGGCAAGCATTTTCGTCCCCCGCTAAGTTAGCGGCGAGCCAGGCCGTAGAGGATTAACTAAATGTCAATCCGTGCCGTAGCGAGGGGAGCGCAGTGCTCTGTGCGATGGAGGCCTCGAAGAGGTGGCACCTTGTGTGCCGGGGGCGTGTGTACTCGGACGCTTGGGCCAAGCGTCCCTACGAGATCGCCCCATGATATAATGCGCCCGGAGGGCGGGGTGCGTAGCACGTCAATAGCCGCGGACGCAGTCCGTGGTAATGTCAGCGAAAGGTATCGCCGTCTGAAAGACGGGAGCATAAAATAATCGTTTTGTGCGTGTTCCCGTCTGTCAGACGGATTTCCTTTTTATCATGATTCCGGGCACTTCGCTTCGCTCGTACCCGGCTATTACCTACGCTCGACCTGCGGTCTCGCGCCCGTCCTTAGGACGATAATTTCTCACAATTCTGCCCGCCGCCCTATCGGTCGAGGGCGGCGAGGCGGTCGAGGGTGTCGGCTATGACCGATAGCGTGGCGCGGCTATCGGCCGCGGTATCGCTACGTTCGTGCTTCTCGAGTATCTCTATACACTTCAACAAATTCACTTCGCTCGTGCACTCGGGTATGAGTTCGCGCAGTCGGCGATAGCACAGGTCGAGCATTTCCCGTCGACGTTCGTCGGTCGGCGACGACATTTCACCCGACGGCGGTGTTACATTTTTTTTCTTCATTACATTACGATTCTATAAATTTCACATCGAGGCACAAATTTAAGGGGTGATATTTGCAGCGTGATGTGATAATTATCAAAAAACAATTTCTAACCCTAAAAAAACAGATTATGATAATAGGATTATTAACGGGCATCATAAAAGGTGCCCGCGACAAAAAAAGAGCCGAAGCCGCCTCGCAAGAGGCGCAACACGCCCTCGACGTGCAACAATCGCAGGTCGATAGCTTTTTCGCCAAAGAGTATTACGGCGACTACCTCAACCGCAGCGACGTGCAATCGACACTGCACGATATGCGCGAACAGACACGGCAACAAAACGCCCTGCTGCGCCACACCGGCGCGGTAAGCGGTGCTACCCCCGAGGCTGTGGCGGCGATGCACAGCAACAACGCCCGCGCACTGGGTAACGCCTACAGCCATATTGCCGCCGGGGCTTCGGGCTGGCGCAGTAACGTGTTGGGCAACTACATCAACCACTCGATGGCCAACACCAACAACCGATACCGCCTATATGCCGGACAGGCCGAGAATTTCAGAAACTCGGCCAACAAATTCTTCTCATCGGCCGCCGACAATGCCGACCAACTACTCACCAAGGCCATCAGCGGCCTCATGTAACGAAAGGAGTATGATATGAGTGAAACGATTATCGGCCAACACGCCGACGAAGAATTGTTGCAATCGGTGGCCCAAGGCGGGGGATTCTACCACGCGTTCAGGCACCAAGAGAGGCAACACGTCGCCCCCGAAGCGATAAGAAACATAGAGGAAATGTGCGAGGTGTTGTGTCTCGCCGGAAAGAGGCCCTGCCCGGTATCGGGCATCACGCCCCATATACCCGCACTGAAACGATTGGCGTCACTGCTCGCCCGCCTACGTCGCGCGCCTCTCTCCCCAAGCCCCCGCGACGCCCTGCGAGAAATAGAACCTTTCGTAAACAACGACTTTCCACATCTACCTCAAAGTGTAATGAGTCCCGCACAAGGAATTTTAAATCCTCAAGATGAAGACTATGAGAAGTTCCTCGCCTATAATACCCTGATAGCGCATGGTGTCACACCGCAGATAGCCGAACAACAAGTTATCCAAATGTTTAATTCTAATCCTAATCAAAATGAACAGATACCAACAAATATCTTTTACCAATCGCCCCAGATGGGCGGTAAGTGACAAAGACTTGCAACGAGATATTCTGACAAATAAGTACAATTCCCAAATACTAACAACACCAGCTGATGCCACAAATGTGGCATCGGCAAACACATATCCTCGCAGGAACTCTGATGACACCCTCGAAACCTTTTCTGAAGGGTTCAAACAATCGATGCAGAAAACCGATGATAAATGGAGTTACAATCGCGGTCGAATTCAAAAATGGTTTTACGATGAAGAAGAAAAACGACGCGAATTACAAAGTATTCAAGAACTGAATTTCAATAGAGAGAATCCGCGATTTATAGAATATACTATCAACGATCTTTATAAAGAAAATGAGAATCTATTGAGTGGTAGAAAACTCCAAGATTTAACCCCCTCAGAACGAGAAATCTTCGAACATCGCCTCGATCAAGTACATGGGTTACACGAATATCGAAAGCAACTTTTGAGATATGGCACCTCCGACCTTGCCGACCAATGGACCAACGAATATATCGAAAAAGGAGGAGATGGCAGTCGCCGTATGCAACGCGCCATCGATAATCAAAAGAACTATAAACAGACATCGGGGTGGGGTACCATAGGGGAAGTTTCTGGGGATATCGCTCAAAGTATTCCCGAAGCAGCTATCACCGTTGTTTCTCCAGGTGTCGGTGCAGGATTAGCTTTAGCTCGGGACTATTACGAAAATAGTGCCGAAAGCAATATGGTAGCCGACCAAATAGAGCAAGAAAACCAAGAAGAAATCAGCCCCAAAATCCGAGAAGGAAATGCCATAGTTAATACCGGTATAAATTTTAGTGCAGATTTCATTCCTATTAAAGGTGTCGATAGACTACTAAAGCCCCTACTCAAAATGCCATATGGAAAGAACATTATAGAAGGTACTAAAGAAAGCATCAAAGAAGGTGTAAAATCCGGAGGAAATGATCTTTCTAATAATTCTTTTTATAACACAGAAATATCCCCCAAAGAAATCATCGACAATGCAATAAAAAGCAGTGTCGAAGGTTTTATAACCGGCGGGATAAAACAGGGCTTGATCGAAAACAAACAAAAAATGTATAACACTCCGGCTAATCCGTTTCGCCCTATACCGTAAAACGATATAGTATCGATAAATCTCAGAGTAAAGGCATGGGTAGATAGCCTACTCATGCTTTTACTTTACCACAAATAGGTTTTACACAAATATTTTCCCAATGCGCAGACTATCGCGATGATACACAAGGTTCTTATAACGCGCCAAATTGGTCTAATAATTCTAAGCCTTATTCTATAATCGTTAGCAAATGCTATAAGCCAAGCACAAGATATCAGAAACATCGACATTGGATATCTTACCAGTAACTCATCTTGAGTAAAAGACTCTCTAAATACCGAAACTTCATCATCGAACAGGTAAATTATTGCCGGAAACGATATATATACGAATGTCATTGCCGGTAAAATTTTTCGTAATAAGAATAGTGCGGCCTCTTTCCAAAAGACTCTTGTAAACATACGTTTTCCTGCCGATAAAAACACGCCTAATAGGCACATTGCCACATATATCAATATATTCTGTATTTGATTTTCCATAGTATTTTTTTTGCTTTACCACAAATAGGGTTTTCAGCCTCCGCCCGGTCTTTTAGTCCTTTATTGGCTCGTGCGTCCGAGAAAAAAAAGAGCACGCCCGGAAGATATTACCCGGGCGCGTTCTATACTTAGATGTAAAAAACAGCCTCTTATTAAAGACGTGCTTTTATGGCTTTGCTTTCGGCCTCATAGCCGGGCTTATCGAGGAGGGCGAACATATTTTTCTTATAGGCCTCCACTCCCGGTTGGTCAAACGGGTTCACACCCAACATATATCCGCTGATACCACACGCTTTCTCGAAGAAATAGATAAGCTGTCCGAGGTAATACTCGTTGATAGCGGGGAGTGTAATTTTGAGGTTGGGCACACCACCATCGATATGTGCGATTTGCGTGCCGAGTTCGGCCATTTTGTTCACATCGTCGATGCGTTTACCGGCCAAGAAATTGAGTCCGTCGAGGTTTTCCTCATCGGTAGGAATAGCCAGCGTATGTTTCATAGTCTCTACCGAAACCACGGTTTCAAAAATAGTGCGTTCACCATCTTGAATCCACTGTCCCATAGAGTGCAGGTCGGTGGTGAAATCGACCGATGCCGGGAATATACCTTTTTTGTCCTTACCCTCACTCTCGCCATAGAGCTGTTTCCACCATTCGGCGAGGAAGTGCAATTTGGGGTTGAAGTTCACGAGTATCTCTATCTTCTTGCCGGCACGATAAAGCAGGTTGCGGGCCACGGCGTAACGGATAGCCTGATTCTCAGCCGCAGGCACATTCTCGCCACATTGTTGCTCCATGTCGGCAGCACCGCCCACAAGTTGTTTGATGTCGAACCCGGCCACGGCGATAGGCAGCAGACCTACCGGAGTGAGTACCGAGAATCGACCGCCCACGTTATCGGGTATCACGAAGGTTTTGTAACCCTCCATATCGGCCAGTTTGCGCAATGCGCCACGAGCGGCGTCAGTAACAGCCACGATACGTTTCTTGGCCTCGTCCTTACCCACCTGCTCCTCGAGTTGTTTTTTCAACAGGCGGAACGCGATAGCCGGCTCGGTAGTCGTGCCCGACTTGGATATATTGATAAGTCCGAATTGTTTTCCACGCAACAGTTCTTGCAATTCATAGAGGTAGTCTTCGCCTATATTCTGGCCGGCAAAAAGCACTTGCGTACCGGCACTTTTGTACGATGCGAAAGCGTCGGACAGCGCCTCGATTACCATCTTGGCTCCGAGATAACTGCCACCGATACCGATAGCCACCACCACCTCGCAACGTTCGCGCAACGATGCGGCGACAGCTTCTACCTCGTCGAGGAAAGCGGGTGTTATCGACGACGGGAGTGTGAGCCACCCCAAGAAATCATTACCTTTTCCATCGCCGGCGTGCAATGTCTTTTGTGCGGCAACGGCCTCGGCTACAACCGAACTGATTTGCTCCTCGGTGAGAGCTTTCTCGTAAGAAACACGGATTTTTTCCATATACGATGATTGTTTTGAGAAGTTTTTTTCGATTTAATTTCGCTTTCAAAAGTAGGCCTTTTTGCAGAAATCGGCAAATAATAGCTTTATATTTTTCCAAAAATCAAAAAATCGGGCACCGATGACGGCCTGTATCGGAGAAAATATGTACTTTTATGGGCTGAAATATTTTCGACCTCAAAACATGAAACGACTATATATCTTATTATTTATAATCACCACCGGCCTCACATCGATACACGCCACAGACCACACTCCGCAAGTATCACTGCTCACCGCCGCCCCCGGCGATATGACCTACGAACTTTTCGGCCACACCGGCATACGGGTGCGAATGGCCGGTAACAACCCGGCTCGTCACCTCGACATCGTGTACCACTACGGTCTGTTCGACTTCAGCGCGCCCCATTTCCTCTATCGATTTGTAAAGGGCGAGACCGATTACAGCATCGGTGCAATCGATTACAAATCATTTGTAAACAGCTATATATGGCGAGGAAGCACCGTATATGAGCAACCACTAAACCTCACCCTTGAAGAGACCGAGCGACTGCTTCGCGCGCTCGACGAGAATATGCGGCCCGAAAATCGTATCTATCGTTATAACTTTTTCTACGACAACTGCGCCACCCGCCCCCGTGATAAAATAGAGGAGGCGCTGACCGACAACCTCACCTACGACCGTAGCGACACGACGGCAGTCACCTTCCGCGAACTCATACACCGATGCACGGCCGGCCACCCTTGGCTCACTTTCGGCATCGACCTGGCCCTGGGCGCCCCCCTCGACCACCCCGCCACCTACCGCGAACAGATGTTCCTGCCCCACCTGCTGATGCAAGCTTTCGACGACGCCACAATCACCACTGCCGATGGCGAGAAAAGAGCACTTACCGGCATCACACAATCGCACTCGGGCGGAAGCCGACAACCCGTCGCCCCCACCCCGTTTACCCCCACCGTGGTCTTTTATCTGCTACTCATCGCGGTCATCGCTGTTTCGGTATGGGAGTACCGTCGCGGCAAGCAATTCAGGCTCATCGATATTGCGATATGCGGCCTGTATGGGCTCTTCGGCGCCGTACTCTTTTTCCTCATATTCATATCGACACACCCCGCCACATCGCCCAACTACACCGCGCTGTGGTGCCACCCCCTGCTGTGGCTCGTCATGCTCTCGCTCATTGCCGCCCCTCGCAAGATGATTACCAACCGCCTCATGTCGATAGTACTACTCGCCACCATCGCCACCCTCATCGCCATGCCCTTCCTGCCTCAGCTGTTCCAGCCGGCTTTCTACCCCTTGGCAGCAATACCCGGCATTCGCGCCCTCACTCACCTCGAAGTAGAGATGAAAAACGGCCGTTTGTAGCAAGAAGTTTCCACAAAACCATATTCACACAGCCTCTAAATTATTGGTGTCCGATAAAGATTTTAAAAATCTTCAGAAATCTATGATTTAAGATAATTTATGCGATAAAATAAAAAGAGGGGCTTGAGTTTGTGTTATAAAAAGATTGCCGTTAGGTAGTCGATTAGTATATCACAATATCTGCCCGAATGGGCCGAATTTGAGTAGCCGAGGGCTTAGCGATAGCGTGCCCTCGGTTACGATTGTAATTTCGATGAGCGGGAAGCGCTCAATCTGAATTTGTGGTGCACCTCGGTGATA
>JAFTRN010000011.1 GCA_017462265.1 Coprobacter sp. | reverse complement strand
TTTGTCTGTCATTTCCTCAAAGATCTTTCGCTTATCTCCCACTCGCTCGCGGGCCCCGTTCTATCGGGAAAGCGGGTGCAAAGATAGAGCCTTTTACTATTCCCACCAAATATTTTTCAAACTTTTTTTCAAAAATTTTTCACCAAAACACACAACTCCCTGAGCACCACGTATGTTATATAACATACTTTTTTTGCCGCTTTTTTTATAATTTCCACACCATACCGAAAATCCCCCTCTTAGAGCCCCTTCAAAAACTCCGCCACACCTAGTATTCATATATGCCAAAGAGCCGATAAAAGTACTACAAGAAATTATCATTCAAAAAAAAGTCAATTTCACAGCCGACATTCGCACAAACTTATTATCTTTACACCGAAGAAACACAGCTTCTATCAAAAAAAACAATTGCGATTGAGTATTACACCACGCGTCATACGTACTTCTTACAATATATTCACCCGCCTGTGTTGTTATAATGAATACAGGCACAAAACAATGTCCGTATGAAAAATAATTCTGTAACTAAAATTCTACCCGTCCTATTCGGCTTTTTCGTAATGGGATTTTGCGACATCGTAGGCATCTCATCCGACTATGCTCAAGACGCATTCGGCTGGTCAAATACCATGACCGGACTTATACCCTCCATGGTATTTGTATGGTTTTTATTCCTCGGTATCCCCGTCGGCATACAAATGAACCGATTCGGTCGTAAAAACATGGTATTACTAAGCATGGCCATCACGGTCGCCGGTATGATTATCCCCCTCCTATCTTATAACAGTATTACTTGTATGCTTGCATACGCCCTGCTCGGTATAGGCAATGCCATATTGCAGGTATCGCTCAACCCGCTACTCAGCAACGTAGTTACCGACCAGAAACTACTGACCAGTAGTCTCACGGCCGGGCAAGTAGTAAAAGCCATATCCTCGCTTGTAGGCCCCTACATCGTAATGTTCGCCGTGACCTACTTTGGCAAGGGTGATGAGCAGCTGTGGTATTACTGTTTCCCCATTCTGGGTGCCATCACTTTGGCGTCGGGCTTGTGGTTGATGCTCACCCCCATCGAGCGTGAACACATCGACAACAGCACCGAACAAGCCACCGTAGGCAAAACCCTCTCCCTCTTGAAAAACAAAACCATTTTATTGCTGTTCTTGGGTATATTTTTCGTCGTAGGCGTAGATGTAGCCACCAACTTCATCAGTTCCAAAGTGATGGCCGCCCGTTTCGACTGGACCAAAGAAGAGGCCGGCATAGCCCCGCAAGTCTATTTCCTGAGCCGTACCATCGGCGCGTTCATCGGTGTATTCCTCATGACCAAAATTTCCGATATCAAATATTTCCGCATCAATATCGTGGCATGTATAGCCGCCATATTGGTTCTCGCCTTTATCGAGACCGAAATTATCAATCTTATATGTATAGGTGCGGTGGGCTTCCTCTGCTCTTGCATATTCCCCATCATCTATTCGATGGCCGTGAGCGCGCAACCCGACAAAGCCAACCTCATATCGGGCCTGATGATAACCGCCGTAGCCGGTGGTGGCGCGGTAACACCCGCCATCGGAGCCGCTACCGACAACATAGGTATCGTTGGAGGCATATTAGTCATACTGGTATGTGTCGTCTATCTCACCTATTGCGCTTTCGGCGTGAAAGTATCGAAAACCCATTAATTTATTATATATATGAATACAACACAAGAGAAGCCCTATGCAGTGGGCATGGACATAGGCGGCACCAACACCGTATTCGGTATTGTGAACGCTCGCGGTGAAATTCTGGGTAGCGACGCTATCAAAACCCGCGATTACGAAAAAATAGAAGATTACATCGACGCCATCTGCGAACATCTGAAACCCCTCATCGAATCCGTAGGCGGGACCGACAAGATAAGAGGTATGGGTGTAGGAGCGCCCAACGGGAACTTCTATCGCGGTACGATAGAGCACGCCCCCAACCTGCGCTGGAAAGGTGTAATACCCCTCGCTCAAATGTTGCAAGACAAGCTGGGATTCCCCGTTGCCCTCACCAACGACGCCAACGCCGCCGCTATCGGCGAAATGACCTACGGCGCCGCCAAGGGTATGAAACACTTCATCATGATAACCCTCGGCACCGGCGTGGGTAGCGGCATCGTAATCGACGGTAAAATGGTATATGGCAAAGATGGTTTTGCCGGCGAATTGGGCCACGTCATCGTACACGAGAACGGACGTTCTTGCGGTTGTGGTCGCAAAGGTTGCCTCGAGGCCTATTGCTCCGCCACCGGTATAGCCCGCACCGCCAAAGAGATAATGGAAACCACTGACAAACCGAGCCTGTTGCGCGAAATACCCATAGACTCGCTTACATCAAAAGACTTGTACGATGCCGCCGTAAAAGGCGATGCTGTAGCCTTGGACATCTTCAGACAGACCGGCGAACTGCTCGGCAAGGCTTTTGCCAACTTTGTCGTATTCTCCAGCCCCGAGGCAATAATTCTCTTCGGAGGCCTCGCCAAAGCCGGCGATTACATCTTCAAGCCCATAGAGGAGGCCATGGAAGCCAATATGTTGAATATATTCAAAGGCAAGACCAAACTTCTCGCCTCGGCTATGAAAGATACCGATGCCGCCGTATTGGGCGCAAGCGCATTGGGTTGGGAAGCTTAATCATAGAGTCGATTAAACATCTTATTTATGTGGAAATTCAATCCGATATTGAAACAAACGATATGGGGCGGTGACAGCATCGCCCCATTCAAGCATTTACACACCGACCTTACCCACGTAGGCGAAAGCTGGGAGCTCTCGGGTGTAAAAGGTGACGAGTCGGTCATTGCCAACGGCGACGACCGGGGAAAAACCATCACACAACTATTGCAAGAGATGAAGGAGAGCCTGATAGGAAAGGCCAATTATGCCCGCTTCGGCGACACATTCCCCCTGCTCATAAAGTTTATCGACGCGCGCGATGACCTCTCCATACAAGTACACCCCAACGACGAGCAAGCCATGGCCAAGCATGGCAAACGAGGTAAAACCGAGATGTGGTATATCGTAGATACCACCCCCGACGCGCACCTTCGCTCGGGTTTCTCGCAAGCCGTCACCCCCGAACAGTATGCTGCAAAGGTTGCCGACTCTACCATCACCGAGGTACTACAAGACTACAACGTGAAACCCGGCGATGTGTTCTTTCTTCCGGCCGGACGCATACATAGTATCGGTGCCGGCACATTCCTCGCCGAGATACAGGAGACCTCCGATATTACCTACCGCATCTTCGACTTCGACCGTCGCGATGCCAACGGCAATACCCGCGAGTTGCACACCGAGCTTGCCAAGGAAGTAATCGACTACACAGTACTACCCGACTACCGCACACACTACGAGGGAAAATGCAACCAATCGGTAAACCTCGCCACCTGCGAACACTTCACGACCAACCTCTACAAACTCGACCGAGACATCAATATCGATTACAGCGACAAAGACTCATTTATCGTGCTTATCGGACTCGAAGGCAAGTGCGAAATCTCCACCGACTCCGAAAGTATAGCATTGCAAGCCGGCGAAACACTGCTATTGCCTGCTACCACTGCCGGTATAAGCATTACCCCTGCCCCCGCATGCAAATTGTTAGAGACCTACATCGTATAAATATCGTTTACACCCGAAATAAAGGCGACTTTTCACCCCGAAAGTCGCCTTTATTGTATTTTTTACACCCAAAATCGTCGCTTACGCTATTTATTTCCACACGAATAAATAGATTTCAAAAAAAATTCTTTATCTTTGCGATAAACCACGAGGATACGTCACACCCATAATTAAGGAACTGCTTGTTCGCATCTTTAGACAAGATTAATCACAAAAGGTTCGAACAGCCGATTATGAATGAAAAACACGCCTACCACATGAAAAAAATTCTGATATGGATATTATGTATGGCAATATGCAGCAGCTATTGTCATGCCTACACGTTTCGCAACGTATCCATATCCGACGGATTGGCCGATCTATTGGTAAACACCATCTACAAAGACTCCACGGGTCTGATTTGGTTAGGATTGGGTAATTCGCTCGACTGTTTCGACGGCAGTCACGTGAAGCACTACCCCGTACTCGGTACCAACGAAGTGCAAAAGCGTGTCAATGCCATCACCGAATTATCCGGCGGCAGAATACTGATGGGTAATGGTAGTGGCCTTTGGCACATCAACAAACAGACTGACAAGCTCGAGCGGTTGGCGCAAGAGATAATCGACTGTGGCGTGAAATGTTTCCTCCACCACAACGATGCGCTGTTTATCGGTACGGAGAATGGCGTTTTTATCTACAAGGGTTCTCAGATAGAGCATCTGCTCATTCATACCAACGAACTCGATCCCACCAACCACATCACCGACCTGTACATACACAATGATATACTGTGGCTCTCGTCCGAGAACGGCATACACTCCATCTCGCTTACCACCCGCAAGACCAATTCCTATTTCTACGACGGCCAAGCGATACGTTTCACCCGCATTACCGGTATAGGCAACACGCTCTACATAGGTACACCCACCATCGGATTGGTACAGTTCGACATACCTACCGCACAATTCTCGCGCTACCTCAATGTCGAGTGCAACGTCATATCGGCGCTATCGTCCGACGGCAAAGACCTGCTATATGTCGGTACCGACGGTAACGGCGTACATTTCATCTCCACCCGCGAGAACAAAATCATACAATCTTTCCGACACTCGGCCGACAACGAGTCGGCACTCACCTCCAACGCCGTATATTCCCTGCTTGTCGATCGCGACAATCTTATATGGATAGGATATTACCAAGAGGGTTTCGATTACACCCTATACCAGAACAACACTTTCACAACTTACCCGGCTACCAAAGGCATGAAAGTACGGGCCGCCGCCATACACGGCGATGAAAAGCTCATCGGCACACGCGAAGGGTTGCTCTTCACCAACGACGCCACCGGCGAAAAACGTTTCTTCGACAAGTCGCAACTCAACGCTCAAATGGTATTCTCCATACTTCACCACCAAAACCGATACTATATCGGCACATACGGCGGCGGTATGTACACCTTCGACGCACGAAAATCGAAATTGTCGCCCTTTATGCCCGAAGATACCGAGCTTGCCAAGGGACAAATATATTGCATACAACCCGATGCCACCGGCGCCTTGTGGATAGGTACCAACATAGGCTTATATCGTTACTACGACAAGAAACTCACCCGATACGACGAGAGCAACTCACACCTGCCCACCGGAACCGTATATGAGATATTCTTCGACTCGAAGGGTAAAGGTTGGATTTGCACCGAGACCGGAATGTGTATATGGGACTCTACCGCACAACGATTGCGCACCGACATATTCCCCGATGAGTTTTTTCATCGTGAGAAAATACGCTCCATATACGAAGACAACTCTCACCACCTCTACTTCATACCCGATAAGGGCGCCATATCGGTATCAGACCTCTCCCTGCGCAATTTCCGTCGCTATCTGTCGCCCAACTCACCATTGGTCGATAAAGACGGGCAGTGCATCATCGAGGACGAGCAAGGTCGTTTGTGGATAGGCACCAACAACGGCATATACCGCTACGAGAGCGACGGCACATACACGTCGTACAATTTTTCCGACGGCATTCCCAGCCCCATATTCACCCTATGCAAACCCATAAAAGACGAGAATGGAAATATATGGTTTGGGAACGTGAAAGGACTATTACAGCTCAAAAACAACCTCTCCGGGCATCGAAACACCGCCCCATACCCTATACAGATTACCGACCTACGTATCGACGGACAACCCATGGGCCTCTCATTACCACCCACGCACACCGACAGACAGGAAATTACACTCGACAAACGACCGGGCTCGCTCACTTTCTGCCTTTCCGACCTCTGTTACACGGCCCCCGAACATTCGCGCTTTATGGTCAAGTTAGAGGGCACCGACAACGATTGGAAAACGATTACCGGCGAGACCGATATTACCTATTACAGTCCCTCGTGGGGGCGTCACAAATTTATCGTCATGCGTCCCGGCGACGAATCATCGCAGACCTCCATCTCGGTATATGTACCCTTGGCGCAAAACACCAAATACTCGGTATTCCTGTCGGCTATTTTCATCTGCTCCTTTATCATTATATATTATATAGGAAAGAAGATAGGTATTCGTATTCGCAAGTGGAAAATAGTTATCGAAAGTCCGTCGGGCGACCGAAAACCCGTCAAAGAGAGTGGCGAAAAATACAAAGCCACCAACATAGGTATCGACGAAAAAGAGGCTCTGCTCGCCAAACTCACCACCGTGATGAGCGAGCAACGACTCTATATCCGCCCCGACCTGAAATTGGCCGACTTGGCCACTGCCATAGGCACGTCGGCACAGACGCTTTCGTACCTTTTCAGCCAGCACCTCAACAGCAACTATTACGACTACATCAATAAATTTCGCATCCGCGAGTTCAAACACATGGTCGAGACCGACGAATACACCAGATACACACTCACGGCCCTCGCCGAGTTGTGCGGATTCAGCTCTCGCGCCTCATTTTTCCGTTACTTCAAAAAAGAGACCGGCCTCACCCCCAGCGAGTACATCTCTCAAGAAAAAGAGAAGAAATAATTGGGGGTACCTGATAATTTTGACACAGCCTCATATTCACAGAAATCGCACATCAAAAAAAACGCCGTTTCTTTTTGGTTCGTCGAGAGCTCCATTTCGCAATAATTATACCATTTTTTGAGACAAATTACAGCTATCATCAGTCTCAAAAATAATTTGAGACTCACTACATAACATACCTAACACGCTAAAAATCACCACATATAAGTCATTTTACATCTCAACAAACCAACTGAAACCCATTTACTACCTATTTTGTCTTTTTTCTTATACTTTTTGACTTACTTTGTAATTGTGAACCTCAAATCTATGCGTCATGAGAACATCAAATACATCATTAGTCGAAGAGGCTTATACCGAGTTTTTACCCAAAGTTCGCGCGTACATATTATATAAGACAAGCGACGAAGAGATTGCGCAAGACTTCACGCAAGATGTTTTCATGCGCCTGTTGGAGTATGAACGTATGCTCTGCAAGGAGACAATACAGAGCATGATTTTCACCATCGCGCGCAACATCGTTATCGACTATATGCGTCGGCTCTATCGCCATCAAGAGATTTCGGCTCACATCATTTCCGAAATCGAGAACGAGACGCCCTACAATCTCGAACACGATGTAATGAACCGCGACATCATAGAGCACGCCCATCGCCGTCTCACACAGATGCCGCAACAACGACGCACTATATATATAATGAGATATTTCGAAGACAAATCGGCCAAGGAAATCTCCGAAACGCTCAATCTTTCGACACGGACTGTGGAAAATCACCTGTTCATCGGTAATAAAGAGATGCGTGCCTATATGCAACAATGCATTTAATATGTATATTTGCTTACCCATAGAAAAACATTAAAAACCACCAATATGAAAAAGCTCGTTTACATTCTACTGTTGGCTATGACCGTAATGTCGCCCGCCACACAAGCTCAGCGGAAGTTTACCCACCCCGGTATCACCTACACACAGGGCGATATCGATCGTATGAAAGCCATGATTGCCGCCAAGCAGGAACCTTTTTACGGGACTTTTCTCAAGCTGAAAGCGTCAAAATACAGCGATTTGGGCACCTCTCTACCCAATCGCGGTACACAAATTGCCGAGGGTAAGTTCAACGGCACCATCGGTGCTGATGGTCGTCGCGCACTCGACTTGGCTCTTTTGTGGCACCTCACCGGTGACGAAGCTTATGCCAAGAAAGCAGTCGGATACCTTAATGCCAATTCCTATTATACCAATACCAGCGCACGCGGTACCGGTCCGCTTGATAACGGTAAAATATACCTGCTCATCGATGCCGCCGAGCTCATGCGCGACTATCCCGGGTGGAAAGCCGAGGATCAGCAACGCTTCAAAGATATGCTTGTATACCCCTATTACACGACAAAAGAGAATCTTTACGAAAAATATTCGAGTTCAGACGACAGCCAAAACGGTATTACCATCTATTGGAATATCTTCAACGGCGACCCCGGCCGTTTCGGCAACCAAGGCCTCTTTGCCATGCGCGGACTTATGGCCATGGGTATATATCTCGACAACGATACCATTTACGATCGCGCCTACCGCTACCTGCTCGACCTGCCCCACCGCCCCGATGACCTGCCCTACACTCCGGGCCCGCCCATCGTGAGCAGTGAGCCTACAGCCACTTCCGATTATAAATATGATTATCAATTACGCGGAAGAGAAAACACCATAGAAGATTATGGTTACGATGAACAATTACAGTGGTATATACATGCCAATGGTCAATGTTCTGAGGCTTGTCGTGACCAAGGACACGTCCTTGCCGGCGTACACAACTACGTAGCCATAGCCGAAATTGCATGGAACCAAGGCGACTCGCTCTTCAGCGTACTCGACAACCGCATACTCAAAGGCCTCGAATGGGCATACCGCTACAACCTCAGCAGTATCAAAACCTATCCCGACCAACTCTCACCGTGGGAACCCACCGGATTTACCAAAGACGAGAGCGAAGCCACTTTTGAAAACGGATTGTTCCTGCAAGTAAAACACCGTACCGGTCGGTGGGAGTCCATCAACGTATCACCCGATAGTAGAGGTGATGCAGCCGGTATAGGCGGAAACCGTGAAGCGGCATTGGCTCACTACGCCATACGCGCCGGACTGCCTGCCGACGATTACAAATGGCTCAAACGCTATCGTGATTATCTCATCGACAATTACGGATACGAAGGAGCTGGTGTGGAGCCCAACTGGTACTACGAATGGACCGGCTGGGGTACCCTCTCGAAACGCCGTACCCTGTGGATGGCCGGCGACCCCGTGACTTTCGCATCGGGCGAACGCGTATCGGGTATTCACAAAGTACCTTGCGACATTGCCGCCGTCGATTATGACTACTATTGCTACAACGAAGATGCCGAGGGCCACACCTATCACAACGTAGGTACCACCCGCTCTACCATATACCGCACCGATGGTGCCGTAGAAATAGCTCAAGTCGGCGACAAATATGTAGTAACCGATGTAGAAGATGGCGAATGGCTGCACTACACCCTTGCCATCGACAAGACCAGCAAATACGACGTGGTGATTACCTATAAAGCCGACAGCGAGGTAACACTTGCCGCCGCTGTCGATGGCTACGAAGCCGCCGAAGGCACCCTGCCGGCCGGCAGCGAACTCACCACCGCCCGTCTGTGTGTGCTCGACATCAACGCCGGCGCCGTGGTATTACGCCTCAGCGCCATAGAGAGTGGCGAGGGATTACAGATAAGCAACATTCGCATCGAGGAAAACAACGACAAGGAGGTATATGCCTCCATCGAACCTCGGAGCGACGACGTACCCTACTGCTATCTCAGTTGGTACTCCACCGGCTTCGACATCGACAAGGCCGATATATTGCGCGGCACCACCCCCTACCTCGCCGAAGCGCAAGTTTTGGTCGAGGGGAAAACCGGGCTTGCCCATAGCGACAAGACCGTCGATGTGAAAACACCTAAATACTACTATTGGTTGCGATACGATACAGGCAATGGTATCACGCAATATACCGACTCACTCGTCTTCGAGTGGGGATATATACACGACACTTTCCTACGAGCCGACGATGCGTTATGGGAAGTTACGGGACAAGGCACAGGCGTCATCGAAGATGGCGCTTTAGTCGCATCATACAGTAGCAGCAAACAGGCCTACTTTCGTCGCAACACAGCCTGCACGCTCCACGGTGGCAACTACCCCATTCTCGCCTTCTGCATGAAACGTCCCGAGGGTGCCACCATGCGTCTCAACAACCCCACCTACTCCTTTGGCAACGGCACCGAGAAATACACCGGCAAGGTGGGTGAAGACATTTACTACTACGACCTGCTGAGCACCGGTTTCGGTAATGCCACCGGCATCAAGGCCCAAGTACCGGCCGACAGCATACTCACCGTATCGGCCCTGCAAATACGCGAGACCGTGCCCTCCGCCTCGTCCGCACCCACCGCACTCTACTGGGTACGCACTTTCCGCAGTGTCGAGGAGTTGCAAACGCTCTATCCCGTATCGTCGATTACCAATATCACCCCGCAAGCCACCGATATACGCTACACCATCGCCGGACACACGCTCACCCTCATCGATATGCCCTCCGACGCCACTGTGTATGTGTATAACACCACCGGGAATATCGTTGTGGCACAGAGCACTCCGGCAATACAGCTCCCCGCCGACGGGGTCTATTTGGTGCAAGTCTCATCGCCCGACGGCATCGAGACAATCAAAATAAATATTAAAAAATAAAAACAAATTAAGTAGAACCCATACGAATATTCGTATTCACATATAAAAAGGCCCGGGAAAGCTCCATGGTGATAGCTTACACCCACACTAATCATCGTGTGTGTAGAAAGAGACGAACAATACACCTTGTCGCCCTAACAAAAAAAAGCTCTTCCCCTGTTTATAGGGGAAGCACCCAGCGGGGGAAGGGGTTGGCGACATAGTCGCCGAGATTGTAACCAATGGTTACGTCGCTTCGCTCCAACCCCTCCGGCTTACAGCCACCTCCCCTATAAATAGTGGAGGAGTCATTTATACTAAAACAAGAAACAAACTATAAAACGAGATAAAAACTATATTACAAACCCCAAAATCAAAGTACACATGAAAAAGATTACATCTTTTGCTATTGCACTCACTATGGCGTGTGGTAGCGTGTTTGCACAAGATCCTGTGCACGGTGTCGATGGTTATTACAACTATACACCAACACAAATGCAGGCCGAAGACATCCTCACTGTAGGAGGTAATGGTAAAAAATTTGACAAAAAATGGCACCCCGAGGTATCTTACACAGAGGATATGCAGTATGTTAAACTGATACTCGGAGCCAACGAGACCAGTTACAAAGAAGCCGAAGGCGGTTACAATCACCGATCTTCTGTAGGGTTCAAAGAAAAAGTAAAAGATGCAGGAGTTTTCACCATTACGAAAAAATACCCTGTATTGGCATTCAAAGTATCTATACCTTATAACAATGAAGGTTGCGACACCACCAATGTAGAAAAAGCTTACTGGGAACCGGAATTCAAATTCTTGGATAAAACAAAAGTTCCCCTAAATGGTCTCGACAATAATGGTCGTAATCGTTTCATCGTGACCAATCCTGCTGTAAAAGGTGCCGATGGTCGCGATACGGTTTATTTCTGTAAAAACAAAAATTCGGGGCATGACTTTTATCGTGTAGCCGATAACGTGACATACACCGGTAAAAAAGACTCTATTTGGCACTGCGTATATCTCGACAAATCAATCGACGAAAAAGCCAATGTACTCGTAGCCATCGACTTCTCTAAAGTATGTGCTACTCCCGGCGACTCGGCAAACGCCCCCGTATGTATGCTCGATACCATGGATATTACGTTACGTGCGCTCGACTTTATGTCTTGGATTAATGTATATGCCGACACCTTGTGGTATGATGCCGACAGCGTGGCTCATGTAAAGACCAAAGATCAAATGCCTTATACCCTCTGTAAATGGGTGAAAACATTCGAGTCGATGGAAGCTTTCGATGCCACCCTCAACGCCGAAAACAACTGGGGTGACGGTCCCACGGTAGATCCCAACAAACCGGTATTGAACGCAGCTCTCTACGAGGCACAAAACTTCATCGCCGCTTACAAATTCTCGGATAAGCTCAACATTCTGCAAAACGCTTACGATGCAGCTCTCGCCGTATATAACAATCCCGCATCGACCGGTGCCGACTACGAGACTCAAGTCGCTGCTCTCACAGCCGCCAAAGAGGAATTCACTACCGCTATTTCTTATAAAGTAACCGATAAGATGAACAAATTCTACTTCCTCACCGGTATGGCCCTCGGTATCGAGTCTGAGCCCGTAACCATCGGTAACTACACCGGTTATCGCCTTACCGCCGTGGAAGATGTGAACGCGGTTAACTTCTACTTCACCGAAGCCGGTATAAGCAACGGACAGACCGCTTACAACCTCAAAGACGCAAGCACCATACTCGTACAAGCCAGCGACGGAACCCTGCTCATGGTAGATGCTTCCCAAGCCGGCAACAAAGCCGCTCTCACCTTCGGTAACCGCGGACAAGAAGACAATCCCGGTTTCGACATCAAGTGTGGTAAATATTACTACTACTTCGACAGCGAAAACGGACTCTTCACCGCCATCGAAGAGATTCCTACTGTAGAAGAATATGACGAACTCGCCGACTACCTCTTCTACCTCGCTCCCGCCGACGCTTACGATCCCAACGACCACAACAGCGAGACACACCCCATGACCAGCGGTGAGGGTAGTGCTTGGGAATTCAACGGCGAAATAGAAATGGCCCTCGAACCTGCTTACAAAGCTTCGTTCGAAATGTTTGAATGGGACGCCGATGCCAAAGCCATCGCCACCGCACGTGCCACCATTCCTTATGCCGAAGGCTGGTCAACCAGTGGCTGGCGTCTCGGAAATATACTCCAGATCAATAAGGAGCACGCTACCACCGACGGACAACCTCTCAGTTGCTTACGTGTAAACTATGCGGCCGAAGTGGACGATATTCATACCGACACTCTCAACAACAGTATTACCACTACCGATTACGTAAACGGCGGCATTACCCTTGCCATCATGCGTGAACACGGTGCTTATACCTCGGCTGCCAACCGCGTACCGCAACCCAACCAACTTTGCGACTCGCTCTACGCCATCAACCTCAACTCGGGTATCAACCGTTACTTCGCCATGAAGTTCAAAACCAATAACGAGGCTCTCGAATTTGGCGGTATGGTATTCTTCGTACTCAAAGGCATAGAAGAGCCCAATGCAAATCTTGACAATCTGCTCGAAAAACGCGGCGACGTTTACGTTTGGGACCTCCTCGAATGTGGTATTCCCTATGGCGACCGCAAAGCCTGCGCTCAATACCTCTCATGGAAGAATGTTTCGAGCGATAAAGACGCTGTATATATCGACTGGATACGTTTCTACGACTCGCTCGATGCCATTCCTACCGAAACAATGGAAATAAATGAGACAACTTCTGCCATCAAATCGGCGACCACCGACAAAGAGGTAGTAGAAACCGTTATCTACTCTATCACCGGTAACATATTGCCCGAGTACACCCAAGGCGTAAACATCGTGAAAGTGGTTTACACCGACGGTACCTGCGACGTGAAAAAAGTTATCAAATAATAACCTTCCCCACAGATAGAAGTAGGCGGAACAATCCGCCTACTTCTTCATCTTTTTCAAAAACAAAACACTATCTCACACATGAAGAATCTATTGAGAACATTCGGCGCAAGTTTGTTGCTGACACTTTGTGGCAGCAGTCTTTATAGTTGTATGGATTCGGACGATATAGGCGACAATTACCGCACCTTCGAGGGCGAAATGGCAGCCTCCTTTATCTCGGGACAAGGACGTCTCTCCGAGTTCGAGAAAGCCATGAAACAGACCGGCGTCTATGCCCTCTTGGAGTCTTATGGCAAATACACCTGCTTCGTCCCTACCGACGACGCAATGCATGAATGGTACGCCGCCAAAGGCATGACACTCGAAGAGATGGACTCGGCCACGGTGCGCGAAATGGTTTATTATCACTTTATCGACGGTGAAGCCACCGCCGCCGGTATATATCTCACCGAAGATTTCCCCGAAGGCTCATTCCCCGCACAGAACATGGTAGGTCGCTATCTCACGGCAACCGTGCGAGCCGGTGCAGGAAACTGGAGTATCAAAAACGGTGAGAACTATGCCGACATCATCAGTCCCAACAACGAAGCACTCAACGGTGTGATACACATCGTCGATCGTGTACTCGAAGGCAACAACGACCTGTTGCCCGACTTTATCGCCTCGAAAGAAAAATACAAAATATTTGGCGAGGCCCTTATCGCCACAGGCTGGCGCGACTCGATGCTCGTAATCGACGACCCCGGCTATGAAATTCCCACAAATGACCTTCCCAACGGAAGCACTCTACACCAATCTACAACCGGATATTACGCCTGGCCATCGGGCAAAAAATTCCTCTATACCATATTTGCCGAGCCCGATAGTATCATGGCTCTGCGCGAAGGTATTACCTCTCTCGACGACCTGCGCGAATACGCCAAACGCGTATATCCCGAAGGTGCCGACATCAAAGACGAAACCCACCCCGAAAACAGCTTACGCAAGTTTGTCGGTTATCATATACTCGACGTACAACGTTCCAAAACAAAACTCGTCATAAATAAAAACTTTGTATCAACTCTCTCATGGCACACATGGCGCGACCAGATATGTGACGAAACGTATCGCGTAAATAACTACTACGTGCCCATGCAACCCAACACGCTACTCACCGTCGATAACATCAACACTACCGACTTTGACGAAAACTCATCGAAAGGTATCCCCGTACTCAATTGTCCCTACTCTCCCTATGACCCGCAATATGGTAATATGGCTATGGTCGATGAGATAAACGGAAGCCCCATAATCCGCCTGCTCGAAGGTGAGAGCGACCAATATTGCCAAAACGGCGTATTGCACGGCATCAACAATATGCTCGTATTCGATCAAAAGACCAAGGCCGAGGTATTTCACAGCCGCATACGCACCGACTTCAGGGTATATATGGGCGAGGGGGTAAACAATGGATTCTTCTACGACGGAGACAAAGGATACAACTGGTTTCACACCTCGGCTCCTGATGGATATTTTAAAAATATAAAATTTACCTCCAATAGCAACACCTATATGATGTATGAAGGTCGTACCCCTCATGATTACTTAATGGACGACCACATAACTCTCTCGGGTAATTTCGACTTTACCATTAAAGTGGGACCTCTTCCCAAAGGTACATACGAAGTACGCCTCGGCTATTGTGTAAACACATCAGCAGGTGCAGTAGTGCAGGTATATATCGACGGAATCCCCTGCGGTATCCCCATTGACACCCGCGTATCGGCCTATAATGGAGATACCGGTTGGATTCAAGACTGGCAGGCCATTCAAGAGTCCGGCAGCAGTCGTTTCGCCGGTATGGGCGAGAGCGAAGAGGACCCCTATGGCTTCGAAAACGACAAAAACCTGCGTAACCACGGCTATATGAAAGCGCCCAACAGCTATGTAGGGTGGAACTATTACCAATTGGGCTATGGCGACAACCTCACCGCCCGTAACGTAGATGTGCGTCTGCGTCGCATACTCGGTATATTCAACTGGACCGAGGACGGGCCTCATGACCTGCGCCTCGTGGCCATGCGTGCCGGTAGCTACGAACTCGACTACATAGAGTTTATACCCACCGACCTCATCGAAGACGAAGACCAACACTAATAATCGACAGAAAACAATCATACTATGAAACTATATAAATACCTGTCAATGGCTCTGTTTGCCGGTACACTCGCCACATTCACGGCTTGTACCGACAAATTCGACGAATTGGAAAACAACCAACCCGACTGGTTGGGCGAGAACATTTACGACTACCTCAAAGGTCGTGGCGACTGTGAATACTACACCCGCCTCATCGACGACTGCGGTATGACCGAGATAATGCGTCGCACCGGCTCCAATACACTGTTCTTCACCCGCGACGAGGCTTTCGACGCCTATTTCGAGAGCAACCGGCAAAAAGGTGAAGGGCCTACTTGCTACGAAGAAATGTCGCCCACGCTGAAACAGATGTTCATCAGCCTCGGACGTATCAGTAACGCCCAGCTCATAGAGCGATTGTGCCACGGCGACATCAGCGGTACGGTATTGCGTCGCTCTACCTATTTCAATACCACCGATACCCTGCCGATAGTGACCAAAGACGAATTGATGCTCACCTTCGAAGGCAACCCCTATTTCGAAGCCCTCGAAGATGACACCGTATATCTGTTACAAGACGCTACGACCACCACGCTTACCCAGTTCTTCCCCGATGTGATGAAAGAGCTCGGTGTCACCGCCGACGACATCGATTTCATTACCGACGGTGAGGTATCGATGTCGAGCGCCGCACTCTACAGCAACAAAATCGTAAAACAAGACATCACTTGCAAAAATGGTTATCTGCACGAGCTCGAGGGACTGATACTCCCGCCCGAAACCATGGCCGGGTATATCAATACGACCGACAACGTGAGCCGATTCCGCAAGTTGATGAACCGCTTTGCCATGCCGGTAATCTATAGCAACCCCACCGCCACGATGCCTACCATCTACACCTTGCGCTACTTCAATGAGCATGGCGAGAACAAGTCAAACCGCACCCAGAATATCTACGGCGCCCTGCTCGTCGATGACAAAAACAACGACAAGAGTAACGCCTGTCTCTACTTCGATCCTGCCTGGAACGCCTATCAAAGTGCGGTACGTAACGCCAACTCCACCGAACCGGCCTATCAAGGCGATATGGGCGTGATGTTCGTTCCCACCAACGACGCCATCAACGACTATTTCAGCGAGACCGGTGAAGGCGCCGATCTCTACAAGAGTTTTGGCAGCTGGGAGAACGTGCCCGACAACATCGTGGCCGACTTTGTGAAAAACCACCAATTATACTCGTTCCTCGGCTCTCTGCCGCACAACTTCGACATCATGAAAGACGAAGCCGGTTATGAGATGAACGTAACTAAAGAGGACATCGTGGGTAAATATGTGGCCCGCAATGGTATGATATATGTGATAAACAAGGTGTTGCCCCCGCTCGACTACCGTTCGGTAATGGGCCCCGCCAAGATAGACCAGGGCAACCGCATCTTCAACATAGCCATGAACGACAGCCACACCCAATTTATGTACTACCTGCGTTCACTGCTCAGTTGCTACCAATTCTTCATCACCCCCGACGCCTACATGAACTACTACGTCGATCCCGTATCGATGGGTAAAAACAGCGACCAACAAGCCTACTGGCGATTCTTCTTATCACCCTCGGGCTCTATCAACGCTGCCGTGTACAATATCCACAGCGGTGACTCCATAAGCACCGTTACCGACGCCAAAGTCATCAAAAACCGTCTGAACGACATCATGCGTACCCACACCCTCGTGGTCGAAAGCAACGAAGCCTTCGAGAATGCCATTGCCGATGGCCAAGAATACTTCGTAACCATGGGTTATATGCCGTTGCGCGTCACTGCCGATATGGTAAACGGTGCCGGCAACACCACCGAGACACCGGTGACCATTCTCGACGCGTCGGAAAAGACCAATGGAAAATCCTACATCATAAACGGATTGTTGCAAAATACCTACACATCGACTTACCAGAATCTGAACCAAAGCGACAACAACAATATTATCAACTCCGACAGTCCTTTCTACGAATTCTTGCGACTGTGCAACGCTTGCAGCATATTCAGTAGCTCGGCCACCTCGTCGATTATACCGATGGCCCCCTACATCACCTTCTTGCAACAATACGACTACACGCTCTACATACCCACCAACGAGTTGTTGCAAGATGCCATGAACAAGCATTACATTCCCACCCCCGAGGAGCTGCAAGACCTCTACGAGCAGACCGCCGACGGACAGGAAACGCACATCGACTCGCTCTACCAAATAGCCGTAAACAAGTTGCGTCGCTTCATTCGTTACCACATACAAGACAACAGCGTATTCATCAAAGGTACCAAAGAGACCGATAAAGAATACCTCACCGAGACTATCGACAACGAGACGAAGCTGTTCTATCCCCTGTTTGTGACCAACACCGGCGCCAACCTTACCGTGCGCGACTACATCGGTGGCGAAGCCAACGTATCGACACAAGAGGGACGTTACAACCTCATCGGTCGCGATATAAGAGTGAACAACTCCTCGGGTAGCACGCTCAGCCCCAACATAGGCGCGGCCACCACCATCGAGAGCTACAGTTGCACCGTGACACACCAAATCGACAATATATTGTGGTACGAAGAACCCTCGTCGCAATGGCATACCGACCTCTACAACGACTTGGAAAACTACCTCAACGGTGAATATTAACCTGAATGTAAACCCGAATTGTAAACCCCACTATAAACATGAAAAAAATATTTGGTATTGCCTTACTGTTGCTGGCCTCGCTACAAGCGTATGCCCAAACAATGGTAACCGGCCGTGTTTCGGATCAATATGGAGGTATTATAGGCTGTACGGTCGTGGAAATTGACAGCGAAAATCGTGTCATGGGCGGTACAACCACCAATACCGAGGGCGACTTTGCCCTGCGCATAAAGAGTGATAAGAACCAACTGCGTTTCTCGTTCATGGGATATACCACGCAGACCGTAAAAATAGGCTCCACACGCAAATTCGACATAAAACTCGAAGAGACCTCCGTGGCGCTGAAAGAGACCGTGATCACCGCCAATCGCGAATCGGCCGACGGTAGCTTCAACATCGATCGCCGTGAGCTCTCGATGGCTATCAGCTCGTTCAGCATGGAGGAGATGGAGGGTATTTCCGTACCATCGGCCGACGAGGCGTTGCAAGGCCGTATCGCCGGTCTCGACATCGTAGGTAGCGGTACACCCGGACAAAGCGGACAGATGCGTATCCGCGGTACATCTACCATTCTCGGTAACGCCGAACCCCTCATCGTAGTCAATGATATTCCTTTCGAGAGCACCGAGACCAGTAACTTCAACTTCGACTCGGCCACCGACGACCAATATGCCGACCTCTTGAACGTAAACGTGGAAGACATTCTCGAAATCACCGTGTTGAAAGACGCCGCCTCTACTGCTATGTGGGGTTCAAAGGGTGCCAACGGTGTAATCATGATCAAGACCAAACGCGGTTCGTCGGGCAAGACGCGCATCACCTACAGCTACAAACTCACCGGTGCCACACAGCCCAGCGGCTATAAACTGCTCAACGGTGATGACTTCTCTATGATGATGAAGCAGAGCTATTTCAATATGACACAGCTCACCGGTAACAGCAGCCACAACGATTACGACTTCAAAGAGTTCCAATACGACAACCAATGGTCGGAATACCAGATGTATAACAACAATACCGACTGGGTAGATGTCGTGACGCAGAAAGGTTGGACTCACGACCACTACCTCACCGTGCAAGGTGGTGGCGACCGTGCCACATTCTACATTTCGGGCGGATACTATACCCGCACCGGTACGCAGATTGGTCAGCGATACGATCGCTACAGCACCCGCGCCCAACTCGACTACTACATCAGCGATCGTATGTTGGTACGTTCGGAATTCCAATTCACCTATGGCGACAACGACCAGAACTACGAGTCGTTGCTCAACATCGCCTACAAGAAAATGCCCAACCTCAGCATCTATCGTCAGACCGACGACGGAGCAGATACCGATGAGTATTACAACATACTGAGCAACTCGTCGATGAGCAACAGCCAGAAAAACCTGAAAAACCCCGTTGCCGTAGGACGTCTTGCCAAGAACAACACCAAATCTTATCGTGTATTGCCCACCATACGTCTGCAATACGACTTCTTCGATCCCGAAAAGATTTTCCTCCGTTACAACGGATATGTGTCGCTCGACATGAATACCTCGCGCCAAGAGACATTTCTGCCCGGCAGCTGCACCAACAAAGATTGGGACGACAGTTCGATAAACTCATCGACCGATAAGAACACGCAGACCTTGAAAATCGCCACCGAGAACAAACTTACGTGGCAAAGCCGTTTCCAGAACAAAGACCACAACCTGCAAGTATTGGTGCAATGGAACACCGAGAACCTGATAGGCACAAGTCAATACATCACCTCATACGGACACCCGGGCACCACTCTCACCGACGCCTCATCGGCAGCAACCGTATCGAGCCTCGGAAACTCCAATACCGCCTCGCGCAGTATGTCGTTCGTGGGCCGTATGCACTACGGATTGATGGGACGATACATTTTCGACGCCAATATCCGTATGGACGGTAGCACCAAGTTCGGCGACAACAACCGATATGGCTGGTTCCCCGGTGTTGCCGGTAAATGGATTCTCAGCGATGAGAAATTCTTCCGCCGTATCAATCATATCATTCCCACGGCGGCAATTCGTGCCAGTTGGGGTATCGCAGGTCGCCAACCCGGCACCAACTACCTCTACTTCAACCGTCTGGCTACCGACACCTATGGTTACATGGGTACCACGGCCGTATATCCCGAGAATATACGTCTTACCGACTTACGATGGGAGCGCGTGACCTCGACCAACTTAGGTTTCGACCTCGAGCTGTGGGAAGGTATCTTCACCGCCACATTCGACCTCTACCACAAGCGTACCACCGATATGCTATTCCCCAAACTCGACATCTCTCCCACTTCGGGTTTTGCCACGCTCGAGTACAAGAACGTAGGTACGATGGACAACGACGGTTGGGAGCTTGCCCTCTCGCTCAACAAGTTCATAAAAGTGGGTAAATTCGACGCCTCTTTCAACGTGAACTTCGCCAGCAACAAAAATACCATCAAAGCCATGGACCCCGTGGTACTTGCCCAATACAACAACGAGTCGGTATTCAACAACTCATCGAGCTACCCCACCCGTCTGCAAGTAAACAACTCCATAGGCTCTATCTACGGATTCCGTTACAAAGGCGTATATAGTTACAGCTACGATAACTTCGATCGCGCGCAAGCCGAGGGCAAAACCGCACCCGTGGCTCGCGATGCCAACGGCAACATCATGACCGACTACAAGGGCAACCCCAAAGTCATGTACTATTACTACAACTCCACTGCCTATCAATTCCAGGGCGGTGACGCCATCTACGAGGATATAAACCACGACGGAAGTATCGACCAATACGATGTGGTGTATTTGGGCAACTGTAATCCCAAACTCACCGGTGGTTTCGGTCTCAATCTCCGCTACGATCGATTCTCGGCAAGTATCTTCTTCAACTACCGCTACGGAAACAAAATCATCAACGACGCTCGTCGTAAACTCGAAAATATGTACGAGGGCTACAACCAATGCACCACCGTCAACTGGCGTTGGCGTAAAGAGGGTGACGACACCACCGTGCCTCGTGCCGTATATCAAGAAGGTTACAACTCACTCCCGAGCGACCGTTACGTCGAAGACGGTAGTTTCTTGCGTCTGAAATATGTAACTTTGCGTTACTCTTTCCCCAAAAAGTGGTTGCAAAAAGCCCGTCTCAACACGGCCAGCATCTACCTCACGGTAAACAACCTTTTCTGCATCTCGAAATACTCGGGTGTGGACCCCGAAATATCCATCGGCACATTCGGTATGGTGACCGACAAATCATCTACCCCCCGTTCGAAAGACTGGATGTTGGGACTTTCAATCGGTTTCTAACCTATAAACGAAGAGTAAAAGATGAAAAATATATTCTATACTTTCATATTGGCCTGCGGCCTTATCGGTGTATCTACATCGTGTAACGACTGGCTCACCCTCTACCCCGAAGACAAAATCATCGAGGACGAATATTGGAATTCGGCCGAAGATGTAGAAATGATGGTGGCCTCGACCTACCGCTTCTTGTTGGAAACAAGCGTATTGCAACAATTTGTATATTTCGGTGAATTACGCTCGGACAATTTATCTTCGGGCAATCCCAATGGTAATGAACGTGCCGTACTCGACGAGGGAAACCTGTTGAGCACCAACTCTATGTGTAATTGGGCTCCTTGGTACAAGGTCATCAACATCTGTAACAACGTGATAGAAAAAGCCCCCGGAGTGCAACAAGCCGACCAGAACTACACCGTCGCCGACCTGCAACACCACCTGAGCGAGGTATATTTCGTGCGCTCATTGTGCTACTTCTACCTCATCAGAGCCTACGGCGACGTGGTACCCTATGTAACCATGGCCAGCGCCAGCGATTCGACCAACTACAACGTAGGACCTACCCCCGAGCGCGAAATCATCGACAACCTCGTCGCACTGTTGAAAACTGCAAAAGAATACGCCACCCCTTCATACGGTTATCAAAGCAAGAATTGCGGTCGCGTGACCAAGAATGCCGTACGTGCCTTATTGGCCGACATCTACTTGTGGGACGGTCGCTATACCGAGTGCATAGCCGAGTGTAACGAGATACTCAACAACCCCATCATTCTCACCGGCAGCGACCTCACCGAGTGGCAATTACTTCCCCGCTCCACCTTCTTCCGTAACGTATTCTACAGTGGAAACTCGCAAGAGAGCATCTTCGAACTCAACCTCAATGCCGACAACGGAAACAACCGTTCGGCCTTTACATCACTTTACGGCAACGAGACCACCAATCCTCGTCTGAAACCCACCACCAACGTGATGACCATATACGACGATGCCGATGCCCGCGGTATGCAATATATCGATTTGAAACAATCAAAAATATTCAAATACGTAGGACAAATCGCACCCCTCGCCGAGACACGCGTCGAGGCCGAAGCATCGACCTACACTTATCGCTCGACGAGTACCGCCAACAACTGGATTATATATCGCTTGGCCGACGTATATCTGATGAAAGCCGAGGCTCTCGCCATATCGGGACAGACTGCCGAGGATTTCAGCGAAGCGGTAATGCTCTGCAACAAGACTTACATAAGAGCTCATGCCGAGGGTGTGGATTCGCTCGATCACAGCACCTACACCGACAATAAATCGGTCGAAGACCTCGTAATGCTCGAACGTCGTCGCGAATTTGCCTTCGAAGGCAAACGTTGGTTCGACCTTCTGCGCCAGGTACGTCGCGAAGGAGCACCCACCGAGGCAATCGTCAATACGCTCGTAAACAACAAATACAACGGTACATTACCCGATGGTATCACCGGTAAACTGTCGAGCATGGGTTATTGGTATTGGCCTATATACAAAGACCAAATCGATGTAAACCCGCAACTGAAACAGAACGAGTATTATCAAAAACAAGATAGTCAGAATTGATACAACTAAACACTAATCGCAATCAATATGACACACAAGATATATAAAATATTGGGAACAGCGTTGATATGTATGGCCGGATATGCTTGCCAAGACAACGCTTGGGACGACCATTACGCCGCGCCGGGCGATGGCACTTCGGACAAAACACTGTTGCAACTCTGCGAAGAAAATCCCGAACTTTCAAAATTTACCGCGATTGTGCGAGAAAACGGCTTGGATAAGCTCTTGGCCTCGTCTCAGACTTTCACCATATTCGCACCGACAAACGCCGCTATGGAGGCTTTCGAGCTCACGTCCGACACGTTGTCTCAATTCCTCAACAACCACATCTGTCGCTACACCTACACACTGGGCGACGTACTCGATGCCGAGGAGCAATTGTTGCGTATAAAAATGCTCAACGAGAAATATCAAAACCTCGAGAACGTCGATGGAGCCTTGCTATTTGGCAACTATGGTAAAGTATTGGAAACGCAAGGTGCCGGAAACGGCGTGTTGAACGTCATCGACAACATCATACCCTTCTATCGCAACATATACGAAGAAATACAAAATGGCGAACGTACCGACTCCATCGCCAAGTATCTCGGCTCGATGGACGAATACACTTTCAATGCCACAGCAAGTACCATCATCGGTGTGAATGAAAACGGAGAGACCGTTTATGGCGACTCGGTAATGGAGTACTCCAACCCATGGATGAAAGTCTATGGCGACATCTATAAAGAGGATAGTGTATATACCATGTTGATACCCTCCAACGACGCTTGGATAGCACAATACGACAAACTGAAAGAGTATTACCGCACGTTTGGGGTAGGTACCACCAAGGTATCGGGTATCAAAGTGACCGGTGAATTCGAGATAGGAAGCCCGCTGGCCGACTCGCTCACCGACGTACATACCCGCGAAGCCATCGTTCAAGACTTGGTATTCCGCAAGAGTGTCGATGTAGAAGCACCCGATGGAGACTCGCTCGTATCTACCGCCGACCACGTATTCCATGCCCCGCAATACCTCTTTGCCGGAGCCGAAAAGCGCGACGTAAGCAACGGGCAGATGTATGTGACCGACGAACTGAAGTTCAAAGCTTCGGAAAGTTGGCAGAACGAGATACGCGTCGAGGCCGAAAATTCCTCCAACTACGCCACCCAATATTGTGGTTCGGTATCGTCGCGTTCGGTCGAAGAGTTCCCGCAATTCTCGGGCATGGTATCCGACAACAAATTCCTGTTGGTTACCCCTTCGAACCTCTCTTTCCAGAAAAACACCGTGCGTTTCGCACTTCCCAATACCCTGGCCGGGACTTACAACATCTACATTGTCACCCTCCCCGCATCGGCTGTCGATACCACCAATGCAGCCAACCCCGATAAAATGTTATCGACAAAACTCAACTTCTACCTCACCTACGTACACGAAGATGGTACGTTGAAAGAAGATGCCGCCATAAAGACTGAATCGGATTTCGGAGGGGGACAGACCGCCACACCCACCGATAGCGACAAACCAGCTTTCGAGACCGACGCGTACAACGTCAAAAAAATGCTTGTGGCAAGCAATTTCCGATTCCCCTACGCCAACTACACGGCATCGCCTTTCAGCCCCACGACCGAAGAAAAAATCACCACCTCATACCTGCGGGTAGAGTGTATCGTCACCTCATCGGCCGACCTGAAAAAATATGAAAAGAACTTACGCATCGATTGCATCATATTAGAACCCGTAAACGAATGATTCTATGAAAAACTGTATAAAATATTTATTCAGCGCGATATTGCTACTCACGGCAATATCTGCATCAGCCCAGAAAGATACAAAAGCCGTATCGAAAGGTAAAAGCATCGTCACGGGTATCGTTGTCGATGCCGTAACGGGCGAACCTATGCCGGGTGTTTCTGTCGCATCGATGCAAGGAACTTCGGTATTGACCGACGATGAAGGTCGTTACAAAATCACCTTACCCTCGAACAAAGACATTCTCACCTACAGCGCCCCCGGCTATATGTCGCAAGAGGTGGCTCTGCGAGGTAAGAAAGCACAAAACGTGAAGATGTACACCGATGCTTTCAGCAGCCGCAAAGAGGGTGAGAACATCTACACCAACACTCCGAGCCTGTCGATCGATGAAGAGCTGGGTATGCGTTTCGGTGGCGATATGCGCGCCATCTCTCGCAGCTCTATGGCCGGTATGGGTGCCAATATGTATATCCGAGGCTACAACTCGGTAAACCTCAATACGCAACCGCTCGTGGTCATCGATGGCGTGATACAAAACACCGAGAATGTAGAGTCGGTATTCGAAGGATTCTATATCAACGCCTTGGCCAATATCGATGTAAACGACATAGAGAAAGTCGAGATTCTGAAAAACGCCACATCGATATACGGATCGAAAGGGGCCAACGGTGCTATACTCATCTCTACCCGCCGCGGAAAGAGTTTCAGTACCAAAATCGATGTAAACATGAACTGGGGCATGCAACTGAAACCCTCGACCATGCGCATGATGGACGCTTCGCAATATCGTTCCTATATGAGTGAGTTGGTCAAAGGTTCTGAAGAAAAATACAAAGACATTTTCAACGACGATGCCGACATCGCCACAAACCTCTTGTACAACACCTATCACAACAATCACGACTGGACCGAAGATGTGTATCGCAACGGATTCCGCCAATATTACGGTTTGAACGTAGAGGGTGGCGACAATATAGCACAATATGTGTTGTCGGTAGCCTACCAGAGTGGTAAAGGCGTGGTAGAATCGACCGACTACGACCGATTGAACACCCACTTCAACAGCGATGTCACACTGAGCAAATGGATCTCGGTCTTTGCCGGATTTGACTTCTCATACACCTCTCGCAACCTGCTCGACGATGGTATCAACCAATATACCTCACCCTCTTATCTGGCACTTGTGAAATCGCCGCTGTTACTCCCCTATGCCTACTCCAACAATGGATTGAACTACACGACCAATCTCTCTGAAGTAGATATTTTCGGCATCTCCAACCCCCAATCGATACTCGACAATTCCAAGGGTAATTTCAAGCAATATCGTTTCGGAGTGAACGTCATGCCCAAATGGCAAATAACGAAGATGTTCGATCTCAGCTCGAGATTTGCCTATAACCTCAACGCCGTAAAAGAGCACTATTACAGTCCGCTCAAAGGTATAGCGCCCCAAGTACAACCCAATGGCAGCATTTACGAGAATACGGTCAAAGACCAAGCCATCACCCAAGACCAGCTGTTCAGCGATACGAAATTCCATTTCGGACACCTTTTTGGCGGTCGTCATCAAGTCGATGCCGAATTGGGACTACGCATACAGACCAATAGTTATAAGAGCAACTATGAGGAGGGACACAACACCGGTAGCGACAAAATCGTGAACCTCAGTACCAGCCTCGATGGCAAACACGTCGATGGTGCCAAAAACGCCATTCGCAACTCGGCCATCTACCTGCAAGCCCGCTACACGTTTGACAATCGTTACAGCGTGTGGGGAGCTGTCACTACCGAAGCCTGCTCCACATTTGGCAACAACATCGATGCCGGCTATCGCTTCTTGCACGGCACATGGGCCACATTCCCCTCTATCGGTGCCAACTGGCTTGTCAGCGGTGAAGAATTCATGCAAGATGCCAAATGGCTCGACAAGTTCAACATACGGATAGAATACGGCACCACAGGTAACGATGGTCTTGACATTTTCACCCGCTACTCCTACCTCTCGGCCATCAACTACTTTGGCAACGCCACCGGTCTGCAAATCGGGAACCTCGGCAACGAGAGTCTCAAATGGGAAACCACCCGCAAATTCAATATCGGAGCCGACTTTGCCTTCCTCGACAATCGATTGGCATTCAGTTTCGACTATTTCAAGCATAAGACATCAGACCTCTTGATGTATCATACCGCCGATTTCCTCTCGGGCCTTGACTCCTACCTCACCAATGGTGGTGATATGGAAAACTCGGGTTACGAAGTGACGCTCAATGCCCGCCTTGTAAATCGCAAAAACTTCAAATGGAATGCCGAGATAGGCCTCATGCACTACAAAAACGAAATGACCTCGGTACCCGGCTCATCATTCGAGACCTCGGTAGGCAACGGATATGTATTGACCGCTACCGGCAATCCTGTGGGAGTATTCTACGGCTACAAGACGGTCGAAGAGAATGGTAGTCGCGTGTTCCAGACCGAGAGCCAGGCTCAAAATGCCGGGTTGGAAACTTGGGACGAGAACAAGCAAAACAAACTCGCTTTTCACGCCGGCGACGTACATTTTGCCGACCTCTATAACGATGGCATCATCGACGAGAAAGACCGTACCATTATCGGCGATCCCAATCCGGCTGTTACCGGCTCGTTCATCAACACGTTCACCATCGGTCCCGTATCGTTGGATATTTTCTTCACCTACTCGATAGGTAACGACATTTACAATTTCCAACGTCACCTGCTCGAGAGCGGAAGTACCCTCAATAACCAGACACAGGCCATGGCCAATCGTTGGAAATACGAAGGTCAGGTAACCGATATGCCGCGTGCCGTCTTAGGCGACCCCGTAGGCAACGCACGATTCAGCGATCGCTTTATTGAGGACGGAAGTTATCTGAAATTGAAAGATATTCGTATCAACTATAAACTTCCCGTGGAAATTCCGCACATTCACGGATTGACCATATGGGCATCGGCCTCCAACCTCTACACTTGGACCAATTATTTAGGTGCCGATCCCGAAATCTCTTGTGATAGCAGTCCCTTGATGCAAGGTGTCGATTTCGGTCGTCTGCCGGCAAATCGTGCCTTCAACTTCGGTATAAAAATTAATCTCTAACACATTCCTCACGATGAAGACGATATTTTCTATAAAAAAATTCTTCGGTGTGTGCCTTGGCGCATTGTTATTCACATCGTGCCAAGACTTCTTCGACAATGATTTGGTCAGTGTCATCGACACGCAAGGACATACGGTAAAAACCGAGCGCGACGCGTTCTACCACCTGTGTGGCATATTGCAACTCATGCAACAAGTCGGCAACGACTATGTCATCAGCGGTGAACTTCGCGGCGACCTCATGACACAAACCAATAATACCCCGCAAGATTTGCGCGATATTGAATTTTTTGCAGCCGACTCGGCCAACGCCTATCTGCACGAAAAGAAACTCTACGCGCTCATCAACAACTGCAACTACTACATCGACCGTCTCGACACCGAGACCATGGGGGCTAAAACCGATACCTTGTCGGTTCCGGTACGCACAATCCGTGCTTGGGCCTTCTTGCAATTGGCGTTAGACTATGGCAAAGTTCACTACTTTACCCACCCCATTCTCAACACCAACGACGAGGTCGATGTTATTGATTTCACCGCCGAAGCATTTACCGAGAGCGAAAACGAGCTACCGACCAATGTCCTCATCGAGAAATTGATAGAGGAGTTACGGCCCTACTGTCCGGCCTCCGACCAAGAGGAAATCATGCCCTTTATCGAAGGCGAGTACTCGACTATCAACTCATTCCAGACCAAAATGCTGATTTTACCGGTACGTTTCATGCTGGGTGAATTGTATATGTGGAAACAAGATTTCGCAAGCGCCGCCGAGATGTATCACAGCCTCATGGTAGAACGCAAACTCACTATATCGATGGGAGCCAACCGCTGGCGCAACTCGATGTGCGACGATGTTAGCACCCGTAAATGGAGCGACCAATTCACCAATATACCTTCAGACAATTTCGTGTCGCTCATCGCCTACTCCGACGAGTTCGAGCATGGAATGACACGCCTCCCCGACCTCTTATCGAGCTATCAGCTGGGTGCCTCGGGTGCCTGTCGCGAAATATTCGATGCTCAACAATTCAGCATCAGCAATAAAATCGTACCGGTATCGGGCGACTTGCGCGGAGAGGGTAAGACGAGCGATTACGGTTCGTATGTAATGAATGTTCCCGCCAACTCCACAACCGGCGAATATACCGATGCTTATATCACCAAAATCGGGAAAATGAGAGCCAACGACGCCTACTACACCTCACTGTGCCGTGCTCCGCTCATCTATCTGAGATATGCCGAGGCCGTAAACCGATTGGGCAAACACCAATTGGCTATGGCTGTACTGAAATATGGTCTTACCACTAACGTGCTCAACAATCGCAACTACATCAAAGAAGATGAATTAGGTGGAGAAATATACACCGATTTCGGACAAATGAACTCGGCCTACACCTCTATCTTCTCCAAAAATGCGGCCCTACACAGCCGAGGCTCCGGTGACGTGGACTTCAATCTGGCCTATCGTATCGATACATCTACCGGCCTCGACAGCCTCACCGATGTAGAGAATAAAATTATGGACGAATATGTATTGGAGTGTGCCTTTGAAGGCAATCGTTTCCACGACCTGATGCGTATCTCGACCTATCGCAACGATCCAGGCTATCTGGCTACGAAAGTAGCAAGCAAACTTGCCACAGCGGTCAATTCTCCGCGTTCTCGCGAGGAATGGATTACATTCTTGAGTGATAAAAACAATTGGTATCTGCCCTCAGCCAACCGATAAAATACATTAATGTTTCTTATACTTTCACGCGCTACCCTGCAAATTTTTCATTGCAGGGTAGCGTTTTTTTACTTTCGCATTGAGTATATTTTATTACCCAATCGTATGATAATTATATAATGAATTTTCAATAGGTAAAAAAGCACGATATGAAAAAGATTCTGACACTGTTATGCGCCTTGATAGGCACCCCCTTCATAGGGATTTGCGAGAACAAAGTCGTTACCTACCCTGCCCCCGATGGCGTGGAGATGAAACACGATTTCACCGTCGATGTACGCACACCGGGAGGCAAATGGCACAATGTGGCTACCTATATGGTAAAAGTCGATGAAGTGGTCGATACCAAGCATCACACCGAGAAAGCCTCATTGGGCTATTTCGATTTCACCGGTGAGATAGAGGTACGCGTCATTTCTCACACCCCGGTACAAGAGGCTCGTATACGTCCGCTCTCCTACGAAATTGTACCCACGATATGTGGCGATACTCTCTCGTTCACGCTCGACCGCCCGAGAAATCTCTCGGTAGAGGTAAACAAGGATATATTCCACAATCTACACCTCTTTGCCAACCCCATCGACACCAACGCCCCCCAAAAGAAAAAAGGCAAAAATCTCATCTACTTCGGCGCGGGACTGCATCAACTGCCGGGCGACACACTCAATATACCGACCGGTACCACCGTCTATATCGCCGGTGGCGCCGTGGTACGTGGTGTATTACAGGTACACAACACCGAGAATGTAAAAATCCATGGTCGCGGTATCGTGCACCCATTACCCAAAGGTGCCGGCATACACATTAAGCAATCTAAAAACATTGAAGTCGAAGGGGTGATTACCACCCAATGTCCCACCGGCGAGTCCGATGGCGTGACCATACGCAACGTGAAGGCTATCAGTTCCTATGGCTGGGGCGACGGTATGAACGTATTTGCCAGCAGCAACGTGTTGTTCGATGGCGTATTCTGTCGCAACTCCGACGACTGCACCACCGTATATGCCACCCGTCTCGGGCATAAAGGGAGTTGCCGCAATATCACGATGCAAAATTCCACCTTATGGGCCGATGTGGCACACCCTATATTTATCGGGTTACACGGTGATCCCGAGGGTTTTGACACAATAGAAGATGTTGTATATGAGAATATCGACATTCTCGATCACAAAGAAAAACAAGTCGATTATCAAGGCTGTCTCGCCATCAACGCCGGCGATAACAACCTCATACGCAATGTACGTTTCGAAAATATCCGTATCGAAGATTTCCGACAAGGACAATTGGTAAACCTACGCATATTCTACAACAAAAAATATTGTAAAGCTCCGGGTATAGGTATTGAAAATATTTTGTTCAAAGACATATCTTATACCGGCGATAATGCCGAGATTTCCATTATTGCCGGCTACAACGAAGAGCGTAAAGTAAAGAATGTTCGTTTCGAAAACCTCACCATCAATGGTGTCGTTATAAGCGATGATATGCCGGGTAAACCCGGGTGGTATAAGACGAGTGATATGTCCCGTTTTTTCATTGGAGAACATACCGAGGAGATAACCTTTGTAAAGACAAAATAATTGTTTAACTTCGACAAATCAAATATACAAAATATGAAAAAAAGAGTCTTACTTACAGCACTTTCCGTCATAATTCTCGGCAGCACCATGTACGCGCAAAAAATAGATGTAACAAAAAAAGGGGAGTCGTTTGACCACTATTGGAGCGTAGGCGTCGGTGCCGGACGTGTCAATGAAGGGTTGCGTGCCGGTTGGTTAGAACATCTGCAATTGGTAAAAGAGCATTGCGGATTTCAATATGTACGTATGCACGGACTGTTCCACGACGATATGTTCACCTATTTTACCAAGCCCAATGGTAAAGTTGTCTATAATTGGCAATATGTCGATGAAGTATATGACCGTATGCTCGATATGGGGGTAAAACCCTTTGTAGAATTGGCATTCTTTCCCAAAGACATCGCCGCTAAAGATAGCAAAACACAATTCTGGTGGAAAGCCAACGTGTCGGTCGATCGCAACAATTTCGGCAAATGGCACGACTTGGTGAAAGCTTTCACACAACACGTCGTCGATCGATATGGTATCGATGAGGTGCTCACTTGGTATTTCGAGGTATGGAACGAACCTAACCTCACCGGTAACGGAGCGTTCTTCCATGGCACGAAAAGCGACTATTTCCGTTTGTACAAAGAGGCTGCCAACGCTGTAAAATCGGTAGATAGTCGATTGAAAATCGGTGGCCCGGCCACAAGTAATTTCATTGCCGATCGTCGCCACGATGGTGAGGTACTCGACCACAGCAAATCTCGCTTTTACCCCCAAGACCAAATCAATAAACAACAATGGGAAGGTATCTGGATAAAAGACTTCTTACGCTATTGTGAGAAAGAGAACCTGCCTGTCGATTTCATCTCTACTCACCCCTATCCCACCGATTACGCTCTCGACCCCGAGACCGGCCGCGGCAAAGACGCCATACGCTACGTTCACTCCTTGAAAGACGATATTACCTGGTTGCGAAAAACCTTGGCTAAGAGCAAATACCCCAACGCCGAGATACACCTCACCGAGTGGAGCACCAGCCCCAACAGTCGTGATCGCAACCACGACATATTACCACCTGCCGCCTACATCATTAAAGCCAATCTCGACTGTATCGGTATGGCACATTCGCTCATGTACTGGACCTTCACCGACGTATTCGAAGAAAAAGGCGGTGGCGAAAGTATCTTCCACGGCGGTTTCGGTATGATCAATTTTCAAGGATTGGTGAAACCCTCGTTCCACGCCTATCGTATGTTGCACCGTCTCGGCGACGAAAAGCTCTACTATGCCGACCCTCTGTTTGTAAGCCGCTCGTCAAAGACCGGAAAAATAGCAGCCATAGCCTTTAATTATCCGGCCGAATATGAACAAAACGTACCCTCGGCCAAGAATTTCAACAATTATATGGATGCCTCAGCAAAAAACGTCGATTTCACTCTCGAAGGGCTGAAACCCGGTGCTACTTTCATCATCGAGACTCTCGATAAAGAAAATGGTAACGTGTACGACGATTGGAAAGAGATAGGCGCCCCCCACTCTCCCACTCGCGAAGAAATTTCATTCTTGAAAGAACGTGCTTGGGGTACCGACAAGAAAGTGGTACGTGCCAACGACAAAGGTCAATTACACATCGCCCAAGAGCTCGCTCCGTGGAGCTGCGTACTCATCACCGAGCTCTAATAAACCTTAGACGCTGTTTAAAATTTTCTTAAAACACCTACGTATGAAGAAATTTTTTGTTCTCTCCCTTATATTGTTCTTGAGCGGCCTGTCTGTGTCCGCTCAAGAATCTGCATCTTGGGAAAATCTGTCTCAGGAGCACCCTCGATACATAAACAATGGAAAAACAAAAAAAGAGACACTCCGCCTCATCAAGAAAGAGGCTTGGGCACAAGATGTACTCAGCAAACTGCAACAACGTACCGACCCCTATGTAGCGAAGGGTACAGAATGGCTCAGCGACCGCCTGCAGATGCATTGGAATACCCATGCGACCGAGGTGTATATCAAGGGAGAATATTACAGCCATTGCGGAGGCGAAAAGGCGCCGGCCCCCACAGTAATGCTATCGGGCGCACGTAGTCATGCCACCGACTATGCACGCCCCAAACTCGAAGAGTTACAACCCCGCCAAGAAGATGCGCGAGGTATGTGGTTGCGCAACAACAAGCTCGAAGGGAAACCCTACGAATGGGCCTCCATCAGCAAGACCGGAAACATCATACAGAGCATCAATAACGAGATAGCCGGTATCGCCAAAAATGCGGCATTCCTATGGTGGATTACCGGCGAAACACGATATGCCGAGTGTGCGGCATCGGTATTCGATACCTACATGACCGGTATTTACTATCGCAACGTGCCATACGACCTCAATCACGGGCACCAACAGACGCTTATGGGTATGCAGTCGTTCGAGGTCATACACGAGAATATCATCGACAATCTCGTACCGCTTTACGATTTCCTCTACGACTACCTCAAAGTGCACAAGGCCGACAAGATGGATATATATGCCGCCGCGTTCAAAAAATGGGCCGACAATATCATCGACAATGGCGTACCCCACAATAACTGGAATCTCATACAATTACGCTTCATTTTCAACATCGCCCTTATACTCGAGGACGATAATACTTACAACGACGGCAAAGGCCGCGGCTATTACATCGATTATGTGATAAACCGCTCATCGATACGCCAATGGTCGCTCAGCACGCTTGCCGAGTATGGGTATGACGCCGAGACCGGTATATGGCTCGAGTGCCCCGGGTATAGTATGGGGGTATTGGGCGACTATGTAAGTTTCTGCCGCACCATCGCCACCCACCTCAATTACGACCTTACCAAGCGTATTCCAGTGATAAAGAAAGCAGTAAAAGCTGCTCCCCAATATCTCTTCCCCGACCGCATGGTGCTGGGATTTGGCGACACACACCCGTCGGCCATCAATGCCGGCATTTACACCCAGATGTTAGAACAGGCCCGTCAATTCGGTGACAAAGAGGCCGAGAAAGAATATACGGCTTTGGCCAAACTGTTCAACCCGGGTATTGCCACCGACGCTGTCCAAGCCAAGAAAAATGTACGAGTGGATATCGCGTCGTTCTTCACAGACAAACCGCTTACCGTCGATAAAAAGATTCCCACTGCCGGTATCGACGATTATGTGACGCCCACATTTTTTGCTCCCAACGCTTGCTGGTTGGTACAACGTAATGGTATGGACCGGGAGCGCAGTCTCATGATTGCCCTCAACGCCAGCGAAGGTAACCATATGCATGCCAATGGCATAAACATGGAATTATATGGCAAGGGTTATCGCCTGGCTCCCGATGCCGGTATAGGCTATTCCCTCTACAGCGGGCAAGACTATCTCGAATATTACAGCCAATTCCCCTCGCACAATACCGTGTGTGTCGATGGTATATCGTCATATCCCGTCATGAAGAGCAACCACTCTTTCGAGGTGTTGAACTGCTACCCCACCCCGGGGCGGAAAGTCGCATACCAACCGGTAAGTTACAGCGAGGTCTATTTCCTCGAGCCCGAAAGTCATGCCGACCAGAATCGCATGATGAGCATCGTCACCACCGGCGAATCGACCGGTTACTATGTAGATATATTCCGTAGTAAAAAGGTGAAGGGTGGCGACAAAACCCACGACTATTTCTATCACAACATGGGACAGCACATGACACTGTCGGCCGCAGATGGCAACTCGTTGGATTTACAACCCACACAAGAATTGGCCTTTGCCGGGGCACACCTCTATGCCTACTCCTACATCTTCGACAAAGAGTGTGCCATGACCGACAAAGACATCAAAGCCACCTACACGATAGATATGCCCGACAGCAACGACGTGACCATGAATATGTGGTTAAAGGGCGAGACCGATCGCAAAGTATTCAAGGCCCTCAGCCCATCGACCGAGGGGTTGAGTCGGGTTAGCAATATGCCCTACAACATCAAAGAGCAACCCACGCTCACCTTCGTTGCCCGACAATATGGCGAGGCTTGGAATCGCCCCTTTGTAGCCATTTATGAGCCTACCACCGAGCAAGAGCCGAGCAATATCTCATCGGTATCCTTCCCCATCGTCGAAAGCCGTTCGCAAAGTGCTGTCGCGATATGTGTCGCACAGAAGAGCGGACGTACCGACTATATCATCTCCAACGACAACGCTCGCGAAATGGCCACCATCAATGATTTCAGCACAAAAGCCGTTTACGCGCTATGGGGTACCGAGGGCGACAACACCACGATATTCCTCGGTGGTGGCACCTATTTGAAAACACCCATGATAACCATCACCGCCGAAAAACCTATCGATGTAACAATAGAAAAGAGCAAAGAGGGGCTGACATACACAGCCACCGGCAAATGCGATATATTTATCAACGGTAAAAAAGTAAATCGATGAAAAAAATAGCAAGCCTCATATTGGCCTCGACACTGACATTGTCGGCCGTAGCGCAATCGTCTTATCCCGGACAGCACGAGGATAAGATGAAAAAAGAGATTGTAGCGCCTATTAAAAAGCAAAATTTCGAACTGAAAAATGTGCGACTGCTGCCAAGTCGTTTCCGCGACAACATGATGCGCGACTCGGCTTGGATGTGTGCCATCGACATCGATCGTCTCGTACATAGCTTCCGCACCAATGCCGGGGTATATGCCGGTCGTGAAGGGGGCTATATGACCGTAAAAAAATATGGTGGGTGGGAATCGCTCGACTGCGAGTTGCGCGGACACACCACCGGACACCTGATGTCGGCATACGCCTTGATGTACGCCTCTACCGGACAGGAAATATTCAAGCTCAAAGGCGATAGCATCGTCACAGCGCTGAGCGAAGTACAAGCGGCACTCGGTAACGGCTATCTGAGCGCCTACCCCGAGGAGCTGATAAACCGTAACATTCGTGGTAAAAGCGTGTGGGCGCCGTGGTACACCCAGCACAAACTCTTCTCGGGCCTCATCGACCAATATCTGCTGGCCGACAATCGACAAGCTCTCGACATCGTAACCCGAATGGGCGATTGGGCCTACGACAAACTGTCTCCCCTGAGCGAGGAGACACGCCGACTGATGATACGCAACGAGTTCGGCGGTATCAACGATTCATTCTATACCCTCTACGCCATTACCGGTGACGAACGCTACAAATGGCTGGCCGGGTATTTCTATCACAACGATGTAATCGACCCGCTCAAAGCCACCACCGATGACTTAGGCACCAAACACACCAATACTTTCATTCCGAAAGTAATCGCCGAGGCACGCAACTACGAACTTACCGGGAATATCACCAGTCGAGATTTATGTCAATTTTTCTGGCATACGATGATACACGACCATATGTTCGCCCCGGGCTGTTGCAGCGCCAAAGAGCACTTTTTCCCACCCGAGAAAATGTCGCAATATCTGACCGGAAATACGGGAGAGACCTGCTGCACCTACAATATGCTGAAACTTTCCCAGCACCTCTATTGCTGGACAGGCGACACAGAGATTATCGAATTTTACGAACGTGCGCTCTACAACCACATTTTGGGCCAACAAGATCCGCAAACCGGCATGGTAAGTTATTTCCTTCCCCTACTCAGCGGTTCGCACAAGGTATATAGTACCCCCGAAAATTCTTTCTGGTGCTGTGTAGGCAGCGGATTCGAAAATCATGCCAAATATGGTGAATTTATCTACTCGCATGACGCCTCGGGCATATACGTCAATTTGTTCATTCCTTCGGTTGTATCTTGCAACGAGAAGGGGCTGTCTCTACGACAAGAAACATCTTTCCCCTATGACAATAAGGTGAATATAACCATAAATTGCGATAGTAAAAAGAAGTGCGCAGTCCATTTGCGCAGTCCTTTCTGGAGTAAAAACGTAAAAGTCTCGGTCAATGGGAAACGCGTATCGGCCAAAAGTCAAAACGGCTATATCACACTGAATCGCACATGGAGCGATGGCGATCGCATAACAGCAACCTACCCCATGTCGCTACACGTGGAAAATACGCCCGACAATCCCGGTCGCGGTGCTATTTTATACGGACCGATAGTGCTTGCCGGCGAGATGGGAACCGAGGGCATGGAACACCCAGCACCACACTCCAACCCCGCACTGTATAACGACTATTACACCTACGACTATCATGTACCTGCCGATCTGAAAACCTCTATCAATATCGATTGGAGCAATCCGGCAAAATCATTGCAAGTCGGCGACAGCCTACGATTCACTACGCCCGACGGTATCACACTCGCACCCCTCTTCGATATTCATCGCCAACGATATACCACCTATTGGGATATTCCCGTAAAATAGACAATCTATGCTTCGTCGAATTATAATTCTGCTGTTCATCGCACATACGGCATTTGTCGGGGCGCAGGTCTCGACCGATGATTTTATGTGTCCGCCCCGGTCGGCACGGCCCAGCACCTACTGGGAGTTGATGAACGGGAACATCACCTGCGAGGGTATCACCCGCGACCTCGAATACATGAAACAGGCCAATTATGGTGCCGCCATGCTATTCACCGCCGCCGTAGGAATACCCCGAGGCAATGTCGATTATAATTCACCCGCATGGCAACAGGCTGTCGTTCATGCCGTGAAAGAGGCCGACCGACTGGGCTTGCGTCTCTCCATGCACAACGCACCGGGCTATAGTGGTACCGGCGGAGCTTGGATTACCCCCGAGAAATCGATGAAACAGCTCGTGTGGAGCGAGACTTTCGTATCGGGTAATGATGATGTTCAGCACATCGTACTACCCCGTCCCATTCACAAAATGGGATTCTATCGCGATGCCTACATCATAGCCTTCCCTGCAGTCGATGAGCATGAGCAATCGTTCCGAGAGGTATTAAGGGGTGTCACCCTTGTATCGCCCGACTCGACTGTATCTATTTCCTGCGATATATTGACCGATTTCGATCTTTCGACCGAATATCGTTTGGAGAAGGGGGCTTCGATTGTCTTCGAGCTTCATACCCCCATGACCATACAAGCCGGCACCGTGCTTCGGGGTAAACGGGAAAAACCCGAAGATCCGCATGACGGGCCTCGTGATTACGCGCCCTCCCTCACAATGGAGACTTCCGACGATGGAGAGAATTATACCCTTGTGGGAAGATTTTCCTGCCCTGCCTTGCGTGAAATGGATACCCCTGGTACATTATCGTGCCCTCCTGCAAAGGCTCGTTACATACGTATCACCACCAACCGTGGCACTAACCTCGCCGAGATAGATTTCCACACCGCTCCCCGCCTCGAAGGCTATGCGACGAAAACAAATTACGCCAAAGGTAACGTGTCGTTATCGACCAATCACCAGAAAATAGACAAGAACGACGCCATCCCTCACAACCGGATTATCGATCTCACCGACAAAACCAACACTTGTGGTACACTTTCTTGGCGTGTACCACACGGACGATGGACTATATTACGCATTGGCTATACAACCACAGGAGAGGAAGTTGCGGCTGCACCCGATGCCGGCAAGGGATTGGAATGTGATAAATTCGATCGCTCGGCTCTCGACCTGCATTTCGAGAAATGTCTTACCCCCCTGCTCGAGCAACTACGGCCCTGGTGTGGAAACACATTTGAGGCGTTGGTAATAGATAGTTGGGAAGCCGGCATGCAGAATTGGAGTAAAGATTTTCCCGATTACTTCGTCCGAAACAGAGGGTATGACATACTCTCATACCTGCCGGCCGTCACCGGGCGTATCGTCGATGACGTAAACACCACCGAACGTTTCTTATGGGACTTCCGACGTGCGCAAGCCGATATGTTCCTCGACAATTATGTAAAATATTACAAAGAACGTATGGCCGAGTATGGCTTGAAATATACCGGAGAGGCCTACGGCGACGGTAATTTCGAGAGCCTCGAATTTGCGTCGTATCAAGACTGCCCGATGAGTGAATTCTGGACTCACTACATCTACGGAAATATCACCACAACCTATATGGCTGCCTCCACAGCACATATATGGGGACGTCCCATCGTGGCGTGTGAATGTTACACGGGTACGCCCTTTACCAGCAAATTTACCGAGCACCCCTACGGTATGAAGGCCTTGGGCGACTACATCATGACCGCCGGTGTGAATCGTTTTGTCTATCACGCCACTACCCATCAACCCTATACCGGCAATCAACCCGGCAATATGATGACTATGGGCCCCTTCGGTACTCACCTCGACCGCACCTCCACATGGGCTAAACAATTCGGCGCGCTCAACCTCTACAATGCCCGATGCGCCTATATGCTACAACAGGGCACATTCGTTGCCGATATACTCTACCTCAAAGACGAGGCTATCTCAAGCGGCGTAAACAATTATAATATGGAATCACCGGTCGCTCCGTATGGTTATCGGTGGGACATCACCGACGCCTCGGCATTGCAACAAGATATAACCGTCGAGGGAGGACAAATATTGTTTCCCCACGGCATGAAATACAGTTTATTGGTCGTCGCACCTTGCGAACGCACCACACCCGAGACGTTACTACGCCTCATAGAGCTGGCCGATAAAGGAGCTAAAATCTTACTCGTCGGCGAGCAACCGCTCGGCTATACCGGTCTCAATACCAAGAAAGAGGAACAAGTACGTAAACTATCCGTCCGATTGTGGACGCATAGCAATGTATATCACAAGCGCGACATCGTTGATATATTGCAGGAGTTGAATATACGACCCGATTTCGGCTATACTGCCCGCCACAAAGATGCCCGCATACACTTCATTCATCGCGCTTGCGGTGACGAAGATATTTATTTCATAGCCAACCACCTGCGTCGCTCCGAGGAGTTGAGTATCACCTATAGAATAGATGGAAAAGTACCCTACTTGTGGAACGCCGAGACCGGCGAAACCGATATACCCATCGACTACGATACACAAGAAGGCTGTACCCGAATGAATCTCTCGCTCGATGAGAGCGGTTCGATATTCGTCGTATTCCGCCCCGGGAAGAGGACAAGCTCTACGCTTACCCCCATTACTCCGCAAGCGACACGCGTCTATACCCGCACCGGAGTAGAAGAGTTTTCACCCGAGAACGATTTCAAATCCACATTCACCATATCGGTATGGGCAAAACCCGAAACTTTTGCCGCAAACGGACGAGGTATGTTGTTGTTCCCTGCACCGGGTAAGGACGACACCGCCAAGGTTGGGTTCTCTCTGGGACAAAACGGAATACGGGTTTATGAACGCACGGCACAACACCGTCGGGAAGTATTGACCTGCTTACAGCCCATCGAGGGGTGGACTCACATAGCTCTTGTATATAATGCCGGCACACCGCGACTATACCTCAACGGTCGGATAGTTGCCGTAGGACGTGCTTCGAAATACAATTGCACCCCCTCCATCGACAATCCGCAAGCCGAGGAACAATATATAGCCACATACGAAGGTGATAATACTCCTTTCTCGCTCTACAACTATGCGTTGAGGACAAAAGAGATAGAGCACATATACCTTGGAGGACTTCCTGAGCCTCATCATGAAGGTGATTTATTGCGAGAGCTTACCGGGCCATGGCTCGTGAAATTTCCTACTTGGAGCAAGGCTCCGGCCTCGATACAACTGGACACGTTGCAATCGCTCCACCGACACGAAAATTTCGATGTAAAGCATTTCTCTGGCACGGCTACCTATACCCGCTCGTTCACCCTATTGCACAAAGAAATGAAATCACTGAAAGGGGAAAAACTGTTCTTAGACTTAGGTCGCGTCGAAAATATAGCCGAGGTCATAATCAATCATAGCGACACACTACTCATGTGGAAAGCGCCCTATGTGACCGACATCACCCCCTATATCCGCGCCGGGGAAAATACCCTGACTATAAACGTGACTAACCTATACCACAACCGTATCATCGGTGATGAATACCTGCCCGAGAGATACGAGTACGACGAGTATGGCCGTATAAAAAGCCTGCCTGAATGGTATAAACGCGCAGAAACCGACAATCGCGAGAGGGTACTATTTCTCCCTTGGAAATATTACACCAAGGATTCACCCCTTCTCGAATCGGGACTGTTGGGACCGGTAGGACTATACATCAGATAATCAACAAAAACAATACTTCAATGAAACGAACCAACATCATCGCATGCGCCCTTTTGACCGCTATATGCACTCTGCCGGCGTATGCACAAAGCCACAAAGAGCTACACCTCGCATCACCCGACGGTAAACAAAAAATCTGTTTCTCACAAAGCCCGAATGAGTATGGTGCAACCCGTGTACAATACACCTTGCACTATGGCGACACGCCGATACTGAACGCGTCGCAGTTGGGGCTCGACCTCGACAATATGGTGTGGGAGAAAGCCCTCGGTATGCGCAAACTACCCCAACCGACCTGCTGGATGGACAATATGGAGATAGACTCTGTATCATATACCTCTCACGACGCCACCTGGACACCGCTCTATGGCGAACGCTCTACCATTCGCGACCACTATAATGGCGGCACCGTGTATCTCTCACGCAAAGACGGCTCGAACTACCGCCTCAACATCGAGGCCCGAGCCTATAACGAAGGTGTGGCTTTCCGCTACTATTTTCCCGAGCACCCGCAAGCCATTTTCCACAAAGTGGTAAAAGACCTTACCGAATACACTTTTGCCGATGATAAGGCCATCGCGCTGTGCGAAGATTGGGCGCAAGATTTCTTTGCCCGTCGCAATATCAACAAGATAGAGCGTCCCGTAGAACGAGCCCTGACCATAGAGCTATCCAATAAATTGTGGGTGGCAATCACCGATGCCGATGTCGATGATTGGTGCCTCACCAAACTCATCTCCTCGAAAGAACGTCGCAATACGCTCGCCTCGGTGATGTACAGCCCGGTAGATATTGTGACCTACTACGCTACCCCGTGGAAAATCATCATGACCGCCGAGACACCGGGCCAACTGCTCGAGAACAACGACATCGTGCTGAACCTGAACCCCGAGTGTGAAATCGCCGACGCCCCCGAGTGGGTGAAACCCGGTAAAATCATGCGCGAAACGACCATTTCGACCGAGGGTGCCATCGCCACCATCGACTTCTGTGCCGCACACAATATACCCTATATGCTGTTTGACTGGAAATGGTATATGCCCTGCACCAGCCACGATGGCGACGCCACTATCGTCGTAGATAAACTCGATATGCCCCGTGTAGTGGCCTACGGTAAAGAAAAAGGGGTGGGCGTATGGCTCTATGTAAACCAACACGCCCTCATGAAACAGGCCAAGGATCTCTTCCCGCTGTTGCACGAGTGGGGTATCGTAGGTGTGAAATCGGGATTTGTGCAATATGCCAGTCACCGTTGGGCCACCTGGGTACACGACCTCGTGCGTCTGGCCGCAGACAACCACCTGCTGATGAACATTCACGACGAGTTCCGCCCCTCGGGATTCAGCCGTACCTACCCCAACCTGCTGACACAGGAGGGCATCTGCGGTAACGAAGAGTTCCCCGATGCCACGCACAACGTAACATTGCCCTTCACCCGTATGATAAACGGTGCGGCCGACTATACCATCTGTTACTACGACAAACGACTGAAAACCACTCATGCGCACCAGTTGGCAGCCTCACTTGTATTCTACAGTCCGTTACAAACGATTTTCTGGTACGACCGCCCCTCTTTCTACAATGGCGAGCCCGAAATAGAATGGTTTGAAAACCTCGAAACCGTGTTCGACGAAAGTCATGTACTCTCGGGCACTCCCGGCGACCACATCGCCATGGCTCGACGTAAAGGCAACGTGTGGTTTGCTGCCATTATGACCAACAACGAGGGCTCTACCGAATGTATCGATCTCTCATTCCTCGACAAAGACAAGACCTACCTCGCCCAAATATATACCGATGGTGGAGAAGATGTAAATACCGCTACACACGTGAAATGTACATACCTCACCGTGAAGGCCTCACAGACGATGACATTCGAACTGATACCCAGCGGTGGCGCTGCCATACGTTTCGTACCCATCGATGGCAAAGAGAAGAAATCTTACCGTCGATACAAAGGTAACACCTTATAATACAGCGATTATTTACTTCCGCAAGTCTCAATACCCACGAACAAATTGTTAAAATATGCAAAAAGAGCAACTTGCATTAGGTGAAAATCCGGACATATTCGTATTCGCTAATAAAAGGATACTATAAAACTATGAACACAAAGAATATGTTATTAGGTCTTGGCGCCTGCTTGCTGAGCTCTTGCGCATGCGACAAGTGCCAAATAGATACTACTGCGGAACTCGACTATTGCAAACAACAAGTCGAGCGCACCCTCGATGACCTGCGTGACGCAAACGGCAACATCGACTACACCATGACACCGTTTGCAAGTGCTGATAGCGCGAGCAAATGGCGGCTGAATAAAGTGTGCAAAGAAGAATGGCGTGCAGGCTTTTGGCCCGGTACTCTGTGGTACACCTATGAGCATACACAAGATGCTACCATCAAAGCCGAAGCCGAGAAATTCACCGAAGAACTCGAATTTCTCTCAAAAACCCCGGCTCACGACCATGATTTGGGATTTCTCATATTTTGCAGCTATGGCAATGGTTATCGTCTGACAGGAAATCCCACCTACAAACAGGTGATACTCGATACCGCCGATACATTGGCTACGCTCTTCAATCCGGCTGTAGGTACCATATTGTCGTGGCCTCGCCACTTGGACGATTTGGGTGGTCACAATACCATCATGGACAATATGATAAACCTCGAAATGCTCTTCTGGGCAGCCAAGAACGGAGGCAATCCCCGATTGGCCGATATAGCCCGTGCGCATGCCGACAAGACCATGCAGTGCCATTTCATGCCCAACTATGTAGGTTATCACGTAGCCATATACAATCCCACGACCGGCGATTTCATTCGCGGTTGTACCCACCAAGGATATGCCGACAACACCATGTGGGCACGCGGACAATCCTGGGCTATCTACGGCTACACCATGGTATATCGCGAGACAGGCGATCCCAAATACCTCGATTTTGCACAAAAAGTGACCGACGTATATCTGAGCCAACTCCCCGAGGACTTTGTGCCCTATTGGGATTTCAGCGCCCCCGGAATACCCGACGCACCACGTGATGCCTCGGCAGCTGCTATCGTAGCATCGGGGTTATTGGAACTCTCGACCTACGTCGATGCCGAAAAAGCCAAGATATACAAAAATGCCGCCGTGAAGATGCTGACCTCATTGAGTTCGGATACATACAAAGGCGGTGCGCAAAAATCGGCATTTCTGCGCCATGCTACAGGCCATTATCCGGCCGGTTCGGACATCGATGCCTCCCTCATCTATGCCGATTACTACTACATCGAAGCTTTATTGCGTTTACAACGATTGGAAGAAAGTAAGACAATACTTGGTTAGTTCGTTTATTTTTTGAGTAAAAAAGATTGTTGAACGTAGAGCAAACCGATACATTTGTACCAGATGTGGTGTATCGGTTTGCTTTCAAAGAAAATGCTTCGGACGATAAAATCCGACATAGAACATCTCAGATAGAAACTTAGAGTAATTTTCTTTTTTTTGTGGAAAAGAGGTTGTGCGATGCGATGTCGTGCAACTTCTGTCATTTACCCCATCGCAAAAAAACATTTTTATCGGATACCAATAATTAAAAATAGGGGGCCAAAATAGAGATGTTCGGCGTAATGTGTTATATTTGTTGCACGCAACGAATATAGATTGTGCTCGCTGTGAAAAATATCCAAGCAAGCTTGATATTTCTCGCTCGTTTGTACGTATATTTGTTGTTAGCAACCAATATAGGAGGCGGCTCGGAATAAAAATCAAATAAATTTGTTTTTCTTCACTCGCCTTTCGCTATATTTGTAGAATAATTATCATTAAAGTCCCAAGATATGAAAACATCTTATCTCTTTCTCGCCAATGGTTTCGAGGAAATAGAAGCCCTCACCGTGATAGACATGATGCGTCGTGCCGGTATAGACGTACGTACCGTTGCCATCACTCCACAGCCCATCGTAACCGGTGCCCACAATATACCGGTAACAGCCGATATGACAATCGATGAGGTTTCGCTCGCCGACGCGCAATGGTTGATATTACCGGGAGGTATGCCCGGGTCGAAAAACTTGGGCGAATGTGCTCCTCTCGTCGAAGCATTGAAGGTTCACGCCACTGCCGATAAACCTATCGCCGCCATTTGTGCCGCTCCGTTCGTGCTCGGAGTCAATGGCATACTCGATGGACGAAAAGCCACCTGCTATCCGGGCTTTGAGGCAATGTTGCACGGTGCTACCGTGACCGGACACATGGTAGAAATCGATGGAAACATTATCACAGGCAAAGGGCCGGCCGCTGCTGCCGATTTTGCATCGGCCATCATACGGCATACGCTCGGCGACGACGCCATATCGGAAGTACGCTCAGGTATGCTCCTCGATTGATTACTGCATATCCTTGAAAAGCCTCTATTTCAATAGTGGCTTTTCTTATATAAAAAAAGCTGCTATGCTCAACGCACGGCAGCTTCACGGGAGAGTTCGATTATATTAGATTAATACCATTTGTATTATCTTTCGCAAATATAAAGTAAAAAAGATATATAATCCAAGCATTTTGCGTTTCTTTGATATAAAAATCGCAAAATAAGATTCTTTTTGATCGCTTTACGCCTGATAAATTGACCTATAGCTTCTTACTTTTGTCATATAGATATGTTATACTGTTGGGGGAGGGACGTAGGATATTAACGATTATCTGAGGATTGTCTATAAACAAAAAAATTGATTGTCTCACGACAACCAATCTTTGTTAACCTTAAATTTAATACCATGAAAAACACGATGCAAATGTAAGTGTATTTTATACACCGGCAATGGATTTATGCAAGAAAATCGATATGTTTTTAGATTTTTTAACCCTTCATAAGTGTTTTGGCCTATTTCTTTAACACCTACAAGCAAAGGAGGCAACTCTACGAGTCGCCTCTTCTATAAATTATTGCGTAAAAAAACGTACCTGTGTAATAGTGTTCTAACCTCTAAAACTCTGAGTCGAATACATTTTGGAAATTTTCATAATCGCTCTCGGTCTTCTTGGCAGCTTCGCTCGAAGGTTGCACTTTGCGAGTTATGGCTTCATCTTTGAGCGAGAGGGTATCGGTAGCCTGTTGCTCCTCGGTCTTGCTCATTTCGTCGGCAAACGTTCCATCGCGATACTCCCGATATTCATTATCGAGCGCTTTATTTTCGTTACCTACCGTGCGACGGTCCATCTCGGTAGTCATTTTTCGTTCTACCGTAGCATCGTCTTCGTCGCTGTCGGTATTAGAGGTTTCGGCAACGGGTGTAGCCTTTGACTCTCGCATCGCCGGAGTTTCATCGTCAAACTCAAGGATTACCTCTTGGTCATGCTCCGGAGTGTCCGCTATCGTATCCGGGGCCTCAGATTGGTCTATTGCCTCTGTCTGAATTGGAACAGCCGGTCCTTGCGATACCGACGCATCGTCGGTACCCACATACTTTACAATTCCGGCGACAGCGGCAATCAAAACAATAAAAATCAGAATCTTTTTCATTTCTTTTTTATTTAGGAGTTATTATGGACATTTATGCGTCATGATATCAAGTACCACACGATCGGTCTCGTTCATACCCTGAGCACCGATGCGGGTAAGGTTACGTACCGTGCGATCTACATCGTTCTCGATAATACCCTCGACCGCAGTCACACATTTGTGTTCCATCGCCAATACCGACGAAAATATGGCTGTAGATACCCCGGTCGTAAGCTTCATGGCACAACTGGGTTTGGCTCCATCACATAACATACCGGTGAGATTGGCGACCATATTTTTTACCGCATAGGTAATCTCCACATAACCGCCCCCCATAAGATAGGTGATACCGCAACACGAACCGGTAGCAGCCACTACGCAGCCACATAAGGCCGAGAGGCGTCCGAGGCTCTGTTTGATGTAGATTACCGTGAGATGGCTCAACGTCAAAGCTCGAACCAATTCTTCGTGTGATTTATGGTTTTCCTCGGCATATACCACTACCGGGAGTGTTGCCGTAATACCCTGATTGCCACTTCCCGAGTTGCTCATCACCGGTATCATGGCTCCGGCCATACGCGCGTCGCAAGCACCCGATGTGTACGAGAGTATGCGGGTATATATCGTATCGCCCATAATGGGACGCACCGTAGAATTCATCGTCTTGCCCAATGAGTGGCCGTAATTACCCTTGAACGATTGTTCGGCGGCAGCCTTATTCAGGCGTGCCGACTCCAAGATAAACTCTATCTCCTCCAAGGGTGCGGTAAGGGCAAAATCATACACCCGTCGTAGCGAAAGCGTACAATCCTCATCGGAGGTCTCTACATCGGCGACCTTACGATTGTCGCGCAACACCCGGCCATCTTTTTCCTCATATACAAATGTGGTATGACCTCCGGCAATAACAGCCGTGGCCGACGATGTTGCTGCCGTAACCGTAACCTCGATATATAGTTTTTCCGCAATATTTTCCTTCAGAGCTATTTGTATGCGTTCCTCGTCGATAAATTGCTTACCACGCGTCACTGCATCGGGGGTTATATCTTTGAGTACCTCGAGTTGATAATCGGGATTACCCACCAACGCCCCCAAAGCGACCGCAATAGGGAGACCTATCATACCTGTTCCGGGAATACCTACTCCCATGGCATTTTTCAAAATATTCGCACTCAGCAACACCTCTATTTTTTCGGGAATTGTTGCCAATAAGCGTGTGGCTTGCGACACGCATAATGCTACAGCGATAGGCTCGGTACACCCTATTGCAGGCACCACCTCGCGCTGTATAAGGCGCACAATACGTTCTCTTTCTGTTTTTTCCATATATCAGGCAGGTTATTAGGTATTAGTATGACAAAAGTATAAAGAAATTCGGAAATTAAGCTAAACCACAAACACAAATTGCACACACGGTGAAAAATATCCAAGCAAGCTTGATATTTCTCGCTCGCTTATATGTATATTTGATGCGAGCATCGAATATAGACGGTAGCTCGGGATAAAAATCAAATAAATTTGTTTTTCTCCGCTCGCTTATTCGTATATTTGCAACAAACGAGTATATAGATCTATCGCTATGAGAAAGATTGTTTGGTTACTATTCATGTGTTTATGGGGTGGAGGATATTCCCTCCACGCTCAGATTGTTCACAACATAAACGACAATACTCACCTCCTACCCGAAAACCCGGCCGACTCTATCCCTGCTATCGAATACCGATTGAAAGAAGCCTTACGGCATAACAATGCTATGGGCGTTGCCACCAACGCAATAGCACTATGTGAATATCGCTATTTACTCAACGCCGACAATCTGCCCCTATACATCAACAAACTAAGACAATACGCCACCCGATGTTCCGACAACATCGCTCGCGCGCTACTATGGTCGTATGAGGCCGAACTGACGCATCGATATTTTCAGCGCAACCGCTACACCATCGGCAATCGCGCAGGTATCAATGCCAATCGTCCTCGGGATATGCGCGAATGGTGTACCGACGATTTCGTGTGCCGTATCGCCGATCTACTCGACTCCTCATTATATCATCAAGACACGCTGTTACGTACCCCGATAGAGGTTTATGATCTGACAATACACCGGGAGGAGCAGAATCGTATTCTGAGACCTACAACATTCGATTTCCTGACACATCGGGCTATCGGGCTATACAGCAATCTCATTTCACAATATCCGTCACCCCTGATACGGCAGGAGATTTTCGTTCGTCCCTCAAAGATTATTCCTAACCCCATCGCGGTTATTCCCGATAGTTACGCCATAAAAGCCCGGATAGTAAATATCTACGACAGATTACTCACCCTCCATCACGACAGCACTTCGGCCTATATGATGTGCCACCTCGAACGTGAGAAGTTTTTACAACGCTTCTGCCCCGACTCGACCTATCACACCACATTATACGATATGTATCATCGGTATGTCGGCAACCCTTATGCGACAGAGATACTAATAGAGATAGGACGCGGATTGAACGAGAATAATTTCGGGGCGGTATCGAATTGGATAACTTGTGTTCGAGAGCAGATAACCCGACACCCTGACTATTTCCGCATCGATTGCTTAAAAAACAGCTATAACCGCTTTGTAGCGCCTCGGTTTCACGCTTCAATTCCCGAAACGCTATCCCCCGACATAACTCATCGAATTTCATTCTCATACAAAAACATACGCCGACTTTATGCCGACATCACCCCGGCCGGGCAAAATAGTGACAGCACGGCAAGCACTCGAATGGAAATACCCATAGAGGGGGGCTCATTTACCCCCGAACGACAAGCGACTTGGGATATACCTGCGCTATCGCCGGGGCTATACGACATTCGATTTACGGCCGATGGTGAATTTACCTCTCATGTATCACGACAAATCGCCGTATCGCGACTCTTTGCCTATACCCAAGCCTCTGATTCGGCCGTAAATATCATTGTTACCAATCATGACAGCGGTCACCCCCTTCCCAATTCCGAAATACGCTTATACCGGAAATCGGCTCGGGAACATGAATACCTGCGCAGTGTACTAAGCGACACCGATGGCGTAGCCACCATCTCCGATACTGCAGTCGATTGTATCGCACCCGTCGCCGAGGGCGATAGTTGCCACCCCCGAATACCGATATATTTCTTGGGAATCGGTCGGCACACGTCCGATGGCACGGCGACACCACAAGCCCGATTTTTCACCGACAGAGCCATATATCGTCCCGGAGACACCCTGCAATATGCGGGAGTACTATTCGTCAAAGAGGAGTACACACGACACGTCGTGCCCGATAAAAAGTTCTCCATTTCGCTATTGAAAGATGGGTTGGAAATCGCCAAACAAGAAGTTAATAGCGACAAATATGGCTCATTTTCCGGGAAATTCATCATACCGCAATACCTCACGGGGCAACTCAGTCTCAAATGCGAATATGGGCATATAGTCAGAACGGTTTCGGAATATAAAAAGAACACATTTGAGATATTATTGCAACAGCCCTGCCACAATCTCTGTACCGATACTGCCGCCATCATTTCGGGTAAAGTATCGGGTTATGCCGGCGATATGCTCTCCAATTCGTCCGTTTCTTATACGATAAAACGTCTCTATCCCGCCAGGGACAATCGTATCGCTATCGGTACAACGACCACCGACAGCGCCGGAAAGTTCGATATAGAGTTTACTCCCACCCTACCCTCCGGTGAGACCTTTGCCAGTTACACTCTCGCCGTAAGTGCCACCGCACCCAATGGAGAGGTCGTAGAGCAATCCTGCCATTTCTTTGTAACCGACAAGCAGATGAGTATCACCATATCTCTGCCCGAATATATTGAAAAAGGACGGCACATCAACCTGCCTATTATAATAAGTCCTGCCACAAACGCCTCCGCTATCGCTGAATGTCGTTACCACATCTACGCGTTATCGCCAAGCGACACCCTGCCAAGCGACGAGACGACAAGTCCCGATTTGACGACTTTCACCCCCACTCACTGTATCAAAAAAGGCAAATTCTACGCCGGCGACACACCTCGAATTACCCCCAAACATTGGAAATCGGGTGCGTATCGTATCGTTGTAGAGGCCACCAATTGCGCCGGCGCAAAAGAGACACAAAGCGCCAATTTCATACTCTACTCACCGCACGACAAAAAGCCCGGGCTCGCTATGGCGCAATGGGTTCCTACAAGAAGTTACGAGATAGAGAAAGGGGGGCGATGCGATGTCATCTATGGTACCTCGTGGTGCGATGTATCCATACTATGCCAACTATTCGACGGTCGCACTTGCATCAAACAATATCGTCGCACATTACACAACGAAAATATCTCTATTCCCATATATGAGAAGGAGTTCCAAAGCCCCGCACTGTCATTACATCTGTCGTTTGTAAAAGATGGCAAAGTGCACCGGTCGATAATTACCATACGAAAACAACATTCGGAAGAGCTACAAATCATTCCACAATCATTCCGCGATTACACAACAAGCGGAAGCCGAGAGCATTGGAAATTCACGCTGAAAATCGGCAATAAACGTGTTGATAACGCCCGTGTATTCGCCACCATGTACGACCGTTCGCTCGACAAACTCTCGGTCAATCACTGGAATCGTATCGCTACCGACTTTTATACCTCACCATACATGAGATATTCATCGCCGGGCCACCAATATTTCGGTATTGACGAATACCCCGAAACCGCTTGCGCCGCATTTAAATACGACCGGCTCCATCTATTAACCGGGGAATATACCGAAGATGTATTCCTCGCACAATCAGGATTATTAAGAACAAACTATAGCCACTCGGCCGACTTTGCCAATAGCGTCACTTCCGAAAGCGCGAAGGAATCGGCCTCGACCAGTGATCAAGCGCAGAGCGAGTCGTTCGTGCGCGACGATTTCAGAGAAACGGCATTCTTCTATCCCGCCATATCGTGCGACAAAAAAGGTCGTTTCGAGATTTTCGCCACACTGCCCGACGGTCTCACCTCGTGGCGATTGATGCTCTATGCCCTCTCCGACAAACTGCAAGACGGCATATACATCGACACCATTATCACCGCCAAGCCCCTAATGGTAATGCCCAATCTGCCCCGATATATACGCATCGGCGACCGGGTAAGTATCAGTACACGCATAAGTAATACCGGCAAGAAAGAGTTGTCCGGAGAATTGCTGTTTGAACTATTCAACCCCGCCGATAGCACTATAATACACAGCGAAAAGAGCGACTTCCGTGTCGGGTCCGAGGGTATGACCTCGATTAGCAATCAATTCTCCATCGACAACCCCGATATCACCATCGTGGGCGTGCGAATACGAGCTACAACAAACGTCGGAATGGCCGACGGCGAACAACGATTATTACCCGTACTCCCGGCAAAAATCATTCTTACTGAGGCCCAATCTTTACACAAACTCGATGACGGCTCTTATGAGATAGCCATGAAATCTATTGCACAAACACCCGAAGGCGAAGAAACCCTATGTACCTCGCTCAACTACACCGCATCGTCGCTATGGGCTATAATACAAGCGCTTCCCGGCATTGTCACACCATCGAACGATAATTTTACCGCCGAGCTGCTGACCGCACTCTACAGCAATGGAATAGCCAATGCCATACTGCAAGCCAATCCCTCTTTTGTATCCATATTGCAAAAATTAAGTGCACAAACAAACTCCTCGCCTCTATCCCAAAACAATAATCTGAAAAGTATTTTACTCGAAGAAACTCCTTGGGCCGTCATCGCACACAACGACAACGAGCGTATTGCCGAGCTGCACCAATTACTCGATAATGAGCGCATAATACTATCTTGCGACAAAATCATGGAGCAACTGCAATCGATACAAAACGACGATGGCAGTTTCCCCTGGTATAAAGGTATGACAGGCAATATCAGCCAAACACTCTCCGTACTCGAGTACCTTCCCACGCTTAAAAAGTGGGGTATATCGAACGACAATCTACTATACGACATCATGCAACGCCGCGCCTTAGAATACCTCACAGAACGGATTCTCGACGACACGACACGGCATATTCACAATACCCTGCACACCGACGATATACGTTACCTCATCGTGAAGCGCACATTCCGACATAAACTCACCGATATACAAGAGGCCAAGTGCGACACCTTATATCATCGAGCGTTAGCCCGATGGCGCAACAGCGATTTATACCACAAATCGCTCATCGCCCGATTGGTCCATGTATCGGGCGACACCCTCACAGCCCGACGCATAGCGACCTCTATCGCCGGATATTCCACCACGCAAGACAATTTTACGACTTGGGCAAACATCAACTCCACCGGTCATACCATCAGCGATATAGCACTACACGCATTTCTGACCGAGACCATAGAGCTGATAGAGCCTACCTCTCCTCTACTACCGGGGTTGAAACGTTGGCTGTTACTGCAAAAAGAGGCCCGATATTGGGGCACTGCCACCACTACGCTATCAGTGCTACACTGCCTGACACAAGGCACAAACTTCACAATTCCCGAGAAAAGCGATTTCTCTATCATTTGGGGAAGCGATACCATTACAGGCCCCGCTGCAAATTGTGGCTATACGCAAATATCGAAATCGAGAAATGAAATCACCCCGGCACATAGCCGGATAAACCTCACCAGCCAAGGTAATAGCGAACCTCAAGCAACCCTCTATCGACAATACAGCACCGACATCGACAAGATAGCACAAGTCGGCAACGAACTATCCATGCAGAAAGAGTTGTTCATCATCGTCGGCGACACCCTCGTACCGATAGGTGACCGCCGGCCTCGCATCGGCGACCGCATACATACCCGTCTCATCGTCACTTGCGAGAGAGCGCTCGATTTCGTGGTGATAAACGACAATAGAGCCGCCTGTCTCGAACCAATCGAGCAATTACCCATCAGTACCTATCAACAAAGGTCGTCGGCACGACGTGAAAGTCGCGACAGCTCTACCCGTTTCTACATCGAGCACCTGCCACAAGGGTATCATATATACGCCTACGACAGCTACATCGACAGAGCCGGTTCATATCACACCGGTTGTGCCAACGTACAATGTCTCTATGCGCCACAATTTACAGCCCATAGCGATGGCGGCGTTATAAATATAGAGTAGAGATTAGCTTAAAGTTTTCTGATTTTAAACACATTGTACGACACATCGGTATCGTACACGTCGGTCGCGGTAAGATGCTTCACCCATCGCACCACTCGTATAGTCACCGGTAAAGCGATAATCTCGTAAACCGACTTCAAAATCATTTGAGAGAAAATCAGTAACAATAAGGTGTCAAAAGAGACTAAGCCTCCAAATGCCAATGGGAAAAATATCACCGAATCGGCCCCTTCACCCAATAGGGTAGAGACTATAGCCCGCAAAGAAAAATTACGACCTTTCGAGGCTATTTTCATACGGCTCATCACATAGGCGTTGATAAACGAGCCAACAAGGAACGCAACAAAACTGGCTGCCACGATACGAGGGGTAAGGCCAAAGAGGGTAGCGAAAGCCTCCTGATGCGGCCACTCAGGTGACGGTGGAAGCCATATCGCTAATTGCAGAAATGCCACGGCTATAAAATTAGTAAGGAAGCCCGTCCATATCATCAGACGTGTCTTTCCATACCCCCACACTTCGGCCACACAATCGTTGATAATATACGATAGCGGGAAGACGATAAGTCCGGCCGTCATTGTAAAATGGCCTATCGCCACAATTTTCACCTCTAAAATATTAGCTATAGTAAGGCATACGCAGAACAGTATGCACATCAAGGCAAATGCCAGATTGACCGATTGTTTCATATTACTTGTTTTTAACGTGGTTATCAAGCACACGATTTCGAGGCGCAAAGATAGCACATCGCTCCGAAATGACAAACCGGTATCGCATTTTTAGCACAAAAAAAAGTCGGGGCCGCTATTGCAGCCCCGACCGGATTATTGACTTAGAGTGTCCCGAAATTATTCGGCATCAACACCCCATTGTTGTTTTGCCAAGCGTTTGTAGTTGTTGTAACGCCATTGAGCATTTTCTTTGGCAGCGGCAAAGAGTTCTTCGGCTTCGGCAGGATATTGTTTCATTACAGAAGCGTAACGAACCTCACCTTTGAGGAAGTCTTCGAACTTATCCCATTGCGGCTCTTTGCTATCGAGGGTGAAGGGGTTCTTACCTTCGGCTTCGAGCTCGGGATTGTAGCGCCACAAGTGCCAGTAGCCACATTCAACGGCAGCAGCCTCCTCAGCTTGAGATTTACCCATACCTTTCTTGAGACCGTGATTGATACAGGGAGCGTAAGCAATTACGATAGAAGGTCCGTTGTAAGCCTCGGCCTCGCGGATAGCTTTGAGAGTCTGAGCTTGGTCGGCACCCATTGCGATTTGAGCGCAATATACATATCCGTAGGTCGATGCGATAAGACCGAGGTCTTTTTTGCGAACGCGTTTACCGGCAGCGGCAAATTTGGCGATAGCACCGATAGGAGTAGCTTTCGAAGCCTGACCACCTGTATTGGAGTAAACCTCGGTATCGAGAACAAGAATATTCACATTCTTGCCCGAAGCCAACACATGGTCGAGACCGCCGAAACCTATATCGTATGAAGCACCGTCACCACCGATAATCCATTGCGATTTCTTAACAAGGAATTTACCAAGCTCGGCAATACCCTTGCATATTTCGCATTTATCGGCATTAGCCTCTACGATAGGACGAATCTTCTCGGCGAGTTCGATGGTCTTAACAGCATCTTCGCGATTTTCGATCCATTCTTTGAAGAGAGCTTTGGTATCTTCGGGGCACTCTTCGCTTTCGATGGCTTTGGTCATGAGGATAACAAGACGATCGCGCATTTTATCAACGGCGAGAGTCATACCCATACCAAATTCGCAGAAGTCCTCAAAGAGTGAGTTTGCCCAAGCGGGACCGTGACCTTTTTCGTTGGTGGTATAAGGAGTAGAGGGGATAGAACCCGAATAGATTGACGAGCAACCGGTAGCATTAGCCACCATTTCGCGATCGCCGAAGAGTTGTGAGATAAGTTTCACATACGGAGTTTCACCGCAACCCGAGCATGCGCCCGAGAACTCAAAGAGCGGAGTAGCGAATTGCGAATTCTTCACATTGGCTTTGATATCCACCAAGTTTTGTTTGCTCTTCACGTTGGCTACGCAGTATTCCCAGTTGGGAGCCTCGGCGAGTTGAGTTTCGAGGGGTTTCATGGCAAGAGCTTTGCCTTGTTTATTACCCGGACATACATCAACACAGTTGCCACAACCGAGACAGTCGAGAACATCTACCTGCATACGGAAGGTCATACCGTCGAACATCTTACCCACAGCCTTGATAGAGGGGAAAGCTGCGCCGGCTTGCTCGGCAGCGTCGAGTACGAAAGGACGAATAGCAGCGTGAGGACAAACGTAAGCACATTTGTTACATTGGATACAATTTTCGGGAGTCCATTCGGGAACGAAAGCTGCCACACCGCGTTTTTCGTATTTCGAGGTACCTTGGGGCCAAGTACCGTCCTCGATACCTTTGAAAGCCGAAACTTTCAAGAGGTCGCCGTTTTGAGCGTTGATAGGACGTACAATCTCGTTGATGAATGCGGGATCGTTGTTGGCTACGGCCTCATCATCGGGCAGATTAGCCCATGCGGGATCTACGGTGAGTTGTTTGTATTCGCCACCGCGATCTACAGCTGCATAGTTCTTATTTACAACATCTTCGCCCTTCTTACCATAAGATTTCACGATGAATTTCTTCATTTGCTCGATAGCGAGGTCAACGGGAATTACACCGGTGATACGGAAGAATGCCGATTGCAGAATAGTGTTGGTACGATTACCGAGACCGATTTCTTGTGCAATCTGAGTAGCGTTGATGTAGTAAACGGTAATATTTTTTTGTGCGAAATAGCGTTTTACGTTATTGGGCAGGTGTTGAGCAAGCTCCTCTTCGTTCCAGATGGTGTTGAGCAAGAAAGTACCATTCTGACGGAGACCGCGAGTTACGTCGTACATACGCAGATAAGCCTGTACGTGACAAGCCACGAAGTTAGGCGTATTTACGAGATAGGTCGAACGAATGGGGTCGTCACCGAAACGCAAGTGCGAGCAGGTGAAACCACCCGATTTTTTCGAGTCGTAAGAGAAGTAGGCTTGACAGTGTTTGTTGGTGTTATCACCGATAATTTTCACCGAGTTTTTGTTAGCACCTACCGTACCATCGGCACCGAGACCGTAGAATTTAGCCTCGAACATACCTTCACCACCCATGGCGATTTCTTCTTTCGGGGGAAGAGAAGTGAAAGTAACATCATCGATGATACCGAGGGTAAAGTGATTTTTAGGTTCGGGCAAAGCGAGGTTTTCAAATACCGAAACGATTTGCGAGGGAGTGGTGTCATTCGAGCCGAGACCGAAACGTCCGCCTACAATGAGAGGAGCGTTGGCTTGGTCGTAGTAAGCCTCTTTCACATCGAGATAGAGAGGCTCGCCGTTGGCACCGGGTTCTTTGGTGCGGTCGAGTACAGCGATACGTTTTGCGGTAGCAGGTACAGCAGCCAAGAGGTGTTTTACCGAGAAGGGACGATAGAGGTGTACCGAGACGAGACCTACTTTTTCGCCTTGTGCGGTCATGTAGTCGATAGCTTCACGAGCAGCCTCGGTCACAGAGCCCATAGCGATGATTACGCGGTCGGCATCGGCAGCTCCGTAATAGTCGAACAAGCCATACTTACGTCCGGTAATTTTCGAAATCTCGTTCATATATTCTTCTACGATAGCGGGTACGGCATCGTAGTAGTTGTTGCAAGATTCACGGTGAGAGAAGAAGGTATCGGGGTTCTCGGCCATACCGCGAGCAACAGGATTTTCGGGATTGAGAGCACGATCGCGGAACTCTTTCAATGCTTGTTGGTCAACCAGCGGAGCGAGGTCTTCGTTCTCGAGCATTTCGATTTTCTGTATTTCGTGCGAAGTACGGAAACCATCGAAGAAGTTCACAAACGGAACACGCGATTTGATAGTTGCGAGGTGAGCTACACCGGCGAGGTCCATAACTTCTTGTACAGAGCCTTCGGCCAGCATGGCAAAACCGGTCTGGCGAGTCGACATCACGTCTTGGTGGTCGCCAAAGATACAAAGAGCGTGCGATGCCAATGTACGTGCCGATACGTGGAATACACAGGGGAGGAATTCTCCGGCGATTTTGTACATATTGGGAATCATCAGCAACAAACCTTGCGAAGCGGTGTAGGTGGTGGTCAATGCACCGGCTTGCAATGAGCCGTGTACTGCACCGGCAGCACCTGCCTCAGACTGCATTTCTTGCACAAGAACAGTCTCGCCGAAGATATTTTTTCTACCGGCGGCAGCCCATTCGTCAACGTACTCTGCCATCGTAGAGGACGGAGTGATGGGATAGATAGCAGCCACTTCGCTGAACATATACGAGATATGGGCAGCGGCTTGGTTACCATCACAGGTAATGAATTTCTTTTGTTTGCTCATACAATTATATATTTGAGGATTAAGGTTGTTTCGAGAATAGCAAAGTTAATATAAAAAACCGAATAACCATAGAGGTATTTTATTTTCTTTTCCTATTTCACAGTTATCCAGCGTATAGAAATAGTCGGGGTTGTTTCGTCCGCGCACGGTCTCACCCTCTATCTTGAAGTTGTATTTTCTATTTACGAGAAAATGGGTATTACGTATTCCCTCGTTCAGTCGGTTATCTTTGTGCAACGTATTGTAAAAGAATGTCTCGCGCACAGCTTGCGGATCTACGCTCTCGGGACGTATGGGGTACATGAGGTTGGTATTGTGCAGATACACCCGGGCCGGTTTGCGGGGAAATTCCTCATCGACGGGATAGAGCATATTGATGAGACGGGCATCTTTCAGATACTTGATGTAATTGACCACCGTGGCACGAGAGGTCTGTATTTCCTTACTCAACTGGCTGACGTTGGGAGAACAAGGCGATGTGGTAGCCAGCAGATAGAGCAATCGGCGTATCTTAGGCAGGTAGGTGAGCTCTATCTGTTTGATAAACAATATATCCACCTCCATCATCATATTCATGGTCTTCACCAGGTTCTCCGAGAAATTGTGCTGTTCGAGGAAGAAGGGATAGAATCCATGATGCAGATAATCGCGGAAATAGCCCAAGGGGTGAACCCTACGCACCACCTCACTCGCTATCGCCGTGTGGTCACGCAATATGTCGTCGAGCTTCACAGCCGGGAAATCGGTTCCGGCCATAAGGTTAAGAAACTCGCGGAACGAATAACCTCGCAGATTGTAGGAATCGACGATATGCGATATAGGGGTTTCCTCCTCTTTCAATCGCATCACCGACGAACCCGAGAATATGATATGCAGATTGGGACAAGTATTGTAGCAACGGGCCAATTCCTCCTCCCACGACGGATATTTGAATACCTGATCTATCAACAGACAGCGTCCGCCCATACGGTAAAACTCCTCTATAAAATCGGAGAGCTTACGCTCGGCAAAATAGAGGTTATTGAGATTGATGTAAAGACACGCGCGATTATCGGCACCAAATCGCTCCCGAGCATATTGCAACAGGAACGTAGTCTTACCCACTCCGCGACTGCCTTTGATACCGATAAGACGTCGTGACCAGTCAATTTCCTGCATAAGCCCCCTCTTCACGGGAGAATTCACGTGTTCTACAAGGTGCTTATGCGTTCTGAAAAATGACTCCATAGTATATCGGCAATAAAACGTGGCAAATATACAGAGATTTTTTGTTTTTGCAAAGTCTGCATAGCAATTTATACTCGGGTTTTATTTTTTATAGCTATATCAGAAACTTTATATACTCAAAAAGTTTTATAAAGTTAAAATATCGGACATTTTGAAAGATTGATAAAAAAGTTATATTATCTTTGTGCCCGAAAACGAGATTTATCTCCATAAATATCTTCATTCACTATATTTAATAGGTATATGAAAAAAATCTACGCAAAAATTCTTTTGGCGATAGCGTTGGGATTCAGCACTGTTGCCTATGGACAGTATCAGCTTCCCAACGGAGGATTTGAAACTTGGTCCGACGGTGTTCCTACCGGCTTTCACTCATTCGAGTCCACGACCGGTTCTCTGGCTTCGTTTGCCGGCGGTATCAACCCCGAGAAGCTGACCGATGTCCGTCCCGGTAGTTCCGGTTCCTATTCCGTGCGCATAAAATCGACCAGCAAACTGGGTGTCATAGCCAATGGAAACCTCACTACCGGCCAGATTGTGGCTGGAAGTGCAACCCCGTCAAGCAGCGACAACCACAACCAGTCGGTACCGGGCAGTAGTTATTGTCAGACCTTCACCGGCAAGCCCGACTCTATGATTATATGGGCGAAATATGTTCCCGCCAGCTCGAGCTACAGCGACAACAAAGCCCGTGTAAACACAGTGTTGCACACCAATGCCACCTATAAAGATCCCGAGGGCAGTACCGACTACAGCAATATAAAGTGTGCCCACGCCACCGTAGAATACGCTCCGGCAGCGGGCAATGGCTGGCAACGACTGAGCGTGCCTTTCGTGTATGACAACACCTCTATCTCGCCTGCCTACATCTTGATTTCGGCTACCACCAACCGCACCGCCGGTGGAGGTACGTCGGGCGATATGGTAACGTTAGATGATTTTTCATTCGTCTATAACTCGCGATTGTCGTCGCTCAAAGTGGGTGGTACGACCATCGCCGGATTCAGTAAAGACAAATACAACTACACCGTAGAGGTGGCTTCGCTGTCGTCGCTACCCGCTGTCACTGCCACGACCGACAGTAAATATGCCACCATGGAGACCAAGACAAGCGGTAATACCACCACTATCACGGTGAAAGGCAACGACTACGCTTCGAGCGGAAACGCGCACACCTACACCGTAAATTTCAAAGTGACCTCCACTATCACTGCAAGCGATGTAACGACCACCTACGGAACAACGGCCGACCTGCAAGTAAGCAGCACCAACAGCGAGAGCGCGCTTGAATACTCGTTTGCCGACAATAGCATCGCCAAAGTAGAAAATGGCAAAATCGTACCGCTGAAAGCCGGAAAAACCACACTCACCGTGAAACAGGCCGAGTCGGCAACCTATCTGGCCGCCTCGAAAACAATAAACATCACCGTAGAAAATGCCATACTTACAGCCTCGGTAAAAAATGTCACCCGTAAATATGGTGAGAAGAACCCCTCTTTCGCCATATCATACAGCGGTTTTGTAAATGGAGAAACCTCATCGGTAGTTACCACCAAAGCCAAAGCATCGACCACCGCTACCGACACATCGGGTGTAGGGCAATACCCCATCACACTGTCGGGTGCCGTTGCCGCCAACTACACCATCAACTATACCGAGGGTACACTCACCATAGGCAAAGCCACCCTCACCGTAACAGCCAATAGCGCCACTCGCAAGTATGGCGAGGCAAATCCCGAGCTCACCTTGTCGTATAGCGGTTTTGCCAACAACGAGTCTGAGGCGGTTCTGACTACCGCTCCCGTCGCTACAACTGTCGCTACAACCACTTCGGCTGTAGGCTCCTACGACATCGCCGTATCGGGAGGTGTAGCCACGAATTACGAGTTTGTGTACACCCCCGGAACCCTTACCATCGGCAAGGCTATACTCACTGTTACCGCCGATAACAAATCTCGTGCCTATGGTGAGGAAAATCCCACATTCACCCTATCGTATAGCGGTTTTGTAAACGATGAATCGGAATCGGCACTCACTGTCCTCCCCTCGGCATCATGCGAAGCTACCGCCGGCTCGGCTGCCGGTGTATATACCATCTCCGTACAAGGGGGCGAGGCTGCCAATTACGAATTTAACTACGTAAATGGCACACTCACCATCGGTGCATCGGAAGCAAAAATGAGCATTGCCGAAATCGGTGCAAAAACCTACGGCGACGCACCTTTCGCTTTGCAAGTAAGCTCTACCAACACCGAATCGCCCATTACGTATAGTATCAAAGACGAAAGCGTTGCCACAATCGATGGCGGTATCGTGACCATTCTCAAAGCCGGTCGCACTGAAATCACAGCAAGCCAAGCCGCCTCGACCAACTTTGGAGAAACTTCCGCGACAGTATCGCTCATCGTAGAGAAAGCCGCTTTGACCTTGAATATCGACAACGCCACACGTAAATATGGCGAGGAAAATCCCACCCTTACCGCATCGTTCTCAGGCTGGGTTGGTAATGACAATGCCGGTACTATAGCCCTACCCACGCTATCGTGCAAAGTCGGTGCCACCGACGTACCGGGCAACTACGACATTACCGCCACAGCGCCGGTCGATGACCGCTATGCCATCTCGGTAAATCCGGGCGTACTCACCATAGAGAAAGCCGTGCTCACCGTAACAACCCGTAACGAATCGACCGAGGTAGGTGCCGAACCGACTACCGACTACGAAATACGTTACAAAGGCTTTGTAAATGGCGAAGATGTATCGGTAATCGACGTTCAGCCCACGGCATCGTGCGAAGTCACCCAAGAGAGCCCCATCGGTTCTTACCCCATCGTAGTAAGTGGTGGAGAGGACAACTGTTACTCTTTCATCTACGAAGGCGGAACCTACACCGTACGCTCGGCCAACCAAGGCAAGACCAATATCACGCTTGCCGCTATCAGCGATAAGATGTATGGCGACCTGCCGTTTGCTCCCTCCTACACGACCAACAATGGCGATGTAGCCGTAGAATTGGAATTCAGCGATCCCACCATTGCCGAATATGCAAATGGTCAAATACACATTTTGCGTGCCGGCACCACCACCGTAAGAGCTTATCAAGACGAAAGTGCCAACTTTGCATACGGCGAGTCCAATGAAATTACCCTCACCGTAGAAAAAGCACCGTTGCGTGTAAGCGTGGACAACGCGTTCCGTGGTGAAGGCGAAATCAATCCCGAGTTTGTGCTCGTGTATAGCGGCTTCTTAAATGGCGACGACGCCTCAGTCATCGACATTGCACCCGTGGCCACGACCGACGCCACCCTGTCATCGCCTGCCGGCTACTACGATATAACGGTGAGCGGTGGTGAGGACGATTGCTACACCTTCACCCAATATATCGGCGGTACGCTTGTAGTGACCGAACCATTGGCTATCGACGGTACAAGCATCGAAGGCGCTCGCATATATGTTGCCGGTAAACGTCTCGTTGTCGAAGGCATCAATGCTTCGATAGTAGAAATCTACGACCTCAGCGGTCGCCGTGTTGCCACATTTGCTCCGGGCGATATGGTAACGCTCCCCACCGGATTCTACATCGCTCGTGCCAACGATCACAAAGCCTGCATACAAGTACGATAACCCTCCCTCCTAAATACACACCGCCCGTACCCCTTGCCGGAGTACGGGCGGTGTGTATTTTATTTATTGATGTCCGATAAAAATACAGCATACCGTGACAATCTCTCATCGGCCTGGCTCAGCGTTCTAAAACGTAGGGACGCTTGGCCCAAGCGTCCGCCGAGTGTGAAATAAACGCTTGCCCGGAGGGCTATATTTGAGTAGCCGTGCG
>JAFTRN010000010.1 GCA_017462265.1 Coprobacter sp. | reverse complement strand
GTAAAAATCGATTACCTAACGGCAATCTTTTTATAACACAAACTCAAGCCCCGCTTTTTATTTTATCGCATAAATTATCTTAAATCATAGTTTTCCGAAGATTTTTAAAATCTTTATCGGACACCAATAATTAAGAAACGTCTTCGACGTAATTTTATTATTCGATACCCTATCCCCCACGAATCGCTACGCTCATCGTGGGGTTTCCTCTCGAGAAACCTCTTCGAGGTTTTAATGTTTGATGAAAAGGACGTGACTGAATTACGAGATACATCGAAGATGTTGTTTATAAGAAACCCCACAATGTAACGCAGTGAAATTGTGGGGATAGAGACAGATATCAAAAACGCTACGTCGGAGACGTTGCTATAAAATCGGCTTAGACAAGGAGAAATACTCGATAAGCAGGCTGAGTGGACCTACGTTATATTATGAAGGCCAACTTTTTTCACTCCTTCACCGGCCTTGTAGCCCTATTTGCCCCTTATGACCATTTATCCCTCGGCGGACGCTTGGGCCAAGAGGTTCTGCAAAATTTATTCTGATAAAGCGAGGCGGAAACTGAGGTTGCAGTACTTGAAGCCGGACATACCTCCATTGCGATACGATACACGGCAACTCTTCGCATAGTAATCCCAACTGCCACCTCGGAACACACGGTTAGAACCGGTGGTAGGACCTGTAGGATTGGTCTGTGGCAAACTCTTGTAATCCCTTTCGTAATACCTATCTCCACACCATTCCCATACATTGCCACTCATATCGTATAAGCCAAGTTCATTGGGTGTTTTACTTTTGACCGGGTGTGATGTACTTCCGCTATTGGCAGAATACCACGCTACATCGTCTATATCGTTACTACCGGCATATTTGTAGCCCTTGCTCTTATTGCCTCCTCGGGCGGCATACTCCCACTCTGCCTCAGTAGGCAGTCGGAAGTACTGTCCTGTAAGAGTGTTCAGTTTCTCGATAAACTCTTGACAATCGTTCCAACTTACATATTCCACCGGTCGCTGTAAATCACCTTTGAAATAGCTCGGATTATCATCCATTACCGCTTGCCACAGGGCTTGCGTCACCTCAGTCTCGCCTATGTAGTAATCACTAAGTGTTACTCGATGGGCAGGTTTCTCGTCATCACAGGCATCGCTTCCCTGTTCGCTCGTCGCTCCCATCGTGAACGTACCTCCCTCGACCGGTATCATCGTGAACGATACCCCTTTCACCATAAAGGTGCGATTTATTCTTGCGACGAGGGTGAGCGACAGGGTAGCGGTCTTGCCCTCCTCTATCGTGACCTGTTGCTCCACGGGTGTACACCCCTCCTTGGTGAGGCGCAGGATATGCGTTCCTATCGGTATATTGCCGAAAATATCGGGTGTGATACCAATTTCCGTGCCGTCGATGCTCACCTTGGCTCCCGGCGGATCGGTGCGAACATCGAAAGAACCACAAAGAGGGCGCAGGGTGATGTCGAGCTGTTCTTTTTTATCGGAAATAGTGAGGGTACCGCTCTCGGGGGCGTGCATGGCCGCCTGCACCTCGTAACGATACGTGCCTCGTTTCAGCCGCACCGTCACCGCCCCATCGACCACATCTACCGGGTTGTCGTCGATAGTGACACAGGCATCGACAGGAGAGACACGTATCACCAGATAATGCTCGTCAAGCGTCGCCGATATAACAGAAGGTATGGGCGATTGCACTACCTCTATGGGGGCAGGTATAGTGACAATATCGCTCTTACGGCGTCGATACCACAGGTATGCTCCGATGGTAATAGCAACAGCTATCAACCCTATAATCAAGCCCATATAGCTGATTCCGGACTCTTGCGCCTCGGCAGCTATGGCCTCGGCCGGTATATCGAGTACCAACTCATAGGTGGCGGCAGGCAGCAAATCGGGTACGGGCAGTGGGTAGCCTCGCAACGGCGCGACAGAACCATTGCCGTAGATGCTCAGCACACGGGTACGGCTCGACACCCATATCCATATCTCTTTCTTTTCACGGAGGTGCGACTCGGTATGTACCAACAGATTGTTGGTGACGCCGGTATCGAATTTCACCTCTATGGGGGTGACTACCTTGATAAGCGTTGCCGGCTCGCCAAACTTATCGAGATACGACGTACCTTGGATATTGGCGGTAATATCCATGGGTACATGACGGAAACTTCGCACCTGTATGCCTTGCGCAGCCGCTATTTGCAGCATACCGAGCAGGAGTATAGGTAGCATATATCTGATATATCGTCGCATTTCAATCGTTCTTGACCGTATGCAAAGTTAGGAAATTTTGCTGTATGATAAGCAATTCGGTACAAACAAGATAAAAATCCATAATTATTTTGCGGATAAGTTTACAATAAAGCGGAATATCATTACCTTTGTACGAAATATGAGAAGCCGTTTTGAATTTTCTTGAAAAATAAGATATGGTTTCACAAAACACACGATACTATGTGCGGAATTGTAGGATATATTGGAAGCAGAGAGGCTTACCCCATCATAATCAAAGCATTGAAACGACTCGAATACCGAGGCTACGACAGCGCAGGAGTGGCGTTGATAAACGAAACTGCCGAGCTGAACATATACAAGACCAAAGGTAAGGTTGCCGACCTCGAACAGCAGGTGGGCAGTCACGACGCGTCGGGCCACGTAGGTATAGCCCACACTCGCTGGGCCACCCACGGCGAACCCAATGAGATAAACGCGCACCCGCACTACTCGGCATCGGGCAATCTGGCCCTGATACACAACGGCATAATCGAAAACTATGCCACCATCAAAGAAAAATTGCAAAAGGCCGGTTATGAATTCCGTAGCAGTACCGACACCGAAGTACTCGTGCAACTCATAGAATATGTGCAGGTTTCGCACAATCTCGACCTGCTGAGCGCCGTGCAACTCGCCTTGCAAGAGGTAATCGGCGCATACGCCATCGCCATACTCGACCGTCGCCGGCCCGACACCATCATTGCCGCCCGCCAAAGCAGTCCGCTCGCCATAGGTATAGGCGACAATGAGTTTTTCCTGGCTTCCGACGCCTCGCCCATCGTGGAGCATACCAATCGTGTGGTATATCTCGAGGACGGCGAAATAGCCGTGTTGCGAAAAGGTGAGAATCTGCACGTCGTAACACAAGACAACTGCAAGGTAAATCCCCAAATAAGCACCATAAATCTCAATATCGGTCAGCTCGAAAAGGGTGGTTATCCCCATTTCATGCTGAAAGAGATTTTCGAGCAACCCGACTGTATAAGAGATTGTATGCGCGGCCGCATCAACGTAGAGGGTACAGATATAGCCCTCTCGGCCGTAATAGACCACCAAGAGCAGTTGCTCAACGCCCGCCGCTTCGTAATCGTGGCTTGTGGCACATCGTGGCACGCCGCCCTCATAGGCAAATACCTCATAGAGCAATTCTGCCGTTTCCCGGTGGAGGTGGAATATGCCTCGGAATTCCGCTATCGCAACCCCGTAATCGATGAGAAAGATGTGGTCATCGCCATATCCCAATCGGGCGAGACAGCCGACACCTTAGCCGCCATAGAGGAGGCCAAGAAGAAGGGCGCATTTGTATATGGAATCTGCAACGCCATAGGTTCGTCGATAGCCCGCGCCACCCACACCGGCTCGTTCATTCACGTAGGCCCCGAAATAGGCGTAGCCTCGACCAAAGCCTTCACCGGACAGGTGACGGTACTGACCATGCTCGCCCTGACATTGGCCCGCATCAAAGGCTGTATCTCGACCGAAAAATTCCAAGAAATCGTAGGCGAACTGGACCAAATACCCGAAAAGATGAAACAGGTGGTGAAACTCAACGATAGTATAGCCCAATTGTCGAAGATATTCACCTACGCCCACAACTTCATATACTTGGGTCGCGGCTACAACTACCCCGTAGCCATGGAGGGCGCACTGAAACTGAAAGAGATTTCGTATATCCACGCCGAGGGTTATCCCGCCGCCGAAATGAAACACGGCCCGATAGCACTCATCGATACCGAAATGCCCGTAGTGGTGGTAGCCACCCACAATCAACAATACGAGAAGATTGTAAGCAACATACAAGAGATAAAGGCTCGCCAAGGCAAAGTAATAGCCCTCGTGAGCGAAGGCGACACGCAGATAAAGAAGGTGGCCGACTACAGTATAGAGTTGCCCCGCACACTGCCGTGTCTCGACCCGCTGATCACCACCATACCCCTGCAACTGCTGGCCTACCATATAGCCATATGCAAGGGCAAAGATGTGGACCAACCTCGCAACCTTGCCAAGTCGGTAACTGTAGAATAGGCGACACACAAAAGATGTGCGGGAAGTGTGTTCCAAGCAACTCGCACAATTATTAGAAACTATTTAGAATTTCTTATACAAAAGAAAGAACAGCCACCCCGTCGCGAGGTGGCTGTTTTGCAAAAACCGGAAGGGGTATTATTTCTTGAAATAGCGGTTGTAGAGACCTTCGAAACCTTTACCGTGACGAGCTTCGTCTTTGGCCATTTCGTGTACGGTATCGTGGATAGCGTCATAACCGAGCTCTTTAGCACGACGAGCAATGCGCATTTTGTCTTCGCAAGCACCACATTCGGCATCTTTACGAGCCTCGAGGTTTTTCTTGGTATCCCATACAACCTCACCGAGGAGTTCAGCAAATTTCGAAGCATGTTCGGCCTCTTCCCAAGCGTAACGTTTGAAAGCCTCAGCAATTTCGGGATAGCCTTCACGGTCGGCCTGACGGCTCATGGCCAAATACATACCCACCTCGGTACATTCACCCATGAAGTGAGCTTTGAGGCCTTCCATTACCTCTTGATCTTCGACGATACCATCGCCAATATGGTGTTCGGTAACAAATTGCAGCGCTTCGCCATTGTCTTCTACTTCTTTGAATTTCGAAGCAGGAACATTACATTGAGGACAACGTTCGGGAGCTTGATCACCTTCGTGTACATAACCGCATACCGTGCAGATAAATTTCTTTTTCATAATCTTTGGATTTTTAAGAGTTTAATATTTAATATGTGTGTTAGTTTTGTTTACATTTCGTGCATAATCCCCGGTAATATATCTGTGTCTCGTGCACCTCAAAGTGGGGTGACACTACCGGCGAGAGCAACTGGGCCGGCACATCGTATATCGCGCCACAACAGTTACAGCGAAAATGAGCATGGAGCGTAATGTCGGCGTCGTAATGCGCCTGCTTGTCGTCGATGGTAAGCATCTGCACCGCCCCCTGCTCTACCAGCAAACGCAAAGTATTATACACCGTCATACGCGATAACGTGGGATATTGGGCACTGAGCGATGAGTATATAACATCGACCGTGGGGTGAATACGATTCCGTAACAGGAAATCCATTATCGCCACACGTTGCATCGACGGCTTGATGCCATGGTCTGCCAAATGGGTATATACGTCTTGTTTGCTCATTTTTTATAATGATTATTATTTTTTAATCGATACAAAAATAGAACAAAGAAATGAATCGTGCAAATATTTTGGTGAAAATTTTTCAAAAAAAATGTTTTATGGGTTTTCGTTAGGTATAAATCAATGTTTTTCACATTTTATCACACATCGGTTTATGAAAATATGCTATTTTTGCAGATTGAACAGCATCATATATCTGATAATGACAGCAGAAACACAAGACAAGCAGGCGGCTCTCGACCGCCGATATATACGCATGGCGCAGATATGGGCAGAAAACTCCTATTGCAAACGCCGACAAGTAGGCGCTTTATTGGTGAAAAACAATACCATCATTTCCGACGGCTATAATGGTACTCCGGCCGGATTCAAAAACATTTGTGAGGACGAGAGCGGTCGCACACTCCCCTATGTGTTGCACGCCGAAGCAAACGCTATCACCAAGATAGCCCGCTCGGGAAACAACAGCGAGGGAGCAACCCTATATGTCACCACATCGCCTTGCATCGAATGTGCCAAGTTGATAATACAAGCCGGTATCACCCGGGTAGTATTTTCCGAACTTTATCGCCTCTCCGATGGCATAGATTTATTGAAAGAGGCCGGTATTACGGTCGATTATTTAGAAATAGATTAAATTTTCTTGAAAAATTATCTTGACTTCTTTGAATACAGCTTTAGTTTTCAATTGATATGAATAAAAAATCTTTTATATGGCTGCCCCTCATCATTGCCTTGAGTATTGTTGCGGGCATTGTGATAGGTCGTAAATATAACGCGCCGGTCTCCCCTGCAACACAGGGTAATACTCTACTACCGTCGCGCAACAAAATAGACAATCTGCTCGACATTATCGACGCGCAATATGTCGATACCGTGGATATAAAAGAGATGATCGAGGGCATCGTGCCCCAAATCATAGACGAACTCGACCCCCACTCGGCCTATATCCCGGCCAAAGACTTGCAATCGGTAAACGAGGAATTGGAGGGCAGTTTCAGCGGTGTAGGTGTACAATTCAGTATTCTGAGCGACACGGTGACTGTCGTAAGCGTGGTGCCGGGTGGCCCGTCGGAAAAGATGGGTATCATGCCGGGCGATCGCATCGTAGAGGTCAATGACACAGCTTTCGTAGGCAAAGATATGGTATCGAACGATAAGGTGCTGAAGAAATTACGCGGGCCGAAAGGCAGTAAGGTGAAACTGGGTATCGTACGCTCCACAGCCTCGGAAATATTACACTTCGACATCACTCGTGGCGATATACCCGTGCACAGTGTAGATGTAGCTTTCATGGCCAACAGAGAAATAGGATATATAAAGGTAAACAAGTTCGGACGCACAACCTATAACGAATTTCTGACCGGGTTGGCCAAACTCAAAAACAACAATGCCTCCAAGTTTATCATAGACCTGCGCGGCAATTCGGGCGGAATACTCGAAATTGCCATCAATATGATAAATGAGTTCCTCCCTGCCGGCCAGCTGATAGTCTATACCGAGGGTAAAGCCTTCCCCCGTAACGAGGCCGTATCAAACGGAACAGGAGCTTTCAAGCACAATCAGGTAGTAGTGCTCATCGACGAGTGGTCGGCCTCGGCCAGCGAAATATTTGCCGGCGCCATACAAGACAACGACCGCGGTATGATTATCGGCCGTCGTTCGTTCGGTAAAGGATTGGTACAGACACAACTGCCATTTTCCGACGGCTCGGCACTGCGTCTCACTATCGCCCGCTATTACACCCCATCGGGACGCTCTATACAGAAAGAGTATGAAATGGGACACGGCGAAGATTATGAAAAAGATTTGTTGAATCGCTTCATGCATGGCGAATTCGACAGCGCCGACAGCATAAAACAAAACGACTCGCTGGTATATAAGACGTTGCATGGTCGTACCGTATATGGCGGGGGCGGTATCATGCCCGATATATTCGTGGCCCGCGACACCATAGGCATCACCACCTACCTCAACGATGTGGTAAACAAAGCTTTGATATATCAATATGCTTTCAAATATGCCGATGAACATCGCGATAAACTTACCGAATATAAGGACTATAAGAGTATGCAGAGATACTTACGCTCCTTGAATCTGCTGAACGACTTCACCGCTTACGCGACAGCCAAGGGGGTGAAACGCAATGCCAAAGAGATAAAAGAATCGGAGACGTTGCTCAACAACTATATCGAAAGTTACATTGCCCGCAACATTATAGGCGATGAAGCATTCTATCCCATTATATTGTCTATCGACAAGACCTATCTGCAAGCTATAGACCTACTCAACGCCGACCAAGGTTTTCCACAATAAAAGTTCGTTAAGAAGTATGGACAAAAGTATTTTACGAAAAGAGATAAAAGTAGCAAAATCACAATTATCGGCTGCCGAGCGTCGTTCGGCAGCCGATAGTATAAAGAGACGTATCGAAACGAGCGAACTCTTTGTCTTGGCACAGAACATACTGCTCTATCACTCCCTACCCGATGAGGTCGATACCCACCGATGGATAGAAGATTGGAGCAAAAGCAAAACCCTCTTTCTCCCCGTGGTGGTAGGCGACACGTTGGAGGTGCGAGCATACCTCAGCAATAATCTACACACCGGGGCTTACGGCATATACGAGCCTACCGGCGAGAAATTGCACGACTTATCGATATTAGATCTCGTGATAGTGCCCGGCGTGGCCTTCGACCGACGTCACAACCGGCTGGGACGCGGAAAAGGTTTTTACGATAGACTGCTGCACGAAATATCCGCTCCGACCATAGGCGTCGCTTATAACTGCCAAATTGTAACACAGATACCGGTCGAGGCTCATGACATACCCCTATCACATATTTTTACCCCTGATGCAATTTATTGAAATAAATTGCCGTGAAATTGTCTCATTACTCCGAAAATACCTATCTTTGCGGTAAGCTACAAGCATAGGAGACGGAGTATATATCATGAGAGCTTGTATATCACCATTTCCTATTTGTATCGTAAAAGATTTGAGGAGATACTCCACTTATGCAATGATTGTATCCTCATCGTCCATTCATCTGAAAACAAAACCCTTACACAATATGGCAAAAATACAAGGAGCTGTAGTCGTAAACAAAGAGCGCTGCAAAGGTTGCAACTTGTGCGTTGTGGCATGCCCGGCCGACGTCTTGGCCTTACAAGCCAAGGAGGTGAACAACAAAGGTTATCACTATGCCTATATGGAAAATCCCGAAAAATGTATCGGTTGTGCCAGCTGCGGATATGTATGTCCCGACGGGTGTATAGCCGTATATAAAACTAAACTCTAACCGATAAATACACATCACGATATGGCAGAAGAAGTAAAACTGATGAAAGGAAACGAAGCTATTGCTCACGCGGCAATACGTTACGGAGCCGACGGATACTTCGGATACCCGATTACCCCCCAATCGGAAATCATGGAAACCCTCATGGAAGAGAAGCCATGGGAAACGACCGGTATGGTCGTATTGCAGGCCGAGAGCGAATTGGCCGCCATCAATATGGTATATGGCGGTGCCGGCTGTGGAAAAGCCGTCATGACCTCATCGTCGAGCCCGGGCGTGAGCTTGAAACAAGAGGGTATATCTTATATGGCCGGGGCCGAACTCCCCGCCCTCATCGTCAATGTCATGCGCGGTGGTCCCGGATTGGGTACAATACAACCCAGCCAAGCCGATTATTTCCAAACCGTGAAAGGCGGCGGACACGGCGACTACCGGCTTATAACCCTGGCACCGGCATCGGTACAAGAAATGGCCGACTTTGTAACCCTCGGATTCGACCTCGCATTCAAATATCGTAACCCCTCTATGATACTTGCCGATGGCATTATAGGTCAAATGATGGAAAAAGTGGTACTCCCGCCGTTCCGTCCCCGTCTGACCGAGGAAGAGATACGTGCCGCCCGTCCGTGGGCTACTCTCGGCAAGAGAGCCGACCGGAAACCCAATATCATTACCTCGCTCGAACTCGACCCGGCTCGTATGGAAGAGAACAACATTCGTTTTCAAGCCAAATATGCCGAAATAGAAAAGCACGAAGTACGATACGAGGAAATCGATTGTGAAGATGCCGATTACTTGATTGTCGCCTTCGGTTCTATGGCCCGTATATGCCAGAAAGCACAAGAATTGGCCGCTGCCGAAGGTATAAAACTGGGGCTTCTGCGTCCTATCACACTATGGCCGTTCCCCTATGAGGCTATCTCGCACTATGCCGACAAGGTAAAAGGTGTCATCTCGATAGAGCTTAATGCCGGACAGATGGTCGAAGATGTGCGTCTGGCGGTAAATGGTCGTGTAAAAGTAGAGCATTTCGGACGCTTGGGTGGTATCGTACCCACCCCCGATGAAGTATTATGCGCCATCAAAGAAAAACTTATGTAAAAAGCGATGAGTATGGATATTCAAGATATTATCAAGCCCGAAAATCTCGTCTATGACAAGCCGAGATTGATGAATGACAATCCAATGCACTACTGCCCCGGCTGCAGTCACGGTGTCGTACATAAACTTATCGCCGAAATCATCGACGAAATGGGTATGGAAGAGAGTTCGGTGGGTATCGCGCCCGTAGGTTGCGCGGTATTTGCATACAACTACATCGATATAGACTGGCAAGAGGCCGCCCATGGTCGTGCACCGGCCATTGCCACCGCCGTAAAACGTCTTAACCCCGACAAATTGGTCTTTACCTACCAAGGCGATGGCGACCTTGCCGCCATAGGTACTGCCGAGACCATTCATGCCTGCAACAGGGGTGAGAACATCGCCATCATTTTCATCAACAACGGTATATATGGTATGACCGGCGGACAAATGGCCCCTACCACGCTCGAAGGTATGGTGACGGCAACCTGCCCCTATGGTCGTAATGTGGAGCTCTATGGCTATCCGCTGAAAATATCCGACCTTGTGGCCAAACTCGATGGTACCTGCTATGTAACGCGTCAAAGCGTACATACCGCAGCAGCCATAAAAAAGACCAAGAAAGCCATACGACAAGCTTTCGAAAATTCCATGGCAAAAAAAGGCACCTCACTGGTTGAGGTGGTCTCGACCTGTAACTCGGGGTGGAAAATGTCGCCTGAAAAGGCCAACACATGGATGGAGGAAAATATGTTTGCCAAATACCCGATGGGCGACTTGAAAAACGAATAATCAAAAGCGTACAACGATGAAAGAAGAAATAATCATCGCCGGATTTGGCGGACAGGGTGTACTCTCCATGGGTAAAATCCTTGCCTATTCGGGCTTGATGGAAAACAAAGAGGTGAGCTGGATGCCTTCGTATGGTCCCGAACAACGCGGCGGAACAGCCAATGTCACCGTAATACTGAGCGACGAGCGCATCAGTTCGCCCGTGCTCAACGAATTCGACATAGCCATCATACTGAACCAGCCCTCTCTCGAAAAGTTTGAGAGTAAAGTGAAACCCGGCGGTGTGCTCATATATGATAGTTATGGCATACCCTCTCCACCTACTCGTACCGATATTACCATATACCGTATCGACGCCATGGACGCCGCCACGGAGATGCAAAACGCCAAAGCATTCAATATGTTGGTATTGGGCGGACTGCTGAAAATACGTCCGATGGTATCGCTCGAAAACGTATTGAAAGGATTGAAAAAATCGCTCCCCGAGCGACACCACAAACTGATACCCATGAACGAGCAGGCCATACTCAAAGGTATGGAATTGATACAAAAGGTATAAACAACTTCTACCCCCACGATTTCAGGATATGAAAATAGGTATCATCGTAGCCATGTCGTCGGAGCTTGCTTGTGTGCAACAGCTTCTGCACGACCGACACGAAGAGCAACACGGCAATGACACGTTCTACATAGGTATGGCCGGCGAGCATCAACTGATTCTTACCCGGAGTGGAATAGGTAAAGTGAATGCCGCGCTACGGGCTCAGGTATTGATACAACGCTATGCCCCCGATTGCATCATCAATACCGGTGTGGCCGGTGGTATCGACACACAAACCCGCGTAATGGATATGGTAATAGGCCGGGAGACGGTATATCACGACGCATGGTTCGGCGAGGGCAACGTCATAGGACAGATACAAGGCCTCCCCCCACGTTTTGCCACCGACAGCGAATTGTTGCGAAAAATAGAAGAAGCCACGGCCGACGATGAGCGCATATACAGCGGCCTGATATGTAGCGGCGACCAATTTATCACCGACCGCACAGAACTCGAAACCATCAAGCGCAACTTCCCCGAAGGACTTGCCGTAGATATGGAATCGGCCGCGATAGCGCAGACCTGTTATCTCTACGACACACCATTTATCAGTATGCGCATCATCAGCGATACTCCGGGAGTCGAAAATCATTTCGCCCAATACCTGAACTTCTGGGACGAGGCTCCCGAACATTCTTTCTCGGTATTAAAGAAAATCATCAATCACTTATAATATGCAAAAGATACCCAGCTTCACCATCGACCACATACATCTGTTGCGTGGCATATATGTTTCGCGCAAAGATTACATAGGCAACGACGTGGTAACGACCTTCGATATACGCATGAAAGAGCCCAACCGCGAACCGGCATTGGGTTACGGCGCGTTACATACCATCGAACATCTGGCCGCCACCTATCTGCGCAACCACCCTGTATATGGAAAAGACATCGTATTCTGGGGACCGATGGGGTGCTGTACCGGCAACTATTTCTTGATGCGGGGCGACTTGCAATCGAGCGACATAGCCGGGCTGATGCTCGAGACATTCCGATTTATTCGCGACTACGAAGGCGATGTGCCCGGCGTAGCCCCGCAAGACTGTGGTAACTACCTGCTCCACGACCTGCCTATGGCAAAATATGAGGCCGAAAAATATGTTCGCGAAGTATTGGAGGTGCTCCAATACGAAAATCTCAACTATCCCGTGCAATAGTTTTTTTCAAGAAGCAGAACTTCGGGCCGACTTATGGGTTAATCTTTTATAAAATGATGCCTTATGAACAAAAATGCCGAAAAGACCATCGTGTATAGCCTCTTCAACACCCTGTCGGAGGCTTACGAAGCTCGCAACATACTGGAGATGTGCGATATTCCAAGTTTCATCACCAATGAGGCTATGGCCACGGTTTACCCCATGTTCGATTCCAACCTCGGCGGTATTCGGCTGCACATCTTCGAGAAAGACCTCGACCGCGCCAACGAGGCCCTGCATCACCAATCCCCAAAGGAAGAATAATAATCCCTATTTTCTATGAACGTTATTATCATTGGAGCTACATCAGGTATTGGAAAGGCTCTTTTTATGGAGTATATCTCTAATGACAATCGTGTCGCCATTATAGGACGAAGGAAAAATCTTTTAGAAGAATTGCGTCAAGAATATCCCACTAATACCATTATAGAAACAGCGGATATTACAATTCTTTCCGAAACAAGCATCGCCCTACATCGTCTTTTTCAGAAATTGGCCCATGTAGATTTAGCTATTATATGTGCGGGAACAGGAGAAATCAATCCGACACTTGATTATTCCATAGAACGACCTACCCTTGATACCAATGTGATTGGTTGGACATTCTGCATCGACCACCTCTACAACTATTTCGAACAACAAGGGCATGGACATCTTGTAGCGATAACCTCTGCCGGAGGTCTACGTGGAGAACCAGCGGCTCCGGCATATAGCGCAACAAAAGCCTACCAAATAAATTATATGGAGGCCTTACGTAAAAAAGCTTTTAAAAGTGGTAATAAAATTACGATTACCGATATTCGTCCGGGACTGGTAGATACAGCAATGGCAAAAGGAGAAGGACTATTTTGGGTTATGCCGGTAAAAAAGGTTGCCCGTCAAATATGTAATGCCATTCGTAAGAAGAAAAGCAAAGCTTATATAACCAAACGTTGGCATATACTCGCCACAATCAATAAAATAATGCCTTTTCAACTCTATAAGCGATTGTAATTTATAGCACTTCATAAAAAAAGACCTCAAGCGGACACTCGGACCGAGTATCCCTACGATATTTATTAAACGTATATACCTTAAGATTTTACCTCTTCTGAGAATTTATTTATTGTGTCGGCGACAAACTTTACTTCGTCAGTGGTCATTACGGGGGATATGGGTAGGGAGAGAACCTCCTGTGCCAACTGCTCAGTAATGGGCAGGGATAATTGATGGTAACGAGGATAGCACGCCTGTCGGTGCGGAGGTATGGGGTAATGTATCAACGTGGGTATATCGTGTCGTTGCAGATATGCGGCCAACTTATCGCGATGCGGAGTGCGTACCACATATTGGTGATATATATGCTCTCCCTCTGCCCCGGCAAGAGGTTTCGTAATCGTCTGTGCCGTAATACACTCGTCGTACAGCCTCGCCAACCGACAGCGATGGGCATTATCGCTATCGAGATAGAGCAATTTCACCGAGAGAAATGCAGCCTGTAACTCGTCCATTCGGCTGTTAAGACCTTGATAAGAGTTGTAATAACGTCGTTCCGAGCCATAATTGGCCAAGGTGCGAACCGTGGCGGCCAACTCATCATCGTCGGTGGCAACGGCACCGCTATCGCCCAATGCCCCTAAATTTTTAGAAGGATAGAAACTGATACCGGCGGCATGGCCCAACGCTCCGGCCTTATGACTGCCGTGTAACCCGGGGTATGGCGACACCGCCCCGACGGCCTGTGCCGTATCCTCGATAAACAACAGATTGTGACGATATGCGACCTCTACCAATGTGCTGTCCCAACAACAACGGCCATAGAGATGCACGGGCAGTATCGCTCCGGTGCGCTCGGTTATACGGCTCTCTACAAGCGAAGTATCGAGATTGAGCGTCATCGGCGAAGGCTCTACAAATATCGGCACCAATCTATTGTCGGTAATCGCCAGAATAGTGGCTATATAGGTATTGGCAGGTACTATCACCTCATCGCCCTCGTGTAGTCGTCCCTGCTCGATATAGGCCCGCAAGATAAGGCGCAACGCGTCTAACCCGTTAGCACAAGCCACGACGTGTTTACAACCCAAATATACTGCTAAATCCTTCTCGAAAGTCGCTACACGCTCACCCAGCAGATACCAGCCCGAGTCGATGACCTCGGTGGCTACACGCTTGAGTTCATCGGCATAACGCGCATTGATTTTCTGTATATCCTGGAATTTCATAATCGACTTTTACAAGGTATCACGATACTCTTTATAGGCCTCGTAATCGCGTATATAATCGCCCTCGTCATAGGGTTCCGAGGCTAAGACCAGACAAATGGAACTCGATGAAAAGTCCCGTTGTGAGGCCCAAATACCGGGTAAGACGTGCAACCCGTAATAGGGGCGATTGAGGGTTACTATCCGCTGTTCCGTTCCATCGTCGAGCAGCACATCGAACGCCCCTGCCGCCGCCACAATCAACTGATGGCAAGCCTTATGGGCATGAGCCCCACGCGACTCGCCTCCGGGAATATCATAGAGATAGAACACCCGCTCGATGTCGAATGGTACCTCACCGCACCCATGTATAGGCGTAATATTCCCCCCGGGATCGTAGATGCGGGGCAAGGCTATAAGCCGGCAATCGTGTACGGAGGGTTTGCTCATGGAACTAACAATTTCTTATATTCGTCAAAATCATAAATATAATCGGCCTCATCGAATGGTGCCGACGATAACACCAAAGCCAATGAATTGGTAGAGAAGTCGGTCAGCTGGCGCCACGTCATAGCCGGCACGTAGATACCATAGTATGAACGATTCAAGAAATAGCCGGTCATATCACCATTGGCATCGCGGACCTGCAAATCGAAACTACCCGACAGGGCTATAATGAATTCCTCTTGTGTGCGATAGGCATGTCCACCACGATACTGACCACCGGGTACATCGTATATCCAATACACCCGTTTGATATCGAAAGGTATGTGACGAAAACTCTCGATAAAAGAGAGATTTCCCCGTCGATCTTCAATACGCGGCAATTCGATTTTCGTCACACCACTCATACGCGTCAAGATTCTTGGGCCAAAGCTATCAGATACTGTCCGTACTGATTTTTCTTCATCGGCTCGGCTTGTGCCAAAAGTTGCTCCGTTGTAATCCAACCTTGATGGTAGGCTATTTCTTCGAGACAGGCCACCTTCCACCCCTGACGGTGCTCTATCGTCTCAATAAAAGCCGATGCCTCAAACAGGGAATCGTGCGTACCGGTATCGAGCCAGGCAAACCCCCGCCCCATCAACTGCACTTTCAGCTCGTTGGTTGCCAAGAAAGCCTGATTGACCGATGTTATTTCCAACTCACCCCGTGCCGATGGTTTTATCGACTTGGCAATATCTACCACCTTGTTGGGATAGAAATAAAGCCCCACCACGGCATAATTGCTTTTGGGGTGTTGCGGCTTCTCCTCTATGGAGGTTACATTACCGGCCGCATCGAAAGCCGCCACACCGTAACGCTCGGGATCGCTCACACGATAGCCAAACACCGTGGCCAATCCGTTCTCGGCATTCTGCACGGCTGCCGACAACATGGCAGAGAAGCTCTGCCCGTAGAATATATTGTCGCCCAACACCAAACAAGCAGTATCATCGCCGATAAACTCCTCGCCGATGATGAAGGCTTGTGCCAAGCCATCGGGTGAAGGTTGCTCGGCATACTCGAAATGCACGCCAAATTGTGAGCCATCGCCCAACAATCGACGAAATCCCGGTAAATCATGAGGTGTGGATATGATAAGTATCTCCCTGATTCCGGCCAACATCAAGACCGAAATAGGGTAATATATCATGGGTTTATCGTAAATAGGCAACATCTGCTTGCTTACCCCCATCGTTATGGGGTAGAGACGTGTACCGGAACCACCGGCAAGAACTATGCCTTTCATGGGTTAAAAAATTATCGATTAGAATACATTTGTTCGTAATATTTCTGGTAGTCGCCACTCACCACCTCATCTACCCAGTCTTGATGCTCGAGATACCAACGTATCGTCTTTTCGATACCTACTTCAAAGGGCGTCTCTGGGTACCAGCCCAACTCCTTAGCGGTTTTCGACGGATCTATAGCATAGCGCATATCGTGGCCCAAGCGATCGCCGACATAGGTTATAAGGTCGTAATTGATGGTATCGAGTGAGGTTTTCAACACGCTTTGATAACGAGGTTCCTCTTTCATAAGCCGAGCTATCGTATCAATGGTCAGTTTCACGATATTGATATTCTGCTCCTCGTTGAAACCTCCGATATTATACACCTCTCCCACTCTGCCGGCATTGAGTACCATATCTATGGCCTTGGCATGGTCCTCGACATAGAGCCAGTCGCGCACATTATCGCCACGACCATACACGGGAAGTTTTTTACCTTCGAGAATATTTTTAATGATCAGCGGAATCAATTTTTCGGGGAAATGATAGGGCCCGTAATTGTTAGAGCAACGGGTGATGTTCACCGGCATTTTATAGGTCTCGTGATAGGCACGCACTATAAGATCGGCACCGGTTTTCGAAGCCGAATAGGGCGAACGCGGATCAAGCGGAGTTTCTTCGGTAAAGAAAGCCTTTCCGTAGGTCTGTATGCGACTACGGCCTTTTACCACACGGCACACCTCTTCGTCGTCGATTTTCAGGGGTTGTGGCTCGGTATAATCTTTCGTCAACGAGCCATATACCTCATCGGTCGATACCTGCAAATATTTCTTTCCGGGCAGATAGGTAGGATAACCGGCGTCGTCGCGACCGATGGTCCAAGCTCGTTTAGCACATTCGAGCATATTCTGCGTGCCGAGTATATTGGTTTCGAGGAACAACTGAGGGTTGGTAATACTGCGATCGACATGCGATTCTGCGGCAAAATTCACCACGTAATCTATCTTATATCGAGAAAATATATTCGATACCAACTCGGCATTGGCTATATCTCCGCGCACAAATTCCACCCGGGTGTCTTTCAATTCCTCTTTTATCGTACCCAAATTGCCGGCATAGGTCAATTTATCGAGTATCACGATAAATATCTCACTATATTTGCCCAGCATATATTTTACGAAATTGGCGCCAATAAAACCGGCCGCACCGGTCACTAAGTATGTTTTCATATCAAACATTCAAATTTAGGGCGCAAGATACATATTTTTTAGCAAATCGCCCACCTTTTCTGTCGAGAATATTCACCACCACGTACATTAAGGTATTTCTTACGTTTTTATAGGGACAAAAAAAATTGATTGTCTCGCGACAACCAATCTCTGTTAACCTTAAATCTAATACCATGAAAAACACGATGCAAATATAGGACATTTTATGTTATAAAACATATTTCTACAACATAAAATTACAATTTTAACAATATTTAAGATTTGCGACAATAAAATCAGTCTTATAACCGACACACAAGGCTATTTTCACCCTCTCGGCATAATATTTTTTCGGGAAAAGGCTTTTTTTTCGAGATTATTCCCTAATATTGCATTATTATTGAAAAGTTGTTTTTGAAACATAGATTTTACCCCAAACAGTTTTTCAATAAATAACATCAAAAATCCAATCAACGTATTTCGTTGTTATATTATACATATATATTTATACAAAAGATATGAACTGTAATATAGAAATAACTCCCGGTCTCTATTATGTAGGTGCCAACGACTACCGAACTCAAAAATTTGAGGCTCTATGGACTCTGCCTCACGGCGTCTCATACAACAGCTATCTGATGGTAGATGAAAAAGTAGCTCTCATCGACACTATCGAGGCCAAATATACCGAAACCTTTTTAACCAATATTCGTAATATATTAGGTTCGAGGGGTATTGATTATCTGATTATTAATCACATGGAACCCGACCACTCGGCCTCGATTGCGGCGGTAAGGCGCGCATACCCCGATGTGCAGATTGTGGGTAACCCCAAAACAATCGATATGATCAACGGATTCTATGGTATATGCCACAATATGCTTGTGGTGAAAGAGGGCGACACGTTGCATTTGGGCGAAAAAGATTTGACGTTCTATCCCATACCTATGGTGCACTGGCCCGAGACCATGGCAACCTATTGCCCCCAAGAAAAGATTTTGTTCTCGGGCGACGCTTTCGGGTGTTTCGGGGCATTGGTCGGTGGTGTTATCGACGAGGATATTTGTTGCGACATATATTGGGACGAAATGTATCGTTACTATGCCTCTATCGTGGGGAAATATGGAGTACCGGTGCAGAACGCGTTGAAAAAATTAGCACCCCTGCCCATCGATATTATATGCACGACTCATGGGCCCGTGTGGAAAAAATATACCAAGAAGGTAATTGACATATACGACCGCCTGAGCCGACACGAAAGCGAAAAGGGTGTCGTAATCGTATATGGTAGTATGTATGGCAATACCGCCCGAATGGCCGAAGAAATAGCGCAAGCTATCGGTTCGCAGGGTATCGACAAGGTCGTGCTATACGATATATCCACCGTCGATAAATCGGTCGTTTTGCGCGATATATTCCGATACAACAGCCTCATCATAGGCAGTGCCACATACAATACCGGACTGTTTCCCGACATCGAGGCGTTATTGTCTGCACTTCGCAACCGAGAGGTGAAATCCAAGGTATATGGCTGTTTCGGTTCATTCAGTTGGGCGGGACGCGCGGTAAAAGAATTGACAGCTTTCGGTAACGATATGCATTGGACCATGCCCGGCGCACCGGTGGAAATGCGTCAAGGCTTTTCCGATGCCATAATCGGACAATGTCGGGAATTGGCAAAATCCATCGCTGCAGAATTAAAAAAGTGCTAAACTGTTCTTAATCTTAATATATCCACCGATAATGACGACCGGCGATATACAAAATCATTACCGCAGAGTGCTATCCCTATTGGGTGAAAAACGTATCAAAGAGGCATTTGCCGAGATAAGCATACTGATAAACGCCATTCCCGAAGAGTGGCAGGCTGCCGATAAGCTCGCGGAGTTGGAGACCTCGTATCGTTATATGATACAATATATGCTCGACGGCTATAACGATCCCAACAGAGAATTTGTATATAACAGTCTGATACTCTCGGCATATACCTTAGCCGACACTTTGGTAGAGAAGTTACAAGAGAATGAGCTGAACACACTCTATTTCCAAAAGAAGCGTTATTACCGCCAACACCCGGATATGACACTGCAGGAGGCTTGCGACAGATTGGATAAAACAGCCGAAGAATTATCGCTGAACGCGCTTTTGAGCGATATCGAGAATAGGGGCGACACCCGATTGCAGTTGCGCCAATCGGCCGAAATGGCTGCCGAAGAGTTATTCGCCCGCATCTGGACCAACTATCCGGCCAAAGAGCAAGACTACGACACTTTGCATGAATGTATGTCGCCGGGGCATTATAGCAGCGAAACGACCGCCATGTTGATGGCCGCCCTCACGCTGAACATACTACATCGATACGACGAAAAGAAAATAGATTTGTTGCTCACCCTATATAGCGAACACGAGGACGAAGAGGTGAGCCAACGTGCCCTATGCAACGCGTTGATATTAATCTATGTATATCGTCACAGAGTGGGGCTATCGACCTCACTCAACGCGCATATAGAGGCTTTGAAAGAGACGTCCCGATTTGTCTCTGACACTCATAATATATTCTTACAACTGATAAAAAGTCGCGAAGCCGAAAGAATCTCGAAGAAACTCACCGAGGAGTTGCTGCCCGAAATGATGAAATTGAACCCCTCGTTGTTTAAAAAAATAAGTCCCGCCGACACCAACATCGAGATATATACACCCGATGAAAATCCCGAATGGCAGGAACTTCTCGAGCAGTCGGGCATATCCAATAAGCTGAAAGAGCTCAACGACCTGCAAATGGAGGGTTCAGATGTATTCTTGAGTACTTTCTCGGGGTTGAAGAGTTTCCCGTTTTTTCAATCCATCGGCAATTGGTTTTTGCCATTTACCGACAAACATAGCGCATTACAAGAGTTATATCCGGCCGGAGAGGAAGGCAAAAATACATTTTTGAGCCTGATTACCCGCTCCCGATTCCTATGTAATTCCGACAAATATTCCTTCTGTCTGTGCCTGAAAGCCACCCCCGAGGCGCAACGCGGTATGCTGACCTCGCAATTCAACATAGAAGGCACAGATATGGAGCAGATAGAAAAAGAGGGGGTAGAGCTGTCGCACGACAAAAAGAGCAAAAGTATCGCCAACCAATATGTGCAGGATTTTTATCGGTTTTTCAAGCTCTATCACCGCCGACACGAGTTTTACAACCCGTTTGCCCGACCTATCGATTTGATGAAAATAGATGCCCTGCAATCGATATTGAGCGATGACGACACGTTGCGCCTCATCGGTGAATTTTATTTCAAAAAAGAGTTTTACGGCGACGCTCTTGTATTGTTCGAACGACTATCGGCTCATAACACGACCGACAGCGGATTGTATCAGAAGATAGGTTTTTGCCAACAGACATTGCAAAAGTACCAAGAGGCCCTGAATGCCTATCTGCACGCCGACATGATACAGCCCGATAATATATGGACATTGCGCCGTATCGCCGCCTGTTATCGCACATTGAAAGACAATCGCAAGGCACTCGAATATTACTTGAGAATTGCCGACATACAACCCGACAATCTGTCGATATGCCTGAATATAGGCCATTGTCTCGTAGATGAAAAGAATTACGACGAAGCCCTGAAATACTATTTCAAAGCCGACTATCTGCACCCCGAGAGCGGGAAGGCTTTGCGGCCCATCGCTTGGTGCTCGTTCCTAACAGGTAAGCAGGAACAGGCCCAACGCTACTACGACAAGATACTGACCGACAAGCCCACAGCGCTCGACTATATGAATGCAGGTCATGTGGAATGGGTGGTAGGGAACACCCGACGGGCGCTCGATTTATACCGAGAGAGTATTTCGCTCGATGGCAACGACAGCCGGCGATTTATCGAAAATTTCAAGCAAGATATTCCCGACTTGATGCACGCAGGTATCCACGAAGAGGATATTCCCCTCCTGCTCGACCAGTTACTATATCAAATATCTTAGCCTCTTTTCAATAAATGATGCCATAAAATCAGCGATTGCCGAGGTCGTCGTATAGCTTTTGCAGGTAGGCTTGTGCCGCTGCGCGACAAGCTACGGTGTCAGGACCTTCGGAGACGATCCACTGCTGAGATTCACAATCGTAAACCACACTGGTAGCCTCATCGACATAGCCCAGACCATCTTTATAGGTATAGTAGGCGAATGCCCGTTGAGCGGTATCGGCCATATTTTTGCTGAATGAGAAATCGGAATAGTCTATTTGCATCTGTGCCAACAACGTAGCAGCCAGGTCGGTCTGTGCACCATATCGTTCCACAACCCGATGACCGCGCACCGCACCACCACACCATATCATGGGTATATGGTGGCGACGCACCTCATGCTCTTTGATACCTGCCGGATAACGCATCGTGTGATCGGCCACAAATATTATCAACGTATTATCCCATTGAGGGGTGAGGCGCAGACTATCGACAAACGCACCCAGACAGCTATCGGTATAGGCCACCGAATTGAGATAGAGATTATCGAGCCTACGCATCGGCACGTCGAATGGCTCGTGACTGCTCAGCGTGAGGAATGTTTTTATGAAAGGATGTTTCGTCTGCTCTTTAACGCTCCGTAACAGATAAGGGAACATGATATGGTCGGGCACTCCCCAACGTGCCGAATTTTCGGCCGCCGTAAAATCCTCAACCGATACCACATCGCTATAACCCGTGGCATAATAATAGGAACGCATATTGGTGAAATCGGCATCACCGCCATATATCATCTGCGTATCATAACCCACGCCTCGCAACGACCGCGCGATGGCCGGCAACGATTGCGATTTGGCCGGATATTTCATGATAGAGGTTGTAGGTTGTGCCGGATAGCCACTGAGTAACGCCACCAATCCCCTATCGGTGCGGAAACTATTGGCATAGAAGTGGGGGAAATATATGCCCTCACAAGAGAGTTTTTTCAAGCACGGCATCACTCCCGGTTCGTCGATGATATGGCCGGTGAAACTTTCGAGTATAATCAACAGAATATCGGGGCGGGAGGTCGTGAGCCAAGCCGTCGTGTCCGTAGGGAAAGCAACGGGTTGTTGCGCTAAAGGGGCATAAGCTTCATCGGCCTCTGCAGGCGACATGAAGCGGTAGAGCGAGCGGAAATCCTCCCCCTTCGAGAGCGAGGCAAGAAAACTGAAGGCCGGATTTACAGCCGCATGATTCAGCTCTATACGCTCACTGAAATAGGCCTTACCCACATTCATGGTCGAGGCCGACACACCACCCCGTATAGGCAAGAACAGGAATGCCATCGCCACAAGATACACCGGTGTATAAGTCGCCTTGCGTTGCCATGTACTACCACAACTCACCGCCACCATGGGGCGTAACAGCCACCGGTCGAGCGGATAGCCCACCAAGCACACATATACCGCCACACCGACTACACCCGCTATAAATGTTCCAAGAGGCACACTTGCCATGGCATCGGCCGGCGATTGCAGATAGAACAGCGGTGTGGCATCGAGACGGAAACCCCAGTAGCCATAAAGTTCGGCATCGCACATACATACCACACCTAAAACAGTCACCATCAAGGCAAAATATACACGCAAGGCACGCAAAAGCCATCGCCCGGGCACCCATATAGCCACCAAGGTGAGCAGAAAGGGTACGACCGACAAGTAAGCCGCTACCGAGAAGTCGATGGGCAGTCCGTGCCACATCACCCGCAACCAATCGACCACAGCTGTAGTCGCATACAAATCGCCTTGCCAAAGCATAAAGAGCGGCTTTTGCAATATAAATATCAACACAAACCAGAAATATATGGCTGCCAAGTAGCACAATCGCAACATAATCATTATTTTTACAGCGTGAAAATAATACCTGCCGGATAATTGCATTAATATCCGATAAGCCTGTTGAGCAAAGATATATATTATCTTTCACAAACGAAGCGGTTACCCGGGTATTAACACAAATTAAAGAGCTATCGAACAACCAATCGGCTTTTTATGCCGATATTTGCCATAACAAAACTGTTCTCACACTATGCGAAAAATTCTTTACATCTTCACGTTAGTATTTACCATTTCATGTACCGATATGAATAAAAATCCGTTATTAGAACCCTTTGATACACGGCACGGGACAGCCCCATTTGACCGTATAAAGTGCGAACATTTCGAGCCGGCGATAGCCGAGGGAATACGTCAGCAACAGGCCGAGATAGATGCCATTGTGGCTCAAAAAGAGGATCCGACTTTCGAAAACACCATCGAGGCGTTGGAGCTCTCCGGCAGTACCCTCGACCGTATCACGGCTATATTCTTCAACCTACTCAATTCTGATGGCGATGACGAGATGCTCGAAATCTCGGAGCGTATCTCGCCCCTGCTTACCGAGCACGGCAACAATATCAACCTCAACGAAGGACTGTTTGCCCGCATCAAGGCGGTGTATAACAGCCGCGACACATTACAGCTCACCACCGAGCAGCAACGTCTGCTCACCACCACCTACGAAGGCATGGTGCGCAATGGAGCAAACCTCGGCGAGGCCGATAAAGCCCGCTATCGCGAGTTGAGCAACGAGTTGAGTCTGCTCGGTGTAAAATTCGATGCCAACGTATTGAAAGCCACCAACGCTTTCGAAATGTTACTCACCGACGATGACGAGGTAGCCGGTCTGCCACAAAGCGCACTCGACGCAGCCGCTCTGCGTGCCAAAGACAAGGGCTACGAGGGCTACCTGTTCGACCTCTCCTTCCCCAGCTACTCGGCTTTCTTGAAATATGCCTCACGACGCGATCTGCGAGAGAAGCTCTACATGGCATACAACACCCGTTGCACCGGCGGCGAATACGACAATCGCGAAATCGTGAAACGTATGGCGGCCATACGACACGAGAAAGCCCGTCTGTTGGGCAAGAAAGACTATGCCTCGCACGTGCTGTCGCACCGCATGGCACAAGACAGCAAGCATGTATATGACCTGTTACACCAACTGCTCGACGCCTATAAGCCCCACGGCCGTAAAGAGGTAGAGCAAGTGCGCACGTTTGCCGAGAGATACGAGGGTAAGCCTATGGAAATCATGCCATGGGACTTCTCTTACTACTCGGTGAAGCTCAAAGACGAGTTGTATAAACTCAACGACGAGATGCTGAAACCCTACTTCGAGTTGGAAGCCGTGAAGGGTGGTGTATTCGGACTTGCCAGCCGCCTGTATGGTCTCCGTTTCGAGCGAGTTACCGATATTCCGCTCTATCACCCCGAGGCCGAGACCTACGAAGTATTCGACGCCAATAATGATTTCTTAGGTGTACTTTATACCGACTTCCACCCCCGCGCCACCAAGCAGGGCGGTGCTTGGATGACGGAGTTCAAACGCCAATGGCAGACCGCCACCGGCGAAAACAGCCGTCCGCACGTATCGATAGTCATGAACTTCTCGCGTGCCACCGAAAACAGTCCGGCTCTGCTCACGTTCGGCGAAGTGGAAACATTCTTGCATGAATTCGGCCACTCACTGCACGGATTGCTCACCAACTGTCGCTACGAGTCGCTATCGGGCACAAGCGTGTACAACGACTTTGTGGAACTGCCCTCGCAACTGATGGAAAACTGGTTGCCCGAGCCCGAATTTCTCCACACCTTTGCCCGCCACTACGAGACCGGCGAATTGATTCCTGACACGCTGGTAGCCAAGATACAAGAGGCGGCCAACTTCCAAGCCGGATACCTGTGTGTGCGTCAGCTCACCTTCGGATTGCTCGATATGGCATGGCACACCCTCAGCGAGGAGGTCGGCGACATTTTCACATTCGAACACGAAGCCATCGCTCCCACCCAACTGCTACCGGTCATAGACACAGCTCTCATCAGCACCCAATTCTCACACATTTTCGGAGGTGGATATGCGGCCGGATATTACAGCTATAAATGGTCGGAAGTGCTCGATGCCGATGCTTTCTCGCTCTTCAAGGAGAAGGGTATTTTCGACACCACGACTGCCATATCGTTCCGTCGTAATGTATTGGAGAAGGGTAATACCGAAGATCCCATGACGCTCTATGTACGTTTCCGCGGTCGCGAACCGCAAATCGACGCTCTCATGCACCGCGACGGCATAAAGTAATTTTCATCACCCCATAAGATAAATCGACGCGACCTCTCCGGTCGCGTCGATTTTTTTATTCTTACACATCTTTAATTACCATAATCGTCATTACGAAACCAATAACCCCGGTAAAAAAAATGAAAATCAACGCTTTTAATTTCTTGTAATCGGGTTAGGGTTCGAACCCAGGGTCCACAGCCTTCTAAGCTGTGGGGCCCTACTCGCTATACCGTATTATTACTATGCAAATGTAGGGGCACACGGCTCAAATACTCGATAAACGAGAGCAAAGGCGTTCTTGTACGAGCTATGCCGAGCGTGAGAGTATTCTACATGGTAAGTATCCGTGGATAAGTTGAGCGCTTCCCGCTCATGTTGCTGTGGCGTTTCTGTTCCGTGTGAACCGCTACGCTCATCGTACGGCTACTCAGCTATAGCCCTCCGGGCAAGCGTTTATTCCCCATCGGCTACTCGGACCGGACTGTTTTTAATCAAAAGTCCCCGCATTATGCCGGTAGTGGTACGATGCGGGGACATACTTTATTAATATATACTACTAATATACTTTGGTGCTGTAGATAACTTGGAGGTTGATACGCTCTTTATCGATTTCGGCATAGGATAGACTGCCGAGGTAGGGCACAATGCTCTCATCGACCGAGGACGACGATGAGTAATACATATAATAGTAATACGACGATGACGACGATGTGGAGTTGCTCGACGATACTACCGATATAGGTACGAGTATCATATCGGAGTCGTAATCATTATCGGGATTGGCTTTCAGCGCGCCGTCGGCCTCCAGTATATCGTTGGGATCGTTGCGGAATATGTTTACGATGTAGTTTTCGAGACCGGTGAAGGTGTAGGCGTGCGCCGTAGAGTCATACTCGGCATAGAAATAGTTGGTATCGTCGTTCATCAGGCGGTCGGCAAAGAACAATTCTTTGTTCATGGGAATAACCTTGCCCGAGGTGGCCACGTTACCACTATCGCGCATGAGCAACAGATAAGGTGGCGGATTGATACCGAGCTGTTTGAGGGTGGTCGGTTGCGGTTTCAGCGGTATAGTAAGTGTCACAGTGTTGAGCACACCCACGGTATCGGTTGTGTGCAGACTGCGCGCGCTATTGAATCGGCTGATAATGGTATCGACCGGGAGAGAGATACGTCCGTCGTACATCTGCGGAGCTTGAATGATAGAGGCACCGGCGTCACGTAACGCCTCGACCTCGGCGGCGGGTATCGCCTCGATGTGGTTGATGGTAGGCGCCTCGTATGAGGTCATGAGGAAGGTAGTGGTGGCATTCTCCTCGTAGAGCACGTCGGTACTATCGTTGATCGTAGCCAAAGCGCCCGCGCTATCGTAGACATAGGTGCGGTGATATACTACCACGGCCGTAGAGATGATGTAGAGCATATTACCCCTACCGAAGGTATTGGTCACATACACACCGGGGAAAAAGGCGTTCATGGTCTCGGTGGTGAGGTAGCCGTTGTGCTCGTTGTAGAGGTCGTAATACTCGAGTGCCAAGGTCCGCTTCTCTTCGGGGGTATTACCGAATACGAGTTTCAAGGCGCGGTAACCGTCATCGTCGAGCAGAGAGTCGGGATAGGACTGCGTAGATGGCACATAGAATATGGAACCGAGCTTGTCGTCCTCGGCATAATAATCGGCGGGATTGATATTACTATAGATAGGATTACGTACATTCTCGGGCTGACGCAACAGGCGGTTGAGTTTATAGGCGGTGAGCTGCATCGGTGCCAGCGAATCGCCCAAGAAGCTGTTGTATTGGAAAGTGATTTCGAGCCCCACGGAGTCGATCATGTGGGGTTTCACCAGCGCGGTATCGAACTCGGCCACGGGATAGAACTGCGACAGATAGTCGGCATTCACCTCTCCAAAACCGGGTATGGTCATACGACCCAACATCTGTATAATCGTACGATTGGGCAACGAATCGACAGGCGAAACCGTCACCTTGTCGGCATCGACATCGACCGTATCGACATTGATCGACACATAGGTGGTATCGATGGAGAAACCTATTGAAGAAGAATCGTCGTTACAAGAGAATAGTGCCGCGATAAAGAGCAACGGCAACAACCATTTGTAATTCATAGTCAAAGTTATTTGTGAGCTTCGGCCCACACTACATCATAGAAATTGTTATAGGCATCGATATAGGCATCGGCGGGTTGATAAGGCAAGAAGGGCTTACCCGAGGCCTGGGCCATGGCAGCGACCTGTTCGTTGATTTGGGGCGAAGCCTGTATCACACCGTCGGAATAGCGGATAGCGAGCTGTGACAGCATTTCATAATCGACCTTGTCGCTCAATTTGAAACCGAGATCCTTTTCCTCTATATTTTCCCACAAAAGTTTTGCCGGAAATGTCTCGGGAAAGGGTGTATCGAATTGATTTTCATATACCGAATACACCACTTTAGCATCGCGAAAAGAGGGGTCTTCGGCATAGGCTTTCTTGATATAGAGCGGAGCCAAAGCCGAGAACCAACCGTGACAGTGAATGATATCGGGCACCCAACGGAGTTTTTTCACCGTCTCCATCACACCGCGCACGAAGAATATGCTGCGCTCGTCATTGTCGTCGAAATCCTTGTTGTCGTCATCGACCAGCACGTTGCGACGCAAGAAATAGTCGTCATTGTCGATGAAATATACCTGCATACGGGCCGACTGTATCGAAGCCACCTTGATGATGAGCGGATGGTCGGTATCATCGATTATAAGGTTCATTCCCGAGAGGCGTATCACCTCGTGCAACTGGTTACGACGTTCATTTATATTACCATACTTCGGCATAAAGGTACGTATCTCACGTCCTCTCTCCTGTATGCCTTGGGGTAAATTTCTACATATCGTCGCAATTTCGGACTCGGGCAGATAGGGACACATTTCCTGCGAAATGAACAGAATCTTTTTTGCTTCCATATACAAGTTTGTCGGTTACAAAGTGAAATATTCAGTACTAAAACGATAGCACTTTTCTGCTTTTCGATGCAAAGATAGTAAAAAAAATCGGGAAACCGCAAAGCCTTTCGGGCATATTAACAGATTTTCAATTCCATTTTTTTTGAAAATTCCGTTCGAAAAGCTTCTTATTTTGGGTTTTATTTGTTTCTTTTGCACCGTTTTTCAAACAGAGACTATGGAAATCATTTCAAAAATCGCAGATTTACAGGCCCGAATACAGAAATTCAAAGCCGACGGCAAAAAAGTAGGATTCGTACCCACCATGGGCGCATTGCACGCCGGACACGCCTCGCTTGTAAATCGTTGTGTATCGGAAAACGACTATTGTGTGGTGAGCGTATTTGTAAACCCCACCCAATTCAATGATAAAAACGACTTGCAACACTACCCTCGCACCCCTGAGGCCGACTGTGCTCTGCTCGAAAAGGCCGGTTGCAGTATCATGTTCATGCCCACCGTCGATGAAATGTACCCCGAGGAGGACACTCGCATATTCGACTTGGGCAGCGTGGCCGAGGTAATGGAGGGCCGGTATCGTCCGGGGCACTTCAACGGCGTGGCTCAAATCGTAAGCAAGTTGTTTGCCGCCGTGATGCCCCATCGCGCCTATTTCGGCGAGAAAGATTTTCAGCAAATCGCCGTCATCAGAGAGATGACACGTCAGTTGCAATTCCCCATAGAAATCGTGTCGTGCCCCATCGTACGCGAGGCTGACGGTATGGCTCTGAGCAGCCGAAACACCCGACTGAGCACGTCGCAACGAAAAAATGCCGTAAATATATCGCAAACTTTGTTCAAAAGTCGTACCTTTGCCGAGCAACACACCGTAACCGAGACCATTGCCTACGTGACCGACACGCTGAACACCATCGAAGATCTGCAAGTAGAATACTTCGAGATAGTCGATGGCAACAGCCTACAAGCCGTTGCCTCGTGGGACGACGCTACCTACATCGTGGGGTGCATCACGGTATATTGTGGCGAGGTACGTCTCATAGACAATATCACCTACAAGGTTTGAGAGGTCGCGTCAAATACCATTACGACTTCATTGAAAAACAAAGTTTCGAAAATTATAACCTACACACTATGCTGTTACAGGTACTGAAATCGAAAATACACCGGGTGACCGTCACCCAGGCCGACCTGAATTACATAGGAAGTATCACCATCGACGAGGAGTTGATGGAGGCCGCAAACATCATTGAGGGCGAGCGCGTGCACATTGTGAACAACAACAATGGCGAGCGATTCTCGACCTACGTCATCACCGGCGAGAGAGGCTCGGGAACGGTATGCCTCAACGGAGCCGCCGCTCGTAAAGTGCAACCGGGCGACGTGGTCATCATTATGGCCTATGCCATGATCGATGCCGAGGAGGCCCGCACATTCAAGCCGGCGGTCATCTTCCCCGACACGCAGACCAATCGTCTGATACACAAATAAAGAAATTCCTCTCGGGAATAGGTACGTAACAACTCCATTCCCCGAGATTTTTACCATTCCGAAGCGACACACTTCGGATTTGTCGTTAATATAGTAACTTCTTATAATAATGTTTGAAAATTTAAGTGAGAAACTCGAACGGTCGTTCAAGATACTGAAAGGTGAAGGCCGTATTACCGAAATAAACGTGGCCGAGACCTTGAAAGAGGTGCGCAAAGCCCTGCTCGACGCCGACGTAAACTATAAAGTAGCCAAACAATTCACCGACACCGTGAAGGCCAAAGCCTTGGGTATGGACGTGCTTACCTCGGTAAAGCCCGGACAACTCATGGTGAAAATCGTACACGACGAGTTGGCCGAGTTGATGGGTGGAAAGGCCGTAGATATAGAAATCAGCGGCTCGCCGGCCATCATACTCATGTCGGGACTTCAAGGTTCGGGTAAGACCACATTCTCGGGCAAACTGGCCCAGATGCTACGCAGCAAGCGCAACAAACGCCCCTTGCTGGTCGCTTGCGACGTGTACCGTCCCGCCGCCATCGAGCAATTGAAGGTGCTCGGCGAGCAGATAGGCGTGCCCGTATATAGCGAGCCCGATTGCAAAAATCCGGTACAAATCGCCGAGAATGCCATAAAAGAGGCTCGTCGCCAGAACAACGATCTCGTAATCATCGATACCGCCGGTCGCTTGGCCGTAGATGAGGAGATGATGAACGAAATCGAAGCACTAAAAAAAGCCCTCAACCCGCAGGAGATATTGTTCGTAGTCGATTCTATGACGGGACAAGATGCCGTGAACACGGCCAAGGCCTTCAACGAGCGTCTCGACTTCACCGGCGTGGTACTCACCAAGCTCGACGGTGACACCCGCGGTGGTGCCGCCCTCTCCATACGCACGGTGGTAAACAAACCCATCAAATTTGTGGGTACGGGCGAAAAGATGGAGGCCCTCGACGTGTTCCACCCCGAGCGTATGGCCGACCGCATACTCGGCATGGGCGACATCGTATCGCTCGTAGAGCGCGCCCAGGAACAATACGACGAAGAGGAGGCCCGCCGTCTGCAAAAGAAAATCGCCAAAAATCAATTCGATTTCAACGATTTCATCGGACAGATACAGCAGGTGAAAAAGATGGGTAACTTGAAAGACCTCGCCGCCATGATTCCCGGTGTGGGCAAAGCCATCAAAGACATCGACATCGACGACGACGCATTCAAAAGCATCGAGGCCATCATACAATCGATGACGCCGTATGAGCGTTCACACCCCGAGGTTCTCAACAGCAGTCGCCGCCAACGTATAGCCCGAGGCAGTGGTACATCTATACAGGAGGTGAACCGTCTCATCAAGCAATTCGACGATATGCGCAAAATGATGCGTATGATGACACAAGGCAAGAACCCCGCCCGCATGATGAACCAAATGCGTCGCCGATAACCCATTTTTTAACTCATAAAAGCGATAAAACAATATGCAACTGATCGATGGAAAGGCTGTTGCCGACCAGATAAAAAAAGAGATCGCCGAGGAGGTGGCCGCCATAAAAGCCGCCGGCGGCAAAATACCCCACCTTGCCGCCATATTGGTAGGACACGACGGTGGTAGCGAGACCTATGTAGCCCACAAAGTGAAGGCTTGCGAGCAATGCGGATTCAAATCGACACTGATTCGCTACGAGGACGACATCACCGAGGAGCAATTGCTCGCCGAGGTGGAGCGTCTCAACAACGACGCCGACATCGACGGATTCATCGTGCAGCTGCCTCTGCCCCGCCACATCTCCGAGCAACGTGTCATCGAGGCTATCGACTACCGCAAAGACGTCGATGGTTTCCACCCCATCAACGTAGGACGCATGTCGATAGGACTTCCCTGCTTCGTATCGGCCACACCCGCCGGCATCATGGAGCTGCTGAAACGCTACGACATCGACACCAAGGGCAAGCACTGCGTGGTATTGGGCCGCAGCAACATCGTGGGTAAGCCCGTTGCCACCCTCATGATGCAAAAAGCCAATCCCGGCAACGCCACCGTGACCGTATGCCACAGCGCGTCGAAAAATCTGAAAGAGATGTGCCTGCAAGCCGACATCATCATCGCCGCCCTCGGACAGCCCGACTTCGTAACGGCCGATATGGTAAAAGAGGGCGCCGTAATCGTAGATGTAGGCACCACTCGCGTACCCGATGCCTCTAAAAAATCGGGATTCAGACTCAACGGCGACGTAAAATTCGACGAAGTAGCCCCCAAATGCTCATTCATCACCCCCGTTCCCGGCGGTGTAGGCCCCATGACCATCGTTTCGCTCATGCGCAACACCCTGTTGGCCGGCAAAAAAGCCATCTACCAATAAACCGCTTTCGTATGAGAGCCTTCGCGACACTCATACTATTATTATATAGCGTAATCCTCTCGGCTCAAGAGCGGGTTACGCTTTTGTTTGCCGGCGACCTCATGCAACACCGGCGACAAATAGAGGCGGCACGCACTCCCGTCGGCGACTACGACTACACCCCCTGCTTCGCCCGGGTAGAGTCCCTCATAAAAAGTGCCGACATCGCCATAGGCAACCTCGAAGTGACCTTCGGTGGCACGCCATACACGGGCTACCCCTGCTTCTCGGCCCCCGACAGCTATCTGCAAGCCATCAAAAGTGCCGGATTCGACGTACTGCTTACCGCCAACAATCACTGCCTCGACCGACGGAAACGCGGACTGCACCGCACCATCGCCCTACTCGACTCGCTCGACATGCCCCACGCCGGCACCTATCGCGACAGCAGCGAACGTGCCAATCGTTACCCGCTGTTGCTCCGGCACAACGACATACGCATCGCCCTACTGGCCTACACCTACGCCACAAACGGCATACCCGTAAGCCCGCCCAACATTGTAAACCTCATCGACACCGCCCTCATACGGCACGACATCGCTACCGCCCGGGCTATGCGCCCCGATGTAATCATCGCCTGTATGCACTGGGGCGACGAATATGTATCACTACCCAACCGCACACAAAAACAACTGGCCGATTGGCTGTTGGCGCAAGGGGTAGATCACATCATAGGTACACACCCACACGTGGTGCAACCCGCCGAGATACGCACCACCGACACCGGGCGTCACGTCATCGCCTACTCGTTGGGCAATTTCATATCGGATATGTCGGCTCGCGACACCGACGGCGGCATGATACTGAGCCTCACCCTCGACAAAGACACCCTCTCGGGCGAAACCTCGATAGCCGATTGCAGTTATCGGCTCGTATGGACCGGCCGTCCTGTCCTTACCGGTAAAGAAAATTACGCACTATACCTCATCGGCGAGCCGGGCGACTCGCTCACCCTCACCGCATACAAGCGCATGGCCGCATACACCGAACGCACTCGCCGACTGCTCGATAGATACAACGTCGGTATCAACGAAAACATCAGTTATAAAAAATCGCACGAAAAAATATTCCTCAAATATTTGCAGAATCAAAGAAAGTCACTATCTTTGCATCGCTTTTGAGAAATCAAAGCATCATGGTGGATGTAGCTCAGCTGGTTAGAGCGTCGGATTGTGGTCCCGAAGGTCGTGGGTTCAAGCCCCATCTTCCACCCTACAAGCACTCTCGGTTTCCGAGGGTGCTTGTTTTTTATTCCATAAAATATTTATCAACAATTTTATAACAAAAATTGGTCAAAAATTTGTAAAATAAACTCTATAATATATCTTTGCATTTTCGTGCGAGAGTATATCATGCTGTTGATACACTCTCCATACAAAAAGGCTTACAATATCAAAATCCCAAAATAACCATATGTTTAACTAAAAATTTCAACCATGAGAAAGACTCATCTGAAATGGCTGTTGCTATTGGCCGTGGCATTATTTATGCCGTGGACATCGACAGCTCAAAACGCAACGCATGGTGTCGATGGTTTTTACAACTACACCGCGGCACAAATGCAAGCTGAAGACATTCTTACTGTTGGAGGTAATGGTAAGAAGTTTCCCGAAAAATGGCACCCCGAGGTGTCTTATACCGAAGATGGCTATGTAAAGCTCATCTTGGGTGCGAATAACACCACTCTTGACGCTACCAATGGTGGTTATCAGCATCGTTCAAATGTCGGCTTCAAACAAGTCGATGGCAAAGCTCTGACCATTACCAAGAAGTATCCGGTATTGGTGTACAAAGTATCTATTCCTTTCAACAACGAAGGTTGTGATGCATCAACACCCGAAAAAGCCTATTGGGAGCCGGAATACCTTCTTTCCGATGGTTCCGGTACCGGTTTAAATGGTCTCGAGAGCAATCGTAAACGTTTCATCACCACCAACCCCGCCATCAAAGACGCGTTGGGCCGTGACACCGTTTATTTTGCAAAAGACAAGAATTCGGGTTATGATCACCGTCGTACAGCAAACGTTGTACACACCGAACGAAAAGACACCATTTGGCATTGTGTACGTCTCGATCCGAGCGCCGGTGAAAAAGCCGATATTCTCATCGCTATCGACTTTTCTACCATCTGTGCCAAAGCCGAAGAGGGCGGTGGTGTACGTATGCTCGACACCACAAATATCGACTTGAGGGCTCTCGACATCATGTCGTGGCTCAACGTATATGCCGACACCCTGTACACCGACGAAAGTGGCACGCAACAAGTGAAAACCAAAGACATGATGCCTTACGCCCTCTGCAAATGGGTGAAGACATTCGACTCGTTGGAAGCATTCGACGCCTCTCTCACTGCAGAGAATGGTTATGGCGACAACTATGCCGGACTTGCAGCTGCTGAAGAGCCCGAAACTCCTGCCGCTTTCCGCGACATCAAAGTGGACCTCACCAATGGCGCATTCCTCACCGAAGCTGAAATTGCCGACAAATCGTCTGTTTCATTCGGTATCGCGATTGCTGAAGACGGTACTCAAACCCGTGTTGCTGCCGACGAGGCAAGC
>JAFTRN010000009.1 GCA_017462265.1 Coprobacter sp. | reverse complement strand
AATCCCCATTGCGGGCGGACGTATATGGCAGGTATCGGGTGCCACCGACTGGTGCCGTGTGTCGATAGAGTATAAGAGCGATGCGAGCATAGTGACGGCGCAGGTTTCGGCCCATAGCGGCGAGACCGATAGGGAGACCACGCTGACGCTGACAAGCGGTGACGAACGTATAGCGGTGCGCATCGTGCAGAAACGTATTGTTTATAACATCTCTTTGCTTGAGACGGAGAGAGTGGAATTTGCCGCGAGGAATGCGTCGGCTACCTACACGGTGAGCAGTAACGCCGCATGGCGAGTGAGTGATACACCCGACTGGTGCAGTGTGGCACCCAAGAGCGGTAACAATGGTACTAAAATTACGATAAGCGTAACCAATAACACGGGCGACGATAGTCGCGAGGCGGTTGTTGTATTGACGTGTGGCGATAGCGAGTGTCGCATACCGGTGTTACAGACGTTCATAGTACGAGGCGTGCCGGTAGATTTGGGGTTGAGCGTGATGTGGGCCGACCGTAACTTGGGAGCCGCTTCGTCCGGGGAGCGTGGCGACTGCTATGCATGGGGCGAGACGGAGACGAAAGAGGATTATGAACCTAAAAATTATACATTTTATAAAGGTGATATAGATGGAGATGGCCACCTATCTATAGCTGAGTTTGATTTTCCCGCCACGGAGATATCGGGTACGGAATACGATGCGGCTCGGGTGCAATGGGGCGGTAAGTGGCGTATGCCCACTTACGAGGAGATAAATGAGTTATTTGAGAAATGTACAGAAGATAGAAGAGGAACAGGTTGGAATTTTATAGCGCCAAATGGAGCAAGAATATTTCTACCTTGTTATAATATAGATTATTGGTCAGGCTCATTAATTTCTGGTGAATTTGATGCCAATACAATACAAATAGAGAAAGAAGAATGGATATATCCACTTCCTGTGTATGATGACGAGGGCAGATTCTTATACATAGTAGATGATTACCGAATAGATTATTATTGTAAGATACGTTCAAGATCGGTGAGAGCTCAAAATTTGATACGTCCCGTCATGGATTATTAGGAAATAGATAGCCCGACCTGCGGATACGGCAGGTCGGGCTATTTGGTAATGTTATGCGGTCTCGGTCTCGTTAGTCGAGGCTTCAATTTTTACACCCTTTTCGATAAATACATTGTCGTTAATCTTCAGATAAGAAACGCCTTGGGCGATTAGGGTATCATATATATCGCTTCCGACGCGATATTTCGCCAGCAAAGAATCCGTGTCATTGGTGATGATGGTGTATGCCCGAGAGTCACCCCCTGTACAGACACACAAATCTTCGAGCATATTACAAATATCGCTACCGACAATGCGAATAGGGTTATCTATTTTCAGAAGCGCGGGTGCAGCATTTCCTACTTTTTTTGATGAACGGCCATAGGCTTTCCACGAGAAATAGGTATCGGCTTTGTTGTTTGAATACAAAAAGCGGTTGCACGTGCCCGGTAGGTCGGTAAGGTCGCCATAGAGGTAACAATCCGTAGCTTGGAAATTGGTAATCGACGTGTTTCCGAGTGATGCGACGTCACCCTCGATAGAGGTATAATCTATTCTGAAAAGACCTGTAAGTGCATTGTTGTCTGCAAATACCGATAAATCACCGGAAATGCCTTTTAGCTGATGATAATAGTTCCCCCGTAATTCAAGATTTGTCAGATATTCACTTATTGCACTGAAACCATCGATGCTGAATTTCATATCATCGGTATAATCGCCGGCGGTGACATAGAACCTTTTCAATTCATTGACGGAAGAGTTGTTATCATCTTTTGTCGGTAAATCGGTCGGATTGAAAGTAAATTCCGATGTGCTGATCATCAATTCTGTCAATTTTGTCATCTCGGTCAATACCGAAGAATTGCCCATATCGCGACAGCATAAATGCAGTAATTCGAGATTGGTACAGCCATGCAGATTGTCGGTGTAGAAATTCCACCCTTTGATGGTAGGTGTGGCAAATTGTTTCAGGTCCGATTTATTACTGATGGATAGGTCGAACTCTTGATATTTCTCGGGCGTATTGAAACTAATACGACCATTTACACTCAGAGTTTTACCCATTGTGCCATTTTGGTCGATCATGTAGGGATCGCCATACATTACGTTGATGATAGAGGCGGTAATGGTTTTTCCATCTATCGGTACAGCCAAGAAATTACACTCTGTTCCCGGGTTTAGCACGATGTGGAAACGCAATTCCTCGCTATTGGCGAGGTAGGTGTTTGTTTGTTTAGTTGTTGTCATAATAATTTTTTTAAGTTGTTAGAATAAGTTTGTTCTGCGACATACGAGATTGTAAGTCACGGTGCAAATATCGGGCGCATATCGACGGCCTTTATGTGAAATTTATCAAAAGTGCATATCGGGAAATAAAAAAAGCCGCCTCGTGAGTGAAGCGGCTTCTAAGAGATATATAGGTGACGTTATCGACTGAGGTGCTCGTGCATGGCGGCTGCGGCGCGACGTCCGTCACCCATAGCGAGGATAACGGTAGCGCCACCGCGCACTATATCACCACCGGCATATAGGTCGGGCAGGTCGCTCTGCATGGAATCCTGATCGACTACGATAGTGCCATGCTTGCTCACGGTAAGGCCCTTGAATGTGCTTGGAATAAGGGGGTTGGGTGATACACCGATACTCACGATGACCATATCGACCTCTATTTCCTCGATGGCGCCGGGTATGGCTACCGGGCTGCGACGGCCCGAGGCGTCGGGCTCGCCGAGTTCCATTTTCTGCAATCGCATAAGTTTCACGCGACCTTTCTCGTCGCCGATGTATTCGATGGGGTTGTGTAGAGTCATAAACTCTATACCCTCTTCCTTGGCGTGTTTTACCTCTTCGAGGCGAGCCGGCATTTCGTCCTCGCTACGGCGATAAACGATAATGGCTCTTTCTGCTCCGAGGCGTCGTGCGGTGCGTACCGAGTCCATAGCTGTGTTTCCGCCTCCGATGATAGCGACCTTGCGACCGGGGAATACGGGGGTGTCGTAGGTGCTGTCGGCAGCGTGCATGAGGTTTACACGGGTGAGATATTCGTTGCTCGACATTACGCCGATGAGGTTCTCTCCCGGGATATTCATGAAACGGGGCAGTCCGGCGCCACTTGCCACGAAAATGCCTTTGAAGCCCATTTCGTGCAGGTCGTCATAAGAGAGTGTTTTGCCTATGATGCAGTCGGGGATAAACTCTACCCCCATTTTACGCAGGTTGTCGATTTCTACATCGACGATGCTGTTGGGCAGACGAAACTCGGGAATTCCATATTTCAATACACCGCCTATCTCGTGCAGGGCTTCAAATACAGTGACCGAATAGCCTTTCTTTATCATATCACCGGCAAAGGAGAGGCCGGCAGGGCCCGAACCAACCACGGCTATTTTTATACCGTTGCGATGGGATATTTCGGGTACGGAAATTTGACCGCTTTCACGTTCGTAGTCGGCAGCGAAACGCTCGAGATAGCCTATGGCAACCGGTTCTTTTTTGAGCTTTTGTAAGTAGAAACATTTCGACTCGCATTGTTTCTCTTGCGGACACACACGTCCACACACGGCGGGGAGTGCACTGGTTTCTTTCAGGGTTTTGGCGGCCTCGATAAACTCTCCGCGCTCGATGTTTTTTACAAACTTGGGTATGTTGATGCCTACGGGGCAGCCGGTCATACACAATGGCTCGGGGCAGTCGAGACAACGCGAGGCCTCTACAAGAGCCTGCTCGCGGGTGAGGCCTTGGTTTACTTCTTCGTTGCAGGTGATGCGATGCGCAGGCGAAAGCTCGTTCATTTTTACCCGGGTAATACCTATACGGTCTTTGTTGGGCTTCGCTTTTCGCAAGGCCTCGCGCCAGCTTTCGGCGCGTTGCGCGCTCAAATATTCTTTATTGTCCATGATGTTAGAAGTTATTCGATACCTTTATACGACGAGAGACGCATGAGCATTTCGTCGAAATCTACCTGATGAGCGTCGAATTCGGGACCATCGACACACACAAATTTGGTCTTTCCGCCTACGGTCACACGGCAAGCACCGCACATACCGGTACCATCGACCATGATGGTATTGAGCGACGCTACGGTAGGCAGGTCGTATTTCTTTGTGAGTAGAGATACAAATTTCATCATGATGGCAGGACCTATGGTGACGCAGAGATCGACCTTCTCGCGATTGATGACCTCTTCCACTCCATTGGTGACAAGTCCCTGTTTTCCGTAAGAGCCATCATCGGTCATGACGATTACCTCGTCGGAGTAGGCTCTTACCTGCTCTTCGAGAATGATAAGTTCTTTGGTGCGGGCGGCCAATACGGTGATAACGCGATTACCGGCTTTCTTCATGGCCTCAATGATGGGGAGCAATGGGGCAACGCCTACACCGCCACCGCAACACACTACGGTGCCGAATTTCTCTATGTGGGTGGCTTGTCCCAACGGTCCTACTACGTCGGTAATGTAGTCGCCTTCGTTGAGGTCGCATAATTTCTTAGTAGAATTACCGATGGCTTGCACTACAAGGGTTATTGTTCCACGCTCTATGTCGGAGGCGGCTATGGTGAGGGGTACTCGTTCGCCGTTTTCTCCTACGCGCACGATGACGAAGTGCCCGGCTTTACGTGCCCGGGCTATGAGTGGTGCTTCTACTTCGAGTTTCACCACATGGGCCGAGAAGTATTCTTTGCTGACAATCTTATTCATTGCTGATAATATTGATATTTGATACAAAGGTAGATAAATAATTGAGAACACCCATCGATTTGTTACGAAAAATAGGCTTACTTCTGACTTTTTATAATAATAAAAGAATATTTGGCATGAGGCTTGATGGCGATGGCCTATTTCGGTCGTTGGCGACGGTGATTCCACAATCGACGGCGACGTGATAGTTTGTCGAAGAAGTCACGTATGGCCATAAATCGGGTGTAATTGCGTTTCACGTCGCTTGCCAATGGGTCGGTGAACGACAATAACTCGTTTTCCGCACCGAACTGCTCGGGGTAGAGTACGACGATATTGTTGTCGGCAAAATAGCGTGAGAGTTGCAGTGGCAACTTCTCCAGCTCGCTGTTGTACGAGAGAGAGGTGTGTCGGGCGCTGACTATGATTAGTAAATCGTCTTGCAATACGACGCCGGTGAGTGTAAGTATATCGTCCCAGTTGTCGAGTATCTCGAATTCACTGCGGAAATTGTAATGTCCGTGATGAATCACGGCTTTTATCTGCGTGATGGTGTCGTGGTGGGCATAGAATATAACGCGGCACCCTATTTGGCGCCCGATATTGGCTACGCGGTCGATCCATCGGGTGAACCCGCTTTCGTATTCGGCTTTCTCGGGTACGGCCACGATGATGCGGGTGGTCATATTCACCGGCGTGATGCATTTGGCGATAGAGACCATTTTGTTGGTCGTGTTGAGAAGACTCTCTATTTTGGAACCGAAGAAGCTATCCACGATATTGCTCTTGTGGTGCAGACCTAATACAATCTCGGAGATATTGTGTTCTTTCACCGTGTGAATGATACCGCTGGTGATATTCATATCGTATCGGGATATGCTCATAATACGGGTATCTGACGCCGAGGCCGTCTTTGTGGCATGGTCGAGGAGCTGTTTGCCGGCGGCGTTGGAATGCTGTGTGGTCTTGTTGTCGTCGATTACGTGCAGGGCATATATGGGCAATTGGCGTCGTGAGCCTTTCGACAGAATGGCATAGTTAATGAGGTTTTCGAGCGTGTCGGGGTTGGCTATCGGGATAAGTATGCGGGCGTCTTTCACCCCGGCAATATCTTTCTCGGTGTCGTCGCCGGGCAATGTGGTGGCCATCACTTTTGCCGCGCGTTCGGTGGCAAATGAACTGACGGTGCAAGTGACCAATATCATTACGATGGCGCCGTTGAGTATATTGTCGTCGAACAGTCCCAGCTCATATCCTATAAGCACGGTGGCAAGCGTGGCGGCGGCCTTACCGCTGCTCAGACCGAATATCATGGTGCGATCGACCGTAGTCAGCCTGAAATGTCGTTGTGTGACCCAAGCGGCGAGCCATTTGGTCGTGAGGGCTATTATGGTCATTACAATGGCGACAAACAGCGTTTTCCAGCCCGAGAATATAATAGCCGGGTTGATGAGCATTCCCACGCCGATGAGGAAGTAGGGTATAAACAGCGCGTTGCCTACAAACTCTATGCGATTCATCAGCGGTGATACCGAGGGAATAAATCGGTTTATAACCACTCCGACGAAAAACGCACCGATGATAGGCTCGAGCCCGGCAAGTTTGGCAAGAGCCGAGGCTAAGAATACGAGAGCCAATACAAATATATATTGTGATACGCTGTCGTTGTATTTCTTGAAAAACCAACGGGCGATGCGGGGAAAAGTGTAGAGTATAAAGGCCGCATAGGCCACGATAGAAAGTATGAGGCGTATCCAGAACCATTGGTCGATAGTGCCGGTCTGTGTGCCTACGACGATGGCGAGAATGATCAGCGCGCCGAGGACGGCGATAATGGTTCCTGCGATGGTGATGGTCACGGCAGGGTTACGCCCTACGCCGTAGCGCGATACGATGGGGTATGCTACCAAGGTGTGCGACGAGAATACGCTGGTCAGTAATATCGCGACTGTAAGGTCGAGGTTCAGAAGGTAATAACTCGATATCGTTCCGATAATCAGAGGTATGCTGAAAGAGTATATGCCGAAGGTGATACCTCGGTTTTTCACCTTGCGGAAGTCGTGCAGATTCATTTCGAGGCCGGCGAGGAACATTAAATAGAGCAATCCTACGTTGCCGAAAATCTTGAAACTGCTGTCGTAGGGGAGAAAATTCAGCCCATGCGGGCCAAATATGGTGCCGGCTAAAATCATACCGATAATGTGTGGTATGCGCAATTTATTCAGCAGTAATGGCGCAAACAAAATGACCGTCAGTACGATAAAAAATATCAGTACCGGGTCGGTAAAGGGTAGGGACGGTATGAATTTGCTGAGATCCATATCACAAGATAATTGGCGCCATGGTATTAGGTACTGCTCACACACTGAAAATCGCCCGATAATCCGGAGCGAAGATTTGAGCAATTTTCTGAACACAAAAGTACGAAAAAGTTAAATATTGTGATGCGGTATAGGTCAAAATAGTACAGAAAAATGTGATTTTCGATAAATATCCGACTGAATGTATATGATTTGTTCAAAAAACCATTAATTTTGCCAAAACTTTTCGCCTTTTTGTGGCGATATTAGAAAATGGTAATATTAGAAATATAAAGATAGAGATGAAAATTGCAATTGTCGGAGCAAGCGGTGCCGTAGGACAGGAGTTCTTGCGTGTGCTGGCAGAGAGAGATTTTCCTATCGACGAACTGCTGTTGTTCGGTTCGTCGCGCAGTGCCGGAACCAAATATACTTTCCGTGGAAAGGAGATAGAGGTCAAAGAATTGAAGCACAATGACGATTTCAAAGGTGTGGATATCGCATTTACCTCGGCCGGAGCCGGAACGTCGAAAGAATTTGAAAAGACCATAACCAAGCACGGAGCGGTGATGATTGACAACTCAAGCGCTTTCCGTATGGACGATGATGTACCTTTGGTGGTGCCCGAGGTGAACGGCCCCGATGCCAAAATCCGTCCGCGTGGTGTGATTGCCAACCCCAATTGCACAACTATACAGATGGTGGTAGCTTTGCAGGCAATAGAGAATCTTTCGCATATCAAGTCGGTACATGTCGCTACCTATCAGGCTGCCAGTGGTGCCGGTGCCGCCGCCATGGACGAGTTGAAACATCAGTATGAGGAACTTATCAATGACGAGAAACCGACAGTCAATAAGTTTGCATATCAGTTGGCATACAATGTGATACCTCAGGTTGATGTGTTCACCGACAACCTCTATACCAAGGAGGAGATGAAGATGTTCAATGAGACACGCAAAATCATGCACTCCGATGTGAAAGTCAGTGCAATGTGCGTGCGCGTGCCTGTGATGCGGGCTCACTCCGAGGCTATATGGCTCGAAACCGAAAGACCGGTATCGGTAGAAGAGGCTCGTGAGGCATTTATCCATGCCGATGGCGTGGTGTTGATGGACGAACCCGAAAACAAAGTCTATCCCATGCCCCTGGATATTGCCGGAAAAGACCCCGTGTATGTAGGCCGCATACGTAAAGACCTGGCCAATCCCAACGGCCTTACATTTTGGGCTGTCAGCGACCAAATAAAGAAGGGTGCCGCGTTGAACGCCGTGCAAATAGCCGAGTATCTGATACGTGAGAACGCACTTTAATCTACTCGTATATATACTTTTAATCCCGTATATTCATTGCGAGGCGGTCGGTTGTGACCGCCTCGCCTTACATAGAACCTTAAATACCTCAACTATGTGCACTCCTCTATTCGCGGACAATCTCGTGCCCGAGCCTTTGGCCACATTCTATGCCGTGGTCGATAATCGCCCTGCGACAACCGTATATACGCCTATAATAGGAATCACTACGAACCATAAGGCTGCCGAAACACTTACCTGTATTGCCGATCCGTATGTCGCCGCCGTGCAGCGAGCCGGCGGTGCGGCGGTGTTGCTGCCTATGTGTGCCGATACGATGCAACTGTCGCGTATAGTTGATGGCCTCGACGGACTATTGCTTACCGGTGGTGGTGATTTTTCGGGGTTTGTATTGGGTGAGGCGGTATCGACGCTTGCCGATTGCACCGATGCCGAAAGAGATGCCGCAGAGTTTGCCGTGTTACGTATCGCATTACAAAAGCAATTGCCGGTATTCGGTATTTGCCGAGGGCATCAGTTGATAAACTTGGCATTGGGTGGTACATTATATCAAGACTTACCTTCGGAATATGGGGGCAATCCGCTACCCCATTCTCAGGAGAATGATAAGCGCACCCCCTCGCATACCGTGAAATTGACGCCCGGCTCGCTGATGGCTCGATTGCTGGGTACGACTACTCCGGCGGTCAATTCGTTGCATCACCAAGCTGTGCGTGAAGTGGCTCCGTCGCTTGTAGCGTCGGGTTGTGCCGATGATGGTGTGAACGAGGCGATAGAGAGCCTGCACTATCCGGTTTATGGTGTACAATGGCACCCCGAGCAGTTGTTGGCCGGGGGCGATGATTCGCAGCTCCCATTGTTTGAACATCTGGTGGAGGAGGCTCGGCTGTATCGTCGAGCCCGTAGATTTCATGATACACATGAGACTCTCGATTCGCATTGTGATACACCGATGTTTTTCCCCGAAAAAATAGATATAGGGGTAAGAGACGCCCGACTGAAATATGACCTGCCCAAGATGGAGACCGGTGGAGTAGATGCCACTTGTATGGTGGCCTATATCCCACAAGGTGCCCGCGATGAGGCAGGACTGTCGAACGCAACCCGGCTCGCGAATAATATTTTAGCTGAATTGCAGTCGCAGATAGCTCGCTATGATGGCCGAGTGGAGCAGGCGTTTGCCCCCGACGACCTTACGCGGTTGAAAGGCGAGGGAAAACGAGCCATATTTATGGGAATAGAGAATGGATATGCCATAGGACGGGATATATCGCTCTTGCAGCACTATCGCCGTATGGGGGTGGTATATATGACATTGTGCCATAATGGCGACAATGATATATGCGACTCGGCTAAGGGCGAAAACGAACATGGCGGGTTGAGCGACTTCGGTCGTGATGTCGTGCGTGAGATGAATCGCCTCGGTATGATGGTCGATTTGGCCCATGCTTCGGAGCGGAGCTTCTATGACGCGTTGGAGGTGAGCTCTACGCCGATTGTCACTACACATTCGTCGTGTCGTGCGTTGTGCGATCACCCCCGAAACCTCACCGACGACCAGATACGTGCCTTGGCTGCCCGAGGTGGCGTGATACAGATATGTCTCTATCGTTATTTTCTCACCAAGAGCGCCACGCCTTCGGTCGATGATATTGTGGCGCATATCGACCATGTAGTGCGACTGGTAGGGGTGGACTATGTGGGTATCGGGTCTGATTTTGACGGTGGCGGAGGTATTTCCGGTTGTAACGCCGCCGATGAACTGATAAATGTGACAAAAGCCCTGTTGCGGAAAGGTTATTCGACCGAAATGTTGGAAAAAATATGGGGCGAAAATTTCTTGCGGGTGATGCGTCAAGTACAATCCGTAGCGGAAAATCAGCCTTAAAAAGTGTAAATATATCGGGGTAAAGTCGATATATTGTAGGAAATATTTTATCTTTGCCCATCTGAACATTGTGTCGCGGAAAGTGCTATGACGAAATATTCGCTTCTTTGTAAACCTTTGGCCGCCATACACGCGATAGTGTGTGTATGGGCGATTGTCGCATTGTCGGCATGCCGTCAGGCTACTTCTTCGCAAGCGGTATCGGCGCCGGTGTCGGAAGTGGAGGCGCCACGGTTCAATGCCGACTCGGCCTATCACTATATCGAGAAACAATTGTCGTTCGGCTATCGTATCCCCAATACGCCCGCCCATCGGGCCGCCTCGGAATATCTGGCGTCGGAGTTGCGCCGATTCGGGGGAGAGATTACGGTGCAAGAGGCGTGTGTCACGGCCTACGATGGAACAGTGCTCAATGCCCGCAATATTATAGCTGCTTTTTCACCCGAGAAGAAAGATAGGGTGTTGCTGTTTGCTCACTGGGATAGTCGTCCCTATGCCGACAACGATCCCGATGTGAAAAATCATCGCAAGCCAATACTTGGCGCCAACGATGGTGCCAGTGGAGTGGCGGTGTTGCTCGAAATAGCTCGTCAGATACAGACGAAATCGCCTCGCATAGGAATCGATATTATATTGTTCGATGCCGAGGATTATGGACAGCCCTATTTTGCCGAGCAACCCGATAGGGGCGATACATGGGCGCTTGGTTCGCAATATTGGGCGCGTCGCCCGCACAATCCTGCATATCGAGCCCGTTATGGCATACTGCTCGATATGGTAGGTGGTAAAAACAGCCGATTCCCGCGTGAAGGCGTGTCGATGCAACAAGCACCGGGCTTGGTCGATAAGGTGTGGAATGCAGCCCGGAAATTGGGCTATGGCGACTATTTTGTAGATGAACAAGGCGGATATATCAACGACGACCATGTGTATGTGGGACGTCGTGTGCCGAGTATCGATATTATAGCCTATGATGGGCAAGAGTTTGTACCCCAATGGCATACACTCGACGATACAATAGAGCATATAGATCGTGCCACGCTCGAAGCCGTGGGTCAGACCGTGTTACATATAATATATAATGAGTAGAAATATGGCAACAATCAACGAAATACAAGATGAGGTCATCGAGGAATTTTCGGCGTTCGATGATTGGATGGACAAGTATGCCCTGCTTATAGAGTTGGGTAATGCGCAAGAACCGCTCGACGAAAAATATAAAACCGAAAACTATTTGATAGAAGGTTGCCAGAGTAGGGTGTGGCTGTGTGCCGAGTATAATGCCGGGGTGGTGACATATCGTGCCGAGAGCGATGCGGTCATTGTCAAAGGTATCGTATCGTTACTTATCAAAGTGCTATCGGGACATACTCCGCAAGAGATACTCGATGCCGACCTCTATTTCGTAAAAGAGATAGGCCTCAGCGAACATCTGTCGCCTACGCGTTCCAACGGCTTGGTGGCGATGATAAAACAGATGCGTCTGTATGCTATGGTATTCAAGGCGCAAGAATCAGAGAAATAATTCTAACCTAAAATCTATATTATGTTCAAAAATCAACCTAAAGGATTGTATGCCTTGGCACTTGCCAATACTGGTGAGCGTTTTGGCTACTACACTATGCTTGCGATATTCCTGTTGTTTATCCAAGCGAAATTTGGTTTCAGCGCAGCTGTCGCCACACAGATCTATTCTATTTTCTTGGCCGCTGTTTATTTCATGCCGTTGTTCGGTGGTATTCTGGCCGATAAAATAGGTTATGGAAAATGTGTGACACTGGGTATCTTTGTAATGTTTGCCGGATATTTGTGTCTGGCTGTTCCTACCGGAGCCGATGTTATGGGTAAAGTGATGATGTTTGGCGCGTTGGCCCTTATCGCAGTGGGAACGGGACTTTTCAAAGGTAACTTGCAGGTGATGGTGGGTAATCTCTACGATGATCCCAAATATTCATCGAAACGCGATGCCGCTTTCAGTCTTTTCTATATGGCTATAAACATCGGTGCCATGTTTGCCCCCTCTATGGCCAAGTATGTTACAAACTTCTTCCTCGCCAAGAGCGGATTGTTCTATGACGCCAATATACCGTCGTTGGCACACCAATGTATGAATGGTGTTATTACCCCCGAGAATAGCGATAAACTTTCGTCGTTGGCTTCGCAAATGTCGGGTGCTGCCGGTATGGATATGCCTACATTCAGTCAGTACTATATCGAACAACTTTCTACGGCTTATAACTATGGTTTTGCCGTGGCTTGTGTGTCACTCGTACTCTCGGTAGCTATTTACTACGCTTGTCGTTCGTGGTTCAAACATGCCGATGTGAACTCCAAACAAGCCAAAACCGCCAATGTGCAAGAGGTAGAGCTTACTCCGGCGCAAACCAAGAGCCGTATTACCGCGCTGTTGTTGGTATTTGCCGTAGTGATTTTCTTCTGGATGGCTTTCCACCAAAATGGCGCTACGATGACTATTTTTGCTCGAGACTATACGGCTAACGTAGCCGAAGGATTTACCCGTATCGGATTCAATATATGGAACCTTGCCTTGATAGCGGCTTCTATTTATACGCTGTTTGCCACCTTCCAATCGACCGTGCTTCGTTCGCGAGTGATTTCGGGTGTTGTGACCTTGGTATTGTGGGGTATCGTGGCGTATCAATATATGGGTGCCGATGCTGCGGTAAATATTCAACCATCGGATTTCCAACAATTCAATCCTTTCTTTGTGGTAGCGCTTACGCCGGTATCGTTGCTCATCTTCAGTTCATTGGCAAGTAGGGGTAAAGAGCCTTCGGCTCCTCGCAAAATCGGTCTCGGTATGCTTGTTGCTGCAGTGGGCTTCTTGATTCTTACCTTGGGATCTATCGGATTGGCCTCGCCTGCCGAGCTTGGTGGTACTGTAAGTCCCGACCTCGTATCGCCCAATTGGCTCATCTCTACCTATCTGGTGCTCACCTTTGCCGAATTGTTGCTCTCGCCTATGGGTATATCGTTCGTGTCGAAAGTGGCTCCTCCCAAGTACAAAGGTGCTATGATGGGTTGTTGGTTTGCTGCTACGGCTATCGGCAACTACTTAGTGTCTATCCCCGGTCTGTTGTGGGATAAACTCCCGTTGTGGGGTATATGGTCGTTGCTTATCGCACTTTGTCTCATCTCGGCCGTGTTTATCTTCTCTATCATGAAAAAACTCGAAGCCGCTACCGAATAATATAAGGTATATTAAATAAGCGTCGGGCTGTATCTTTGCGGTACAGCCCGATGTTTTTTGTACTTATGTGAAATTTATTGAAATATTTTATAAAAAAGTTTTGATGTGGCTTGTTTATTATATATCTTTGCGACGTAACAAAAGAAAAGATTTTATGAAAAAGTTGTTTTTATCTATTGGGCTTATGGTAATGAGTTTGTGTGTTATGGCACAAACCGAGTCGTCACATCTTACATTCAGGGGGATTTCTATCGATGGGAATATAAATGCTTTTGTGTCGAAACTCGAAGCAAAAGGATATGAGAAAAAGAAATCAATAGAAAATGGATATATAATGGAGGGTTCTTTTATGGGTAGAACTTGTGAATTATATGTGTTTTGTTCGCCTACAAGCCGTTTGGCAACGAAAGTGACAGCTTATTATCCCAAAGATAATTCTTGGAGTTCGATAAAATCGGATTATGAGGCATGTAAAGAACAATATACGAAAAAATATGGAAAGCCGACAGATACCTTTGAGTTTTTTATGGATCCTTATTATGAGGGTGATGGTTTTGAATTACAGGCAATCAGATTGGAAAAAGCGGTATATTGTTCTTTTTGGAAATCTTCAGAGGGGATTATACTGTTAAAAATAAGTGAATATGAACAAATCTCTATAACCTATGAAGATGCTCAAAATATAGAGGTTATGGAGAATGAAAGAGATGCAAAAATTCAAGACGAGATATAAGTAGACAAAAAGACCGCTACGGAGGTCTTTTTGTTTGTGCGCGATCAATCGAATAGGGAGAGTTGGCGGTCGTCGAGCAAGCGGAATGTCTTGCGGTGGTAAGGTGTGGGGCCAAACTCTCTGATGGCGTCGCGGTGGGCGCGTGTAGGATAGCCCTTGTTCTCGTCCCAACGATATTGGGGGCATTGGGCGTGTAGTTGCATCATATAGTCGTCGCGGTAGGTCTTGGCCAATACCGAGGCGGCAGCTATAGACATATATCGCCCATCGCCCTTTATTTCGCACGAGTGGGGTATGCCGGGGTAGGGGGTGAATCGGTTGCCGTCGATGAGCAGAGCCTCGGGTGTTGTGCTTAGAGCCTCTATGGCGCGGTGCATGGCGAGAAACGAGGCTTTCAGTATATTGATGCGGTCGATCTCCTCGGGTGATACGATACCCACGGCCCAAGCGACGGCTTCGCGCTCGATGATAGGGCGCAGCTCGTAACGTTGATGCTCGGTAAGCTGTTTTGAGTCGTTGAGCAGTTCGTTTTTGAAGTCGGGCGGCAGTATCACGGCGGCGGCATATACGGCTCCGGCGAGACAACCGCGTCCCGCCTCGTCGCATCCGGCTTCGATACAGCCCGCTGTTTTGTAGGGTAATAGCATAATGTGTGATTTGGTAGAGCGAAGATAATAATAAAACCCGGAATAATGGTGCCGATATTTCGTGGAATTTGTTTTGCGGAGAAAATGCTCTCGAAAAAAACGTGAAAAATATTTTGCTTTTTTATTTGGTAATTAGTGATTTAGTCGCTATCTTTGCGGTGTTTTTCGCGCCAATATATCGTGCGTTTTGCTGTAATCTTCTGATTTATAGCAATATGTATGTGTGTAGGTGTGAAAACATTGGACGAAAAAATAACAATAAAACAACGAACTTAAAGAACTAAAAAAGTTAAAAAATGCCTACAATTCAGCAATTAGTAAGAAAAGGGCGGGTTGTTTTGGAGGATAAAAGTAAATCTCCGGCACTCGATTCATGTCCTCAAAGACGTGGCGTATGTGTGAGAGTTTACACTACCACTCCTAAAAAACCTAACTCTGCAATGCGTAAAGTAGCACGTGTACGTTTGACCAATGGTAAAGAGGTGAACTCTTACATTCCGGGCGAAGGACACAACTTGCAAGAGCACTCTATCGTATTGGTGCGTGGCGGTCGTGTAAAAGACCTTCCCGGTGTGCGTTACCACATCGTTCGCGGATCATTGGATACCGCAGGTGTAAATGGTCGTACCCAACGTCGCTCGAAATACGGTGCTAAAAGACCGAAAGCCGGTGTAGCTCCTGCCGCAAAAGGTAAAAAATAAGACGTAAAGCAGACAACTCCCCAACAAACTTAGTGTTAAACACTGTTTGAGTTTATTGGATAGGCTGATTCAGGTTGAGTAAATGATACCGGAGGGTGTCGTTGAAGATAATTGAAAAGCAACCAAAAACAAGAACAACAACTTTAGTAAAATAATGAGAAAAGCAAAACCTAAGAAACGGGTTATCTTACCCGATCCCGTGTTCAGTGACGTAAAGGTTACTAAATTCGTTAATCACTTGATGTACGATGGTAAGAAAAGCATCGCCTTTACTATTTTCTATACGGCATTGGATACTGTAAAGGAAAAGCTCTCCAACGAAGAGAAATCCGCTCTCGAAATTTGGAAAAAAGCGTTGGATAATATCACTCCTCAAGTAGAGGTAAAATCTCGTCGTATCGGCGGTGCGACATTCCAAGTTCCTACCGAAATCCGTCCCGATCGTAAAGAATCCATCTCGATGAAAAATCTGATACAATACGCCCGTAAACGTGGCGGTAAAACGATGGCCGAGAAATTGGCTGCCGAGATTGTTGATGCTTACAACGAGCAAGGTGGTGCCTTCAAACGTAAAGAAGATATGCACAAGATGGCTGAGGCCAACCGTGCTTTCGCTCACTTTAGATTCTAATCTATAACCAGTTAAAGTAAATAACGATGGCAAAAGCTGACGAATTATTGAAATATACCAGAAATATTGGTATTATGGCTCACATCGATGCCGGTAAGACCACGACTTCGGAACGTATTCTGTTCTACACCGGTCTTACTCACAAAATCGGTGAGGTGCACGATGGTGCCGCTACCATGGACTGGATGGAGCAAGAGCAAGAACGTGGTATTACCATTACCTCGGCTGCTACTACTACTTGGTGGAACTATGCCAAAGAGAAATATAAAATAAACTTGATCGATACCCCGGGTCACGTGGACTTCACCGCTGAGGTTGAGCGTTCGTTGCGTGTGCTCGATGGTGCTGTTGCTGCGTTCTGCGCCGTGGGTGGTGTAGAGCCTCAGTCAGAAACCGTATGGCGTCAGGCTGATAAATATGCTGTGCCCCGTATCGGTTATGTAAACAAAATGGACCGCTCGGGTGCCAACTTCTTCGAGGTTGTACGCCAATTGAAAGAGGTTCTCGGTGCTAATCCTTGCCCCGTGCAAGTGCCTATCGGTGCTGAGGAGACCTTCAAAGGTGTTATCGACCTTATCACGATGAAAGCTTACTATTGGCATGATGAAACAATGGGTGCCGACTATTCTATCGAAGAAATCCCTGCCTCATTGCAAGAAGAAGCCGAAGAGTGGCGCGATAAAATGCTCGAAAAAATCGCCGAGTGCGACGACACTATCATGGAAAAATACTTCGAGGATCCTGCAACGATTACCGAAGACGAAATCCGTGTGGCATTGCGCAAGGGTACATTGAGCATGGCTATCGTTCCGATGCTTTGCGGATCGTCGTTCAAAAACAAAGGTGTGCAAGTGTTGCTCGATGCTGTTTGCGCTTACTTGCCCAGCCCTGCCGATACCCCCGCTATCGTAGGTCACAACCCCGAGGATCCCGACAAAGAAGAGGTGCGTAAACCTCTTACCGAAGAAAAGATGTCGGCTCTTGTGTTCAAGATTGCCGTTGACCCGTATGTAGGTCGTCTCTGCTTCTTCCGTGTATATTCGGGTGAAATACCTGCCGGTTCGTATGTGTTGAATGCACGTTCGGGTAAAAAAGAACGCGTATCGCGTCTTTTCCAAATGCATTCCAACAAACAAAACCCCAAAGAGTTTATCGGTTGTGGTGATATCGGAGCCGGAGTAGGTTTCAAAGATATTCGTACCGGTGATACCCTTTGCGCCGAAGATGCTCCTATCGTGCTTGAGGCTATGGACTTCCCCGCACCTGTGATTGGTATCGCCGTAGAGCCTAAGACTCAAAAAGATATGGATAAACTCGGCCTTGGTTTGCAAAAACTGGCTGAAGAAGATCCTACATTCACCGTTAAGACCGACGAAGATACAGGTCAAACCGTTATCAGCGGTATGGGTGAGCTCCACTTGGAAATCATTATCGACCGTCTGAAACGTGAGTTCAAGGTAGAATGTAATCAAGGTCGTCCTCAAGTATCGTACAAAGAGTCTATCACACAGGCTGTAGAACTTCGCGAGGTTTACAAGAAACAAACCGGTGGTCGTGGTAAATTTGCCGATATCATCGTGCGTGTAGAACCCGCCGACGATAGTTTCGAAGGTAGCGGATTGCAATTTGTCGATGAGGTGAAAGGTGGTAACATTCCTCGTGAGTTTATCCCCTCTATCCAAAAAGGTTTCACCACCGCTATGAAAAATGGTGTGTTGGCCGGATATCCGCTCGATCGTTTGAAAGTGACCGTAATCGATGGTTCGTATCACCCTGTAGACTCTGATCAACTTTCGTTCGAGGTATGTGCTATTCAGGCCTTCAAGAAAGCTTGCGAAAAAGCAAAACCCGTACTTCAAGAGCCTATCATGAAGATTGAGGTGGTAACACCCGAAGAAAGCATGGGTGATGTAATCTCGGACTTGAACAAACGTCGTGGTCAGGTAGAAGGTATGGAATCGAGCCGCTCAGGCGCCCGTATCGTAAAAGCCAAAGCACCTCTCGCCGAAATGTTCGGTTATGTAACCGCGTTGCGTACCATCACTTCAGGTCGTGCAACCTCTACTATGACTTTCTCGCACTATGCCGAAGTAAGCACTCAGATTGCAAAACAAGTGCTCACCGAAGTTCAAGGTCGCGTTGATTTATTGTAATAATAAAACAGTAACCAAAAATATGAGCCAAAAAATTAGAATCAAACTGAAATCTTACGATCATAACTTGGTTGACAAATCGGCCGAGAAAATCGTAAAGACTGTAAAAGCCAGCGGTGCAGTAGTAAGCGGTCCTATACCCCTGCCTACCCACAAACGCATCTTTACCGTCAATCGCTCGACTTTCGTAAACAAGAAATCGAGAGAGCAATTTGAACTTTCTTCGTTCAAACGTCTTATCGACATCTACAGCTCTACCGCTAAAACTGTCGATGCGCTGATGAAACTTGAGTTGCCCAGCGGCGTTGAAGTAGAAATCAAAGTGTAGTATTCTATTAAAAACAATTCATTAAAAATAACAGAGAAATGCCAGGATTATTAGGAAAAAAAATCGGAATGACATCCGTTTTCAGTGCCGAGGGAAAAAATGTTCCATGCACTGTTATCGAAGTAGGTCCCTGCGTAGTTACTCAAGTTAAAACCGTCGAGACCGATGGTTATGAAGCTGTACAGGTAGGTTTCATCGACAAAAAAGAGAAACACACTACCAAACCCGAAATGGGACACTTCAAAAAAGCCGGAGTAACCGCTAAGAGACACTTGGCCGAGTTCAAAGGATTTGAAACCGAGTACAAAGCCGGTGATGTAATCACCGTAGATCTCTTTGCCGATGTTGACTACGTAGATGTAGTAGGAACATCGAAAGGTAGAGGTTTCCAAGGTGTTGTACGTCGTCATGGTTTCGGTGGTGTGGGCCAGACCACTCACGGTCAGCACAACCGTCTGCGCGCTCCCGGTGCGGTGGGTGCTTGCTCTTACCCTGCAAAGGTGTTCAAAGGAACTCGCATGGCCGGACAGACAGGTAACGAACGCGTTACTGTACAAAACTTGCAAGTGTTGAAAATCATGCCGGAACACAATCTGCTCCTTATCAAAGGTTCGGTGCCCGGTTGTAAAGGTTCAATCGTAATAATAGAAAAGTAATGGAACTGAGCGTATATAATATCAAAGGCGAAGATACTGGAAAGAAAGTTACGTTGAACGATGCAGTATTCGGCATTGAGCCCAACGAACACGCCATCTATCTCGATGTGAAACAATACTTGGCCAACAAACGTCAAGGAACCCACAAATCGAAAGAAAGAAGCGAAGTTTCGGGAAGTACCCGTAAACTTATCCGTCAAAAAGGTTCCGGCGGTGCCCGTCGCGGTGATATCAATTCGCCCGTGATGGTAGGTGGTGGTCGCGTATTCGGTCCCCGTCCTCGCAATTACAGCTTCAAGCTGAATAAAAAAGTGAAATCATTGGCTCGTAAATCGGCTCTTACCCTCAAAGCTCAAGAAAGCGCAATATTCGTGGTAGAAGACTTTACGTTCGAGGCTCCCAAAACCAAAGATTTTATCTCTTTCGTTCAAAATCTGAAAGTTGCAGATAAAAAATCACTTTTGGTTTTAGGAAATCAAAATAAAAACGTATATTTGTCGGCTCGAAATGTGCCCAATGCGAAAGTTGTAACAACTTCTGAGCTCAACACTTACAAAGTGCTTGACTGTGCAAGTCTTGTGCTGACTGAGAGCTCGGTTGCTGCTATTAATAACTTTTAACATAAAGGAGGTAGAATAATGGCAATAATTATTAAACCGATAGTAACCGAAAAAGTAACCGGAATGGCTGAGAAATACAACCGTTACGGTTTTGCGGTTATCCCCAGCGCAAACAAAGAGCAGATTAAAAAAGCCGTTGAAGAACTCTACGATGTAACCGTAGTGTCGGTAAATACGATCATGAAAAAAGGTAAACTGAAAAGCCGCTATACCAAGTCGGGCTTGATTCAAGGTCGTGCCGCAACCTACAAAAAAGCTCTGGTTACATTGAAAGAGGGTGATACGATAGATTTTTATAGCAATATTTAAGAATAAAAATGGCAGTTAGAAAATTAAAGCCCACAACACCGGGGCAGAGACACAAAATTATTGGTGCATTTGACAAAATCACTGCTAGCGCACCAGAAAAGTCTCTTGTAGTAGGAGTCAGAAAGTCGGGTGGTCGTAACAACGAAGGCCACTTGACAATGCGTTACATCGGCGGTGGCCACAAACGCAAATATCGTTTGATCGACTTCAAGAGAAACAAAGACGGTGTTCCCGCAGTAGTAAAAACCATCGAATACGATCCCAATCGTTCGGCTCGTATCGCATTGCTTTTCTATGCTGACGGTGAAAAACGGTACATCATTGCTCCTAACGGACTTGAAGTAGGCATGACTATCATGTCGGGCGCAGAAGCCGCTCCCGAAGTTGGTAATGCACTCCCCCTGCAAAACATTCCCATTGGTACCGTAGTGCATAACATCGAGTTACGCCCCGGACAAGGCGCCGCTCTCGTGCGTTCGGCCGGTGTGTTTGCTCAGCTCACTTCTCGTGAAGGCAATTACGCTATCATCAAATTGCCCTCGGGTGAGACTCGTAAAATCCTCGCTACCTGCAAAGCTACCATCGGTACGGTAGGTAACTCTGACCACGCTCTCGAACGCTCGGGTAAAGCCGGTCGCTCACGCTGGTTGGGCCGTCGTCCTCGCAACCGTGGTGTAGTTATGAACCCTGTCGATCACCCCATGGGTGGTGGTGAAGGCCGTGCATCAGGTGGACACCCGCGTTCGCGTAAGGGACTTTACGCTAAAGGTCTCAAGACAAGAGCTCCGAAGAAACTCTCGTCTAAGTATATTATAGAAAGACGTAAAAAGTAACTCGTTAACTAAGCAACTATGAGTCGTTCATTGAAAAAAGGCCCATATATCAGTGTGAAACTGGAAAAGAAAGTTGCGGCCATGGATGAGTCGGGCAAAAAGTCCGTTATCAAAACCTGGTCGAGAGCCTCTATGATTTCTCCCGATTTCGTAGGTCACACTTTCGCCGTACACAATGGTAATAAATTTATTCCCGTATATGTTACCGAAAACATGGTAGGACACAAGTTGGGTGAGTTCGCTCCCACACGTATCTTCCGCGGTCACTCCGGTAACAAGAAAAAATAATAAAGGGTCACCGGGAATTTGAGAATTTCAAATAAAAAAAGAATCTAACAATGGGTGCAAGAAAAAAAATATCAGCCGATAAAAGAAAAGAAGCCCTGAAGACCAAATACTTCGCAAAGCTCAATAACGTGCCTACCTCTCCTCGCAAAATGCGCTTGGTAGCCGATATGGTACGCGGAATGGAAGCATTCAAAGCTCTCGGAGTATTGAAGTTTTCAAACAAGGAAGCTTCGGCAAGACTGGAAAAATTGTTGCGTTCGGCCATTGCCAACTGGGAACAGAAAAACGAACGCAAAGCCGAAAGCGGCGAGCTCTATATCTCTGAGATCTATGTAGACTCAGCAGCAATGCTCAAACGCCTTCGTCCCGCTCCTCAAGGACGCGGATATAGAATACGTAAACGTTCTAACCACGTTACGTTGTTTGTAGATACTATAAGTAAAACCGATAATCAAAATTAAGCCGGATGGGACAGAAAGTAAATCCAATAAGTAACCGTTTGGGAATTATCCGCGGATGGGATTCCAATTGGTATGGTGGCAGAAAGTACGGCGAAAGATTGCTCGAAGACAGCAAGCTCCGTAAGTACCTCAATGCCCGTCTTGCAAAAGCAAGCGTATCGCGCATCGTGATAGAGCGTACCTTGAAACTCATCACCATCACCGTATGCACAGCCCGTCCGGGTCTCATCATCGGTAAAGGCGGTCAAGAAGTTGACAAGCTCAAAGAGGAATTGAAGAAAATTACCGATAAAGATGTACAAATCAATATCTTCGAGGTAAAACGCCCCGAGGTTGATGCTACCATCGTCGCTACCAACATCGCTCGCCAGATAGAAGGTAAGATGGCATATCGTCGCGCCGTGAAGACTGCTATCGCAGGAACCATGCGTGCCGGTGCCGAAGGTATCAAAGTACAAGTATCGGGACGTCTGAACGGTGCCGAAATGGCTCGCTCGGAAATGTTCAAAGAGGGACGTACTCCGCTGCACACCCTGCGTGCCGACATCGATTACGCTCTCGTAGAGGCTCTCACCAAAGTAGGCCTTATCGGTATCAAGGTATGGATATGCCGTGGTGAAGTATATGGCAAGAGAGACCTCGCGCCTCAATTTACCGCAAGTGCGAAAGAGCCGCGCGGTAATCGTGAAGCCGGCGGAAAAAAAGGCTTCAAAAAAGCAAAATCGAATCGTTAACGAATTGAACTGACAGAAAATGTTACAACCGAAGAAAACGAAATTCAGAAGACAACAAAAAGGCCGTATGAAAGGTCTCGCCGGTCGAGGCAATCAATTGGCCTTCGGTTCCTTTGGTATAAAGAGCTTGCAATCGAAATGGATTACCGGTCGCCAAATAGAAGCTGCGCGTATCGCTGTAACTCGTTACATGCAACGTCAGGGTCAGATTTGGATCAGAATCTTCCCGGATAAGCCCATCACCAAGAAACCTGCCGAAGTACGTATGGGTAAAGGTAAAGGTTCACCCGAAGGATTTGTAGCACCTGTAACCCCGGGAAGAATTATTCTCGAAGTAGAAGGTGTTCCCTATGAAGTAGCCAAAGAAGCACTGCGCTTGGCCGCCCAGAAACTCCCTGTGACGACTAAATTTGTCGTAAGACACGACTACGATGCTAATCAAAATGCGTGATAAGTTATGAAGACTGCAGAAATAAAAGAATTGAGCACAAAAGAATTGCTCGAAAAAATCGAGGCTGAGTCTGTTGCATTGAACCGTATGGAAATCAATCACAGCATCACTCCGCTGGACAATCCTGCACAAATAAAAGCTCTCCGCAGGACGATAGCGCGCATGAAAGGCGAAGTGCGCCAAAGAGAACTCAATAACAAATAATCGAATTAGAGCTCATGGAAACAAAAGGCCTAAGAAAAGAAAGAATAGGTGTGGTAACCAGCAACAAAATGGACAAGACCATCACTGTTGCCGTGAAATGGAAAGAAAAACACCCTATCTATGGTAAATTCGTCAATAAGACGAAAAAATACCACGCTCATGACGAAAAGAACGAGTGCAATATCGGTGATACCGTACGCCTCATGGAGACTCGTCCGCTGAGCAAACTGAAAAGATGGAGATTAGTAGAAATCATCGAAAGAGTAAAATAATATGATACAGCAAGAGACCAGACTTACAGTCGCAGACAATAGCGGAGCCAAAGAAGCTCTTTGTATCCGTGTATTAGGCGGTACAGGTCGTCGTTATGCTTCGGTGGGTGACCAAATCGTTGTCGCCATCAAAAGCGTAATCCCTTCGAGCGACCTCAAAAAAGGTGCCGTTTCAAAAGCCGTTATCGTACGTACAAAAAAAGAAATCCGTCGTGCCGATGGTTCTTATATCCGTTTCGACGATAACGCCTGCGTATTGCTGAACGGTGCCGGAGAAATCAGAGGTAGCCGTATCTTCGGGCCTGTTGCCCGTGAATTGCGTGCCACCAATATGAAAATCGTTTCGTTGGCACCCGAAGTACTTTAATATAAAATTAGACAAATGAGTAAGTTGCATATTAAAAAGGGCGATACCGTATATGTAAACACCGGTGAGGACAAAGGTAAAACCGGTCGCGTGTTGCGTGTGCTTGTAAAAGAGCAACGTGCCGTGGTAGAAGGTATCAACATGGTGAAAAAACACACCAAACCCAACGCCAAACATCCGCAGGGTGGTATCATCGAGATGGAAGCCCCTGTACATGTTTCCAATCTGAACCTGCTCGATCCCAAGAGTAACAAAGCTACTCGTATCGGTCGTCGTGTAAACGAAGCAGGCAAGAAAGTTCGTTATTCAAAAAAATCAGGAGAGGAGATTAAGTAATGACCAATACCGCAACCCTTAAAAACGATTATAAAGAAAGAATCGTTCCTGCTTTGATGAAAGAATTCAACTACAGCACCGTAATGCAAGTGCCCGTGTTGAAAAAAATTGTCATCAACCAAGGACTCGGACAGGCTACTGCCGATAAGAAAATTATCGAAACGGCCATCAACGAGCTTACCGCCATTACCGGACAGAAAGCCGTAGCCACCCTTTCCCGTAAAGACATTTCTAACTTCAAATTGCGTAAGAAAATGCCTATCGGTGTGATGGTTACACTGCGTCGCGAGAGAATGTACGAGTTCCTCGAACGTCTCATTCGCGTGGCTCTGCCTCGTATCCGCGACTTCAAAGGTATCGAAAGCAAATTTGACGGAAGAGGAAACTATACCCTCGGTATTCAGGAACAAATCATTTTCCCTGAAATAAATATCGATACAATTACCAAACTTTTAGGAATGAATATTACCTTTGTAACCTCGGCGCAGACCGACGAAGAAGGCTATGCTCTCCTCCGCGAATTTGGTCTTCCTTTCAAAAACGCAAAAAAGAACTAAGATATGGCAAAAGAATCGATGAAAGCTCGCGAAGTGAAACGCGCGAAACTCGTAGCTAAATATGCCGCCAAACGTGCTCAACTCAAAGCCGAAGGCGATTACGAGGCTCTGCAAGCACTTCCCAAAAACGCCTCTCCGGTACGTCTGCACAATCGTTGCAGCCTCACCGGCCGTCCCAAAGGTTATATCCGTCAATTCGGAATCTCGCGTATCCAATTCCGCGAAATGGCCTCGGCAGGACTTATCCCCGGCGTGAAAAAAGCCAGCTGGTAAACAGTGACTCATAACAATAGTGTTAAATATTGTCCGGGAAGACCGGATCAATTTAAACAAAAAACAAAATGACAGATCCAATTGCAGATTATCTCACAAGATTGAGAAATGCCATCAAAGCTCAGCACAGAGTGGTAGAGGTGCCTGCCTCAAACTTGAAAAAAGAGATTACCAAGATCCTTTTTGACAAAGGCTACATCTTGAATTACAAGTTTGTAGAAGATGGTCCTCAAGGTACGATAAAAATCGCCTTGAAGTATGACCCCGTGAACAAAGTGAACGCAATCAAAAAACTGATCAGAGTCTCTACTCCCGGTTTGCGTCAATACACCGGTTACAAAGAGATGCCGCGTGTACTCAACGGACTGGGTATCGCTATCCTCTCCACCTCGAAAGGTGTGATGACCGATAAAGAAGCCCGCGAGCAAATGATTGGTGGCGAAGTATTATGTTATATCTACTAATCGAGAAGGAGGCTATATTATGTCAAGAATAGGAAATTTGCCCATACATATACCTGCCGGCGTGACTGTTACCATCGCCGGAAACCAAGTCTCGGTTAAAGGTCCCAAAGGTGAACTTACTCAGGAAGTGACCGGCGGTATCACCGTAGAACAAGCCGATGGCCAAATCACAGTTGTTCGTCCTTCTGACGACAAAGAACATCGTTCATTGCACGGCTTATATCGCGCCTTGATTAACAACATGGTAGTAGGCGTATCTGCCGGATACAAAAAAGAACTCGAACTCGTAGGTGTAGGTTACCGTGCCGAAAGCAACGGTCAGGTACTGAACCTTACGCTCGGTTATTCGCACAGCATCTATGTGAAACTTCCGAAAGAAGTGAAACTTGAGACCAAATCAGAGAGAAACAAAAACCCCCTGATTATTCTCGAATCGTGCGACAAACAACTCATTGGTCAAATCTGCGCCAAAATACGTACGTTCCGTAAACCCGAACCTTACAAAGGTAAAGGTATCCGCTTTGTGGGCGAAGTGGTACGTCGTAAGTCAGGTAAATCGGCCGGTGCTAAGTAAAACCGTTAAAACGCCATTATCATGATAACGAAAATAGAAAGAAGACTTAAAATCAAAACCCGTATACGCGGTAAAATTTCGGGCACCGCAACTTGCCCCCGAATGACCGTATTCAGAAGCAACAAACAGATATATGTGCAGTTGATCGATGACCAAGCCGGTAAAACCTTGGCTGCCGCTTCGTCTTGCGGACTTGAAAAAGCGCCCAAAAAAGAAGTTGCCGCTCAAGTAGGACAAATCATCGCCAAGAAAGCACAAGAGGCTGGAATCACAACCGTCGTATTCGACCGTAACGGATACCTCTATCATGGCCGTATCAAAGAACTCGCTGATGCTGCCCGTAACGGAGGTCTTAAATTTTAAACAACATGGCAAAAGATAACAGAGTAAAGTCGACAAACGACTTGGAATTGAAAGATCGCTTAGTAGCAATCAATCGTGTAACCAAAGTTACCAAAGGTGGACGTACTTTCAGCTTCTCGGCCATCGTCGTTGTAGGAAACGAAGACGGTATAGTAGGTTGGGGTCTTGGAAAAGCGAGTGAGGTTACTGCCGCCATCTCCAAAGGTGTGGAAGCAGCTAAGAAAAACCTTATCAAAGTTCCTGTACGTAAAGGTACTATTCCCCACGACCAATTTGCCAAATTTGGCGGAGCACAAGTATATATCAAACCCGCTACTCACGGTACCGGAGTAAAAGCCGGTGGTGCTATGCGTGCCGTACTCGAAAGTGTAGGTATTACCGACGTGTTGGCCAAATCGAAAGGTTCGTCCAATCCCCACAACTTGGTAAAAGCTACCATTGCTGCTCTCGGTGAGCTGAGAGATGCCTATACCGTAGCTCAAAACCGTGGTGTTTCACTCGAAAAAGTATTTAAAGGATAAAGAACGGAGGACAATACATGGAAACTATTAAAATCAAACAAGTAAAAAGTAGAATCAAATGTCCCGCAGTTCAAAAAAGAACACTTGATGCTCTCGGACTGAGAAAAATCGGTCAGGTAGTAGAGCATCAAGCTACTCCTCAAATACTCGGGATGGTCACCAAGGTAAGACACTTAGTGAGCATTGTAGACTAATTCCATAACGAATAAAAAATACAACGATATGAACTTGAGTAATTTAAAACCCGCAGAAGGCTCGACCAAAACAAGAAAAAGAATTGGTCGCGGTCCCGGTTCGGGTCTGGGCGGAACCTCTACAAGAGGTCACAAAGGTGCCAAATCAAGATCGGGTTACAAAAAGAAAATCGGTTTTGAAGGTGGTCAAATGCCTTTGCAACGTCGTTTGCCGAAATTCGGATTTAAAAATATCAATCGTGTAGAGTACAAAGCTATCAATCTCGACCTCGTACAAGCTCTTGCCGAAAGCAAAAAGCTCGAGAGAGTAGATATCGCGGCTTTGATCGATGCCGGATATGTATCCAATAAACAATTGGTAAAAATATTGGGAAAAGGAACCCTTACGGTAAAAGTTGAAGTAGAAGCTCACGCATTCTCGAAAAGCGCCGAAGCTGCCATCGTAGCTGCAGGCGGAACCGTAGTAAAACTTTAATGTAAAGCCTTATGAGAGCAATAGAAACGATAAAAAACATCTGGAAGATCGAAGAATTGAGAAAACGCATTCTCACCACGATATTATTTGTCTTGGTATATCGTGCAGGATCTTATGTGGTACTGCCCGGTATCGATCCCCAGTTCCTTACCCAACTGCGAGCTCAGACCAGTGGCGGTCTCATGCAGTTGCTCGATATGTTCTCGGGTGGCGCATTCTCCAATGCTTCTATCTTCGCGTTGGGTATTATGCCTTACATTACGGCCTCTATCGTAATCCAGTTGCTCGGCATGGCATTGCCTTATTTCCAAAAATTGCAACGTGAAGGCGAAAGCGGACGACGTAAACTCAATCAGTACACTCGTTACCTCACCGTCGCTATCCTCCTCATACAAGGACCGACATACTTGGTAAACCTCAGTGTGCAAATGGGTGGCGCCTTCCCTACCGACCTCCTGTTTACGATATCATCTACGATTATCCTGACCGCGGGCAGTATGTTTGTCATGTGGTTGGGTGAACGCATCACCGACAGAGGTATCGGCAATGGTATATCGTTCATCATCTTGGTCGGTATCATTGCCCGTCTGCCCCAATCGCTCGTACAAGAATTTGTAATGCGTACGGCATCTACCTCGGGTGGTCTCGTAATGTTCCTTGCCGAAATCGTATTCCTGCTCTTTGTAATTGCCGCAGGCATACTCTTGGTACAAGGAACTCGTAAGATACCCGTACAATATGCAAAACGCGTCGTTGGAAACAAACAATATGGCGGTGCGCGTCAGTATATACCCTTGAAAGTAAATACTGCCGGTGTGATGCCTATCATCTTCGCCCAAGCCATTATGTTCATTCCCATCGCTATCGTGGGCTTCTCGGCCGATAATGCCGAAAGCGGATTCTGGCGTTCGTTTATGGATAACACAAGCTTCGCATACAATGCCGTATTCGCGTTCTTGATTATCGTATTTACCTATTTCTACACCGCCATCACGGTTCAACCCAATCAGATGGCCGAGGATATGAAACGCAACAACGGTTTCATTCCCGGTGTGAAACCCGGTAAAAAGACGGCTGCCTACATCGACTCGATAATGTCGCGTATCACGTTGCCCGGTTCGATATTCTTGGCTATCGTGGCTATCATGCCCGCCTTTGCCCAAATCGCCGGAATCAGCGCCGAGTTCTCTCAATTCTTTGGCGGAACATCGCTGCTCATTCTTGTAGGTGTGGTATTGGATACTTTGCAACAAATCGAAAGCCACTTGATGATGCGTCACTACGACGGATTGTTGAAGTCTGGCCGTATCAAAGGACGTTCCGGCTCGATAGCAGCATACTAAAGATAAAACATAGCGATGATTTATCTTAAAACCGACGAAGAAATAGAATTATTGCGCGAGAGTAATCTTCTGGTGGGTCAAACACTTGGCGAGCTCGCCAAGTGGGTGGCTCCCGGAATTACCACGCTCAAATTGGATAAAATCGCCGAAGAATTTATCCGTGACCATCAGGGCGTGCCCGGATTCTTGGGTTATGGAGGATTCCCCAATACCTTGTGCGTGTCGGTCAATGACCAAATCGTACATGGTATTCCGTCGAATTATGAACTGAAAGACGGCGATATCGTATCGATAGATTGCGGTGTCGTGAAAAACGGGTTCAATGGCGATTCGGCCTATACCTTCGAAGTAGGCGAGGTCTCATACGAGGTAAAACGCTTGTTGCGTATCACCAAAGAGTCCCTCTATCTGGGAATAGAACAAGCCGTCGAAGGAAAGCGGGTAGGCGATATAAGCAACGCCGTGCAGACCTATTGCGAGCATCACAACTATTCTGTCGTAAGAGAGTTGTGTGGTCACGGAGTAGGAAAGCGGTTGCACGAAGATCCCGAAGTGCCCAACTATGGACGTCGCGGTTGCGGACCGTTGCTCAAAAACGGAATGGTGATAGCCATAGAACCGATGATAAACCTCGGTTCGCGCAACATCGTCATCGAAAAAGATGGTTGGACCACTCGTACCAAAGACCGCAAGCCGTCGGCTCATTTCGAGCATACGATAGCCGTGCGGGAAGGCGGAGCCGATGTATTATCTTCGTTCAGGTATGTTGAAGAAGCATTAGGAATACCAGTCACCAAGTAATAAAAAGATATGGCAAAACAGGCTGCAATAGAGCAAGACGGAGTAATTGTAGAAGCATTGTCGAACGCAATGTTCAGAGTAGAATTGGAGAACGGTCATGAAATCACGGCCCATATCTCCGGAAAAATGCGCATGCACTACATCAAAATTCTGCCCGGCGATAAGGTCAAGGTCGAAATGTCGCCCTACGATCTGAGCAAAGGAAGAATATCTTTCAGATACAAATAAAAAAATACAGATATGAAAGTAAAAGCATCATTGAAAAAGCGTACGCCCGATTGTAAAATCGTCAGAAGAAAAGGTCGCTTGTATGTTATCAACAAGAAAAATCCCAAGTATAAACAACGTCAAGGATAATTTTATTATTTTTGCACAATAATTCTACGACTATATGGCAATAAGAATAGTAGGTGTTGACCTGCCTCAGAACAAAAGAGGCGAAATAGCCTTGACCTATATTTTCGGTATAGGTCGCAGCGCGGCTAATACCATCTTGGCAAAAGCCGGCATTGACAAAGACATCAAAGTAAAAGATTGGAGCGATGAACAAGCCGCTAAAGTGCGTGAAATCATCGGCGCCGAATACAAAGTTGAGGGAGACCTTCGTTCAGAAGTTCAACTCAATATCAAACGTCTTATGGATATCGGTTGCTATCGCGGTGTGCGCCACCGTAACGGTCTCCCCGTTCGCGGACAAAGCACCAAGAACAACGCTCGTACCCGTAAGGGCAAAAAGAAAACTGTTGCTAATAAGAAAAAAGCTACTAAATAATAATTAAGTATGGCAAAAAAAACAGTCGCAACCAAGAAGAGAAACGTGAAAGTTGACGCAATGGGTCAATTGCACGTACATTCTTCGTTCAACAACATTATTGTATCCCTTGCCAACTCCGAAGGACAAGTAATCTCTTGGTCATCGGCAGGTAAAATGGGCTTCAGAGGATCAAAGAAAAATACCCCCTACGCAGCGCAAATGGCTGCACAGGATTGTGCAAAAGTAGCCTTTGACCTTGGCTTGAGAAAAGTAAAGGCCTATGTAAAAGGTCCCGGAAACGGACGTGAATCGGCAATCCGCACCGTACACGGCGCCGGAATAGAAGTGACCGAGATTATCGACGTTACTCCGCTGCCTCACAATGGATGTCGTCCTCCTAAAAGACGTAGAGTGTAAACCTCAATTTGTAGCGTCACAAGCGGTGATAAGATTGCACTATTTCTCCTCTCTGCAATCGCGGCTGCACCTAATGCGACATACAGCAATATAAAAACTAAAAATCTACAAAAATGGCAAGATATACCGGCCCTAAATCAAAGATTGCCCGTAAATTTGGTGAGCCCATTTTCGGACCCGATAAAGTTCTCTCCAAGAAGAACTATCCTCCCGGACAACACGGTGCCAACAAAAGAAGAAAAACTTCGGAGTATGGCATACAGTTGCGTGAGAAACAAAAAGCCAAATACACTTACGGCGTACTCGAAAAACAATTCCGTATCCTCTTTGAAAAAGCATCACGTACCAAAGGTATCACCGGTGAGGTGCTGTTGCAACTTCTCGAGGCTCGTCTCGACAACGTAGTATATCGTATGGGTATCGCTCCCACACGTGCCGCTGCTCGTCAGATGGTATCGCACCGTCACATCACGGTCGATGGTAAAGTGGTAAATATTCCCTCTTTCTCGGTAAAACCCGGACAGATTGTTGCTGTACGTGAAAAATCGAAATCGTTGGAAGTTATCGCCGACACTCTCTCGGGATTCAATCATAGCAAATATCCCTGGATCGAGTGGGACGAAAACATCAAAGGCGGCAAATTCCTGCACTTGCCCGAACGTGCCGACATTCCCGAGAATATCAAGGAACAGTTGATCGTTGAGTTGTACTCTAAATAATAAGTAATCCATGGCGATATTAGCATTTCAGAAACCCGATAAAGTCCTCATGCTCGAGGCCGACGCGTTTTTCGGTAGATTCGAATTCCGTCCCTTGGAGCCCGGCTATGCCGTTACCATCGGTAACGCGTTGCGCCGTATCCTCCTCAACTCTCTTGAAGGCTTTGCGATCACATCTATCCGCATCAGTGGTGTAGAACACGAGTTCTCCACCATTCCCGGTGTAATCGAAGATGTGACCAATATTATTCTCAACCTCAAAAAGGTGAGATTTAAACAAATCGTGGAAGAAATCGAGACCGAGAAAGTGTCGATTTCCGTATCGGGAACCGATGTGTTCAAAGCCGGAGACATAGGTAAACACCTTACCGGATTTGAAGTGCTTAATCCCGACTTGGTGATCTGCAATATGGATCAAAGCGCAAACTTCCAAATCGAACTGAACATCAACAAAGGCCGCGGTTATGTTCCCGCCGAGGAAAACCGTAACCCCAACGACCCCGTTGATGTGATAGCCATCGACTCGATTTTTACGCCTATCCGCAACGTGAAATATATCCAAGAAAATTTCCGTGTAGAGCAGAAAACCGACTACGAAAAACTGACACTCGAAATCACTACCGACGGTTCTATCCACCCCAAAGAAGCATTGAAAGAGGCTTCAAAAATATTGATTCATCACTTCATGCTCTTCTCCGACGAGAAGATTACCCTTGAAACCACCGATGCCGATGGTAACGAAGAATTCGATGAAGAAGTATTGCATATGCGTCAATTGCTCAAGACCAAGCTCGTCGATATGGACCTTTCGGTTCGTGCGTTGAACTGCCTCAAAAGCGCCGATGTGGAAACTCTCGGCGAGTTGGTGGTATTCAACAAAACCGACCTGCTCAAGTTCCGCAATTTCGGACGCAAATCACTCACCGAACTCGATGAGTTGTTGGCCAGCCTCAACCTCTCGTTTGGAATGGATATCTCGAAGTATAAATTAGAAAAAGAGTAAAACAATGAGACACAATAAAAAATTCAACCACTTAGGACGCACTAAATCTCACAGAGATGCTATGCTCTCCAATATGGCTACCTCATTGATTCTCCACAAAAGAATCTTCACCACTTTGGCCAAAGCTAAAGCTCTGAGAGTGTATGTTGAGCCGCTGATCAACCGTTCTAAAGAAGACACCACCGCTTCGCGTCGTGTCGTATTCAGCTATCTGCAAAGCAAAGAGGCCGTAACCGAGCTCTTCAAAAATATCGCAGAAAAAGTAGCAGACCGCCCCGGAGGCTACACCCGTATCCTCAAAACCGGTAATCGTCTCGGCGACAATGCCAAGACCTGCTTCATCGAGCTTGTTGACTACAACGAAAACATGCTCAAAGAAAAAGCTGTGAAGAAAACCCGTACCCGTCGTTCGAAAAAGAACGCTGTTGCTACCGATGCAACTCCCGTTGCTGAAACACCTGCAACCGAGGCTCCCGCAGCTGAATAATCGTAAGAAAGTAATTTCCTACATAAATAAGGGCAATGCCATACCGGCATTGCCCTTATTGTGTAATATTATTGGACACCAATAATTCATTATATGCCCATAATCATGTTCCGTATAGCGATAGCTATCTCTATACATAAAATTGTCCCTAATACCTTATTATGAAGTTTTGTTTCTATCCATAGATATATCATATACAACGACGCTCTTTTTGTGGTAACATCTATCAGAAACAAAATAGGGGTGAGGCCTATGTATATCATTGCCAAAAGGCAATTTGGGTTCATCATCATTGCATTCAGGAATTCGCCGTGAATGAGCATGAGGCAGGCTCTCGTCGTACCGCATCCGGGGCAAGGTATGCCGTATAAAAGCTTTGAAGGACATTGTATAAATATTCCCTCAGGAGAAAAAAATTGGTAAGTTACCCACAATAATATTAATAGGTAACTTACCAACCATATTTTGTAAAACTTTTTCTGCGGCATCAGCCGAGGTATGCGATTAACTTTTGGTAATTGGTCTCGCGTGTGGCCTGTGAAATTTTGAATAAATCTATCAACGCCCATACACCGGCACCACCGCAAGTCAGTAATTTGGCTACTCCCAATCCGCTTTGTCCGATATAGAAACGGTCTATACCCCATGCCCCGAAAAACAATGAAATAATCAGTGCCGTTTTCGGCTCTTTGAATTCTTGTACAGAAATCATCGCAAATTTTGAGTCATCTAAAGCGAGCATTTTTTCTCTGATGTAGGGAATGTTTTCGGTTGGGAAAAATTCCCCTTTCGACATAATGAACATGTCAACTTTCTGTGTGTCCATAGCAGTTCTGATAAAGTGGCTCCTTAAGCCTCAAAAGAACCGTTAGTATTGATATGGTGAGAGGCTCCAATGAAATATAATATTCATATCACCATTATTGACGCAAAGTTATAATATAAAATAGAAATAATTTACATTTCTTGATAAAATTTTTAGAAACTAACTGAATTTTATGGAGGCCAAATGTCTGTTTTAGTAAATTTTCTTGAAAAAGATTTTTAGTTTCACGTGTAATTATCAACTCCGTGGCAATTTATTTTATAAAAACGCATCGTTGCAAATGGTTGAAATTACAAAACATTAAAGTTATGAACACATACAAATTACTGACATTGGCTTGTCTCGTTATAGTTTGTGCTATTTCCTCACTGCGGCACGGATTTACTTTTATCGGACACCAATATTAAAAAATATCGATTATTCTCCAGTGAGAATCCATTGTTTGGCTCGTTCGATAATGGTATCGATGCCATTGGCAACATCGTCGGGTGTGAGGGCGACAGCGATAGTGGGCTCTATACCGAACTCGGTCTGTTGCATATCGGTGTTGTACATGGGACAGGCCGAGAAGCGTACCGACCAGCCATTGGGCAATTCCGAGGAGAAGGGCAGTCCGCTGCCGCCACCGGTGCGATCGCCTATGATAGCCACCTGAGGCAGATTTTTCATTACAGATATGAAATCGTTTGTAGCGCTGTAACAGCCTCGGTTGCTGAGTATGGCTACCGGTTTGGCATAGTGCATACGATTTTCGTCGGCACTCTTCTGCTCTATGGGATAGAGGTCGGAAAAATCTTCGTGCCCGGGACCGGTTTTGTGTCGTATATAGCCGCTGACGAAATCGTCGGTGGTAAATCGGGCGGCAATACGTTGGGCGGTAGATAGCTGGCCGCCTCCGTTGTCGCGTACATCTATGATTATGCCGTCGCAAGTGGCAAAGGCGAGCAATACCTCGTCGAGATTGCCATCGCCCACTCCGCTCGAGAAGCTGCCGTAATAGATGTAGCCTATATTGCAATCGTCGAGCACGCGATAATAGAGCGAAGCTGCAATCTGATAGTCGGGTTGTCGCAAGTAGTTTTTCATTACCAGCTCTTTGTCGAAATTGGTGGGGTATTCCTCGAACCAAGCCCAATAACGGGCCACGTCGAACGGGGTATAGAGGTTTACGTGCCCATCTTGCAACTCGTAGAGCATTTCCGCGAGTACGCCGAACAATTCTTTGTCGGTCATGTTGTCGGCCAGCCGGGCACGATAGCGGGTGCGTATGTCGTCCCAATCGATATTTTTGAAGGCGAAAAAGCAGTATCGCTCATCAAGTATCGTCCATAGAGCGTCGAAGTTGCCATAGGGCGTATCGTGAAATTCCTCGTCGGGGTTGCACGCCGTGAGTGATATCGTGGTGATGATGCCGCACAACAGGCTCGATAATATGTGGCGTAGTTGTTTCATATCAATAGAACGGCGATAGTGTATTGGGACGTGATGCCGTACGTCCTATGGGGGTGGATAGTCCTATAAGGAATGCGTTGCTGTAGTGAAAGTATCGGGTGTGGTCGGCTCGTGAGGTACGTATGCGATTGTCGTATCCGATGCGCAACGCGTGTCGGCCGAGCGGTATATCTATGGTAATGAGATTGCCCATGTCGAATCGGTTGTGCCAAGCACCACAGTTGAATATACCTCGGGTGTTTCCCGGGTAGAACATTTCGTAATAGCTCTCACCGAAGGCCGGAGAGAAAAAGGCGCCGATGACGGGCAACGACATGTGGTATCGAAATGTGATAGGTAGGCGATTGATGTGCCATGTGTACGAAATCATTTCGCTCAGACCGATGGCGATATTCAGTTTGGCCGTGGCCGGATTATTCGAATTCCCGGGGCAGTAAAGAGCACCGCCCGATAGAGCTATCTCTGCACCGCTCCGTATGTTTATACCGCAGGGGAACTTCCATGTATATAATTGTCCATGCGTGTAGGCCACCGAGGCGGCAATCATCTCTCCGTTGCGCGACATATTCAAGCCTTTGGCAGCGTCCACATCGAGCCTATGTCGCAACACCCAGCGTCCCTCGCCATACGAGGCCACACGCATATGCTCGTAGAGTAGTCCCAACTCCCAGCCCCGGTAGTTGTTGAGCGACAGATAGTCGTCGTGCATATTGGCTCGGCCCGTGCTGAAGGAAACCGATGAGAATATCGGTCGCCCGAGTTTCACGGCTGTCGTGTCTCTCTTCGGTTCTTGAGCCCGGATATAGCCCAGGGCGAGAAATAATATCGATAGTATGGCGCAGAGCCTGCCGGTCATATCAGAAGAGTGATTTCTGTCCGTTCTCATCGATCGTCGGACCTTCGGGTTCATTGCTCGTTTCGGGTTCGGGTAGCGGCTCCTCGTGTCGTGTAGGCTCCAACTCGGTAATGGTATCGACCGCGTATGTGGTGAGACGTTTACCTCGAGCGTGGAAACTCTTTATACCGATGAAGTCGGCCGCCTCGATGATTAGCGGCTCTCTGAAAGCGTCGCTTCCGCCGAATTTCACCTCTATACGGGGATAAGCCTCTTTGCTGAGCAGTAATAGTTTCGAGTTGGGGTTTTCACCGAGGAAACTATGTTTTTTCTGTGAAGACTCGAACATGAAACGTTTGAGATAGTGGTATTTCTGGTCGGCATCATATAGGGCGACGGTCCAACAACGTCCGGCATCGAATTTCTCGATGATGAGAATATTGGTATCGTAATGATTTCCGGCATCGAACGTGGTGGTGTAGTAATTACCATCTTTCAATATGACCAATATCTGTTCACCGTTGTGGAACTCTCCGAGATATTCGCCCCTTCCATCGTAGTTGAGACGGAGCACGTCGTGATCGAACCAAACCTTGCGACCGCCCAGCGTAGAGCCGCCTTGCTCTTTGAGGCGTATGCGTTCTATATCGTTGCGGGTGAGTATGTTGCCCATCGACTGGCGACCTTTGATAGCGATGTCACCGAAGTTCTTTTCCATGAACGTCGCTTTCTGTCGAAGTTTCGGTTTGAAGGTCACTTTTATGATTTCGGCTTCACCGTTGGGGTTGGCGGTGAAGTACACGACGCGGCTGCCCGGCTCACCTTGTGTGAGGTCATACTCTTTGTTGCGGGTGATGCCCGTCACGGCAAAACGCTTGATATAGTGCAAGCCACCTTTTCCGTTGCGGTATATCACATTGTATATGGTGCGATTGTCGTTACGCTTGAATACGTTGATGTAGAGAATATTTTTGCCCACGAACATCTTTTCGCTTACTTTCACGATTTTGTATTTACCATCTTTATAGAAGATGATGATGTCGTCGATGTCGGAGCAGTTGCATACAAACTCATCGCGTTTGAGCCCGGTACCTATGAAGCCTTCTTCACGATTGATATATAGCTTTTCGTTGGCCTCGGCCACTTTTGTGGCTTCGATGGAGTCGAAGTTGCGTATGACGGTACGTCGCGGGAACGCGTCGCCATATTTGCTTTTGAGGTGTTCGTACCATCGTATGGTGAAATCGACGATGTGCGCGATGTTGTTATCGCATTCCTCTATATCGCCTTTGATGGCAGCGATTTGCTGCTCGGTCTTGTCTGAATTGTATTTGATGATACGTTTCATCTTTATCTCCATCAACTGTTCTATGTCTTCGCGGGTAATTTCGCGCAAGAATAGTTTCTTGAAAGGCGTAAGTCTCTTGTCGATGTGGGCGATGGCTTCATCGGGCGTGGCGCTGTTTTCGTATTCCTTGTCTTTGTAGATACGTTCCTCTATGAATATTTTTTCGAGGGAGAGGAAGAGAAGCGACTCGTACAATTCCTCGCGTTGTAATTGCAACTCTTGTTGGAGGAGTGACATCGTGCGATCGGTATTGTGTCGTAACACATCGCTTACCGACAAGAATAGAGGCTTGTTGTCGCAGATAACGCAACAGATGGGCCATATCTTTACCTCGCATTTGGTGAAGGCGTAGAGCGCGTCGATGGTCTTGTCCGATGAGGTACCGGCCTGCAAGTGTATTACTATCTCGGCATGGTCGGTGGTGATATTGTCGATTTTTTTATTGATTTTGATTTTGCCTTTATCATTGGCCGCCTCTATCGAACTGATAATAGATGAACTGGTTTCCCGGTAAGGAATCTCGGTGATGACGAGTGTGCGTTGGTCACGCTTCTCTATTTTGGCGCGAACCTTTACCATGCCGCCCCGGCGCCCATCGTTATAGCGGGATACGTCGATGAGACCGCCAGTCTGGAAGTCGGGGAACAGCTGGAACTCCTCGCCACGTAAGTAGGCGATGGAGGCGTCGATCAGCTCGGTGAAGTTGTGCGGAAGAATATCTACCGACAGGGTGTAGCCGATACCCTCGGTACCCTGGGCGAGCAACAATGGAAATTTTACCGGCAGGGTGATAGGCTCTTTATTGCGACCGTCGTAAGATGGTCGCCAATCGGTGATTTTGGGACTGTAAAGGGTCTCCAATGCAAATTTTGTGAGACGAGCCTCGATGTAACGACCGGCAGCGGCGCTGGCACCGGTGAGTATGTTGCCCCAGTTACCTTGGCAGTCGATGAGCATCTCTTTTTGCCCCAGCGTCACGAGAGCACCATATATCGAGGAGTCGCCGTGGGGGTGGTATTTCATGGTTTCGCCCACGATACTTGCTACCTTGTTGTGGCGACCATCTTCCATGCGTTTCATTACGTGCAGGATACGACGTTGCACGGGTTTCAATCCGTCGTCGATATGCGGCACTGCACGTTGTAGTATTACATAAGAAGCAAAGTCGAGAAACCAACTCTGATACATACCCGACAGCGTGATTTTGTTGTCGGAATTCGCGCTCCCCGAGAGAAATGAAGGTTGTTTCGTGGGGGTGGTTTCTTGCTCTGTCATTTCGTCGTCGATGAAAGGCTCTTTTGTTTCGTCGCTCATATTTTTGCCGGTATAGATTTAGATGTTGTTTTTGATTCCTTTTTTTGTGCTACTGTTCCCGATTTTTCAAGAAAATTCGAAACAGTTCCTATAATTTTGAGGTATAGGCCCCTCTTTTAACATTTTTATGCCTATAAAAGTGAGAACCTCCCGCAAAAATACAAATTAAATCGGAAAAAATCATTTACTTTGCAGATTATTAGTGGAGCAAAAAGCTCCGATACAAATAAAAAAACAATTATGGCACAACAAGACGACGTTTTTAAGAAACTGATTTCGCATTGTAAAGAATATGGATTTGTATTTCCATCGAGTGAAATATATGACGGACTGAGCGCTGTATATGACTATGGTCAGATGGGCGTTGAGTTGAAAAACAATATCAAAAAATATTGGTGGGATAGTATGGTACTGCTTCACGAGAATATCGTGGGTATCGACTCGGCCATCTTTATGCACCCTACGATATGGAAAGCATCGGGTCACGTAGATGCGTTTAACGACCCCTTGATCGACAATAAGGACTCGAAAAAACGCTATCGCGCCGACGTACTCATCGAGGACCAGCTCGCCAAAATGGACGAGAAGATAGAAAAAGAGGTGGAGAAAGCCGCCAAACGCTTTGGCGACAGCTTCGATGAGGCCCTGTTCCGCCAGACCAATCCTCGTGTACAAGAGCATATCGCCAAACGTGAAGAGCTGCACACCCGCTTTGCAAAAGCGATGAACGATAACGATCTCAACGAGTTGCGTCAAATCATTCTCGACTATGAAATTGTGTGCCCGTTGAGCGGTACTCGCAACTGGACCGAGGTGCGCCAATTCAATTTGATGTTCTCGACCGAGATGGGTTCTACCGCCGATGGTGCGATGAAAGTATATTTACGTCCCGAGACGGCACAAGGTATTTTTGTGAATTATCTCAATGTGCAAAAGACCGGACGTATGCGCATACCCTTTGGTATAGCTCAGATAGGAAAGGCTTTCCGTAATGAGATTGTGGCTCGTCAGTTCATATTCCGTATGCGTGAGTTCGAGCAGATGGAAATGCAATTCTTTGTACGCCCCGGAGAGGAGCTTACTTGGTTTGCCAAGTGGAAAGAGACACGTCTCAAATGGCACAAGGCCCTCGGTCTCGGTGATCACAAATATCGTTTCCACGACCACGACAAGTTGGCTCACTATGCCAATGCCGCTACCGATATCGAGTTTGAAATGCCGTTTGGCTTCAAAGAGGTGGAGGGTATTCACTCGCGCACCAATTTCGACCTTGGTAGTCACGAAAAATATTCGGGTAAAAAACTGCAATACTTCGATCCCGAACTCAACGAGTCGTATGTACCATACGTTATAGAGACCTCTATCGGTGTCGATCGTATGTTCTTGAGTATAATGGCCGCCGCCTATTGTGAGGAAAAACTCGAAGGTGGTGATACCCGTGTGGTATTGCGTCTGCCGGCCGCTTTGGCACCGGTGAAATTGGCCGTAATGCCGTTGGTGAAAAAAGATGGTCTGCCCGAGAAAGCCCGCGAAATCATCGACGCATTGCGTTTCGACTTCAAGTGCCAATACGATGAGAAAGATTCTATCGGAAAACGCTATCGTCGCCAAGATGCTATAGGAACACCCTTCTGCGTGACGGTCGATCACGATACGCTTACCGATAATTGTGTGACGATACGTTTCCGCGATACAATGGAGCAGAAACGTGTGCCTATCGCCGATTTGGCTCAAATCATAGGCGAGCAGGTATCTATCAAATCGTTGCTTCAAAAAGTGGCACAATAATAATAGATACTCTTATGAAAAAGATTTATATCGTATTGGCCATTGTGGCATTGGCAGTCGTCCTGCTCATAATGTCGTGCATTGGTACCTACAACAGCATGGTGGCCGCCGAAGAATCTGTCGATACCGAATGGTCGAAAGTCGAAGCTCAATACCAACGTCGTAGCGACCTTATACCCAATCTCGTCGCTACCGTCAAAGGTTATGCCGAGCATGAACAATCTACCCTCGATGCGGTAGTCTCGGCTCGAGCCAAGGCTACGCAGATGTCGATAAGCGCCGATAACCTTACCGCCGAAAATCTTGCCGCGTTCCAAGCGGCGCAGAGCGAATTATCGAGCGCATTGTCGAGATTGTTGGTGTCGGTGGAAAAATATCCCGACCTCAAGGCCAATCAGAATTTCCTCGAATTGCAGGCACAGTTGGAGGGTACGGAAAATCGTATCACCGTAGCTCGTGACCGATATTCCGAGACCGTGCGCTCCTACAATGTGATGATACGCCGTTTCCCGGCATCGATTGTTGCCTCGTGGGGCGGTTTCGAAAAGAAACCTCTTTTCACGGCAACCGACGGAGCCGAGAATGCGCCGGTGGTAAGTTTCTAACAAAAAACAACCCTTTATGGAAAAATCAAGAATCATCTTCCTCTCAATGTTGGTAGGGCTGTTCCTCGTAGGGGTGGTAAGTTGTGACAGTGATACGGAAGATACCGTGACACAATACCTCGAATGGAATAACGAAAATGTGGCTTATTTTGATGCCGCAAGAGCCGAACTCGACGAAGAGGGCAATCTGAAATATGAGGTCGTAAAGCCCAATTGGGATACGACAAGTTGTATTTTGATGCACTATTACACACGGGGCGAAGGTGTGGTTTCTCCTTACTATACCAGTTTTGTAAAGGTATGTTATCGAGGCGAAATGATCGATGGTACGGTGTTTGATTCTACTCACGTATCGCCGTCGAACCCGATGGAGGCAAAAATTTCGTCGTTGGTCGATGGTTGGGCCGTGGCTATGGAGCGTATGCACGTAGGCGACTCTTGTCGCATCATCATACCGCAAAACATGGGGTATGCTTCGTCATCGACCGGGGGCGTGAAACCCTATTCGACACTGATATTCGATGTGAAATTAGTGGAGATTACCCGCCAATAAGTTACGGGCAGGATTATGGAACTGCTCACACCTGTACATATTATACCTCAACACGGAGCCGTGACACATCATCATCGTATGATGCTGTTCGGCTCTTGTTTTGCCGAGCATATAGGCTCGCGACTTACCGAGAACCATTTCCCGGTAGATGTAAATCCGTTTGGAATATTGTATAATCCGGCCTCTATTGCCACATCGCTATCGCGATTGCTCGACAAGCGTGCGTTTACACACGACGATTTGTTCCGCTCGGGCAATTTATGGCATAGTTTTTCGCATCATTCCCTATTTTCGCACATCGATGAGGTATCGGCTCTCCGCCAAATGAACGGTCGTTTCCTACCGGCCTCGGAGGCGATAGAACATATCGATTGGTTGGTATTGACGTGGGGTACGGCTTGGATTTATACCGATGTAGAGAACGGAGCCGTGGTGTCGAATTGCCATAAACTACCGGCCGCTCGCTTCGAGCGTAGGAGATTGTCGGTACAAGAGATGACCGATACGTGGATTGCTCTATTGTCGCGCCTTTTTGCCATCAACAAGCAGGTAAGGGTGTTGATAACGGTGAGTCCCATACGTCACTTGAAAGATGGCGCACATGGCAATCAATTGAGCAAGGCTGCATTACAACTATTCAGCGATGCTCTTGTGTCGCGTTTCCCCGATAGGTGCGTCTATTTCCCTGCCTATGAGATACTACTCGACGAGTTGCGCGATTATCGTTTCTACGATACGGATATGACACACCCCTCGGCACAGGCTGTGGAGTATGTGTGGCAACGCTTCTCCGATACATTTTTCGACGAAACGACACGTGCCGTATGTAAGGAGTGGGGCGCGTTACGTCGGGCCTTGAATCACCGTCAGCTTACACCCGACGGGGAGGCCTACCGCTGTTTTGTAATGCAAAATATTCTTAAACTCGAAAATTTCCGAGAAAAATATCCGTTCTTTGATGTAACCAAAGAATTATCTGTGGCAAGACAGTTGCTCGAAACATTGGATTGAGATGAAATATACAATCACCGATATAGCCCGTATCATACACGCCGAAGCCGATATTCGGCGGGAGGTGGCGGTGTCGTGTCTGCTCACCGACAGCCGTTCATTGACTTATCCCGATGAAACCCTGTTTTTTGCCTTGGTGACAGACCGCAACGATGGCCATAAATATATTCCCGAATTATATCGTAAGGGGGTACGCAACTTTGTGGTGAGCCGTGCACTCGACTCTACGACTATACCCGACGCTAATCTTCTGTCGGTATCGGATACGTTGGCTGCCTTGCAAGTCCTGGCTGCCTATCATCGCCGACGATTCGATATCCCCGTTATTGGTATCACCGGAAGTAATGGTAAGACGATCGTAAAGGAGTGGCTCTATCAGTTGCTGAACGACGATTACGTGGTAACACGTTCACCACGCAGTTATAATTCGCAGATAGGGGTACCACTCTCGGTTTGGGAAATCGATGAAACCACGCAACTGGCCATCATCGAGGCCGGAGTGTCACAAACCGATGAAATGGACCGTCTCGAACCAATCATACAGCCTACCATAGGCGTGTTCACATCGTTGGGCGAGGCGCACCAAGAGGGCTTTACATCGATAGACGAGAAGTGTGAGGAGAAACTTTCGCTCTTTCGCAATTCCGAGGTGATAATCTACTATGCTGATGATGCTATTGTGACCGAGGCCTTTACAAAGACTTGTATGGGAACCCGGGCGGTAGCGTGGTCGCACAAGAATATTTATGCCCCCCTCTATGTGACAAAGGCCATAAGGTACGACGAGACCACTACCATAGAGTATGTCTATTTACAGGTCAAAGGGGTGTTTTCCATACCCTTTACCGAGGACGGAGCAATACAAGATGCAATACACTGTCTGGCGGTAATGCTCTACTTGGGCTTTACGCGAGACACGATTGCCGAACGTATGGCACGTCTTGAGCCTATCGCCATGCGTATGGAGGTGAAGGAGGGTATAAACGGCTGTATGCTCATCAATGATAGTTACAATTCCGATATTAACGCCCTCGATATAGCTCTCGATTTTCAGGCGCGTCGCTCGGCGGCAAATTCTATGCGTCGTACGGTGATATTGTCTGATATTTTGCAGTCGGGAATAGCTCCAGTCGAGTTATATGCCCGTGTAGCCTCGCTGTTGCGACATAAGGGCGTGGAGCGACTGATAGGTATCGGTGCGGAAATATCGGCCCATAGCGATTGTTTCGATGTAGAAAAAGAGTTCTATGCCACGACAGAAGATTTCCTACGCACCGACATGGAGCGTTTCGCACACGAATTGATACTGATAAAGGGCGCCCGCCGCTTCCATTTCGATGCCGTGTCGGAGGCCTTGGAACTGAAACAGCATGAAACTATCCTCGAAGTGAACCTCGACGCGATAGTGCATAATTACAATTATTATAAAGAGAAATTACGTCCTGCTACCCGCATGATATGTATGGTCAAGGCTTTCGGCTATGGCGCCGGCTCGTATGAACTGGCCAAGACCTTACAAGACCATGGGTGCGACTATCTGGCCGTGGCTGTGGCCGATGAGGGCGCTGAACTTCGAAATCAGGGTATCACGATGCCTATCATGGTGATGAATCCCGAGATGTCGAGCTTTCACACTCTGTTTCGGTATAATCTCGAGCCCGAGGTGTACAGTTTCAAATTGCTCGCCGCTCTCGAAACGGAGGCTCGCCGACTGGGCATACAGCACTACCCGATACATATCAAAATAGACTCGGGAATGCATCGTCTCGGATTTGGCGAGGTCGATATGGCACGACTTGCCGACCTGTTGGTGGCACAAGACCGTTTCACGGTGCGCTCGGTATTCTCTCATTTCGCAGGAAGCGACGAGGCGATATTCGATGATTATTCGCGCCGTCAAATCGAGACTTTCACCCGATGTGCCGATGTGGTGCAGTCGGTCTCTTCGCATCATGTCATGCGGCATATACTCAATACGGCGGGGATAACTCGCTTTACCGATTATCAGTGCGATGCCGTGCGTCTCGGTATAGGATTGTATGGCGTATCGCCCTACGGCGATAATACGGGGCTGCGAGTAGTGAGTACACTCAAAACCACAATATTGCAGATACGGAATTTAGCTGCGGGCGAGACCGTGGGATACAGCCGTCGGGGCGTGTTGCATCGCCCGTCGCGTATTGCGGCGATACCCATCGGCTATGCCGACGGATTCGATCGTCGGTTGGGTAATGGCGTGGGCAGTGTGATGATTGCCGGAAAACGTGCCCCTGTCGTGGGTAATGTGTGTATGGACGTAACCCTGATAGATGTGACCGATATCGATTGTAAGGAGGGCGACCGAGTGGAAATATTCGGCGAAAATCTCCCGGTCGAAGATATTGCCACTACTCTCGGTACGATACCCTATGAAATACTTACATCGGTATCGTCGCGTGTAAAACGCGTGTATTATAGGGAGTAAAGAATATTTCAAGAGGTGAAAATAATAAGGCGGGATTATAAAATCAAGGCAAAAGTTGGCAGTTTCGCAAACTTGCCTTATCTTTGCAATGACCTTATGCGGATGTGGTGTAATTGGTAGCCACGCCAGACTTAGGATCTGGTGACGTGAGTCGTGTAGGTTCGAGTCCTATCATCCGCACCCCAAAATAGCGCAAGCCTCGGTTTGCGCTATTTTTTTAATAGTAGAGAGGAACTAAGAAACTGTTTGAAATTTTCTTGGAAAAATTATTACGGCTTCAGAACAAGGTTTCGGATTCTTTAAGGCTCTTTTGGCTGTCTTTTTCATCAAAACGCTTGAAAATTTACGTAATAGAATACTCTCACGCTTGGCATAACCCATACCAGTATGGTTCTGCTCTCACTTATCGAGTATTTGCCCGCTATTCCCAGCGCATTTTGACAAAAAAATCATTCCAAAATACCTCTTAAATAATCTCGAAAGATAGTGCCAACAAGCGCAATGTAAACTTGTTTACAGATTGCAAAGCGAGTGCAGCCTATCTTCTACAAAATAAAATTTAAACAACTTCTAAATAAGATTTTGAAAAAAGAAGAAAACGGAGAATTCTTTAGACGTATCTCATGCTATTGAGATATTACCTTCTAATTATAAGCCATTAAAAATAATTATTTTAAAGGAAAGATAAGGTCGATAATACACAGGCGCCACTCGATATCGGGTGGCGCCTGTAGTATAGGGTAGGGTGAAAGATTATTTGATAAATCGCATGACTTCACTGCCGGTGGTGGTGACAATGTGGGCGAGATACATACCCGATGGCAGGTCGGCAACCGACAGCTCTCCGACTCCCGATGTGCGATGCAACACCACGGCTCCTCCGGTGGAGTAGATGGTGATGTCGCTTGCCTCGGGCAGTATCAGACAGTGGGTAGAGTGGTTGTAACGTACCTTGGGGGCATTGAGTTCTCTTACCGAGCTGACACTGACCGTCACGGCCGATGATAGTGCCGTCTCACCGAAGTCTCCATAGACCGAAACTTGATATGTGGCGTCGCCGATAGGCGCGGTTTCATCGCAGAAAGTACGGCTTTCGGTATCGGCTATTTTCACTCCGTTGCGATAGATGTTGTACCCCTTGATGCTTGAAGAGTCGGCGGCAGGATAGATGTTGATACCATCGACAATCCACCAATAGGAAAGGCCTTCGTTGTTGTCGTCGTAGGCTCGGAAGGCTATGCGCATACTGTCGGATAAGTAAGCCGATAGGTCGATGTCTATCTGCTCGTACTTGTTCACGGCAGTGCTTTCGGTTTTCAGGTCGTAAACGATATCCCAATTTTCTCCATTGTCGGCACTGACCAGCACATAGTAGAAATTGTGCGCGTTGTTCTTTTGCGGAGCTATCGATTTGGACCGGAACGACAGCATTTTACCTGCCGAGAATGAGGGCGATATAACCCATTCGTCTTGATGCAGATAATCCCAGTCCGACGACAATTTCATGACATACTCACCATCGAAGGCCTCTGTGTTTTTATCGGCTTGGGTGCGTGCCCAGCCGCGGGGATTCTCCGAGTCTTTGCGTATAGTCCATGAGGCTGCACTTGTTGCGTTTTCGAAATCTTCGGTGAGAACAACCATACCGGATACCGGCATATCCCACGAGAGTGATACCCGACTACCCTCTACCGTGGCGGAGAGGCCGTTCGGTGCGAGTATCTGCCCCGATGCCTGCGATATGGCGAGCGTGGCCGATGTCGATGCGTCGGTGGCCGCGAGTACTATTTCGGCACTGCGTTGGGCCGACGATTCGTTCTTGGCGAGGGTGGTGATGGTGAGCTCGGTTATACCGCTACCGCCTTGGCGCGGAGCGATTTCCAACCACTCGGGGTGTGCCTCGATGTGCCAATCGGTATTTGCCTCGACTGCGATTTGCGTACTGCTGCCGGCATTTCCGGGCAGTATGGCCGATTTGTCAGCGAGGTATATAATCGGGGCTTCGGGTAGCAAATCGAACGAGATGCTCTCGCCGCAAGCCGATACGTTGGTAATGGCCAGGTTGGCATACGTACCATCGGTATAGAAAGGCTTCTCGGTGGCATCGCCTCCGAATGATACTCGACCGCTCTCGGCACTGAATGGGGCGGTATCGAGCGCACCATTCCAGGTCGTAGTACCTTGGGGACGGAAGATATACATTTCGTCGAATTTGCTTATCCCGTCGTATGAATTATTTCCGGTGAAACGCGGATCGATACGATATACGAGCAATCCCTGTCCCGGCAGCTCGGCGTCGAGCCCCTCTTGCTTGCGATATTCTACGATGAAATATTGCTCACTGCCGATGGGCTTTATTTTGTAAGCCACGTTCTCTGAGGTCGTCCCGTTTACGGGATTGAGCGTATAGGTGCCCGGTGAGGATATTTCGGGAATAGAGTCTATCCAGTGGCAATATTTATACTTGGTATAGGCGCTCATGCCTTGTGCGCGAGCGAGGTTGTCCGACATCAAGTCCCATACCCCGATGGGGGAGAGATTGTCGCCTGCGCCTCCGTGGTAGAGGTCGTAAGTGCCTAATGTGTGCGACATCTCGTGGCACAACACTCCGGTATTGATGGCGATGGGGCGCAGATTGTCATAACCGTTGGCGTCGTCGAAGAGCATGATGTATTCATTGACGCGCTTGCCTTGTATATAGCCCTCCTTGGTGTAAAGCGTGGAGCGATGAGGCCACAGCATGTGGCTGCTGCCTATCTCGGAGCGTCCGCTCACTATTATGCATATATTATCGACCGTGCCGTTGTTGTCGGCATCGATGGTCGCGTCGGCAGGTACTATGGTGTGGAGGTAGTCGGCTATTTCCTTTATCAATTCCTGTTCGCGCACCACTCGCACCATGCCCATAGCCTCCTCGTCGTCATATCCGTCGGGGTTGCTGTCGCTTTGTTTCTTGTAATAGTTGCGAATGTTTCGGGCTTGATACGACACTATTTTGCCACTGTCGCCGGCGGCGGGATAGAATGTACTTGGCCATGAGAGACGGCCATATGAGGCCGAATGGAAATAGTTATATACCGAGTTGCTCCCCGGTGTGGTGTCGTTGAAGAGCGTCTCGTATCGGTCGATGCTATTTTCAAAGATAGAGGCCTCTTCGTCGGCAAACCGCACGAAAACGACTATATTGTGTAACTCGCTTTTATACTTCTCGGTGGCATGGAGCGGAAGTGTCGTAGCGACCAGCAGGAGCATGAACAGTTTTTTCATAATAGAAACGAATGAAAGTAAAAAAACTATCCGACGAGGGTATAGTACCTCATGGCGCGGATAGTTTTCGTGGGATGATTATTGTAATAATACTCGTTGGGTGGCAACGGCGCCATTGGCGCGAGCTTGTACGATGTACACGCCGGCACCGAGAGATTGCAAGTCGGCAACCTCACCTCGCAAGGAAAGTACTTGTGCGCCACAGGTGTTGTAAACCGTGATGTCGGCCGTTTGTGAGAGGGTGATGAAACGTCCCGTCTGAGCGATATTTATTTCGTTGTCGGCAAAGGTCTCGTTTACCCCGGTTCCTACACCATATACCAAGGCCTTGATGCCGTGGAGATACATATAGTTTTGAGACGCATTACCATTTTGAAACCAAGCGGTTACGGGTGTCTCTTGTTTCAAGCAGAACTCGCTGAGATTGACTATATCTTGAACCTCCCAAGAACATTGTCCGGCAGAGGCATATTTTAAGAAGGTGAACGATTTTATGTTGGCACAATCGACGGTTTCCAACGTACCGTGGCCACCTTTTATCGACGGACGTATCTGGATTTCGGCCGACATATAGAACGACAGATAGTAGCACGAGGGCATATGCATCAGTACACCACCGCCGTTGAACGAAGTGTAAGGATTGGCAGGTGCGAGGGTGATAGCACCGCGTTTAGGGTTGACGCCCACCGGCTCGCCATTATCGCCGAACCCAGGCAGATAACCATCGGTTCCTGCACCGACAGTCTCGGGCGATACGGTATTGACGGGATTTTCCCACACATCGGGCTCAACCTCTTCCTGCCATTGGGCGGGAACCATTTTTATGAGCTTGTCATCGCCGATGTATTTGTCGATTTTTTCCTGGGTATCGAACCATAACCAGCCGTTGCTATCGACATCGGAGAGGTCGAACAAGTGACCTTGCGCATGAGCGGTAAGCCCTGCAGTGAGGAGTAGTGCAAGAGTAACAATTCTTTTCATAAACAATCTTTTTTAGGTTAAATATTTATGTGATAATTTCGTTCTTTACATCTCGAGCCAAGAGGGATTCTGGGGTATTCCGTGGCGGCGTATTTCGTCCCAGGGTATAGGCCAGTAGTATTGCATTTCCCTGAAATAGCGCACCGTATTGTCCGAACCGTTTATCGTTTTGCGGCGATAGACCGTGGGCGAACCATCGTCGTAAACATATACATTCATGCCATACAAGGGGTTGGTTTTACCGCTCATCTTCTCTACGGCGATACCCCATCGGAGCAGATCCCAATAGGTTGTTTTCTCAAAGGCCATTTCCACCCGTCGCTCGTTTACGATGTCGTCCCAGGTAATGGCTTCATACTCGGGCATATGTACACGACGCCGTATTTGGTTGAGTTTTTCCATCGCATCACCGGGACGCCCTAATTTGAAATCGATTTCGGCATAGTCGAGCAATACCTCGGCATATCGCCAGATAATACAATTCTGACTGCTGGCGTATGTGGCATCGGTATTGATCTGTTGCGATTCGCGGGTGAACTTGCGCATATAATATCCCGTGCGGGTGTATGTGGCGGTCTCGGACGAACCATATGCCAAGAGGTCGGCCCCGCGAGTGTAATTGTTATCGTCTTTTGAGGGATAACGATAGTGTATTTCGAGGGTGTTGCCTTTGAATTGCGCACCATTGTAGAGTATGTTGGCATAGAATCGGTAATCGCGGTTTTCGTAGGGATTGTTTTCGTCGTAGTCGGTGGCGGTGGCTATAGGTTGCCCGCTGATGGTACGATACTCATCGACATGGTTTTGCGTGGGAACGTAGGCGGCAAAGGTACCATAACACGATGGGGGAGCGGTCTCGCGGTCGAGTTTATGACCGAAGCCTGTGGCGAAATCACCATCGTCGTTGTGCTGTACCTCCCATATCGACTCTTGGCTGTTTTTGGTGAGGAATATTTCGTGATACTCTTCTGCTATACCCTCGCGTGTGGTGGCGGTAATGGGTATGAGCATGTATTGGTTGAGATTGCGTAGGGAGTCGTATGCTATGGCGGCTTGGGTGTACATCTCTATCGTACGGTCGTCGGGAAATCCGAGATAATCTTCTTCCCGATTTTGGAACTTCACCCCGGCGGCCCACATATAGGTTTTGGCTTTGAGCATGAAGGCGGCACCTTTGGTAGCACGACCGGCGTCGCTTGCAGTCGGCGCACCGAGCAGTGTGGCGGCTTTGTCGGCCTCGGACACGATAAATTCTACAGTGGCGGCATAGGTGGCACGGGTGAGTTGGCGTGTGTCGGTGAGCGGGTCGTATGGCTCGGTGAGAATGATGGGCGCGCCATACATACGCAACAGCATATAGTAGTAATAGGCACGGAAGAAATGCGCCTCGCCTATGATGCGATTTTTCTGTGCGCCATCGGCTATTTTATCTACATTCTGCAATAGTATATTGATAGAGCGTATCTGGGTATAATAGCCACTCCACTTGGTGCGTCCGCGGGTGGTCATTTCTTGCTGACTGCTACGTAATATATCGCCATAGTCGGCATTGTACCAATCGGCACGGCTCACGGTGAGTTGGTCGCCATACCACGGCTCATATTCGCGACCGATACCTTTCATGATGGTGGTGACGTAGGTAGAGAAGCCGTTGTCCATATTGCGATACCACGGCAATACATATTCGTCGAGCAGTAGCGGATCGCTCCAAATGGATTCTTCGGCCAATTTGTCGTTGGGTATCGACTCGAAAAGGTCGTCACAACTTACCAAGGATATACCTATGAGGCAAGCGAGGAATGTTATGCGGAGGAAATTTTTCATCGGGCGATTCTTTGAGGGTTAGAAACCGAAATTGAGTGTGACACCATACGAACGTTGGATAGGATAGCCTCGCAAGGACTCCGGGTCTATACCGCCTTCGAGCGACGATATGGTGAAGAGATTACTTCCTTGCAAGGAGATACTCATAGAGTTGATTTTCTTCTTTTTGAGCAGCTTGGCCGGTAGGGCATATCCGATGGTGAGTGAGCGCAGACGCAAGTAGTTGCAGTTGCGTATCCAGAAATCAGATTCTCGGCGATTGTTGTCGTTTTTGGAGGCGAATTTCACCCGCGGATAGGTGGCGTCGGTATTTTCCTCGCTCCACGTATCGGTGAGGTGATAGCGTTGAAAACGTTGCAAACTGCTACTTTCGAGGGTGTATAATTCGTTGATTTGTTGCGCATACCCCGTCACACCTTGCAGCATGGCGTTCATGAAGAAACCTTTATAGCTCAAACCGAGGCTGAGACTCATCGAGAAGTCGGGATAGGCCGAGCTTTTCACATATACACGGTCGTTGGCGGTGATAGCTCCGTTACCGTCGGTATCTTTGTATTTGATGTCACCGGGGGCAAGCGTAGTGTTGCCGTAGCCATCTTGGTCGTAAGGCAGGTTGGCAATCTCTTCCCACGACTGGAACAGCCCGTCGGAGGGGTAGAGCAGCCACAACTGACTGCTGCGCCCTTTACGGCGTTGATGGGCCACTACCGACGATTCATCACCATAATCGAGTACCTTGTCGTAGGTCTTAGACAGGGTGATACCGATATCATACTTGAATTGCCCTACACTGTTTTTGTGATTGATGGTGAGGTCCCAGCCCCAGGCCTTGATTTTACCGAAGTTGATGTATGGTACGTTACCTCCCGTACCGGCCGAGGGCGGATAGAGGTATGTGGGCGCGTAGGTGAGCATATCGGTCTTGAAACGCCAATAATATTCGTAGGTCACGGCAAAACGGTTTTTCCAGAATCCGGCATCGGCAGCGATATTATAGTCGTGGCTTTTTTCCCAGCGAAGGTCGGTATTGGGGAAGCTATTGGGGTCGGTAATGATACCGGGTTTGAAATTTCCGCCTATTTGATAACCCGAATTGGTGGTGTAGATATAGTTCATGAGATAGCCGTAATCGGTGAGCACGGCGTCACGGCCCAGCACACCGGTCGAAGCCCGGAATTTGAGATTGGAAATTACCGGTTGGCTCCAGGCTTTGAAAAATGCCTCATTCGAGATGTTCCATGCGGCCGAAACGGTGGGGAAGAAGCCCCAACGGTTGTTCTCGGGCAACTTGGTGGAGCCATCGACACGGAAACTTGTCTCCACAAAATAGCGATTGTCAAATCCGTAGGTGAAACGGCCTATCAACGAGGCGCGTTGATAGAAATATTCGTTCCCTACCAACTTGCTGTCGGTGGCAGTGCCTATCACCTCGGGATATTTCCCGGCCATATCGTTGTTGGTGCCGGTCATATATCGGTTGCGATAGTCTTGGTAGTTGAGAACCAGCATACCGCTGAAATCGTGCCTGTCGTTGAATGTGTGAGAGTAGTTGATGCCGCCTTCAAATAGCTTGTTATCGACAAACTGATCGCGCTCCGAGAGTGAAATTTTGGCGGTGGGGTATATCGTCAGCGGGTCTTGACTTATTTCACCGGTTACTTCGTCGTAGAGATACAGCGTTTGCGGACTGCTGAAATCGACTTTGATAGAGTTGTTGTTGTCGATCGTCGCTTTGAGATAGAGCGACATACCCTTCAAGAAGGGGAATTCATAGTTGAGCATGGCCGACAACGTGTTGAAATTGGTTTTGTTGCGTGTATATCCGCCCAATCCCTCGACGGCCAATAGTGGGTTACTGCCGCTGAGACTGGCCAACTCACCGCTTGTGAAACGCAGTACCTGCAAAGGTGAGTAGCCGTAGGCGGCATCGATAGTTGTGTAGCTGGTGTTTTTGTTGTTCGAGCGATTGCCTGTGATATCGAGCGAGAGTGTAAGCCCTTTGGCGATATTGGCATCGAGCTTGGCGGCGTAGGTAAATCTGTTGCGGCCTACACCCGAATAGAGACCTTTCATGTGGGTATATCCGCCCGAAACATAGTATTTTACAAATTTGTTTCCGCCGGCTACCGATACGCTGTGCAGGGTGGAAAATCCGAATTTGTCGAGGTGGTCGAGCAGGTTTTCATCGCCATATACATTGGGGTTGCTCTTGATGGCTTCGAGGTCGTATTTTTCATATACATCGTCACCGCGGGCATCGACAGCTCTGTTGTAGAGCGTGGCAAACTCTTCGGCGTTGAGAAAATCGGGCAAGCAAGTCGCTTGTTGCATATTGAACTGTCCGCGATAATTTACGCGCGCCTTCTGATTGTCGGTACCGCGTTTGGTTTTCACGAGTATCACACCATTGGCGGCACGAGCGCCATATACGGCGGCAGCAGCACCATCTTTGAGCATAGATATGCTCTCAATGTCGTCGGGATTCAAGTCCGAGAGACGCATTTCGCCATCGGAGGTGTTTTCTCCAAATCGGGGTACCCCATCGATGACAAGCAGGGGTGTGCCGTTGATACCACGAATACGTATGTCCGACTCTTTGCCCGAACTGGGGTCGCCCGTGGAGTTTTGTACACTTACACCGGCGACCAATCCCACGAGGGCTTCGTTGATGTTCATTACCGGCATACGCAGTAAATCTTCACTGCGCACTACTTCTACCGAACTTGTGAGAGACGATTTTTTCTGCGTACCATAACCCACTACTACAACGTCGTCGAGTTGCTGAGCGTCCTCGTCGAGACTGATTTTTATCTCGTATTGACCGGGCTTTGTCTTTACCACGGTGGTGCGATAACCGAGAAACGAGGCGGTGAGCGAGGCCTCGCCTGCCGGTAGAGCTATCGAGAATTGTCCGCTACCATCGCTGATGGTGGCAGTGGTAGATTCGTTTACTTTGATGGTAGCTCCGGCAATGGGATTACCTTGCGAGTCGCAGACAATTCCGCTTATTTTCCGCCCAGCTTCTTGCGCGGAAATCATTCCGGGAAGAAACAGGGCGAAAAACAATGCCAACAAGAGATGTTTTTTCATACAGACTTCAATTTAGAGGTGTATGGTAAGCGTGAAAATCGTGAAGTGGCTTCAATCGATTATTTTATATCGAAAAGTTTTTGCAATTTCAACAGCTGATAATCGTAGAAATTGCGTGTTGCAGTGTCGCTCACGGCGTTTCTTTGCTGGGTGTACAAGCGTTCTATTTCGCGCAGTTGCGCCGTCATCATGGGTGCAAGTTGCGTATCACCGGGTGATGTCTGACCCAAGTTGATGCGCACGAAAGAGCTTTCATTGGCGTGATGGGTGCAACCGGCATGGCTGCAAGGCAGACAAGAATATCCTTCTGCATCGGATATTTCGTCGTCGGCAAAAGATTTCGACGACGATTTGGTGGCGGGTTGCAATTTGCTGTACGACACCATGAGGTCGATAGCTGCGGCTTGCAGGTTCTGTTCTACGTTCGAGAGTTTTTTGCCTTGGTAGGAGGCTTTGAATATCTCGGCGCAAGCGTCACGGAAAAATGTCGTGGAGGTGTAATAGCCCTTCGGATTCAATTTGCTGCTTTCGTCCATACGGAAGAATGCGGAAGGTCTCAATATGCTCGATACTATACCGTTGAGAATTTTGTCGTTGATATTTGTGTTTTGGTCAAACTTTGCCATCAATTCCGTCGGGGTGAGCCAATCGTTGTAGGTACGGGCCTGGTCGAGCAACCATTTCATGGCCTTTTTCTGGGTGGCTTTGTCGATATAGGTGCGATTGGTGTTTTTACCACCTTGACGGGCATCTTGGTAGTCGATACCTCCTATATAGGGTTTTACGTGGCCTAAGTGACGGGTATATTGTTTCACTACTTGGTCGTATATAGCATAGAGGTTGTCGTATGATTCACCAGGTTCGCCGGCCCATTCCTCCAAATTTTTCATGATGATTTTGAGGTTGGCGATGGCGTAATTACCGGCTTTGATATGGTCGTTGCCGAGGTCCTCGGTCTGGTCGGTAGGATCGACGGTGCCCAATATTTGTTGTGCACCGAAAGTGTACATGGCGTCATCGGCTTTTTCCTCAATCCAAGCCGATAATGTGGCTTTTTCGTCGGCCGGGGTTTGCGCGTCGGGAATGATGCGGTATCCCCAGTTGATGGCATATATATCGTACACACCGAGAATCGGGGGGGTAAGTTTCACCCCGCGCTCCATGTCGCCGGGTTGGGCGATGTAGTTGTTACGCGCATAGTCCATGATACTGGGGGTAGTGCCATATTTTTGCGTGAAAGCCGGGTTGCGCAATGAATCAACGGGGAAAGCATAGCTGGCACCCATATTGTGCATCAGACCCAGTGTGTGGCCTATTTCGTGAGAGGCTACGTAACGCATCGATTCACGCATCACCTCATCATCGAATACCGGTTTGCGCACACGAGGATCTACTGCCGCGGTTTGGCAGAAACGCCAGTTGTGCAACAGCGATACGATGTTGTGATACCATATTACGTCGGCTGTGAGTATCTCACCGCTACGCGGGTCGGTGTAGCTGGGGCCCATGGCATTGGCGATGGTGGTCGTGGCATATTTCACACAGCTATAGCGCATATCGTCGGGATCGAAATCGGGATCGTTCCGGGGGTAATCGCGAGCTTGTATGGCATTTTTGAAACCGGCGGCCTCGAACGCGATATTCCAATCCTCTATACCCTGTTTCACTATATCTCTCCATTTGTCGGGGAAGGCGCTATCCACATAGAATATAATGGGCTTTACCGGCTCTACAAGTTCGCCGGCATGGTAACGAGCAAGATCCTCTTCTTTGGGTTCAAGTCTCCAGCGGTGTATAAAAGAATATGTATCAACTTTGTCTTTTTGTATGGTGTAGAGAACTTTGTCGCTCGAAAAATATCCTACCCGCATATCGTGCAGACGCATCTTCATAGGCTCCTCGGGTAGGAGTATAAGCGAGCGGTGCACTTGTACGGTATAGGGATCGTTTTGAGAGGTGTTGAACGATATGAAACTCTTTATCTCTATATTTTGTGGGAAAGTTTTTACCTCCGATACATACGACGCGTCGCCCACATAGGTGCCTTTGATGCTGTTCCCGCCACCTAATAACGTTCCCAGCGGGTCGGTAGGTTTGAGCGGGCTGATGCACTTCTCGTTCCCGGCAAAGAACGAGGTCATGTCTATCACCACGCTGCTATCGGTGCGGGCCTCTATCTTGAAAGCTTTCAATACGGGATTGAGGAAGTTGCGATCGAACGACGCCTCTATCGATTCTCCCTCGGCAACGGTGTTTGATACCTGTTCTTTGTGTAGAAATACTTTTTCGTCGTTGCGGCTGAATGAAACCATAAAGGGGCGGGTAATCATCTGTCCGGCCACAAAGTCTTTGGAATCACTGGTGGCGGCCATACGGTTCGACAGCAGGTATTGTCGGTCGAAAGCAGAGAAAGGTATTTCTACATATAATTTACTCTTTTTGGTGAGGTGGGTTGTGAAAAGTCCTTTCTTACTTGTCGCGTCTTTAATGAGCTTTTTGTATTCCACGCTGTCTTTGTTCTCTTTTACAACGGGTTTGGTGGCGATGGCTTCGGTTTTTGCCTTTTTTTTCGATTTTTTGCGTTTTGCCGTGGCATCAGCGGGGAACCCTATTAACAGACTTCCGATTAATGTCAGACTGATAAGCCCCAAATTAGATAGTTTCATAATTGTGATGATTAGGTAAATGAATAAAACGATACATTTTGGTAGGTAAAAATGGGTGGTTATGCCTTTTTGATACAATATTTTGAAATATTTGACCAAAAAAATCTTGCCAACTCTTTTTTCTTTCCAAAAATTTATATCTTTGCAAATATAATGATAAAAACCAAAAACCGATAAGAACATGAAAAAAATTACATTTTTTTTAGTATTTGCCCTTTGCGCACTTGTCGCGAAGGCACAAACCGGTGACCCTATCATGACAATGAAAGCCGAGCCGGGCAAGGTTCTCGATTTCGAATTGACATGTGCTACTGCCGGTCAGACGATGTATATCGACTGGGGAGATGGTGTTGTACAACAATACGACAGTATCGCTACGGCCGATGATTGGAGTGCGACCAATCCTATGGATACGGTTCGTGGTGAGGGTAATATCAAAATTTATGGTGATGCCTCGCAATTGACTATATTCGAGACGATATGGAGCGCCCCCTATAACGAAGGTGAGGTTGCCGGTTCGAAAATCACGGCAATAGACCTGAGCAAAGTGACGGAATTGACCAAATTGACCATTCAAAGTCATGATTTGGCGACACTTGATGTTACAGCCTTGACCAAACTTGCCCGTATCTCTATACTCGGAGGTACGATAGAGGAAATCGACCTGAGTAAGAATACGGAGCTTACCAGCGTGACCTTGAAAGAAATGAATCTTTTATCGGTGGATTTGAGTGGGTTGTCGAAGATGACAACGATATATTTGAATGATAATGCCAATCTCACGACCGCCAATTTGGTAATGCCTACAGAAAAAGGCGTGTTGCAGTCGTTCTACGTACAAGGAACAGGCATAGATGGCTCGGTAGATTTGCGCGAATATACGGCGTTGAAATATGTTTCGATGCCCAATACTCAAATAACATCGCTTGATGTACGCGGTTTGAATCTTTCAAGTCTGTTTGTGCAAGATTGTCCTAATCTGACAACAGTGTTGGTAGATAGTGTAAAGACCACGTTCAATATCCGCAACAATAACTTTACACCGGCCACGTTACCTGCGTTGAACGTTAGGAATTATTATTACGATCCGTTATTGGCTTACGCCGTAAGCGCGTTGGTGAAACCGGGAGAAGCTATAGACTTGTCATCTCAATATATTGTGCGTGGCGACACCACCACCTATGTATGGAAATACAATGACAATACAATAGTAGATCCCACTCTTTACACCGAGGATAAAGGTGTGTTTACATTCAACTCGGATCTCGATAGTGCCGTATATTGTGAAATGACCATACCGGCCTATCCGAAACTGACCGGCGAGAAAGCCTATGTAACCACGCCAATAATGGTGAAAAACGTAGAGACTATCATGACCATGACGGCCGAGCCGGGCAAGGCATTGGATTTTGAATTGATGTGTGCAACCGCCGGTCAGACTCTCTATATCGACTGGGGTGACGGTAAAAGGGTGCAATACGATAATATTGCCAATGCGATAGACGACTGGTGGGGAACCGAGGTGGGAAATACCGTACTTGGTGAAGGTAATATTGCTATTTATGGTGATGCCGCACAATTCTGCTATTTCAGCTCTATATGGAGTGCCGCAAGGACCGAGGGAGAAGAAGACGGCTCAAAGATATTGAGTGTAGATGTGAGCAAGGCTACCGAGCTTACCGACCTTACGTTGCAAAGTCATGCCTTGACCACGATAGACGTATCGAACTTGACGAAACTGACCTCACTCATCGTGATGTGTAATCTCACCGAGATAGATTTGTCTAAGAATCCCGAAATAACGACATTGACATTGAGTGAGAACGATTTGCAATCGCTCGACCTGAGTCACTTGTCGAAACTGAAAACCTTGCGACTGAACGAGAATCGTGGATTGACTAACGAGACATTGAAGTTTCCGACCGAGACGGGTGTATTGACATCGGTATATGCTTTGGGCCTCGGCTTGACCGGAAAAGTGGACTTCAGTATGTATCCCAAAATCACGACCTTGTCGCTGAACGATAATCCCGGTATTACCGGTATCGATGCCCGAGGAAAGGTATTGACCAGCCTCACTTGCCTTGATTGTAGCAGTCTTACCGAGATATTGGTTGATAGTGTGCGAACGACATTCAATGTACGCAATACGGCGATGACACCGGCCACGTTACCCTATTTCACGATTTTCAATTTCGCTTACGATCCGTTATTGGCCTATGAGATACCTGCCGAGGTGAAAGCCGGTGAATCGATCGACTTGTCGTCGCAATATATCGTGCGTGGAGATACCTCTATCTATACATGGAAATACACTGATGGCAGTGAGGTAGATGCCTCGTACTATACCGAAAATAAGGGTGTGTTCTCCTTCAAGGAGGCCCCGAAAGATACGGTATATTGTGAAATCACGGTACCTGCCTATCCGAAACTGACCGGCGAGAAAGCCTATGTTACCACAAAAACGGTGATAATCCCGGGTGCATCGGCCATCGATGCTGCTGAGGAGCAAGCTATGACGGTTTACACCTCGAAAGGTTGTATCGTGGTGGAGAATGTATCGGTAACCGTAACTCTCTACTCGGGTATTACCGGACAGGTTGTTGCCGAAAAATCGGGTGAAACCAAGGTGGTATTTGACGGATTGCAGCCCGGCCTTTATATCGTGAAATGCGATAACAAGGCGGTGAAAGCGATAGTACGCTAATCCTCTTGCGACATAAAGTGAAAGCCCTCGAAATCGAGGGCTTTCTTTTTGGAGATTGTCGGACACCGATGATAAAAAAGAAAAGCCACACCCGCCGGGTGTGGCTTTTTAACTCTTGCTTGTAGCGGATTATTCGCCTGCGCTGATAGCGCCGGTGGGACAAGCGTCGGCGCAAGTGCCGCAATCTACACATTTATCGGGATCGATTTTGTAGATATCGCCCTCAGAAATAGCTTCAGAAGGACATTCGCTCATACAGGTTCCGCAAGCAATACAATCTTCGCTGATTACGTAAGCCATGGTTTTTGAGTTTTTTGAAATTAGTACTAATTTGTAGTGTTCGGCAAAGGTATGGCTTTTCTTGTTTACTGCCAATAAAATCGTGGTAAAAATTTTGAATCAATCTTTCAAATCATAAAATCTGTCCATATATGGCAATATTTGAGTGTCGCTTTCGTTTTAATCATACTGGAGTTGTATGCTCCGGCTTCTCGAAAACTTGAAAAAGATATATTGCATATTATTATTGTTGTGTGCTGTGGCGCCGATGTGGGCGCAACGGCAGAAGTTGCAGCGTATGCCCTACATCGATCAGCGACGTATCCATTTTGGTTTCTCGGTAGGTACGCATATACAGGACTTGGCGTTGCGCAACAGCGGGTTTATCACCGACGATGGTGAGACTTGGTATGCCGAGGTGCCGTCGTTCTCGCCGGGTTTCAATGTGGGGTTGGTGAGCGACCTATATATATGTAAATACTTGAACGCCCGATTTACGCCTACCTTGCTGTTTGGAAATAAGGTGGTAGAGTTCAGGGAAGAGGGTAGTGACGCACGTCGCACATCGGATATAAAATCGACCTATATCATGTTGCCGATAAGCCTCAAATATAGTGCGAAACGGCTGAATAACTATTGTCCCTACTTGTTGTTGGGGGTAGCGCCAACACTCGATATTTCGAAGAAGAAAAAAGAGTTGTTGCACCTGAATACGTATGATACCTACCTCGAGGTGGGAATTGGTTGTGATATTTATCTCCCGTTCTTCAAACTCATTCCCGAGTTGAAGTTCTGTTTCGGACTGGGCGATGTGGTGCGACACAAACGGAATGACCTTACCGACCCGCTCGATATAAAATTTACACAGGCCGTGAATAAAGGCTTATCCCGATTGGTGGTGCTAAGTCTCTATTTTGAATAAAATTTCAGGTCTTATTCTCTTGATATATAGGGTGTAATATTGGTGGTGTGAAATTTTAACATTTAATTATTTGGATAATTGAGATAAAGGCCGTACCTTTGCACTCGTTAAACATCGCGGGGTGGAGCAGTTGGTAGCTCGTTGGGCTCATAACCCAAAGGTCGCTGGTTCGAGTCCGGCTCCCGCAACTGAATAAGGCATCGTCATTCGACGATGCTTTTTTGTTATACTTAGAAGTTGTTTAAAATTTTCTTGAAAAAATTATTACGGCTTCAAAAAACAAAGTTTAAATATTGGTGTCCGATAAAGATTTTAAAAATCTTCGGAAAACTATGATTTAAGATAATTTATGCGATAAAATAAAAAGAGGGGCTTGAGTTTGTGTTATAAAAAGATTGCCGTTAGGTAATCGATTTTTACAGCCCCGTATAAGCGAGCCGGTAGGCGAGCGCAATGCGGGGAACATAGGGTATT